>JAMCYN010000054.1 GCA_023474015.1 Armatimonadota bacterium
TTGAGCGCGGAGAGCACGGCCTTGGGGTTCTCGGTCAGCAGAACCCAATCGCCAGGTTGGACATTTGTTTCCACATAACCCACTTCGACACCACATACAAAAGTACCTGTGTCTAAAATGAGTTATTGCATGGATACTTCATGGAGCATTGCCCCTGCCCCAACAGTGGATACCTACAAACGATGCTCCTGGTCAAGGGGTAAATGATGGGGAAAGTTCGGAAGTTCGGGGGGCTGGCTGTTCGGCGGTTCAGCCCCCCGATATGCAGCGGGAACGGCTACTTGCACTAACCTATCAATTCCGCACGGTCAAGAGTTCCCGCGGCACGAAGGCCGTAATCCTTGTCATTCTGAGGAGGCACGACGAAGAATCTGCTTTGCACCCAAGGCTTCGATCACAACGAATGGCTCGGTTCAAAGCAGATGCTTCGCCTTCCGCTCAGCATGACAAGACTTACAGCCTTTGCTAAATCAACACTACGCCTTGCGCCGTCTGAAAGCGAGAAGTGATGCCAAGCCGCCAAGCAATGCGATAATCGAAGATGGCTCAGGGATTGGCGGAACCCAACCATCGGGAACCTCAGCAACACGGAACCCGGCGCAGTCAGCCCCGCCTTTCGGATTGCCATAGTTGCGGTAAGATGCACAGAGGTCGTCGAAGTAGCTGTAGGTGAAGCAGCCGCCGCATAGGCCGCGATACGCGTGATCCGGATCGTGATATAGTGTAGCCTCGTTCCACTCATACACGTTTCCACCCTGATCGAATGTGCCATAGGCACTCGCAGAGTTCTCGAACTCACCGACATTCGTGCGGTAGTACGGGCTGCCGATTGTATAGTTGTTGTTGATCCAGTAGTTGGCTTCGTTGCCTGGGTCGGGTTAATGATCTGATTGCCAGGGGCAGTGTTGCTCCGGGTAGGATAGTCCCAGTAACCCGCGCTGGTCCCGCCTCCTTTGTAGTAGGCGGCCTTATACCACTCGTCCATACTCGGGAGATACCATTTCGCTCCTGCGTTTCTGCCGATGGTGCGTCCATCTTCGCCATCATAGCCAAGCAATGTATACGCGCCGGTCTCAGTATCACTATCACCTTGCCCATTATTGATCCAATTGGCGAAACGGCAGGAGTCCCAGTAGCTCACATAGTTCACGGGCCTGTTTGTCCAGTCACTTGCCACAGTGTAGGTGTAATTGCCATCGGTGCCGCTGCGCTGGATGTTGCAGCCCTTGTCAGTGTTCACTCTGTCAGCCATAGACATGTTGTACAGCCCATAGGGATCGGATTTTGCCTTGGCGTTCAGGAAATCGCAGTATTGTGCGGCGGTGACTTCATACTTTCCGATGTTGTAGATGTATCCCACGGAGCCGTAGCCGGGCGTGGCGTAGCGTGTATCAGCCGCATTTCCCGGATCGCCCACCGTGACCGTCTCCAGGTTGGTAAGAACCGTGCCGTCGGGAGCCGTGCCCAGATTGAACACATCCGCCTGAGCGCCAATACTTAAACTCAGCAGCGCAAGCGCAGCCGTCACTGCATGTACTTTCTTCATCGTTTCTCCTCCGTTGTGTTGTGTTGACAAGCCACATTCACGACGCCTAATGAGCGCTTCCGGCTCGTGATATGCGAGTCTAATACAAACTACAGAACTTATAACATTATGTGTCTCTCTATCGATATTTGTCAAGAGCGTTTCCGGTTCGTTCGGGCCGAGAATGGCCCAAAAGAAAAGTCGGGGGCAAAAATACCCCCGACTAACATATCCAAATCCCTTTATTCCATTTCGCGCTTTCGCGATGAAGGAATGCCTGATGCGCCGCGCTTACATCAAAGGCGACCCCGAAGTCCCCACCTCCGTGATCACATAGTCGCCCCCGATGCGGCTCAGGGTGTAGCTGACATAGAGGGTCCTGATAATGTCGGACGAATCGCGAAAGACGTGCCTCCCGAACGCGGTGAAGTCGCCGTCTGTGCGCTGACGGACGCTCTCCCAGGTGAAGCTGATCGTCCGGACTTCGTCGATTGCGTCGGAGGTCATCTGATTGTAGTCGTCGGCATCGACCGAGTAGTCATACCTGCCGTCCAGCAGCACGGCGATCCTCTGGCTCCCGCTGAGGTGGCGGTCGATGAGATCGGGCCTGCCGTCCAGCCAGGCTTCACGAATATCCGCCATCGCGATCTCCAGCCCGACGGCGTTGATCGCAATCGGCCGGTCGTAGTAGCTCACCCTGACATACGGAAGAACGCGGACACGACCGATTTGAATGTACGGGAAGATACCGAAGTGGAAGTAGACCGATCTCCGGCAGAAGCCGGGATCATAGTTGTCAAACACCCAGTGACCGTAGTGATACGGCCTGTTGCCGGGCCGCGACGAATAGAAGTAGAACCCACCTCGGAAGGCCGGCGGTCTGTAGCCCCTGGGCTCACGATAGTCGCGATTGTCCCGGTCGTAATCACGCCTGGGAACGTATACCGGGGGTCTGTCTGTACGACGGTAGTCGCGGTTGTCTGGGCGGCTCTCCGGGCGATAGTCTCGACCGTTGCGCCTGTTCCGCCATTCACCGGACCGCGGATTGTCCGAGCCGGGCCTGTCACGACGTTCCCAATGGTCCCGGCGGCCGGGTAGGTCGCGACGCTCACGGACGGCGTCGCGGGGAGTGTCGGGCTTCCCTTTCCGCACGTCGGGCCGGCCGCTTCTGTTGTCCCTGGGGCCGGACTGCTGCCTTGCCTCGCCGCGCCTACCGGAGTCGCGGTCTGATCTGTCTCTTCTGCCCTGGGCAGATACGCTCGCGGCCAGAATCCCGCACAGCGCGAGTACGAAAATTGCCTGGAGAAGGCGAGTTAGGTAAGTGAAACTTCGTATTGACATTTCATTTGCCTCCTACATGTTAATTAGACGTAGCTGAAGAGCCATGATTTCCGATCCACCCACACCAGGCCCATCATTTTCTCGATTGGTAACACAGCCGTATTTTTTGGCGACCGGGCGCAGTTTGCTTCGTCTATATGAATAATGACGAACGCCGGGGCTCGAGCTTTGGCCTCCGGCGCGATGAACGGGAGGAACGTGTTATGAAACGGCACATGTCTGCAATTGCGGCGCTTGTTCTTGTCGGAGCGGTTTGCCTGGGACCGGCGGCGGCTCAGACCCCGCGGGAGAAAGAAGAAGCCGCGGCCAAGGCCGGGCGCTCCCACGACGGCAAGCCGTCGGCGGGTTCGGAAACATCCTCCACTACCACGACGACCACCACAACCACGACAACTACGACCACCTCCACCGACAAGGAAAAGGAGCGCAAGGAAAACGAGCTAAAGGAATACAAGGCTCGGCGAGAGATCGAAAGGCGCGAGCGGATCGAGCGCCGACGTGACCGTCAGTACCATCCCGGCATAGGCTACGACCCTTATGATCGCGGCGACTACGGCTATGACCCCGGACGCGACCGAAGGCGACTCGAAGATTACTCAGGCTACAGCCCATCCGAACGCTCCAGCTCGCCGCGTGCCCCAAGGGGATTCAACGCCGGAGTGGTGTTCGCTCCCGGTCACGGCGACAGAGATCCGGCGGTCGGAATTCAGTGGATCAGCAACCAGCATTGGGGCGCGGGTGTCTGGTTCTCCGGGGACCTATCGCGCGATGGCGACACCATCGATGGCATGATTCCCCACAGTGACTACTTCACCGAGAACTCCCGCAACTCGCTCGGCTTCCAGGCGCTGTTCAGCTCCGGCACTGAGAAAGCTATGCTGATCACCGGCATCGGGGTCGTGGTCGACCGCACCTACCACACGGCCGTATCGAACGTGACCGGTTGGAAGTGGAACGCGGGCAGCAACGCCGAAACCAAACTCGCGGCTCAAGTCGGCTGCCGCTTCCGCCTCGGAGGCCCGATCAGCATGCATATCGGCTACGACACCATACAGAACGCCTTCTTCGGTCTGAGTGGGGAGTTTTGAGAATGCTAAGAGGGTATAAGAGTTTGAGGGTTGGGGAGTTAGAGAGTCCTAACCCTCAGACTCTCTAACTCCTCAACCCTCTCTCCTATCTAAGCGGCTCGCGCGCTCTCTCGCAGCAGTTCGCCGATCCGCGCCCCGATCGCCTGCTCTTCGTCTTTGCTCATCTCGGGTTTGACGATGTCAAACATCTCGCCCGTATCGAGTTTCCTGTAAACAAGTGTCACTCCAAGCCCGAGTGTCTTGGAGACCCCTGTCAGTTCGAGCAGGCCCGTCTGGACCATCGTCTGGCATATCACGTAGAGGAAGACCCTTCGGATTTCCTCCGGCTGCTGCTGGAATTCCTTCAGGAAAGCGCGCGCCTCGATATCGAACGTATTCATATCTCGGCCTCCTAGCCCACGGCCGCGTGCTGCCATCGCGCGTTCCAGCAACATGATACCCAACTCGGCGGCAATCGAACAGCTAGCTCATCCAATCGGGCATAAAGTTTTTCAAAATGCCGGCCGAGCCGCCTGGGCGAACATTTCTTTAGCGGCGGGCTCCAGCAATTGGAGGTCGGCGGGGTCATCGGCGTCCACTATCATTCGCCACACACCCGCCTCGGTGCGGGACCCTCGCAGGAACACGAACGCCTTTCGCTCGGGACTCTTCAACAGGACTCGCCAACCGCCGCTCTCGTCGCCGGTCCGCTCGGCGACCTGTTCCGTGCCCTCGAAGTTCTGGAACTCGAAGCCTTCGAACCGGGTCGCAAACCTTGACCACAAGTTTTCCGCGAAGTACGCCTCCACCCGCTCCTTGAACTCGCCGTGCGGGATAGGCGGCGCGGAGAACCGCAAGAAGACGTTGGGATTCGTGGGCACCGACGCTACCAGCTCTTCCAGGCTCAATGCATGAGCCGCATCCGGAGATATTCCGTTGATTCTCGAAGCAATCCGAACCCATTCCCGCGCCACCTGCGGCTGAGATTCGCCGAGGGCCGCCGACAGCGCAGCTTGCAGGCCGTCGCGGCAGGTGCTGGTTTCGAATATGGTCCCTCCATTCGCGCCCTCGACGCCCACCGGCACGTCATATCCCGCCGCGCGAAGAGAGTGCATCTTAGTGACGACGTTGATCTCGCCGGTCTCCACGTGGAACACCTCGGCCCCAAACGCGGCGGCGACCCTCTCGCACGCAAGGGAGGTCGCGTCGGAGATCACCACGGCCAGGTTCCCGTGAACATCGCCGTGCAGTCCTTCGACTGGGCTCAGGACAAGCCTCCGGCGGGCAAGCGCCAGCGCGACATTGAACGCCGCCACCTTCTGAGGCGCGATTATTGCCGACTCGTCATGACCCGGCAGCACCAGATTGCCCCGGTCGGCATCGTAGTCGAAGGCGACCCCAAAGTGCGCCCTCTCCCTTGCCGCCGCCCGTGCGACTCTGAGCAGCATGTGCCGCCCACTGGCGGGGTCTATGCCATCGGTATCTATCCCATGCTCGGGGTAGCCCAGTTCCGCGTTGACTTCTATGACTCTCACGCCGAAGTGCTCCAACACTCTGGCGTCAATTCCGCAGCCCGCACCACCGTTGGGGTCAAGCAGGGCCGGACCGAGAGTCAGAGGCTTGAGGCAATGCGGGGCAATTCCCCAGTCTTGACCGATCACATCCAGATAGGCCCGCTCGGCCTGTATCCTGTCGGATTCGTTATCGGGATGCGAAAGAGCTTCTTCCAGGGCGACCGAGGATATTACGTCGATATGTTTCCTGAACTCCGCGAAGCCCTCGCGAGGCAGCACCTCCACATCGGATATGACTCGCCCCATAACCCAAGCCGACAGCAGCGCCCCCGGCGGCGCGGCGTGTGGATCATCCGATGAGTGCGCGCCGGTCAGGAACTTGAAACCGTTGTGATCGAGGGGGTTGTGGCTGGCGGTGACCATCACCCCGCCGTCAGCCCCAAGCGAGCGCACGGCGGTCTCGGCCAGAGGAGTCGTAATGATGCCCAGGTCTACGATGCGCAGCCAGCAGCCGTTTGATGATGCTCCAGCAAGGAACCCCTTGACCAAAGCCGCGCCGAGCGCCGAGCCGGTGGGCCGGGGGTCGCGTCCGAGAAGCAGACTTGCCGTCTCTCGACTGGCGATCTCTCGGGCGTAGCAGTAGCCGTAAGCCCAGGCGAGCATCTGGTGCGCGTCGGATATCTCAGGGCCATGCCCGAAGATAGTCCGCACTCCCGAAAACGACTGCACCAGCCCCGAGTCCCTCAGGGCACTAGCGAGAAGATTTGACAAGCCCTAACCCTCTCAGTTCTTCGCCCCTCCCGCTGTCGCGGTCAGCGTGAACTTCGCCAGATACGGCTCCTTCTCCACTGTAAGCTCAGCCGACACCTTCACATGCTCAGGCAACGCCGCGCCCGGCACCGGTGGAGTCAGGTCAACTCCCTGCCTGAATGTCTTGCCACTTGCCAGAGCAATGGATTTGAGCGATTTCGTATCCGCTTTCCACCCCTTGGGGAGCCTCAAACCGACAACTCCCCTCACCGGCAAATCACAGCTATTGGTGATCGCGACTATGATCCTCTGCTTGCCTTTCGCCGTCGTGTAGGCCGCCGTCAAATCGACCGGCGTCATGGCCACGACCG
>JAMCYN010000150.1 GCA_023474015.1 Armatimonadota bacterium
CTCGATGAGCTTTCCATCGCACATGAATAGCACGTGGTCAGCTACTCGCCTCGCCTGATCTAGATTGTGCGTCACTACCACACACGTGTAGTCGCTCTTCAGATCCTCCACTGCCTTCTCGATGCGATGAGAAGAGGCCGGGTCCAGCGCGGATGTGGGCTCATCGAAGAGCAGTATTTCCGGCTCTACAGCAAGCCCCCTGGCGAGGCACAGGCGCTGCTGCTGCCCAATCGAGAGCCTGCTCGCCGGATCCTTGAGCCTGTCTTTCACCTCGTCCCAAAGTCCTACCGTGCGCAGGCTGTGTTCAACTGCCTCGCGAAGCTTCTTCTTGGAATGGACCCCGTAGATTCGCGGCCCGTATGCCACATTCTCGAAGATAGACATCGGCAGCGGTGTCGGCTTCTGCGCGATCAAGCCGATCCGCTTCCTCACTGATGTCACATCTATGCCGCTTCCGTAGATGTCCTGGTTGCCGACGATCACCTTCCCCGAGACGCGCACCCCCGGCACGAGATCGATCATCCGGTTCAGGCACTTTAGGAGCGTCGTTTTGCCGCATCCGGAGGGGCCGATTATGGCCGTTGCCTGTCGAGATGGAATACTGACGCTTACGTCCCTAAGGACATGAACATCATGATAGAACAGGCCGAGCCCACTTGTTTTGATATGCGTTTCTGACATGAGAATGGAACTCCTTACTTCACCACGTGTCTGCCGAGGCGGGCACTCAAGACTCGCGAGAGCACGCTGGTGACAAGCACGATACCGATCAGGATCAGTGCGGCCCCGTGGGCTCTCTTCTGCACTTCATCAAAAGGTGTCCCGAGCTGGAAGAATATCGCCAAAGGCAGGGTCGCTGCCGGCTGGGAAAGTGAGTGCGGCACTTGGTCGGTGAAACCCGCCGTGAACATTACCGAGGCCGCATCCCCGATCCCTCGGCCAAATGCAAGCAGGACACCCGTCACGATCCCCGGTAGAGCCTGTCGCACGACGGCTCGAAACGCCGTCTCGGACTTGGTCGCTCCCAAGCTGTATGACACCTCGTCGATCTCGCGCGGGACCATTCTCATCACCACATCTATTGCGCGCGTCATGATAGGAAGCTCAAACATAGCCACCGTAATAATCCCAGCCAGAAGCGATGCCCTTAAGCCGAGGTAGACCATCAGCGTGAAACCAAAGGCCCCGAACACGATGGAAGGCACCCCCCAAAGCACATCCAGCAACCCACGAACCAGTGTCGCGAACCTGCTACGGCAGTAGGTCCGCAGGTAGAGCGCCGTGGGCAGACTGATCACGAACGCCAGAAATGTAGCTCCCAGTCCGAGGTAGACCGAGCCGAGAATTGCGTTCGCGATCCCGCCTCCACCGCCTGTGTAGTAGTCGCCCTTGGGGGCCTGTGTGATCAAAGCCCAGTTCAGGCTGCCCGCGCCCTTGTAGGCAATCGTGCCGATGATCAGCCCGAGCAGGGCAACAACAACGCCGGTTGCGGCTGCAGTGATCAGCTTGAAGCAAAACTCCTTTGCTCGTCGTGTCAGCATCATGCAGCCCTCCTTGATGTGCGAGCGAGGACTACCCGGGCCAGCACATTGAAGAATAGGACAATGACCAGCAGCACCAGCGATGAGCAAAGCAGTGCCGAATCGTACAGCGGAATAGACATCATCTCTCCGTAGTTGTTTGCGATCAGCGCCGGCAACGGATACGCCGCATCGAACACCGACTTCGGTGACGCCGCCACGTTTCCCACGACCATCAGCACCGCCATTGTCTCCCCGAGTGCTCTCGAGACTCCCAGGACTACCGATGCTACAAGGCCGGGCAGCGCTTTCCTGACAACTACTCGCGTGATCGTCTCAAGCCGAGTCGCCCCAACCGCATAAGACACATCGCGATAGTCCGCAGGTACCGCTCTGAGCACTTCCTCCGCGACCGAGATAATGGCCGGGCTCACCATTATGGCGAGCACAATTCCGCCGGCCAGAATGCTGAACCCCGTCGAATACTCAGTAGCAAGAAGTGGGATTCGCTTCCAATGCGCCTGTGCAAAGGGGCCCACTACGTTTGCGATGAACGGCACGACAACGAGCAGCGCCCAGGCACCATAAACAACCGATGGAACGCCCGCCAACAGATCGATAAGTGGCTTGATAATTGCTCGAACGCGCGGACTTGCATATTCCGCCAGGTAAATCGCGGCCAGGATGCATAGGGGCACCGCTATGACCATCGCAAGACCCGTCACCCAGAATGTTCCGATGATGAACGGCTTCAGACCAAAGAGGCCTGCTGATGGCTGCCACTTGTCACCCAGCAGAAGGGCGGCGAGGGATTTGGACTCCAGCAGTGGACGCGACTTCAGATAGAGAGCCACCCCTATCACAAGCACCAGCAGGCTTGAGAACAGCGTCGCCGCCAGCATCGTCTTGCTGAAAACCAGTTCGAATATTCGTCTCCTTAGAGCCATAGTGTCTCCTCCGTGCCGGGCCGACCCTCGTGTGGAGAGCCAGCCCAGCATCTGATAGTCTTAGAACTTGCCGACCTCGGCAGACCGTTCTTCTTTGGAGAGCGGGACATATCCTCCGACCTCTTCCAGGATCTTGGTCCCTTTGTCACTGAGCGCGAACTCAATGAACTCGCGAGCAAGACCCTTTGGTTTGCCCTTGGTCACAAGAAACTCGCGCCGCGCGCCCGGATATCTGCCCGAAGCAATCTCCTTATAGGCTTTGTCCCGAGTATCGATCCGTTCCTCAGGGTCGACCTTGCCGTTGCGGTTCGCATCTATGGGGACGATCTCGACGCCCGGTGCAATCCGGTCACCCCTGAAGACGTAGCTCAGGTTGTTGTACCCAAGCCCCAGCGGATCGCGCCGCACGGCTTCCAGCAAGCCCGGATCGCCGTAGACTCCGATCCCTTTGAGGTCGTCCTGCTTATACTTGCCTAGCGTTGCCGCCCATGCCGAGGCAGCCCCGCAGGCGTCGGATCGAGTGTATGCATGGACCGGCGCTGCCGGAGCGCCCGCAATCTGATGCCAGCTGAGAGGTCTGCCCTCCACAAAGATCGCAATGAACGATTTCTTTGAAATCCCGTGCTCTAGGATCTGCTTGACCCCCGGGTTCTTCGCGCTTACCACGGGAAATACGCCGTCCTTGGCGATGAATATCGCGTAGGCACCTTTTGCCTTCTCCGCCTTGTCCACTTCGCGAGAAACCATACCGATGTCTACTGTACCTGACAAGGCATCGGTCATTCCTTTGCCCGCGCCACCGGCCGAGATATCCAGCCTGACATTCGGGTGCAGCTTATGGAACGCCTCACCCCATTTCACCGCGAGAGGATAGATTGCCCAAGCGCCGGATAGGCTCAGGGTGCCCGAAAGCTCGGCGGCCTGCAGAGGCTGCGCTGGAATGATCGCAGTGGCTGTTAGTGCCGCCAGGAATGTGGCGAGTATGATCTTTTTCATATCATTTGTCCTCCTTAGAATCCTGCCTGGAATTGGGCCAGTATTTGGTTCTGGCCGCTTGCTGCCAGTGAACCACGGCGGGTCTCATAGTTAATCTGCCAGCGGGTATAGCCATCTTTGTTCAGGAACTTGTTGAACCCGAAGGTCCAAGTGTCGACCGGGTCGTTCTGCGTCGCTGTGTTGGAATGCAATTCGTCGAAGCGAATTACACCCTGAGTGCTGCTGCTGAAGTTCCTTACCAAGGTGCTGTACCAACCGCTCTTGTTGGTCGTCGAATCCTTGCCCCAAATGTACTCACTCTTGAGCGCGTAGGGGCCGAGAACATAGACTAACTCAGTTCCGGTCCTGGTGTGCACTGCACTGTTAGCTCCCACTGCGCCATTGAAGTAGGAAACTCCAAGGTGGGCATTGGACGGACCGAAGTTCCACACCAATCGAGCAGCCGGGTCCTTGCGGTCATTGTCGTCGCTAACGTTGATGCCCGAACCATTGAACGCTCCCAGATAATACTCGAGTGATCTAGCTCCGTACTCATCCAACGGCCTTACGCCGCTCCACAGCACGCCGACATCTCTTCCCTGGTTGCCGGTGTCTCGACCTGGAACAAGAGACTCTGTAACCAGCGACCTATTGATCGTGTCCAGGTTAGTGCTTGAGGTCAGGTTCTCCCAGCCGAAAGGCACTTTGAACTGCCCGATTGAGAGTCTATTGTCGCTCGAGAGCTTGTAGCCGATAACGGCATCCAATAAAAGCGGCTTCGCATTATTGGTCGATTTGGTGCTGAGCTTTGTCTTCAGCGGGTCAGCGTTTGGTGTCAGTGTCGCACTTGTAAGGCCAGACTTCGATCCTGCAAAGTCGACTTGCAACTTAAAGTCCACCTTGTCGGTAGCATCGCCGGCTAGTGAAAGCCGAGCCCGCTTTGCTTCGAAAAAGTCATTGAACCCGGCCAGGTTCGAGTGAGTATATCGCTCCTGCAAGTACCCGCTCAGCTTTATCGGGCGCTTTGCGCCTATGTTGAACGACTTCTTCTTTGCCTCCTCTTCCACGCGAATGCCGGCGATCTCCGCTCGTACCGCTGCCGCGTCGTCCTCGGTGATTATCTGCTTGTCAACGAGCGCCTTGATCAGGATATCAACCGAATCCACGGCGCCAAGTGTTACGTTTGCTGCCAAAGCCACAAGGACAATGACGAGAATCAGTAATACAGTCACTTTCAAAACGAGTCTCCTTTCCAATGTCGAGATGTGATACAAACGGCCCTTCATTGCGACATCGAGGCAGACCACCAGAGCTGGAGTAACCCAATCCTCATCACCTCCCCATAGCCCAGATACAACAAAAGAGGCCGGCAAGATACTCGGGTTCCGAGATTCCTGTCGGCCTCTAGTTTTCTGGTCAGCCAGTCTTCTGTCACAAACAAGAAGGGCCGGTAGATTACGCACCAAAGTGGCGTGTAATCTACCGGCCTCCGGTTTTCCGGTCAGCTTAATTTCTTTAGCTTGATATCATTATGGCGTGCCAGCAGGCGTTTGTCAATAGCTTAGCGCCATATATTACCAAGTTTATTGATAGGCTTAGTCGAGTATCGCACCTTGGCGCATTGACAATTACGGCATGCGCATCGGATGCACGCGAAGGAAGATGATCCATCCGGTCGGATTGTCATCATAGACTGGCTTGAGACCGGAAACGTGCAAAATACTTGCAACCGCTGGAGTCAGTGCAACGTCCTTTCAACCAAGTCTACATATCACCGGCAGCATTATGCCGCCGAAGCCAAGGAGTGGTAAACAATGAGACCTGATTTGAGGAAACGTTTCTGGGTTGGTGTTGCGGTAGTCGTGTTCGCGGCACTGGCGTTGGCTGGTCCGTCCATCATTGCCAACGTAAATGGCACTGCAGTCGCATCTGACGGATGTGGTATGGGTTCATCCAGTGGAGGATGCGGCACGATGGGTGATACCCACAAGGCCGGTACGGGCTCAATGCAGATGGCTCATCAAGGATGCGCCATGCTTTCCGGCACAGTGACAGCCATAGATAAGCGTGATGGCTCCGTCACGGTGAAGATCAAGCCTGCGGCAAGTGGAGGAGAGCCCGCCAAGAAAGCTTTGGGCTTGGCAAAAGTCGGCGACGCGCTGTCGCTGGGATTGATGCTTAACAAGGACGGGAGTGCCGCTTCCTCAAACAGTGGAACTGCGGTCAACGTGGCAAAGTACACTTGTCCTATGCACCCGGAAGTGACTTCTGACAAGCCGGGCAAGTGCTCAAAGTGTGGCATGGATCTCGAACGAGTCGAAGGAGGACAGAAATAACTGCTGGTTTCTGAGAGGCGAAGGCCGGCCAGAGGGTTTCCTCCGGTCGGTCGAGCTGGGTGTTCGGGAACCGCATGCCCCAGCATATCAGCCACCACCGGCGATCTTGAGGAGAATGCGGTAGTCGTCCCCGAGCTTACAGAGGCTGGCGCAGTGTTCGCACAATGATGAGAACAGAATGTAGTGCAGGTGCACATTGCCGAGATTGGCGAACGACGGGCGGCGAAGCTGGGCCTCGACTTCCTTCCTGCGGCAGTCCGGTGCCACCAGGAAGAAGTGATTCTCGCAGCTGCCAAGCTCGCGAGCCAGGTCCAGAAGCCGAAGTATGCCTGAGTAAATAGACGTGCTTTTCTCTATCTCGAATGCGCACTCAATCTGGCTTGAGTCATTCTTAAGCCAGAGCACGTCTATCAACGCAACCGTCTGGGCTACCTCACCAGACAACCCCAAGTCAGGAAGCTGTCCGAGGGTCAGAAAGCTCAGAGCTTCTCCGGCGTAGCTCTTGGAGCGGTCGTTTGAGGCGACATGAACATCATACCCGAGTGACCGGCCTACCTTCGTGAGCATGTGCTGAATCTTAAGGTGCTCATCATCCTCTTTCTGGTCGCTCATTATGGCAGCATGGCGCTTCCGCATCGCTCCCTCGATCTTCACTGGATCGAGCGACAGGACGTTAGCAGCGGCACTTTGCGCGAGGGCAATCCCTCCAGAGCCTATCTCGTACAACAGTCCAGCGATTGCTCCGAGATCGTTAGATAATAGTG
>JAMCYN010000044.1 GCA_023474015.1 Armatimonadota bacterium
GCGCTTCAGGCGCTTTTCAAGAACTCCGGCAAGAACTACTCCATGGACTCGAACGTGAGCGGGACAATCGCCTCGATCTCGTTCAAGGATGTGCCGTTCGATTCGGCGCTCAAGAGCCTGATGAAGACCGCCGGACTGATATACAGGATCGACGGCGACATCTATATCATCACCAAGAAGGCGGATTCGACCCCGAAGGCCGAGCGCATAGACTTACCGTCCGCCGGTCCCGATCCGGAGGCCCCGGTGACATCCGAGGTGCGTGTCGAGAAGGTCCCTTTGAACTACTCCAGCCCAAGTGAAATTCTCGCCGCGATGAGCGGCGGCACCGGCCGCGAATACGGCGGCGGGTTCGGAGTGCTTGGCGGCGGTTACGGCGGTTATGGCAGTGGCTACGGGGGCTACGGCGGAGGCTTCGGCTCATACGGCATAGGCAACGTGGGCATCATCGGCGGATTCGGCGGTGGTTACGGTGGCTACGGCGGCTATGGCGGCTATGGAGGCTACGGCAGTGGCTACGGGGGCTATGGTAGTGGATACAGCAGCTATGGCCGAGGAAATAGTGGATATGGGGGCTACGGGGGCTACGGATACTAGACTTTAGACATCAGCACGGGTATTCTCTGGGGGCGGACAAGGCCTTGGCAGGTCGCCCGCCCCTTTTTCGTGGTGCGCGACGGCCTACTTCATCCCGACCGGCTTCCAACCGGCAAAGTACTGAAGGTGAATCCAGTACCCCAGGTAGCCCGAGAATGCCCAGATCGCCGCTGCGGCGATCAGCACGGCTGCCCCGATTAAACGCACGGATCGTTTCTTCCGCCACAAAGCAAGAGTCGGCAGAGCGAATACGCCGCCCAGGCCGGTGAGTATGAACCCGGCGGCGGTCAGGCCCACCGCGCCGCTCATTCGCAGATCGATGAAACGAACACCGGTCAATATCGATGCCAGGCCCGCCACCAGGGCATAAATGCCGAGCGGGATGAGGTTCCAGCCCCGCCACAGCGATATCGCGGCCCCCAAGAACAGCGCGCCGAACAGCACCGACAAATCACCGTAGGCCGTATTGAACGCGCCCGGAAGCGGCCATGTCCAGCTCATGCGGAAGCCATTCAAGAGGGCTACTAACCCGGTTATCCCGAGAGCGGGAACCCAACGGCCTTGGTCAGTGTCGTCCAAACCCCAATAGACGTAGCACGCAAGGATCGCAAGTCCCGCAGCCATATTCAGAAGCATCAGCGTGACAAAGTCTATGAACATGGATCGCCTCCGATGATCTTACAGACTCTTCAATTCCTTACGTGTATACCCATGTGAACATGAAACAATCCAATCACGCCATTTCGCACCGAATGGGAAGCGTGCATGAGGCAGTTCCGCGGGAATTATCCGAGGGTTCGCTCTCAGACTCCCTTGCAGAGTCCAGATACAGAGTAGCTGGTGGGGATAGGGCAAAGCCCCAAATAACTCCCGTAAGACCGGGGATTACTCTTCGCTGGTGAACTATAACGTCCCCAGCCGTTCCTTCGCCTCGAGGTTATCCGGGTCCGTCTCCAGCGCGCGCCTGTAGAAAGCGGCGGCGTCCTCGGGGATGCCGATAAGCTCGCACGCGATGCCGGCGTTGATCATCGCGCCGACGTAGTTGGGATTGATCTCCAGCGCTTCCTGGAACTGCTCGAAGGCCTCTTCATGGTCGCCCTTGGCCATCAGCGCCAGGCCAAGCCAGTTGCGGATGTCGGGGTAGTTGTTCTTCAGGCTCAGCGCCTGCTCGAAGGCCTCGACTGCTTCCCTGTACTCTCCGGAACGATACAGCTTCTTGCCCAGGGTGAAGTGGAACGAGATATCATCGACGTTGGTAACCAACATCTCCCGCAGCATCGCCAGCGCGCGGCGGAAGTCGCCCCTGCCGTGGGAAGCGAGGGCGTCGTGGTAGATATCCAAGTCGTAGCGCGGTTCCAGCTCGACAGCCTGAGCGACGTGCTTCAGGCCTGCCTCACGCTCGCCGATCTCATACGCCAGCGTGCCGAGCATCATAATGGCCTTCGCGTAACCGGCATTCATCTGGATCGCCGTCTCCAGCTCCACCATCGCGTCGTGCAGCGCGCCCGAGCTCGCCAGGACCTCAGCGAGCAGGCAGTGAAGATCGGGGAACTTTGGGTTCCGTGAAATCGCTTCCCTGAGGTGCTGGACGGCACGCTCCGTGGAGCCGCGACTGATGCTTTCCGCGGCAAGCCTCGCGTGAGTCTCGCCGATATAGAACCGCGCAAGTCTCGCCTCCGGGCTCTCGTCGCCGGATTCCTTGGCCACGGCCTCGAACGCCGCCAACGCATCAACCAGAAGCCCCTGGTCGTAATAATCAAGACCCTTCGCGTAATTCTTGCTCAGTTCTCGAACTCCCATCATGCCGCGCATGCTCCTCTTTGGACCCCGGGACGCGCGGCGACTGATTCGACCTATACGTGGGTTGTTATCCTGGTCGATGTGACTGGTGGCCGACCCACGCAATAGTAATCGAAGCCGAGCCGCCGCATTCGCTCGGGATCATAGATATTTCTTCCATCAAATATTATCGGCTGTCGCATGGTTTCCTTCACCCTGGCGAGGTCAAGGAACTTGAATTCATTCCATTCGGTGATCACGGCGACTGCATCCGACGCCTCCGCAGCCTCATAAGCGTTCGAGCAATACTCGATCTGTGGAAAGACGCCGCGAGTGTTGTCCATCGCGATGGGATCGTATGCCCTAACGGTCGCCCTCTCGGCCAGGAGCTGCGCGATAATTTCGAGGGATTTGGCGTCCCGCAGATCGTCGGTATTGGGCTTGAACGCCAGCCCCAGGACCCCAACGGTCTTACCCTCCAGGCCTCCCAGCACGGCTCTTATCTTATCCACGAACCGCCTCGGCTGTTCGGCATTGATCTCTATCACGTTCTTGAGGAGGGCAAAATTACACCCCAACTTCTCGGCCGTCGATACCAGGCATGAGGTGTCCTTGCCGAAGCACGAGCCCCCGTAACCCAAACCGGCGTTCAGGAAATCCGCGCCTATCCGCTTGTCGTAACCCATCCCCTTCGCCACCTGCAGCACGTCGGCGTTCGCGGCCTCGCAGATGTTGGCGATCGCGTTGATGAATGAAATCTTGGTCGCAAGGAACGCGTTCGAGGCGTACTTTATCATCTCCGCCGAGTATACATCGGTGATAATCATCGGCCGTTCGAGGGGCGCATAAAGCTCCAAGATGCGCATAGCCACGTTCTGGCTCGGCGCGCCGATCACTATGCGGTCCGGATACAGCGTGTCGTTGATTGCGTTGCCTTCCCGCAGGAACTCGGGGTTGGAAACCACGTCGAAGTCGATGTCCGGCCTCTCCTTGTGCTCCTCAATGATTTCACGCACCAGGTCGCCCGTCCCGACCGGCACTGTGCTCTTGTTCACTATTACCTTATAGCGGTGGAGATTGCGAGCTATGATCACCGCCACTTCCCTAATCGCCGTGAGGTCCGCGTAACCGTCATTGCCGGTAGGCGTACCCACTGCGATAAACACAACATCCGACTCCCTGACACCGAAGCCGATATCCGTCGAAAACGACAGCCGGCCGTCCGCGCGGTTGCGTTCAACCATCTCCTCAAGCCCGGGTTCATATATGGGCATCCGGCCCGCATCCAGCATATCGATCTTGGATTCGTCCTTATCGATGCATATAACCGTGTTCCCGAGGTCCGCGAAGACCGTGCCTGTAACCAGGCCCACGTAGCCGGTGCCAATGACGCAAAGATTCATCTAGTCCACTCCTTCAGAAAATGCACTCCGCCCATTCGTGACATAGCGCGTATGCACATTATTGGATTTTGGCCACAGCTAGATTACCCAAATTCAGTGTGTCGAATCCAGCAACACCGGCATACCAAAAAACGGCGGGTCCCCCATAGGAACCCGCCATCCAACAAATCTTATACAGAGAAGAAACCGTTAGGCTTTGCCGATCTTGAACATCTTGGTGCCGCAGGTCGGACATAGGCCCTGAGTCGCCGGCTTGCCGTTCTTCATGGTAACGGCCTTGGCGTCCTTCATCTCTCTCTTCGCCTTGCACTTAACGCAATAAGCCTCCATTGAACGTTCACCTTCCTTTCCTTGGTTCGGAATCTCGCATCGTGCGTGAGCGGGCTTCCTAGGCGCAATCTTCAACGCCAAGCGCGGCATCTCCTTCTTGATCGGCTCCTCATACGAAGAAAATGTAGGAAATTTCGGCTTTTTTCTTCCCCATGGGCCGGAAATGGTCCTTTTTACCCCGTCAGGACACTCTAGAAGGCTATGTCCAGCCGCAGCAGGCCCTTGGTGACGGCGACGCCGTTGGCCCACTGCACTTCTCCGGTCGGAGACTCGAACTTGAGGTTGTAGGTCCTGTCCGGCTCGAGCTGGTTGATGCAATAGGCGCCAACACCGGCCGCATCGGCGGAACTGGAGCCGGCCGTCAACACGTAGCTTCGGGCCATTGGAGGATCCGAGTGAGGACGCTGCACATCCGCGCCATCGGAGTTGTAGATATATACCTTCGTTCCGGGCAGCCCGGCGCCGGCCCCGCTCACGATCCCCTGGATGGAAGCCAATACGGGCGGGGGCGGAGGAGTGATACACCCGGTGCGTTGATTGTCATGGTGGAACGTCGGCCACGGATACAGCGCCGGATTCTGCATATATGGCGCGTTCAAACTGAACAGATAGATGCCCTTGTCACCCGCCACAAGGATATCCACCCTGCCGTCGTTATCGATATCGTCGATCACGGGCGACGTGAAGATGTTGGCCGCGGTCTGGCCGGGCGGCACGCAGCATCCTGCCCAGGCAATCGGACTGGTGGACTGACCGTCCTGAGCGTGCGCAATTCCGTCGTTGTAGATCGCATAGACGTAACCGTTGTTGCATCCCACCACCACCTCGACCTTGCCGTCCCCGTTGATGTCCCCAACAACCGGTGAAGATTGCACCGGATACACCCCGCTGGAGTCCAGCTTGATGCCGCCATCCCAGCCGACCGGTGCCCGACCCTGCCAGTTGTACGCGAACACCTTGCCTGAATCCGTGCCGACAATAATCTCAGGCTTTCCATCGCCGTCCAAATCCGCCAGCGCGGGGGAGCTCTTTATCGAAGCGTCCAACTGGTAAGCAACCGGATCGGCCGCCGGGTTAATCCACACATATAGACACAGGTCTTCCCCGCACCACACCGCATCGTTGAGACCGTCGCCGTTGAGGTCGCCGATAGCACTTGACACCTCTGTCCTGCCTCCTATCGTCTTCGGCCAGCCGGGCAGATATAGCCCGCTCGCCATGTAGTCGCCCCAGGCGTCACCCGGGAATCCAAATACGCCATAGGCCGACACCGTCCCAACAACAACGTCCAGCGATCCATTGGGATCATTGTCAATGCTACCGATCGATGGGCTGGAACCCCTTATTACCACGCCCGAGGTCCCAGTGATATTCGACCACAGCGGCGTGGCGTCGACCTCGCCGGTCCCTTTCCAATCGCCGGTCGGATTCCACGCAAACACGAAGCAGCTCTCATCCGCCGCCACGATCTCTATGCTGCCATCACGGTTCAGATCGCCCAGGGCGCAGGCCACATCGTAAAACGGATATCGCGTCCTCACCGGCCACCCCGCGAGAGGCTTGGAGTCATACTTGAACGCTTGCACAGCCTGATCGTTCTCTATTGGGAAGAATATGCAAGGTCTGCCCGATCTCTCGTTGTCCAGCACCGCGCAAGCTGGACTGGTGGCTCCGTTCCTGTACTTCCCCAGCGACCAGAGGCGGTTGGCGTTTGCGTCGATAGCCATCAGGCCCCCCGACACATTGGCAACCACGACCTCTTTCTTGCCGTCAGGCAGTCCATCCAGGTCGACAACCAACGGATTCGAGTGCTGCACTTGTTCCGCGCTCCAGGGTTGAGCGGTATACGACACCAGCACCCAGCCATACGTCTCCGTCGAACACGAGTTCGTGTGCTTCACCGACACGGTTGCCGTGCCCGGGGTGGTGAAATACAAGGTGGCGCCAGCCGTGCCCGCGCTCGAGCTGAGCGCGGTGTATGTGGACATTCCGGACTCCAGGAATGTACCCACGTCGGTCGAGAACGTCAGAGAAGCCTGGGCCATGGCCGCGCCGTTGTTCGTGATGTTCGCCGAAATCGCGACCGGCGCCGCGGCGGAGATCAGGCTCGGGGAGGCGGATACGGTGATAGCGGATCCGCGAAGTGCTACGTTCACCTGCGACGAGGTCGTGGCGCCCGGGTAGTCCTCCGCCTTAATGGTGGCGATCCCTATGCCGTCCGGCGCCCCGGTCAGCGTCGCTCCGGCAAGACCCGCAGCGTCCGTGGTGACTACAATCTCAGGAGAGTGCGTCTCGACAAACGACCCTCGAGTCGTCGACAACCTCAACTGCCGGGCCGGAATTCCTTTCCCTTCGATGTCGCGCAGCAGAGCCCAAACATTCGCGGTCTCGCTGCTGCAAACGGCTATCGATTGCTTGTCGCACTGCACCTCAGTGCGCAGCTCGGCCGGCTGCAGTTCCAGGTCGATGTCCGATGAGCTGGTGCTCGGAACCGCGGTTGCCGACTTGTAACCACTAGCGGTCGCGGTGACCGCCCCATAGTCCATGGAGTCGGAAATCGTAAATGAGGTCCAGGCGTCGGTAACATTCTCCAGCTTTAGATTACCGCTCTGCGAGTAGACCCAAACCGTCACTCCCGGCAGGGTCTGGCCGACCGCTCTGACCCTGCCTTGGACGGTAATCATCGGACGGCCGGGGCCCACCTCGCCCGGCGCCGAAAGGTCTTGTTCGTATGAAGTGAATATCGCCGGTATGACCAGTTCGTCCCCGTTGGGGTCTAGCGGCGTTGGGTCGAAAGTGGTGGAAGTAAGCACGCCCGTAGCTGCTACGATGGTGGGACCGGGAGCGAGAGTCTTGGACGAGAACACCATCACGCCCGCGCTGGCCGGCTGGCCTTGGTCGCGCATATACTGGTTCATCGCGTCCATCTTGTGCCAGCCGTCGTCCAGGTAGACATACCATTTGCCGTTGAGCGTGCCGGTAGCCGTTATCCTGCCCCAGATGCGCACAAGCATGCCGTTTGGCACAAGGCCGGTGACTCTGGCGCCGTCCGGCTGTTTCGGGTCCACCGGCCACCCCAGGATAGCCGCCGTCGACATCCCCAGGCAGCCCGTCACCGCGCCCAATCCGAATTGGCATGTGTAGACGGACTGTGCTATGACAACCCGCTCGCCGAGGACCGTTCCCATGGCGCCGGCCACGCTGACCAGGTCGCCGACTCTGAGTTCAAGAGGAGGGGTGACTTCCCGCGAGTCGATTCTGATACCCGCGGACCGATCCGGCTCCTCCACATAGATGAAATCGCTCACCGCGCCGATAACGACCTTCTGACTCAGGAAGACCTGCGCGCCATCGGGAAGAAGCTTCATCGAGGCGATAGGGGTAAGGAAGCTGCCGCTGCGTCCGTTTGGCAGGCTGTAACTGGTTGAGGAGCCGGTTGTTTGTGCGAATACGGTGCACCCAAGCACAACGAAGGCTGCACTGACTATTGCAGTGAGAAGAAATGGGACGCTGCCCTGCCGCGGAGTTCGCATCCGAACTCCCCCTTTCCACCCATGACGCGTGCTGGTATGAAGAACACGCCCTTGCATCCCGCCGGCCCTGCCAGAAGCCTGCCGGGACACCATCTAAAACCGCAACGGTGCAACCGCACCTGTTTATATGAGTGTTTAGACGCGTAAAAAGTTCCATTGGTTGCCGGTTATCATAGGAATCATTCCACAATTTTTCCGGCAGTTGATAGGCCGCCCGGCAGGTCGTTTAGCATAGCGAAGCGCATGGGTAACCATTTCATAGGCGCCTTCGACGGTGAAAGAGGTGATTGTGATGCGGGATTTGGACCGCCCGTTGATGCTGGAGACGGAACAAGAAGCTCGGGTGGAGGAAATAACTGAGTTTCCGCTGCCCGTCGCGGAGGACTGGGACCTGGTCGTCCGCAAGTCTGATAAGATGGCCGATGTCATAGACAGGCATCTGGACTTTGAATCGAAGCTGCAAGGCCGCGAACTCAGGCCGAACACACTTTGCCCCGAGCAGAAGGTGAGCCTGGTCAGCGACTTGACAGTAGTGTAGCTCTGATAGGCGTAACATGAAGAAGCTCTTTCCGGAAGTGTCCGATGTTCCGCAAAGCACGGCGAACCGTGCATCGCGGATCATCGAGAAGCACTTGAGAATACATCACGTTAGCCGCGCGCGGGACCTGCCTGAGGAGGCCAGGATACGGCTATACCGTGACCTGCGGTTCTTCTTTGAAAGCGGCTCGCCGCCCCCGAGCATGGATTCGGGACGGAAGGGCTTCTCCATACGTGGATTCTTCTCTCGGCTCTGGGAGAAGATAGAGGACTTCCTGAGCGCGAGCGAGGGGGACTCCCGGTGGAACGGGGTCCACGTGATGGCTTGGGCATCTCTTGGCGAACCGGCCAGGCTTGCTATTGTGCCGTGGTGCGGCCGTGTGGCCACATGCGGGGGCTGCGGCTGAGCACATAGTCACTATGAATAAGGGTATTCGACGGTCGGCAGGCATACCCGCCGGCCGTTTTTCACGTACGGGGGAAGGGAATTAGTCACGAAAGCCCGAAAGGACGAAAACACGAAAAGGGAAGGGAGTATGCCGCATCCCAAGGCGCTTCGGCGCAAAGCTCATCTTCACCAATCCCAACCACAACTGTCACAGATACCCCATCCATAGACCCGCAATTACCAGTGCTGAGCCTGCCAAACCCATCTGGAGAGCACAAACCCAGCAATATATACGGCTGAGATATGACATGTTTGAAGCAACCTGGCACAGGGTATTAATCGCACGCCTGCCTGGCATATACCGACGGGCCGGGAAGCTCGTAGGCTTCCTCGTTTGCTTGCAACCGGGAGGGATACAATATTATGAAACGTCACATTACTGCCTGCATTTTGGCGGTCGCCCTGGCGTTTTTTGCCCAGGCCGCGACCGCGCAGCTTGCCTCGTCGTCCTGGCCCAAGTTCCATAGGGACTATGCCTCATCGGGACTCGGACTCTACGGCGGGACCGGCTCCGACCTCTCCTGGACGCTTGCCGCGGGCGGCGCTATACGCTCGGCCCCCGTGGTCGGCTCCGACGGGACAGTCTACTTTACCTGCGGCGACGGACGCATATACGCCGTCAGCGGGAGCGGGACGAAGCTGTGGGACGTAGGTTATAACTGCGTGAGCACGGCATCACCCGCCATTGCCTCCGACGGGACCATCTACTTCGGCTCGAACGACAATTTCCTCTACGCGCTGCGCTCCGACGGCAGCCTGAAGTGGAAGAAGGTTCTCGCGTCCAGGGCAGATACGTCGATATCCGTCGGGCGTGACGGCACGGTCTATGTCGGCTGCACGGGCGGCACGATGTATGCGTTCAGGGCGGACGGCACGCAGAGATGGGCCTACGCCGCGGGCGCGGCGATCAGTTCGTCTCCGGCGGTGGGGTCAGACGGAAGCATCTACTTCGGCTGCCAGAACGGTAAAGTGATCGCGCTGAACTCGACCGGAACGTTGAAGTGGGCGTTCACCCCGGCAGGCTCCGGCGCGTTCTATGCGTCACCGGCGCTGGGCTCCGACGGCACCGTGTATATCGGCTCGGCGGGCGGGTTCTTCTATGCGATAAACACGAACGGCACGCAGAAGTGGCGGGCGGTCTCGGGCGGCGACGTGCGCTCCTGCGCGGCAATCTATACCAACGGTAACATCTATTACGGCTGCCGCGACGGCAGGGTCCACGCGCTCACAAGCCTCGGGCAGGCCCTGTGGACGTTCGCGACCGGCGGATACGTCGATTCATCTCCCGCGCTGGGCATGGACGGCGGGATATTCGTGGGGTCGCTGAGCGGGAAGCTATTCGCGATCAACCCCGACGGCACCGAGCGATGGCGATTCGACGCGGGGGCGGCGATATATTCCTCCCCGGCTATAGGACCGGCAGGAGCGCTATTCATCGGCTCCGACAACGGCAATCTTTACGCATTCGCGGCGGATTCTACCCCGCCCGGAGCGCCAACCGTCACCGACGACGGACTTTACCAGGCGGCGAGCGACAGGATTCATGGCGCATGGTCGGCGGTCGACGCTGAGTCGGGGATATTTTCTTACGACTACTGCATCGGCACCGCGCCGGGGCTGGCTGATGTCGCCCCCTGGCTCAATGTCGGCGGAGTGAGCCAGCACACCCGCACAGGGCTTGTGCTTGCCGATAAGAGCACATATTTCATCACTGTTCGCGCGATCAACGGGGCGGGTCTTGCGGGCCCGGAGGCGAGCTCGGACGGTATTACAATCGACGCCACCCCGCCTGTCAGGCCCACTGTGACCGATGACGGCGCGTACATCTCCGATGCGACCCAACTCCACGCGTCTTGGAGCAGCGCCGACCCTGAGTGCGGAGTCGGCAAGTATGAGTATTCCATCGGCACGACGCCCGGCGGCGTAAACATAATCAATTGGATCGACGCCGGACTGAACACCTCCGTCGTTCGCACCGGCTTGGCTCTCCAGCAGGGCGTGACCTATTATATTAACGTCCGAGCGACCAATGGGCTGGGCCTTGTGAGCCAGGTGGGTTCATCGGACGGAATTACTGTCGATACCGCCGCGCCGCCCGCGCCCGTGGTTACCGATGATGGCAGTTTCACCGCCTCGCTCACGAGCCTGCATGCGACTTGGCAGCCCGTAACGGCGGCCTCGGGGATTGCGTCCTATGAGTATTCGATTGGGATTGCCGAGGGCGGCACGACTGTTCGCGACTGGACTGATATCGGCCTCCAGACCAGCGTTACCGCGACCGGCCTGACGCTCGCCAACGGCACGGCTTATTACATAAACGTGCGCGCTCGCAACTCGGTCGGCAAGGCAGGGGCCGTGGGGTCCTCGGACGGCATCATCGTGGACACCACGCCGCCGAGTAGGCCCATTGTCAACGATGAGGGCGAGTTCACAAGCTCGGCGCACCTTCTGTCGGCGAACTGGTTCTCGACAGACACCGAATCGGACATCGCGGAGTATCTCTATGCGGTCGGCACGACCTCCGGCGGGACCGACATCCGCGCGTGGACCTCGGTGGGCACTCAGACCTCGTTCGTGATAACATCGCTCCCGATGCAGGACGGCGGCAAATACTATATCAGCGTGAAGAGCCGCAACGGTGCGGGCGCTGAGAGCGCGGTCGGCACTTCCGACGGAATCAGCGTAGACCTGACTCCACCGTCCACCCCGACCGTCACCGACGACGGCGCGTTCACAACCGACGGCACGCAGCTCCACGCTGTTTGGAGCGCGTCCGACCCGCAGTCCGGCATCGCTCGATACGAATACTGCCTCGGCACATCGGCGGGCGCGAACGACGTGAGGGACTGGACCAGCGCGGGGACTTCCACCAACTTTACGGTCTCGGGCCTCACGCTGCAATCGGGCCTCAAGTACTACATCAGTGCCCGCGCGGTGAACAAGGCCGGAGCGACCGGTTCAATTGGCTACTCGGACGGCATATTCGTCGAGTCCACTCCGCCCACGACACCAATAGTCACCGACGATGGCGCATACACACGGAGCACGACCACGCTCAAGGCCCAGTGGTCATCCGAGGACCCCGAAACCGGCGTGGTGGGCTTCAAGTATTCCATAGGCACAAGCCCGGGCGCGGCGGATTTGGTTCCCTGGACGGATGTTGCCCTCGCGACCAACATCGAGCGAAACGACCTGACGCTGCAACAGGGCGGCACATACTATATTAATGTAAGGGCGACCAACGGCGTCGGGCTAGTGAGCGAAGTCGGCTCCTCCGACGGCATCACGGTGGACAACACCGCGCCGGACGCCCCGACGGTCGATGACGACGGCGACTTCACCGCCGACAACGCCCAGCTTCACGTGACGCTGCTGGCGAATGACGCAGAGTCCGGGATCGCATATTACGAGTGCGCGGTGGGCACGACTCCCGGCGGGACCGATATCGTCGACTGGACAAACGTCGGCCCCGGCCCGGACGGCATCATCAGCGGCCTCACTCTCACGGATGGTACGAAGTACTATGTCACCGCCCGCGCGACCAACGGCGCTGGGATCACCGGCCCGGTGGGCGACTCGAACGGGATTATCGTGGACACCACGGGGCCGGTGGACGTGCAGGTCTGGGACGATGGGGCCTACACGGGCTTCGAGACCACCCTTCACGTCCGCTGGAGCGCATCCGACCCCGAGTCCGGCATCAGGGGCTACAGGTATTGCATCGGGACCGCGCCGGGGCTTAATGATGTGGCCGACTGGCTCGAGGTCGATAACGCCACCGAGCACACCCGCGAGGGCCTTACGCTAACCTCGGGCGTAATCTACTATATAACCGTGATCGCCATCAACAACGCGGGAGGCGAGAGCGCGCCGGTCAGTTCGGACGGTATAACCCTCGACCTAACCCTGCCCACCTTGCCGCTGGTCACTGACAACGGCCAGTACTGGGGCTACAAGACGCGCATGGGGGCATCATGGACCTCCGACGACCCCGAATCCGGCATCGTGAGCTATCGCATGTCGATAGGCACGGCCCCCGGCGCGGGGGATGTGGCGGATTGGCTCGATGTCGGCAACGTCGCCTCCTATGAGCGGACCAGCCTCCAGCTCCAGGACGGCGTTACATATTACATCAACGTCCAGGCCAAAAACGGCGCCGGGCGCTGGAGCGACACAGGCAGCTCCGACGGTATCCTGCTCGACACAACACCGCCGACCACCCCCGTGGTGACCGATGACGGCGATGGGACCCTTTTGCTCGACCGCTTGCACTGCAAGTGGCATTCGGAGGACCCCGAATCGGGGATCGCGGAGTATGTGTATTGTATCGGAACCAGCCCCGGCGCTGTGGATATGGTTGGCTGGACCAATGCCGGGACCAGTGAGGACGTCACCGTGACCGGTCTCAACATCGAGCCGATGCTCACCTACTACTTCGCCGTGAAATCCCGCAGCAAGGCGGGCGCGTGGAGCGCGGTGAGCGCCAGTGACGGCATCAGCTACAGCACTGGCGCGGCGATCTGGTGGAGGTTCAGAAACGATATGTCCAACCACGGCCGCGGACTGTTCATCGGCACAACGGTGACCGACACCGCCTGGACTATCCCGACGCAGGGCTACGTGGAGTCATCGCCGGCGATTGCCTCCGACGGCACGACATATATCGGTTCCGCCGATGGCAAGCTCTACGCGATCACCCAGAATGGCACCGTGCGCTGGACCTACAATACAGGCTCCATCATCGACAGCTCCCCCGCCGTGGCGGACGACGGCAGGATACTGATCGGCTGCAATGACGGCAAGCTCTATTGTCTGAATCCGGCGGGCGAGCTAGTCTGGACCTACAGTACGGGCGGCCCGCTGCGGTCGTCGCCTCTGATCAGGAATGGCGTGGTCTATGTCGGCAGTCTCGACTACTCGCTGCACGCGGTCGATCTCAATACCGGCGTCAAGGCATGGAGCCATGCGACTGGCGGAGAAATATGGTCGTCGCCCGCATGCGACAGTGATGGGGTGATATACTTCGCAGGCGGCGACTCATACGTCTACGCGATCAGACCCGACGGGATCCGCAAGTGGCAGTTCCTCACCGGCTCGGCTACCGACGCATCCCCCGCGGTCGGCGCGGACGGGACTGTCTATGTCGGCAGCGGCGACGCCTATTTCTACGCCATCAATCCCGATGGCACTCAGAAGTGGCGCTACGACGCCGGGACTCCCGTGGATTCGTCTTCGGCGATAGGCTTGGACGGCAACATCTACTTTGGCGCGGGCTTCGACGGCGGCAACGGCAAGCTGGTCTCCCTCAGGCCCGACGGCACAATGGCGTGGAGCGTGGACCTGCCGATGGGCGGAGTGGTGTCCTCCCCGGCCATCGACTCCACGGGAAAGATATACGTCGGCTCCTGCGATGAGAAGATGTATTGCTTCAATCCGGACGGCACGACGCTCTGGAGCTTCAAGACCGGATCGTCGGTCGCCTGTTCCCCCGCGCTTGGGGCGGACAGCAGCGTCGTCTTCGGCTCCTACGACGGCAACGTCTACTGCCTGCGCGATATCAAGGCGAGGGACCTGACCCCGCCGACGACGCCGATTGTCACCGTTCCCAGCCTGGTGCTAGGCTCCGGCGAGCCGGTGAAGGCGTCGTGGACCGCCTCGGACCCCGACACGATGATCGCCGAGTATGTCTATGCCATCGGAACCGAGCCGGGCCTGGTCGATATCTGTTACTGGACCAGCGCGGGGATCGAGACCTCGGTCACTCGTGATGATCTCTCGCCGCAAGTCGGCCAGACATACTATGTCTCGGTCAAGGCGAGGAACCCATCGCAGCGATGGAGCGAGGTCGGCGTCTCACAGGGGATAACGGTCGTGGGCGGATCGACGGTTACAACCATAGGCGAAACCAAGAACCTCGCCGACACGGCGAGCGTGACGCTCAACGGCAAGATCGTGGGCGCGGCCTTCCCCGACTGTTTCTTCATCCAGGAAAGCAGCCGGAGCGCCGGAATAAAATGCGCCGCCCCGGCGAGCCTGCTTTCGGCCGGTGACGTAGTCAACGTGACCGGCACGGTGGCGACAGTGAACGACGTCAAGGCGCTGACCAATGTGACCTTCTCCAAGATCGGGACCGGCCCGCAGCCCTCCCCGCTCGGTCTATGCGGCCGAGTATTCCATGGCATGAAACCCGATCCGTTCGGTATCAACGTGAAGATATGGGGCAAGGTCACATCGGCGGGCACGGACTTCTGCGTCATCGACTACCGATACGGCCCGCAGCCCGCGGGAGGAAGCGGCTCGGTCGAGATTCGTAGCGCGGGGATCTCCGCCGCCCCGGGCGATATGATAACCGCCACGGGTATACTCAGCCGCGAACCCTCCGGCGACAAGATCGTGACGGTTCTGCGAGTGGCCCCAGGCGGCTCAGTCGCCATAATCAAATGAGGAACCTGACGAAAAGGCCCGGGGAGGATACTCCCCGGGCAACTGGAGCGTGCTAATCCCTCTCTCGTAATAGCTGCTTGCTACCCATCTCAAGGCACGTAGGGCACTTGAGGCGTGTGGCCGGGGCCGGTAGGCCCGAACGGCCGGTTCGGTATCAGGTAGCCGTTGTCGACGAACGTGTTCATGTCAATGAATTCGTAGTTGCCGTTGATGGCTTGCAGTATCGCAACGAGCGCCTTGCAGCCGGTGTCCGCCGGGTCATTCGGGTCTTTCGGCAGTCCCCAGCGGGTGGGCGGGTCCCCGGCGAGCACGGCGTTCGCGATGTCCAGCACCTGCCCTACGGTCTTGCCCTTGAACAAGCCCATCGCGATTGTGAACTTCTCCAGGTCGTAGCCCGGGGTTCTGGGCATGAGCCTGCGGTCGTTATAGGCGATGTTCAACAGTAGCGCGACCGTCTCGCCCGCCAGCGCTCCGGCGGAAGTCGTGATCGGCTCCAGGTAAGCATGGTCGAGTTTGCCGCATGGGCCGGTCTGAGGCAGGAATGCGACGAGTTTCTTCAGGCCGTTAGTCGTGCCATTGAATGTGATGGTCTTTGTGCTCTTGCCGACTACCATCTGGTTCTTCAGCGTGGTCCCGAAGTAGATGAACGTCGCGAACGCTTGTGGGAACCTGTTGTAGATCATTCCGTTGGGTATGACCGTGTTGTCGATATTGGAGTAAGTCTTCCAGCCGGCTTGAGTAAACGTCACCGGCATGTTGCAGCGTCGCTTGTTGTCCTCCTCTGTTCCGATGCAGAAGTCCACCCGCTTGTCCTCACACTCCAGCATGATATCCACGGAGCCGCTGCTGGGGAGCGGATATGACTTCTTGGTGAGCTGACCGTTGCCGTCGCAGATGTACTCCGTTACCACCCAATGCTGCATGGTCGGATCGGTGAGCGGCGGCGGGGTCAGGGTGTAGACACCCGACCTCAGACCCTGCGGGTTTTCAGGCAGCGGAGGGACGTTATATAGGCCGCACGTGTCGCATGCGGAGGCCGCTCCGCCTTCCCAGGTCATGCCGTCCTTCTGAATCTGAATCTCGCACGGCTCGATGTCCCTGGCCTGCGGACATATAACGCCCCAGAGCCTCGACGGGCACTGGTTGTAGAAGTTGTTGTCACCAAACTCGCCGCCGAAGAGTCCGGGATCGGGCGGGCTGATGAGCAGCGTATCAGGCACATCGAAGCTCACCAGGCCGCAGACCCCAGGTTCCGCGAAGTTCCACGGCGACATGGACACCGTTCCGACAAACGTCCCCGGCCATGAGACGAACTGATGGTCCTCGCAGAGCTGCAGGTCCGGCGTCAACGGATCGCATGTGGACGCCGCGGTCGGAAGCTCGATTTCTTTCAGAGTGAACTTGGACTGGTACTGCAGCGGACCGAATGAGAAAGATCCGTCCGGGCCGGTGAGGGCGGTCCCGAGCAAGGTCGTACCATCTTCGCCGTAGAGGCCGATGACCAGGCCTTCGATGCCCGTCGGGTTCGGCTGAGTTTCCACAATCGGGGGCAGCAAGGGGTCAATGCACTCCGGCACGGGCTCGAAGTCAGCCGAGTTCTGCTGGCCCTGAGTGCCGATGTAGTGCTGCACGAGCCACGGCCAGGGAGCGGTGTCCATGAACTTATTGCCCGTGATCGTGATGGGCTGCCAGTTGCCGAACGTTATATCGCAGTTCGCGCCCGGAGTCAGGTACACGGTGATCGGATTGTCGGAGCCGTTGGGTGTAGTTTTCACCCACCCGGCGCGCTCTTCCTCACGAATGAGGACCTGGGTTTCGCCGGTAGGTTCCACCGGGACCGATATTTCGGGCGTGCAGCCGTCCTGATCCGTGGTGGCGTTGGCCAGTGGCGTGCCGTCCGGCAGTTCAACGCTGAAAGTCCAGCCCGCAAGACCCGGCTCGCCGTCGTCACGTTCGCCGTTGCCATTGACGTCCCAGAACTTGCATATCTTGAACCTTGCGGCGGGAGCAACTATAAACCCGACGCTCGCGCGATCCTCGGCCTTATTAGTTCCGCCGAAGCACCAATCTGAGTAGAAGGTGAGCCGTGCGTAGTAACAGCCCGGTGAAGTGTCCGCCGGTACGGTCCAACTCGTGCACCTGTTGATGGGGCTGGGTTCGCAGTTGAAAGTGTCGAGCGTGAACGCCGGTTCGGAGCCGGGCGGAAGGATTTCCAGAATGTAGTTCTGGTTGCACTCGGTGGCGAAGTCTATCGTCCAGCAGAATGTGATTACGCCGGTCCCATCGTTGAGTACCTTGTTTGGCGGAGCGGGGTCACGGTATAGACAGATGCCCGGTTGAGGCAAATCCACGGTCCAGGCCGGACCCACGAAGAGAGATAACAAGACGACGTAAAGTACGGCAAGTGCTAATGCTTTGCGGTGAGACATTGTAATCTCTCCCTTCCTTGTGATGTTGGTGGGGTTTCCGTCACTTGCGGGTGGTGGGATGCTCGCAAGCGACCGGACGCTTGACTATGTGACAGGCATATACCCAGTGGCAGGCAAGGTGTAAACAAGTGGCCACATATTAATTATATTCTATACGCTTAGTCGCTGCGCAATCGCAGAGTTTGCGATCTGTATGCTGGGACGCTATCCCATGAAATCCGGTGGCGTATACTTTGAGTGTGTAAATTGCAAAAGATGCTCCTGATCTCGTAGAGTTTGTTTGAACAGAACGAACCGACGAGAGAGGAGCATCATGGCAAGTATAACTCTGAAGCAAGTAATGGAGCAAACGCGTGATTTGGTGATGTATTACCGCCGGGTCGTTCTTCTTGTAGGGTCGACTCCTGGTGAATGTTATGGCGTTACGCTGGCAGTAGCGCATAAGGTTGCCGTTGATGAACTCGCTGCCATTGTCCGAATCGACACCCATCTTGGCCTGCTGGGTCATTGATGCGTCTCCTCCTATGGAAACAGCATCGGCACATCAACTCTTCGGTACGATTCTTAAATGAGGCAACGCGCTCTGTTGACGATGCAGTAAAGCGCATGCTATAATACATGGAAGTTAGTCGTATAACTACACCAATTTCGCTGTCTGCTTATCTCGATGAAGAAGTCCGGACAGGGCGCAAGTGGCTTTCCCCGCGGAGTGCGACTGCACCATACGCTGGATTTCCTCGGGCTACTGCTCAACGGACGAGCATACGATAAAAGGCTTGGAACAGCTCATGGGGCTGTACTACTCGGTGGGACGATGCTGTAATCTTATTCTCAATATCGCTTCCGATCCTCACGGCCTGCTAATTATGCAAGGAGCACTAAGCTGAGTAAACCCAACATACTAATCATCAAATCAGATCAGCACAGGTTTGCGGATCGTCTTTGGCAGTGTAGACAGAGATGTGGCGTTGCGATTGGCGCTGCGCCTGGACCACGGCAGGCCGCGCCAGAGTTTCGTGACAACTACAACCGCTATTGGCGGTTTGAAAAGCTGGGCTTCGTGTCGCTGCTGGAAGCCCGGCCGCGCTACAAAAATGAGCGCTTACCATAAGCGGCATAATGCAAAACCGTGTCCACACAATCGGATGCGTTACAGCGCTGACAAACATATTGGGAGAAAGCAACAATGAAAAAAGGCAAGATCGGCCTATTTGCCGGAGGCATAGAGGGCTATTGGACAGACACCGGAATGAAGGACCTGCCTGCGCTGCTTGACAGCGACGCGAAGAGACTCGCCCGACTACTTGAGAATGATTTCGAAATAATCTACCCGGGTTTTGCGCAGAACGTGGCTGAAGCTGAGAGAATCGGTAACGCCCTCAGAAATGAGAATGTTGACATTGCGCTTGTTTACCACGCGACATATGTCGACGACGCCATGTCGCTGGCCTTTCTGGACAACCTTGGCGCAACACTGCCCGTCCTGCTTCTGTCGCAGGGGATTAAGGGCATTCCTTCCGACGTAGGCCTCATCGATGCCGGCCGGTGCTGGGGGAACAACAGTATGATCCAGCTCACCGGCACGCTGAAGAGAATGAGGCCCGATTTCAAGTATGGACTCATGCTCAGCAGCTTCGACAATCCGATGCTGCCCAGTGAACTTGCAGAGTATGTGAGAGCCGCCAAGGCAGTGAGGAAATTGAAGAAAAGCACTATCACTTATCTACCTCACAGAAGTGCGGCAGTGCCGATGTATGATACGTTTCCGGATGATACCCTAATGATGGCGCAGACCGGCGTGCGGATCACGTACGAATATACATCGAGCCTGATAGAGGCTATGAGTAGGGTCACGGATAAAGAAGCCCAGGACTATTGTAAGGAGCTTCGTGACAAGTGCGAGATAGTCGAACCCACGGATGAAGAGATATATCTCGCGGCAAAGCAAGCCATTGCCTTGGAGAAAGTGGTTGATGATGCCAAGATAGATGCCCTTGCCATAGACATGTTTCCCGAACTGACACCCAAAACGGGCATGATACCCTGCGTGGGTATGGCACGGCTGATAGATAAGGGTACGGTCGTGGCAACCGAGGGAGACCTGGGCGTGTCCGTGGCCGGACTGATAATTCGCGAGCTTACAGGCAAACCCATACATTTCTGGGAGCACCTTATGTTCGATGAAGAGAAGAACTGGTTCCTGGGAGGTCATGAAGGGGGATCTGCCGGGTTCAACATGGCCAAGAAAGGTACCAAGCCGCGCCTGAGAAACACGCAGTACATCAACTTCGGAGGTATGCCGGGCGCTCCATATAATGGCGTATTGCCGGAGTTTATTACCGACCCCGGCCCCGTGACTTTGCTCACGTTGTTTAACACTGCGCACGGATACGAAATGAGGGTGGCTACCGGCGAGTCTGTCGACACCAGTCCTCGGCCGGTGCATTTTGAACATACCATATTCCGGCCTTCGATACCGCTGAAAGAATACTTTGTGCGTACCGCCGAAGCCGGAGTGTGTCACCATTACGGATTGGTGCACGCCGAGATAACAAGCGAACTAAAGAAAGTGGCTTCAATATTGGGCATGAAATACGTGTGCCTCACGGAGAATAACTGAACTAACCGGCGCTCTGCTGTCTCGGCCTCCGCGAATCCATAGCTTCATCGGCTGTCCGGGGCCACTGTCGTATCTTCCATCTCCATGCACTGATTGGTAAGAGTTCAGTTCTCTGTGGGAGTCGTCTGTCCAGCAAAGACTTGGCATTCTTGCCACCAAGGCCGTAAAAGTGTCATCCTGAGCAAAGCGAAGGATCTGCTTTCAGTCAGGGCGCAGGTCAACGCGAGGAGCAAAAGCAGATTCTTCACGTTCGTTCAGAATGACATGATTGCCGCGTTCGTGCCGCAGACGGAACGTGCCACGCAATCGGCAGGGCTGGAAGATCGTTAAGACCTTGGATTGCCTGTCGCACGTTGACCCGCCCAGGCCCCTTGGGCGGCTCATAAATGACGAACAGAAGCCGCTTGGAGCGGCTCACATATTCAAGCCTCCGGCTTTGCCGGAGGCTACTGACTTCTTGAGATTTCCGCCACTGAGCTTGCTGCGTTCGATCAGGCGCTGATGGCCTCTTCATCCGCCCCGTCTACAGCTCTCCAAGGGCCTGCTGATAAGATGCGATGAACCTGTCGATTGACTTCCTGAACCCATAGACGCTGCTTTCCAGCCTCTTGACCAGCAGTATCTTCATCAGGCTGGCCATGTTCGTCTGGAGGCGACACTTCGGATGTGGCCGATTCACGCTCGGAAAACAACAAAACGCCGCCAGCGGAACTGACGAGGTCAAATGGTTGAGAGACAGTTTGTATTTAAGAGTTTGGCTCCCCGAGTTTACTTACAACGAAATCATCTCAACCTCTCAGCGGAACCGAGGGATGAGAAAAACCGACAGATTACGAGCTTGCTTACAACGAAACCGAGCTTGGAGGGCCCCTTGAGACCGACGGTTGAGAAGCCTTTGCTCGGTTTTTCTTACAGCGAAACCGTCGGTTGACATATCACGAATTTGTCACAACACTCGTCCAGCGCGTACCCATGGTTGTTTGCTCAGTAGCTCATCCCGCCGCTTGTCACAATAAGTCCCTATCGCAAGAACGTTGAGATTGACGGGATACTGCTATGAACCAGGAAAGTGCAGACTATGTGCAGGAAAATTGTGGCGGCGGGTGGTACACTTTCACACCGCCGGAATTGGTACACTTTCACTCTGCCATTGACAATAGTAGCCGGGCAGAGGCATGAAGGGATATCTTCGAGTATATCGAAGTGTTCTATAACAGAGTCAGGCTGCACTCGACGCTAGGGTATCTATCACCAGCTCAGTTCGAGTCGCTATCTCTGGCACAAGCTGCCTAACAAAGTACCCGTACAATCGGGTACAGGCCAATTTATCCAGGGAATGACTATGAGCGGGATTAAGGGATGAGCGATTCACGGAGGCATCGAGCGCGCAAATGAGAAACGAACTTAATGACATAATTTCGGCAATCGACAAAACAATTAGCACAATTAGAGAGCCAGGCGATGTGCCTGGGTGGTATCACCATACTGGCGATGTGCCGGATGCTCTCCAAGATACTTTTTCCAAGGCCGGTTGGGACGTTGTCAGACCACAATACTCATGGTCGAGCGCGACGGGCTGCCACTGGTTTAGGCAAGACATCGCGCTGTCGGAGAAAGTCAGGGGTATCTCACTGATAGGCTCGCGCGTGGACTTGATGATATGCCTCCCCATCAGCGCAACAGTGTTCCTGAACGGCAAGCAGATATACTTCGAGCCTTTCTGGGCGGATACACGTGCATTTCCGTTAACGCTTACCGATGATTATCAACCCGACGAGGTGCTTCGAATCGCCATAAGAACAGTGGGAGGCGATGGCTTCGGAGCGTTTGTGAATGGTTCCCTGATCATCCACGCTCTGGACAAGGTCGCTTTTGAACTGGAGACGTTTCGCGCGCAGCTAGTGTTCTGCGGGCACCTTCTGAAGAAGGATGCGGATCGGCTCGAAGCATTTGGCAATGCTCTCGCAGATGTAGATATCCATGCTTTAGCAAGGGATGATTGGGAAACCTGGAATCGCTCCGTTACGTCGTCGGTGAAGTGCCTTGCCCCATTCTATGATGAAGCAAAGCGGTATGAGGTGAACCTGGTTGCCCACTCGCATATAGATATGAACTGGCTCTGGCCTTGGCGAGAGACCGTGGATGTTTGCCGTAGAGATTTTTCCACCATGGATATGCTGATGGAAAAATATCAGGAGTTCCAATACTCTCAGAGCCAGGTTGCCGCATACAAAACTATGGAGGACGAACACCCGCAGCTATTTGAGCGTATCAGGCAGCGTGTTCGTGAGGGCCGTTGGGAGGTTACGGCAAGCACCTGGGTTGAGGGCGATTTGGACATGGCCTCCGGTGAATCGCTAGTCCGACAGTTGCTGTACTCGCGCCGGTACACACAAGAGAAGTTCGGCTTGACCCCGAAGATATGCTGGGAACCGGATACATTCGGCCACCCGGCGACGTATCCGCAGATCCTGAAAAAGAGCGGGGTCGAGTATTACTACTTGTGCCGCGGCGAAAAGGAGCACTCCGCGTTCTGGTGGCAGGGGCTTGACGGGTCGCGCGTGCTCGCATACGCTATGCGTGGCTATTCTGGTTTCGTGAACCCCACGACCATCGTCGATAGCTGCAAGCAAATGGACGAACAGTTGGGCTATCCCGGCGGATTCGTCGTATATGGCGTTGGCGATCATGGGGGAGCGGCTGCAGCACGCGATATCGAACGCGCTTGCCTGCTGGACAAAACACCCGCTCTGCCCAGAAGCGTCCTAAGCACTGCAGCAGATTTCTACGAGAAGCTTGCTCACAAGGGGGACAATATTCCCACTGTTACCGGCGAGATGAGCGCTCATTTCGCTGGATGCTACACAAGCCATGCCGATATAAAGCTTCTCAACCGACACGGAGAGAACAGCCTGCTCACGGCTGAAACCATGTCAGCAGTCGCGGCGGCAAACGGAGCCGGCAAGTACCCTCAAGATGCGCTGAATGAGGCTTGGATAAACCAATGCTTCCATCAGTTCCACGACATTATCTGCGGATGTTCACTCGGCGCGACCTATCGAGAAGCGGCAGATAAGCTCAGACCATCACACGATACGCTCCATCGAATAATAAGTGATTCAATCGCGAGCCTCGCCGCGAATGTTGATACCGCGGGACACATCGATACCTCCAAGATCGTGGTGTTCAACCAGCTTGCCTGGGAACGCACCGACCTCGTGGAGGTTGCTCTGCCGGATGCAACTCTGCCGTCTGTCGGATATCTGGAGGACGACTCGGGTCTTACTGTTCCATTTCAGGTGGTGGATGACAAGTTGATGTTTGTCGCGCGCAATGTGCCTGCCTTGGGATGTAAAGTCTACACGGTGCAAACCGCTGATGCAAGGGCCATATCAGAAGCTGATTGCATAGGTATTGACACCGAGAATCTTGTTTTTGAGAACAATTTGTTCAGAATCAGGATCAACCCCAGGTCGGGTTCCATCGACTCGCTCTATATCAAGGAGCTAAAGAAAGAATTGGCAGAGCCGGAAGGATATGGGATCGAGAGTAAGGTAAACTCTGGAGTATTGAACAGGTTTGTCATAAGCTATGAGCAACCCCACCAGATGTCGGCCTGGAACATCGGGGATATCACCGGCACAAGAAGCCTCATAGACGGCGCGAATGTGAATGTGATCGAAACCGGCCGGGTGTGCGCTGTCATCGCGGTACGGCATGTATTCTCAAAATCGACGATAAAGCAACTTATCAGAGTATACTCGCACCTGGATAGGATAGACTTCCTCACAGAGGTTGAATGGCACGAGCGTGGGACGGCCGATGAAGATGCTTCGATGCTGAAGGTGACGTTCACCCCTGCACTTGGACACAGCAGAGCCTTCTTCGAGATACCTTTTGGCGCGATCGAGCGTATCGCCAATGGCAAAGAGGTTCCAGCTCAAAAGTGGGCGGACATCTCGGACGCTGAGTGCGGCATATCCATACTCAACAACTGCAAGTATGGGCATTCGGCGCAGGGCAATACCCTGGCGCTGACGCTTCTCAGGGCATCATATGAACCCGATGCGAACCCCGATGAGGGCTCACACGAGTTTGCATATTCGCTCTATCCGCATAAAGGTTCGTGGAAGGATGCGGGATCCACTAAGAGAGGCATGGAGTTCAACCAGCCGCTATTGGCAAGCTGGGAGCCAACCCACTCGGGATCAATCACGCCGGGGAAAGCCTGCCTGTCGTGCGAGCCTGAAAACGTGCTGGTTTCCGCCGTCAAGTTTGCCGAAGACCAGCCGGAAGATGCCGCCGCGATAATTGTCAGAGTGGTTGAAACACACGGAATCCCAACAACGGCAACGATAAGATGCGGGTGGCCTGTTAAGCAAGCTGTTGACGTGGATCTTATGGAGAACGGCGAGAGCGAGATCGAAACAAGCAACGGAAGCGTCAGTTTGGATTTCGGTAAGTATGAGATCAAGACCCTGAAACTACTGCTTGAAAGGTAATATACATGTATCGACCCATGCTATCAGCTCTTGTTGTAATGTCGGCCCTACATATAATGTTAGCTCATTCAATCACCCACGCCGGGCAGAGGCAAGACAGTGCCATAATGGATTACAGGCTGGATCGGGCTGGAGAAGAAGCTGCCAGAAGCCGACTGCCTGTGTTCTTCACCTCTGACGCTGATTATGACAGGTTCGTCAACGAATACTTCATGCGGCATCTTTCGGTCGATCAAGGTGGGGTATATTTTCCAGCCTCAAGTCCCGGCGCCACGGGGATGCTGTGGGCCATCGAGTGGGACATGTGGTTTCTTCCATGGGTCGACAGGGCCGCGCTTGGCATTCGCAGGCAAAGCTATCTGAAGTATCCGCAAATGGATATGATCCTGACTCCGCTTCTTCAGACGCCGGTGGACAAATATGGCTACGCCTGGGGAGCAATGTATGAGCCGAGCCTCGAGCGCCTTACAGTCATGTCGGGCTACTGCCCGGGGTTCGGATGGAAGTGGCCCCTTTACAACTACAACACCACGGTCAAGACCCTTACCGGCTGGGAGTTCAACGACACATCCGATGGCAATCGCGACAAATGGTTCGGCAAAGATATCACGCTCGAATCCGGTTACATCAAGGGTTGCCTGGAAGGCAAGATAACCGGTCCGAGCCCTGAGATAGTCTCGCCGTGCTTCGATGTTGATGTTTTCCAGGTTCCCATGATTGAACTGGATGTGGCGTATCAATCTACCCGAAAGGCGCAGGCAAGACGGCTGGTCGACAGCATCCGGGTCTACTGGACAACCAGCGATTCGCGCTCGTTTACCCAAGACAAGATGGTCGATGTGAAATTCTGCGACCTGCCGCCAAAGGAGTATCCGCAGTATTATGTTAAACCAGGAGCACGCTATGAACTGCACTTTCCGATGTATCTGCATCCGCGATGGGGTCGCGAAGGGCGTAGGATCACCAGGCTCAAAGTAGTCCTCGCGGGGCCTGACGCAAAGGGCGCATCGGTAAGCGTTAACTATGTGCGAGCCACATATGACCTGCGGCATGTCACGACAAACGCAACGCTGATCAATGCAGCCTGCAAATTCTTTATGTGGTCTGGAGACGAGAAGTTCCTGAAGAGTGCTATGCCCAGGCTCAGGATGGCCATGCTGTTTATGAACGAGCACCTGAAAGGCAGAAGAACCGGTCTTCTGGACTTTGCCTGGATGGCAGGACACGACGGCCTTGGAGGAACCCAAGTAGGGCATGGATTAAATGCGTCTTATTGGGACTTGTTGCCCTCGGGAAGATATGACCTGGAAAGCAGCCTCGATTATTTCTATGCGTTGAAATCGATGGCGGAACTGGAGGAATGTGTACGACGCCGGCACATCGAAATCCCGACGGTAAAGGTGATCGGTCCCGACAACAAATCGACCCTTGCCTATCGGGAGAATCCCGAATCGCTCAGGTTATTGGCTGCCAAATCGAAGTCTGCAATCGAAGACAAGTTTTGGATGAAAGATACCGGGCGATTCTGCAGAAATGTAGATATCCATGGTAGGAAGCACGACTATGGATTTGTGCACTTCAACCTGCAGGCATTAGTTTACGGTGTCGGAAGCAAAGCCCAGCGGGACTCGATCCTTTCCTGGCTTGACGGCCGGATCATACCTGGAGATACTTCTTGCGGCAAGGATATCTACAAATGGAAATTTGCCCCCAGAAGCTCGACGAGGCACAATGAGGACTACTATACCTGGTCTTGGAACACGGGCAAGTCCGACCCGATGGCTGCCCCCTGTTTTGAATGGGGAAATCAGGTGCAGGACGGAGGCGCAGTGCCTTTCACATCCCTATTCGACATAATGGCGCGGACACGCACCGGCATTCAGGCTCAGATCGACCGGGCCTTTGAACGGACACTGGAGATAAAAGATTGGTACAACGACGTGAAGTCGGCTGGAGGAGAAGGCGACCGTTTCTACCGAGCGTACTACGAAGGGCACCTGGAACGGGGCACATTGCAGGGCCCGACTCCTGGCGGTCTCGGACTCGACCACGAGTTCCTATCGGACTCCGGAATGGGAACGCTGTTCGTGCCATACGCATTCCTTGGCTTGGATGCTCCGACAGATAGTGTGCTTGCCGTATCCCCCGCCATCCCCACGCGGCTAGGCAAGGTCGGCGTCACCAATGTGTTCTACCACGGCAACTATTTGACCATCACAGCCGGTAGGGATTATGTGTCGTTTGAGAAGAGCAGGATCACTAACTCCGCAGGACTCAAAGCCATGGTCTCATTTAACCACGTTCCACAGAGATTCGAACTGCTCATAGACGGCAAATGTTGCCGGAGTTATCGGAGGAAGTCTGGCGGCGGCATCTCAGTTGTTACGGCACTTAGGTCCGTCAGCATCGTGGTCAGGGCGAAGGGCTGAGACCCAATCACACCAAAGGCATTGAATGATCGATTAACGCATGCAGACAACGATGGCATTCGCGGAAGTGTTCCCCTCAACGTTTTCTCCCCATGCTCCGTTCTGGAGTTGGAACGATAAATGGACGAGGCCCAACTTCGGCGCCAGAGCAGTTCCGACGGAGCTTGCAGCTTCGCGTGATCCAGAGTCTCGCGGTCGGTGCCGCCTGTGGAAGCGATGGGATTGGTGATCACCGGATCGAGCCATGTCCCGTCGTGGTAGACCGGGGTGACGATCTCCGTCACCAACCCGCGACCTATGTTTCCCTCGGAACCTAGGGTTTCCAGACCGATTGCTCAAGTAATCGCGGTCGCCGTCCAGGAAATACGCCCGCCTTCAGCATCGGCTTGACCAGATGTATGTTGACAAGCTAGACGGCAAAATCTCCCAAGAGTTCTACGACCAGAGAAGCACCGAATGGCGCAAGGAGCAGTCAGAAGTCCGTAGAAAGATGGAGAAGCATGAGAATGCGAACTACTCCTATATGGATGAGGGCATTAGGATTCTCGAACTCTCAAATCGAGCGTGGGAACTGTATGAAAAGCAGGAAATGGCCGAAAAACGGAGACTGCTGGATTTTGTATTCTCGAACTCCACATGGCAGGATGGAAAACTCACTCCAAACTACCGAAAACCCTTCGATTTGATCTCAGAAGCAGTGAGAATGCAGGAAGAAGAGGGAGCGAAAACCGGGGCAAAGTTCGATAAAAACGCCAAAAATGAAAACTGGCTCCCCGGCGTGGACTCGAACCACGAACCCCCTGGTTAACAGCCAAGTGCTCTGCCAATTGAGCTACCGAGGAGCATATTAACACTAGAATTATACTAACTCGCGCGTGGGTATGTCAATACTTACGGCTACATGCCAGGAGCATCGTTTGTAGGTATCCACTGTTGGGGCAGGGGCAATGCTCCATGAAGTATCCATGTAATAACTCATTTTAGACACAGGTACTTTTGTATGTGGTGTCGAAGTGGGTTATGTGGAAACAAATGTCCAACCTGGCGATTGGGTTCTGCTGACCGAGAACCCCAAGGCCGTGCTCTCCGCGCTCAA
>JAMCYN010000151.1:0-20027 GCA_023474015.1 Armatimonadota bacterium
GTTCGAATCCCAGTCGCTCCGCCATTTCCCGCGCAACCGAAGAATGCAAGGATAATGCAGCACTGCACTACAGCTAGCGCCCGCTTTTGTTGGTTCCTTACAATTGCAGATTCAGCATGTGCCGCTTGCCGTCGCCGTCCTGATATCCGACCTGACGGTTTGCGTTCCACCAATAAGCATTCACTTCACGCAGTACCTCATCCATCTTCCGAGCGGCCTTGATGTTCACGAATTCAAGAGCCGTCTTGCTGCTGGTATCTTGAGATGCGATCAAGGCCAATCTACCATCCGGAGACGGCAAGACCCGTGGCTGGTTGCCCGCTATCTTCACCGTCTGAGTGATCAATTTGTCGCTCGACGTCATCCGCAGGATTTGGATTCCCGGCGCGCTGGGGGAGTAGAAATACACCGTGTTGCGATCCGCCCAAAAGTACTGTGCGTCACGTGGCAAGTCAAGGCCGACTGGCGTCGCCTTTCCATCGGAGAGCCTGACCAAGTAGTGTCCCTCCCGAAGGTTAAAGGAACTGCTGACCAAACCGGTATTGGGGCTCCAACGCCACGTGTAATGGACCAGAGCGTAGTTGCCTCTCGGACTGACGTTGGACCAGTCGTAGCCCTTCTTGCATATCGCCGACACGAAGGCGTCCTTCGGAACGATCAGGAAAAGCGCCGGCACGGCCACCGAAGCCAACAGCATCACAAGCCCATACCTGATCACACGAGACTTTAACGGCAGCGACAAGCCGAACCGCAGCAGCATCAGCGCGCCGATTGCCGACCCAACGAGTATAATGTATTCTGTTCCCACGCGAAACATGTCCCTGGCGCTTGCCGGTACGTAGTTATCGCCAACCCATTCCAGGGCGATGAGCGGCAGGAGGCAGACGATCAGGACAATCAGGCTGCCCGTTACGCCCGGGAGCACTACCGAGAAGAACAACCCGGACAAGTAGAGTGTCCAAAGCCACCATACTATCGGTCTTATGCTCTCGGCAAGAGCGGCGGGAGTGGCAAAGCCGGCATAATAGTCCGGGCAGACTACCCGAAAGACAATCGCCGCCAAGACGGTCGAGCCCAGGGTCACGGCCAGACCGAAAAACGCCTTGGCGAGCAGCAGTTTCGTCCAGCCGATGGGTTGAGAGTAGAGGAAATCCACTCTGTTGTCTTTAAACTCCGTGGAGTAAGCACCCGCGCCCACCACGAGCGAAAGCAGGATGGGCAACAAGAGCCAGCCCGTGAAGATATCGCCCTCTCCGCAGAAGTTGACCGTTAGACCGAGCACCAAGACGATGGATAATGCCCACAGCAGGCCCCACACTCGTTTCTCGCGGAACTCTTTCCAAAGCAGTACTTTCATCGCTGGACCTCCGATGGAACGGCAATGCTTACCCCGTGTCCGCTTAGATCGGCCAAACGGACGCGCATTGCTTTCCCATTCCCTGACAATATCGCGCGGTTCCCCATCCACTGCGCCTGCCGACACTCCGAGCGCGTGTTGGGCGCGAGGAGGCGATGCCTCCCGTTAGCCATATCCAGCGCCCAAAGGTCGTGTCCTTGCCCAATTGTCGCTCCCAGGCAGAGTATGAGGAACCGACCATCCGGGCTGACTGCGCCGGGCTGGCAGCCAAGGATCGCATTCTTGCCCACACGTATTCTCGCCCGGCAGCGGACCTTGCCGGTTGCAATATCCCAGGCAAATATGCGGACGTGATCCTCCCCAATGCCTTGCTGGGCGAGATACGCCACTCGGTCCGTAAGCCCGAGCGGTTGAACTGCCTGATGAAAAGATCTCTCCCAAGAGACGCCGTCCCGACAGTTTGCCAGCCGAAGCGACGCCGACATTCCAGAGCGCGTGCCGGTCGGTCCTATTGCAAGAGACCCATCGGGGCTGGAGTTGCTGAGAATGGCGTAGTTGATGTAGCTGGGTTCTATTCCCTCAATTCCCCTCAAGGATGCCAGCAACACGCCGAGATGAGGGCCGCAGCACGCGGCGGCCGCCAAAATTAGCGGCACCACCTGGAACCTGGGACGCGACCTGGCGCGGGAAGCGGCCAACACGAGCAGCGACCCGACGACAGCGCCAATCATAGCCCTGATCATGAACGCAGCGAAGACTGGGCTCTCATCGCCAACGGTTTGCGATGAGGCTGGGACGGCCAAGGGAGTCGTCGGGAAGATCAACCACACCGCGCCAACTATTGCGCCAAACGAGAACCCGAACGCTCTCGACGTCGCATAGCACACGAGGAAGCCTGATAGCATGCATAGGCCTGAGGTGAGCATCGTCCACTGCCGGGTGTGAGACCAATGGGTCTGAGACCACCCCGGCGCCGCATCCAATACGAACCCGAGCCAGGCCCCTATGGCAAATGCGATCAGCGCTGGGAATGCGTAGGAAGTGAGCCAGTCCGCGGCCTTGGGCAACACGAGGTATGTATCCTCGAAGTCGTTTCTGCTCCGCTTGGCATTGGCTTTCTCGGCAGCCCACAGGAACGTCCCCATCACAGTGGCCATCAAGAGCACAACGAACATCCACTGGTGCGCAAACATCTTCTTCTCTATCATTACGAGGACGGCAGCGGGCGCGACGAAGCCCACGCTCATCATCAGGAGGCTTTCCCTCGTTTCTTTCCAGATCAGTCGCCCATAAATCTGTGCAGCGCGCATCTACTCGCCCCCCTCGTTGCCGACGAGCTTCACGAAGATGTCCTCCAGGCCCAGTCCGTCGACCTGTATGTGCTTAGGCCCGAGCGACATTGCTGCGGCGAATGTGCTCTCCGAATAGTCCCGGACAGTGACGGTTGACTGCCGCGCCATGCTCTCGACCTTGAGCACTCCCGGAATGGCCGAGAACGACTCAGGCGGCGAATCGAATGTCATGACCATCTGCCTGACGCTGGACTTGAGTTCGTCAAGTGTCGAGCACCAGATGAGCTTGCCCGCATCGATGATTCCTACCCAGTCCGCCACGCGCTCGACTTCATGCACCAGGTGGGACGAGAAAAATACGGTTCTTCCCTCCTCATGCATCAGCTCGATAACGCCTTCGATGAAGTCCCGGCGAACCACGACGTCCAGTCCGGAAGTGGGTTCATCGAGAATAAGGACCTCCGGCCTGAATGCCATCGCGAGCAGAAGAGCGAGCTTCGCCTGCATCCCCCGGCTCAGCGCGCTGATTTTCTTGCCGTCGGGCAGATCGAGTTTCTTCTGGAGGTCGGATGCAAACTCGTCATTCCATCCGGCGCGAAACCCCTTACAGAACCACATGATCTGGCGGGTGGTCATCCAGTCGTACATCCGCTGGTTATCGCCCACATACCCGATGCGCTTCCTGATCTCGAAGCTGTCTCGGCCGCAGTCCATCCCCAAAACCCGAGCGTCACCGGATGTCGCATCCAAAAGGTTCATCAGCATGCGAATGGTGGTCGTTTTGCCGGCCCCATTCTTTCCCAGAAAGGCGAATACACTCCCTGTGGGTACGGCCACTGTCAGATTGTCCACGGCTGCCTGGCGGCCGAACCGCTTGGTCAGTTGTTTCGTTTCGATGGCATACGCGCCGTTATTCATTGGCATTACTTTCCTCCTTGTCCTCCCGAGCTTTGGGGTTACCGACATTGTTTGAAAGCGAGTTACTTCCGTATAGGATGATCAGACGATCTTCAAGCGCGGCCCGGACTTCATCCGGAGCCGCGCCGAGATAGTGGGCATCGACGAGCATTCGGTCCACGGCTTGAAAAAGCGCATCCTGCTTATAGTCTTCTCGAAAGACGCACGTGTGGGCGCTGATGAACGATCCGCGACCGGGCTCCGTGGTGAGGATACCGCTCGTCTCCAATTCGCGGTAAGCTCTTGCCACGGTGAGCGGATTGATCCTCAAGTGGGCGGCGACCTCTCGTAAAGACGGAAGCGCATCTCCGGGACAAAGTATCCCGGCGGCGACTGCGTGCTTTACCTGGGTTATGAGCTGTGCATATATGGGGACTGAACTGGCGGTATCTACATCAAAAAGCATAGTGCCCATGACTGGCTGTTCCCTTAACCGTATTGGTATACTAATACAGTATAGCGCCATTTGAGGACTTGTCAAGAGGTTTGGTTGTTAAAACTTGGCACAAGAAAAAAGGCCCTCACCGCAAGATGAGAGCCGTCTTCCTGATCTTGAGTTTTTCTGGTGCGCCCGGAGGGAATTGAACCCCCGACCTAATGGTCCGCAACCATTCGCTCTATCCCCTGAGCTACGAGCGCACATCAACTATCGGTTCTCGCGTGCGGGTGCAAGCTCGAACCAACGTTCAAAGTATAGCACCCACCAGCCGCCGGTGTCAACTGAGGTTCGGCTACTTGGCGGGGTTGGCGCTCGTCTGTATGTTCTTCAAAGATGGGTGACCTACAGCGGAGAAGTAGGTTGTCTCATTGTAGTTCGGGCTGCGGTCCTTGGTGTGACAGGTCAGGCAGACCGTCGGGCTTACCTTAGCCTTGGCGGTCATATTGATTCGCTCGTTGCCGTGGGGAATGGCATTCATGTGGCACGACGCGCACTCGACCCCGCCGACCCCCGAAGTATCGATGAGGTTGCTTGCCGTGCGGCGGAACTTCTCCGAATGGCACGCCAGACACTCAGGCACCATCTTCTCTTCATCCACAAGGGTCTTGATCGCCTTACCGTGCTTGCTCGCGGCCCAGTCGTCATAGTACTTGGAGTGACACGACCTGCATATAAGCGACGGATAATACGGGCCGGGGGCGATGGGCGGCTGAGTGGATCTGTTCGTCTGCTGAGAAGCAGTATTGTTCGCCAGGACCACCTTGCCCTGATTCGGGTAGATCGCCGCTTTTACTCGCTGGGCAATGACCGGGTCCTCGGGAACGGCGGCGTCAAGTAAGACTCTGCGGCTGGTAATCTTCGGCTCCTGGCCGGGGACGATATCCACATCACAGATACCAACGTATCTGCCCTGATACGCGGTCGGGACAATATGTGTCCTGCCGACCGTCTCCTCCTGCTGCAGCCCCATCTTCGCGGTGCCGCCAACGACCAAATCCGGCGCGCCGAACCTTGCCCCATTGCGCGCCAGCCAGTCGTTGTTGGCCCAGTTACCCTGATCCAGGAGAATGAGTATATCGGAACCTTCGCGCGCCGCCTTGTATGCGCCGTAGAAGGACCTGCGGACCGCGAAGTCGTTCTGGCCCGGGCGCACAAAACCAAACGATACGATGCCGACTTTGACGCCGTCGACTCGTTTGATAACGTATGGCGCCGCGGACCTGGCGGCGGTCGGGGAGGCGTCCAGGACTTTCAGCTTCCCATCGGTCTTCTGGGAGAAAGTATCTCCGAGTTGGAGGTCGTACGTGCCTACACCAACGGCGTCGTAATGGATCTCCGACATGATGGTCGCGATAATCTCCAGCTTGTCGGGCGTGTTGCTGAGGTTCCCGCTTTCCACGATGACGCAGTTCGGGTTTTCCTTGATAAGCCGCGATATTAAGGTAGCTCGTCGGGCAAGACCGCCCTCTTTTTTGCCGCCTCACCCACAGGGGTCGGCGTAACCCATCGTATCATTTGTGTAGAGGACACGGATGGTCTTGGCCGTCTGGCCGGCATGCGTTCCAACCCCCGCGGGAATCGCGGCGGCCAGGACGACAGCGGTCACCACCAGCGCGCTCACTCTCAAGCCTCGTCTCACTGCGAACCCCTCTCAACCGATGCTCGACAGGCGATAGATTGGCCAGCGCCTGTAAAGGCAGTATATCCTCGTGGTTATAGAATGTCAAGGCGTAACAGGCGGACGCGAAGTAGGAAATAGGGCATAGGGAAACAGTACCCCATAGGCCCTGAGTAGCCCAGTAGAAAGTTGTCTATTCTTGAGAACGTTGGGTGGGCGTATCGAAGGGCCGGGTGACTCTGCACCAAGCCCCGTACCTTCGGAGCCGCCCTTCGATACGGCCCTTCGGTACGGCCTACGGCCTACTCAGGACCTACTCAGGGCTTACGGTAGTGCTAATCCTGTGCCCCGATCCTATCCCTTTCGTGCTTTCGCCCTTTCGTGTTTTCGTGGCAAAATTCCCTTTTGGGAGGCGCCGGTAACAGGTAGACATGAAGGGATGCGCCGGACGCCGGACTAAGAAGTCAGGAAGGAAGGTCATCGTTTTGATTGATACACTGATTGCGGCGGCGAGGCGGCGGCGCGCCGAACTGCTGTTCATATTTTTTGTCGATATCATCTACTTCTTCAGCTATTTCCAGCGGGTGGCGATTCCCGGCACAGTATTCGATGAGATACAGAGGGATTTGTCGCTGTCGTCCGTCGCCGTCACCTCGCTGGGGGCTATCTATCTATATCTGTACGGTGGCTTACAGATATTCTGCGGGATGTCGATCGACCGCTTCGGCGTGCTGAAGGCCATCGTCCTCGCCGGTGCGCTGTTAAGCGTGGGCTCGATACTCTTCCCGCTGTCGCACAGCCTGTACGCATTATATGCGACCAGGGCGCTGGTAGGCATCGGGTCCAGCCTGGTGTTCCTGTGCATCATAAAGGAAGTCGATACGCGGTTCAACGGGCCGAACTTCTCGATGTTTCTTTCCATGTCGCTTGTGATCGGCTGTGCCGGGGGCTTGTTCGGCACGTTTCCATTCGAGCGGATCGTAAGCCTATATGGATGGCGACAGGGCCTGCTGGGAGTAGGTGTGTGTTCAGTCCTTGCATTGGCGTGTGTCATCTACTTCGGATTGAGAGCACCCGCCCTACCCAATGCATGCGCGAGTGAATCGGTGGGGGCACTCTGGGCTGTGCTGAGCAACCCAGCGTCCCACCCGGTCGTTATCGCCAGCGCGACTCTCTTTGGAGGCTACTTCCTGGTGCAATCGACTATCGGCAAGAAGCTGCTCGAGGATTGTTTCGGCCTCAGTTCGGGGGTAGCCGCGCTCTACACGTTTGCCATGATGCTGGCCGCCATGACCAGCGCCGGGCTGAGCGGGTTCATATCCAGATTGATCGGCAACCGGCGCAAGCCCCTCCAGCTTATCACGACCGCGCTGGCCGTGATTGCATCGGTCGCCATGGTCTTCAATCTCTGGCGCGCATTCAACCCAGGTTTGGCACTGGCCTGCTATATTGCGCTGGGGACGGCCGCAGGCGTATCGCCGATGTTCACCTGCTCTATGAGAGAACTCAACCGTAGCGACTCCGCCGCGACATCAGTGGGCGCAATGAACAGCGTGGCCTATCTGACGGTCGGGGTCCTGATCACCGCCGCCGGGTTGGTGCAGCACCAGTTCGAGGGGCAGGCGGTAGTGACCCATACCGCGCTTCGGTACCCGCCGGCGGCCTATCAACTGATCTTCATCGGCATTTGCGGCGTATCGCTGTGTTCGCTGATTGCGTCGCTGCTAATCAGGGAGACATGCGGCCGCAACGCGTGGAGCGGCGAGTAAGACGCGAAGGGATTCTCATCGCGAAAACCCGAAATCCCGAAAACCCGAAAGGGGAAGGGACGGGATTCGGAAATCCCGGATTGGCTTTTGGGTGGCGATTCGGAAATCGCCACCCATCAGCTGTACCTTCTTTTTCCCTTTTCTCTATTTCCCGTTGCTTACTCACACCTCCGTAAGCCCTGAGTAGCCCCAGTGAAGTGATTGATTTTTCACCAAGCTTGATGGGGCGTATCGAAGGGCGGCTCCGAAGATACAGCCTTTGGTGCGGAGTTACCGGCCCTTCGATACGCCCACATACGTCATCTGTAATAGATAACTTCTGTTGGGCTACTCAGGGCCTACGGTTCTCTGTTGCCTATTGCCTGTTGCCTATTTCTCTGTTCGTCCGGATTTGCAATCCGGGACGAAAAAGGCAATCCGGGGATTTATAATCCCTCCCTTCCCTTTTCGGGTTTTCGCCCTTTCGGGCTTTCGTAGAGAAATTCCCTTCCCTCGCCTTATGTGCGCGATGTGGGGCTTAAGGATTATAGGTATGTACCTTAAATTATCGTCATAATCAAGGAGGAAAGTACTGGCTCAGCGTATAATTAGTGAGTATCCACTAATTGCTTTGTGGGCTGGCGACGCGTGCTGAGCTGAGCCAGGCTAGGCGGGAAGAGACGGTAAGACGTGACCAAGAAGGTCAGATGGGCGATGGTAATTGACCTCCGGAAGTGCGTCGGCTGCCACAGTTGCTCTGTGTCGTGCAAGGCGGAGAATGATGTGCCACCGAGCGTGTTCCGGTCATGGGTTAAAGTAATCGAGAAGGGCAGGTATCCGAACGTATCGAAGTCGTTCCTGCCTTCTCTTTGCAACAATTGTGAGAGTCCGATCTGCGTGCGGAACTGTCCCGTGGGCGCATCCTACAAGCGCGAGGACGGCATCGTGATGGTGGATCCGCACCGCTGCATCGGCTGCAAATACTGCATGGCGAGCTGCCCCTACGATGTCCGCTATGTAAACCCCGTTCGCAAGATCGTGCAGAAATGCTTCTTCTGCCACCACAGGATAGACGCAGGCCTTATGCCGGCGTGCGTGGAGACCTGCATCGGGCGTGCGCGTGTGTTCGGCGACATGAACGACCCCACGAGCGACGTGGCGCAACTCCTCTCGACCGAGCCCGTGACGGCGCTTAAGCCGGAAATGGCCACCGAACCGAGAGTCTTCTACATCGGCGCGGATATGGAAGCCATGGACTCGGCAAAAGAGGGCATGGAGGAGGAGTAGTGGACATACAAGTCGTTTATAACACGCCGCACGAAATTCCCCTCGGAGTGCCCATCGCGGTATACTTCTATCTGACGGGCCTGTCCGCGGGATCATTCGTGGTATCGGTCATTTCGGTCATAGGGGGCAAGAAAGAGTTCAAGCCGCTGGGACGAATCGGTGCGGTTGCCGCGCCGATCCTGCTAATGCTGGCTCCGCTTTTCTTGATCGTGGACCTCGCGCAGCCGATGCGATTCTGGCACTTGTTCGTCTTCATGAACCCGCAGTCACCGATCACCTACGGCAGCTTCCTTTTGACGGCCTATCCTATCAACGGCCTCATCTACGCCTGGTTCCTGTTTAGAGGAGACCAGGGGCTGGCCAAGCTGTTTGGGATTCTAGGCATCCCACTCGCTGTCTGCACGCACGGATACACGGGCTTTATCCTGGCTCTCGGCAAAGGGCGCGCGCTGTGGAGCACGGCGCTGATGCCGACCCTCTTTATCGTCTCGGCGATGGTCTCGGGGATAGGGCTGATGATAGTATTGGCGGCGCTGAGATGGAAGTATTTCTCCAGAAAAGTCGACCCGGAGGCGCGGGCGACAGACAGGGATTTGATTATCCGGCTCGGCAAGATACTCGGGGCCTGCGCGATATTCGACCTTTTCCTGATAGGCAACGACATCCTGGTGCTGGTGACTTCCAAGACCGAGGAACTCGCGGTCGCGCACCTGATATTGGCTGGAAGGTTCGCCCCGCTTTTTCTCGGCGTGGAGATACTATTGGGCGGGCTTTTGCCCGCATTTCTTGTCTTCTTTCCGGCGACAGCCAAGCGGCTCAGGTATAACTTCCTTGCCGCATGCCTGACACTTGTCGGCATTCTCGCGATGCGAATAGTAGTGGTCATAGCGGGGCAGTCAATTCCACTTCATTAGAATTGATACAAACACAAAGGGGAAATGCAGAATGATGAATGCAGAATGCAGAATGAATGGAGGTCACTTCCCCATTCTGCATTCTTCATTCTGCATTCTTCATTCGAGGTAGTTCATGGGTAAGTTATCCAGACGCGATTTTATTAAGGGTTCGGCGGCGGTCCTGGGGGCCGTGTCGTCGGCCTGGGAAATATCCAACGCCGCCACTCTGAAGATGGGCGCCGGGGCGGTCAGTCGCACATCCAGACGCCCGCGCAAAGGCATTGTCTCCACGTGCCTGAATTGCCACGCCCGGTGCGGGATTCTGGGTTATGAACGGGACGGTCAGTTAATGACCGTTGGGGGCAATCCCAACCACCCGAATAACCGGGGGCGCATGTGCGCCAAGGGACACGCGGGAATTAACATACTCTACGACCCGGACCGAATCCTCCACCCTATGAAGCGGGTCGGTGAGCGTGGGTCCGGCAAGTGGGAGCGGATCGATTGGGACCAGGCGCTGGACGAAGTCTCTCGCCGCATGTGGAACCTTGCCGCCGCCGGCAGGCAGGACGAGTTCGTATTTCTGAGCACCCGGGATATTACCACCCAGGACTTCACCCGCCGGTTCTGCCATGCGTATGGCTCTCCCAACGCGCTGGTGAACGTGCCGCTGTCGGGCTGGAACAAGGGCTGCGCTCAGACGCTCACGTGGGGCGCGCCGTTCGAGATCAGCGACGTCGCGAACACCCAATATATGCTGCTTTTTGGCGCGAACCCGTTCGAGGCGCACCTGCTTCGCACCAGCTTCGTGCAGCGCATCACCGAGGGCCGCGTCACAAAGATCGAGCACGACAAGGTGCATCGTGGGGCGAAAATGGTGACGTTCGACCCGCGCCTCTCCCAGACGGCGGGAAAGAGCGACGAGTGGATCCCCATCAGACCCGGTACCGACGGCATAGTGGCGCTTGCGATGGCCAACGTGATAATGCGGGAGGGCCTGGCTGATCTGGGATTCATCAACAAGTGGTGTAACTACCCGGCTGACAAGTTGGCATCCTACCTCAAGCCGTTTACTCCCGAAGAGGCGGAGCGTGAGTCCGGTGTGTCCGCCACGGACATTCGGCGAATCGCCATAGAGTTCGCCACCACCAAACCGGCCACGACGGTCTCCACCGGGGGTATCTCGAAGCACGAGAACGGCGTTCAGACGGAGCGCGCGGTGATGCTCCTCAATGCGATTACAGGTAACGTGGACGTGCGGGGCGGTTTCTGCCTTCCCAGGCGCTATCAGCTTTCCCAGCCGGGTCCCGTGCCTCCCGTGCCAAACAAGCCCTCGCCGTTCTTCGGACATGGGCTGCTGGGTTTGGAGGGCGAAGCGAGTTTCCTGAGCGCCCTTGACAACGGCGCGCCGGTCGATATTTGCATGCTCTACAAGGCCAACCCGTGCTACGAATGGCCTGATACTGATCGAGCTAGAGAGCTGTTCGCGGACGAGAAGCGCGTGCCGTTCGTGGTCGCCATCGACTCATTCATGACCGAGACAGCCGAGTACGCGGACATCATTCTGCCGGACGCCATGTATCTGGAGAAGACGGAACTGGAGACCCCGCCGTCATTTTCGATGGTGCCGATCATATCTCTAAGACAGCCCGTGGTGCCGCCGGCTGGAACCGTGCGAAGCATGCAGGAGATTCTCCTCGAACTGGCCAGAAAGGTCGGCGGCGAGATGAAGAACTACTTCGCCTTCGACAACTACCGCCAGTATCTCGAGGCGCAGATATCCGGCGTCGATGGGCTGGTCAGAGCGGGCGGGCTTAGATACCTGGAAGAGAAAGGGGTCTGGTTCGACTCCGCGAAGAAGCCGACATATCGCAGCTACGAGCAGCAGGGTTTCGCCACCCCATCCCGCAAGTTCGAGATCTACTCCGAGCGAATCGCGAAGGCGGGCGGCAGCGGGCTACCGGCCTACAAGCCGATACACAAGTCCGCTCAGCTCGAAGACGATGAGTTTATCCTTATCACCTACCAGTGGAACGTCCACACCCATGGCCGCACCGCCGACGCTATGTGGCTGTCGGAAATAGTCCACGCGAACCCGATGCTCATCAACCAGGAAACAGGGGCGCGTCTGGGGCTAAAGACCGGAGACCGCGTGAAGGTGACCAGCCCCACCGGCGAGCTCACCATACCGGTCCGGCTGACCGAGGGGATACACCCCAAGACCGTCGCGATCTCCGACAGTTGCGGGCATTGGGCCTACGGGCACGTCGCGCAAGCCGAAAGTTTCAAGAGCAAATATCCCGAGACGGAGCACATTTGGTGGACCAAGGAGGGAGAGGGCACGCATCCGAACCGGCTGATCGCGCACAAGCTGGACGAGTTGGGCGGCGGCGAAGCCTGGATGGATACGAGAGTGAGGATACGTAAGTGCTAGGTTTACTCGAAAGGCTCTTGCACATCATACTACACATGCCGGTGCGGAAAGTGGTCCGCTTTATACCGTTCATCGCCATCGCAGCGGTGATTCCATTGGCGGGGTTGGCCTATTTCACAAGCCGAAACCCGATCTACTGCTCCAACTGCCACTACAAGTCGCACGAGCCTGAGCTTTGGCGGGAGTCGCTGGTTCATCCCAAGAGTGTCAACTGCATCGACTGCCACGCGACCAGCCGGGGTATTATCCTCAGAAACTTCTCGGCCCAACCGGCTCGCGTAAACCCCAACTGTATGCGCTGCCACAAACTGGAGGACGTCAAGAAGATCGGCGCTCCGGGCTACCGCTTCCTGAAGAACCCCAACAAGATTCGTATACCGCACGAACTGCATGTGGTGCAGCTCGGCGCTAACTGTACTGACTGCCATTATAACATCGTCCACGACCACCGCGAGCACAAGACCAATCGCCCGCCGATGGAGGGGTGTCTGAATCAGTGCCACACAGCCGACGCACAGAATTGCCGAAAATGTCATCCGGCCGGGACCGTCGCGCCCCCCATCAGTCGAACGCTTGAGACCGATACCTGTAAGAACTGCCACGACGGCTTCATCGACAAGGCGCTGAAGTTCGACGGGCGCGAGTACCGGCACGCCAAGCACATCCAGAACGGCATACTCTGCGGCTATTGCCACTCGAATGCCATCGTACACGGCCGCATTCTCATAAAAGCGGAGGAATGTAACCGTTGCCACGAGACTAAGAAGCCCGCCACCCACGGCGCGAACTGGCTGAACGCGCACGGCAAGACGGCTAAGGCCTCGACGGAAGTATGTAAGACCTGCCATCAGCCAAGGTTCTGCGACGCGTGTCACGGAATCCAGATGCCTCACGTCCCCGGATGGCGAGCCGAACACGGCAAGGCCGGAGTGGCCTCGGGGACGGTTTGCGCCAAGTGCCATACGCGCGATTCATGCCGGGCGTGCCACATGACTATGTCGAAGTCTCCGCACGGGCCGGGCTGGAAATCGTCCCACGGGATTACGGCAAGGGCTTCGAAGCAGCCGTGCGCGAACTGTCACACGAACAAGTTCTGCTCGGATTGCCATGGCGTTACAATGCCGCACCCAACGCGTTGGATAGAGGAGCACGGAAAGAATGCGATCTCCAACGCGGGGCTGTGCTCAAGCTGCCATTCGACCGGCAAGAAGAACGACTGCGCAAACTGCCACAGGAGCCGCAAGCCGGGGTTCCATAACGCGGCGGACTGGAAGCAGAATCACCCGAATATGGGCAAGCAGAAGCAGACTCTTTGCCAGCTATGCCACGGAAAGGATAGCTGCATGGACTGCCATAAGACCCCCATGCCGCACGCATCCGATTGGATGATGACTCACAAATCGCATGGAGCCAGTTTCAAGAAGGGGGCATTCTGCTTTAACTGCCACCAGAAGGATTTCTGCTCGAAGTGTCACGATATGAGCAACCTGCCGAAGTAGGATGCTTGTCATCCTGTAAGACACTTGTCATCCTGAGCGTAGCGAAGGATCTGCTTTGCACAGAAGGCTACGAATATAACGAAGGGCTAACAGCAGATTCTTCGCCTTCGGCTCAGAATGACAAGGTATAAGGCTCAGAATGATAGAAGGGTACCTGGGCGGGTTCTGTGAGGTAGGCTGAATGGGAAACAAACAAGATGTCCTTCAGTCCGACATCGGCGAACACGTGGTCGAGGAAGTCGACTCGCCGTCCAGGCGCCGGTTGCTCGGATTTCTCGCGGGAACGCTCGTGGCGATCACGGGCGCGGGTATCGCCGCGCCGCTCGCGGGCATGTTTCTGTCTCCACTCTTCCAGCGGCGGAAGGAGTTGTGGCTCAATCTGGGGGAGCTCAAAGATGTTGCCCCGGAGCAGCCCACCAGGTTCGTCTATAAGTATGTCCGCATGGATGGATGGTTCGAGAAGACCATCTACGGGACCGCCTACGCCGTCCGCAATGGGGCCAACGTCAAGGTCCTGTCGAACATCTGCACCCACCTCGGCTGCGGCGTTCGGTGGGATGACGACAAGAAGAGCTTCCTTTGCCCATGCCACAACGGCGTCTTCGACCGAAATGGGACGGTCGTTTCCGGACCGCCGCCTAAGCCGCTAAGAACGTTCACGACCAGAATAGCCAAGGGCAAGATTCAGATCAAGGTCGAGGAGGCTTAGCGAGATGAGGACGATTCTACACTGGATCGATGAGCAGACCGGTATGGTGACGCTCATCCGGCGGTTCATGGAAGAGCCGCTTGCGCAAGGGGTCGGCTATCCGCACGTATTCGGAAGTCTCGCGCTCTTCATGTTCATAGTGCAGATGCTGACCGGCATCCTGCTGATGACCTACTACTCCCCCTCTCCCGACCACGCTTACGACACCGTCCAATTCATTACATACAAACTGCCTTTCGGAGCGTTTGTGCGCGGCCTGCACCACTGGACAGCGACGGGCATGATGGTCGCGGTCGGGTTGCACCTGCTGCAGGTCTTCCTGTGGGGAGCTTACAAGAAGCCGCGCCAGATAATATGGGTGCTCGGTGTCCTGCTGCTGATGGTGACGCTGGGGTTCTCCTTTACGGGCTACCTGTTGCCGTGGGACCAGAAGGCGTATTGGGCGACGGTCGTCGGCACGAACATTGCCGGATCGATTCCATGGTTTGGGGACGCGGTGCGGGGGCTATTAAGAGGTGGGGCGACCGTCGGCGCCATTACTCTCACACGGTTCTTCGCCATCCACGTGGCGATCCTGCCATTGCTGATCATGGGACTCATCACTTTCCACGTGTTCCAAGTGCGCAAGAAGGGAATCACGCCTCCCGGCCACGATGTCGATCAGGAAGACGGCGTAAGATACACGCAGTATTTCTGGCCCCACCAGTTATTGAAGGATGCCGTAGTCGCCCTCGGGGCCTTGCTGCTATTGTCGGTTGTGGCCCTGAAGTTCGGAGCGCCTATCGAGCCTGTGGCAAACCCTGCCGACACGGCTTATGTTCCGAGGCCGGAATGGTATTTCCTGTGGCTCTTCGAGCTTCTCAAGTATTTCCCCGGCAGCCTGGAGTTTGTCGGAGCGGTGCTGCTGCCGACGGTCGGAATCGTCTTGCTGGCGGTGTATCCGTATCTTGACCGGAACCCCGCGCGGAGCCTGTCTCGCCGGAGATACTCCGCGACGCTTTGCGTGGCCACGTTCGCCTTTGTAAGCTGGCTCGGGGTTCGCGCGATCATCACCTCCCCCAAACCCCAGGAGTTGACTCCTTTGCAGCAGCAGGGGCTGAAGGTGTTCATGGACCAAAGGTGCACCTCATGCCACGGCGTCAACAGCGGAGGCGGCAACGCCGGCCCGGACCTTGCGCAGGCGGGAGGACACTGGAAGAAGGACTATCTCGTCGCCCTTCTCAGGAATCCGTCCGCGTTCCAGAAGCGGTCCATAATGCCCGCGACCGACCTCTCAGCCGAGAAGATGAACGCCCTTGTGGCCTATCTGATGGTTGTCGGGCCACGTTCCACACTTCCCGACGAACCGCCCGTGGGGCCCAAGAAGCCCGCGACGCACTTCCAGGAAAGCTGGTATATCAACCACAAGTTCGAGGTCCGTAAGGACCCGTCGCAGTGTAAGTCGTGCCACGAGTCCGAGTTCTGCCGGACCTGCCATCAGAACAGAAAGCCTGACTCGCACCTCGGCAACTGGCTGAAGTTCCACTTCGGAACGGCTAAAGAGAAGCCGGAGTATTGCCAGGTGTGCCACGACAAGAAGTTCTGTGACGATTGCCACAGCAAGCTGCTGCACACCCAGGACTGGCTGACGAGTAAGCACCGGGTAGCCGGGGTCAACAATAGCGAGACCTGCCTGAAGTGCCATAAGCGGGTGTTCTGTGACGCATGCCATCGCGGCGCGAAGCCGTCAAGCCACGTTGCGACTTGGCGCCGGACTCACGGCAAGGTCGGGGCTGGAAACTCGCAAACGTGCAGCGTGTGCCACGGGAAAGACGCCTGCGCGGCCTGTCATGGCATGAACATGCCCCACCCTGCCCGATGGAGCAAGACCCACGGGCATACGGCAAAGAAGAACATGAACGTTTGCTCGCGGTGTCACGAATCGGACTCCTGCACAAGCTGTCACGGCCTTCAGATGCCTCACCCTCCGGACTGGACAATCGCGCACCGCCAAACCGCGCTGGCGAAGAGCCGGCTATGCGCAAACTGCCATGGAGAGGGCAAGCGCGATACGTGCAAGAAGTGTCACACGACGGCTCCGCCTTTCCATGATGCGACTTGGAAGAAGAAGCACCCGGATATGGGCAAGCAGAACCAGATTCTCTGCGAGCTTTGCCATGGGAAGAATAGCTGCATGGATTGCCATAAGACTCCCATGCCGCACGCATCCGATTGGATGATGACTCATAAGTCACACGGGGCCAGCTTCAAGAAGGGGGCGTTCTGCTTTAAGTGCCACCAGAAGGAGTACTGCGCCAAGTGTCACGATATGAGTAACTTGCCGAAGTAGGGCTATGAGCGTCCGTATCAGTTCAGGCTTGTCACTTTGCCCAGTATACATACACGATTGCCCGCCTGGTGTCATCGGTTCTGATCAGGATTGCCAGAGAACCTACACTGGGAACGAACCGTGCGACTGCGGCAAACTTCCGCGCGGAACCAGGATCCCACCAGGAGGGAATCGGCTTCTCACGAAACACGAAGTTCGCCAGGTCGCGCTGTATGTTAGCCTGCGAGGTATCGCTGGGTCCCGGGAATGACTTTAGGAATCTGCCGGCATCTGCGGGGTCCATTGCCACCTTAGCGCCTAGATCGCTCCCGTTGAAGTGCTTTTCGAAGTCTGAATTGAGAAGAACTGCAGAGGTCGGAAATCTCAAAGAAGTCTTTTTCGATATATATGCCAAACTGGGTTTACTCGGCGCACGACTGGGCAGTTCCCAATCGACTAGTGAAAGCATATAAACGAAATACACTGCAGGGATGAGCACGACAGCAGCAAGCGCGAGGCAGCATTGCCGGAGGCAGACGACGACTCTTGCCTTGTCTGATCGTCGTAGTGCCCCGGTCAGCATCCACATACCCCTCATAAACAAGACGAGCCCTGGAACAAACAACAGACAAATATAGAGGCATATCCACACTATTCCATAGAATATGGGTAACGGAAGGCCCATGCTGGCCAGCACCGATGTGAACATGAGCGACGCTAACACTAAAGGCGCCAAGAACGCCGATAGGGTACCCAGTGTTGCCGCAAGGCCTCTATCATCCGCAAGCCTGAGAGAGACCCAAAAAACGACATAAGCACCGGACAGGCTCGCGGCCATAGCAGCCAAGTTTATGGGTATCAACCAGAGTTCCAGGGGCACATCGCCATAGGCACCGGAAAGACCGTTTAGGAACACATAAACCGTCCAGAGCACGAGGCCCGCATACTCCGCCAAAGCTGCCCCGGTGATCACCGCTCTGGGCCAACCAGCTTGTTTCATCCAATCCCTCACTGTCATTACCTCCAGCCAAGCACATCAGCCAGCCTAGGGCAACAGCGGGCTCGGTGTATCATCAGCCAGCCTGCGATGCACAGCAATATCACGACATGTATCTCGTGTCAGCGACGACAGCGATGGTAATGCCACACCCCACCGAGCCAACCGCCTATTAGCGCCATCAGGAACGGAGACACCAATGGCATAATTGCCGCTGCCCAAAGCGCGATTCTTTCCACGTCCCATGACATCGCTGCCCCTATCCAAATCAGAATGAGAAGTATCGGATACAGAGGTAGACTCAGGATTGTAATGATGCAACTGGTCACTCCCCAAGCGCCCGGCCCAACAGTATTTGCCGCTACTAGCAGCAAGGCACTCGTGCAAAACCCAATGATAGCTCCGGTGGTCTTATATCGACTCCGATCACTCAACGCTGTCTTCTCCGCAGCTCCGTTCGTCCGGATTTGTAATCCGGGACGATAGGGCAATCTGGGGATCTGTGATCCCCATGCACGAACGTAAGGCTGTCGGGATTTCAAATCCCGAGATTGCCGGGGAGGGCCCAGATTGCAAATCTGGCCCAACGGAGGCTAACCCTTATCCCGCCTCGCCCTTCGCCCGTTATGCTCCAGGGCCTCGCTCAGGACCTGTGAAATGTCGTCCACGTATATCAGCTTCAGGTCGTGGCGCACCTCCGTGGGCACGTCTTCTTCCACGTCCTTGCGGTTTGCCTTGGGGACTATGACAACCTCCACCCCCGCCCTGCGCGCGGCCAGAATTTTCTCCTTGAGGCCGCCTACCGGCAGCACCTTGCCCCGAAGGGTGATCTCACCCGTCATGGCGACCCTCGGTTTGACCCTGCGGCCACTGAGGAGTGATGCGAGCGCGGTGACCATCGTGACGCCCGCGGAGGGGCCATCCTTGGGAATCGCTCCGGCGGGAACGTGAACGTGAATGTCGGATTTCGAGTAGAACTCCGGCGATATGCCCAAATCGTCGGCGTGGCTGCGGACGTAACTCAGGGCCGCCTGCGCGCTTTCTTTCATAACGTCGCCGAGCTGGCCGGTAATCGTTAGCTGCTTGCCGCCCTCCATCTTGGTGGCCTCAACGAAGAGCACGTCGCCGCCCGTCGGAGTCCATGCGAGCCCCACGGCGACACCGGGCTGGTCCGTCCGGTCCGCAAGCTCCTCCTGGACGTGCCTGGGCGCGCCCAGATACTCGTGAACCTGCGCGGTGTTCACCTTGACCAGCTTCTCGCGTCCCTCAGCGAACTCCCGCGCAGCCTTGCGACACATCGAGGCGATCTGCCTTTCGAGGTTTCGCACGCCCGCCTCGCGAGTGTAGCCGCGAATTATCTCGACTATTCCCGACTTCTGGAAGCTGATATGCGTGCCCTTTATTAGCCCGTGCTCCTCCAACTGCTTGGGAATCAGGTGACGCTTGGCGATCAGCAGCTTCTCTTCTTCGGTGTAGCCGGCGATCTCCAGTGTCTCCATCCTGTCCCGGAGCGGCGGAAGTATCGTATCCAGCACGTTAGCTGTTGTGATAAACATAACTTTCGATAGGTCGAATGTGACCTCCAAATAGTGGTCCCTGAACGTCGAGTTCTGTTCGGGGTCCAGCACTTCCAGCAGCGCCGATGACGGATCGCCCCGGAAATCGGCGCCGACCTTATCTATCTCGTCAAGCATAAACACGGGGTTGTGCGACCCCGCGCGCCTCACGCTCTGGATGATCTGTCCCGGCAGCGCGCCGATGTAGGTGCGACGGTGGCCTCTGATCTCGGCCTCGTCTCGAATCCCACCCAGGCTCATACGGACAAACTTCCTACCCAACGCGCGCGCAATCGACCTGCCCAGCGAAGTCTTGCCGACACCGGGAGGTCCGACGAAGCACAGGATTGGATGCCGCATTTCACCCGCCTGCTTGAACTTGCGGACGGAGAGGTATTCCAGTATACGGTCCTTCACTTTGTCGAGTCCGTAGTGGTCCTCGTCTAGCACGTGATGGACCTGCGGGATGTCGAGGTTGTCAATGGTGTAGGTTTCCCAGGGGATGCTGACGAGCCAGTCGATATAGGTGCGCGAGACTGTATACTCCGGCGCGGCCAGCGACATGCGGCTGAGGCGGTCCAGCTCGCGCAGAGCTTCCTTCTCTGCCTCCTCCGGCATCTTGGCGTCATGAATCTTAGTTCGGAGTTCATCGACCTCCACCGTGCGCTCGTCGCCTTCCCCAAGCTCGCGCTGGATGGCCTTCAACTGCTCGCGGAGATAATACTCCCGCTGCATCTTGCCCATCTCGGAGTGTACCTGGGACTGAATCTTGCTGCCCAGCTCCAGCACCTCGACCTCGCGCATGAGAATCGCAAGGAGCTTACGCAGGCGTTCGCGAGTGCCGGGCGTCTGGAGCAGTTCCTGCTTCTCGGAGAGGTCTATCGGCAGGTGCAGACCGATGGTGTCGGCGAGCACTCCCGGCTTGGCGAC
>JAMCYN010000151.1:20686-84946 GCA_023474015.1 Armatimonadota bacterium
CGGTCCAACTCGACCTCCACGGGAAGCGCAACCACTCGCTCGAACGGGCCATAATAGACTTCGAGCTGGTGATATCTGATTCGGCACGGCTTGTCCTCGTCCTGCTCGACCCGCATCCCTCTGAGCGTGACGAATCGATTATCCGCGGAAATCGTGAGCTCCATCTGCGACGGGTCCAGACCCGCGGCGCACACCTTCAGCACAACCGCGTCCGCCGTCTCGTATACATCTACCCTCGGGGACCAGACATCCCCCGATGTGCTCGATATCCGAAACATCTGCAACAGCACGTCGTCCGATACTCGGCGCATCTCGCGTTCAAGCTCCTCCAGCATTTCATCATATGACTTATACATTTTGCATCAGCCACCTGTTCCAGCCGCTTGACATTCCACGGCCATGGCATTTTCGGGTAGTACCCATATACGGCATGATTACGGCATGATGCCGCGCAACCTGTCATCCTGGAAGCGAAGGATCTGCTTTGAACTGAATCCATGAACCACAACCGAGGCTTCAAAAGCAGATTCTTCGTCGTTCCTCCTCAGAATGACAAGGATTACGGCTTGGTTGAGAAACCAAGCACCACTCATTCCCTGGGCACTACGCATCTCCGTGACCCACATCCAGGGACATTCTAGCAGGTGAATGTGGAGTTTACAAGAGAGGGTACAGGGAATAGGGAACAGGGAACAGTGGGGAAGGGAATGGGCTCGAAAATCCGAACGAACGGGGTGTGTCCCTTCTGTTCCCTGTTCCCTATTCCTTGCACCCTGTTCCCTACGCTGTCGATCTCTCGGCGATCAGTTCCTGCGGGGATTCGAGGCTTTCGATAGGCTCACCGAGCACAACCCTGACCTCGTGGGTCTCGCCCGCCGGAAAGACCGGCAGCAGATGGCTGTCGTGCCTGGTCCCATCCACGTAGATCTCCCTGACGCCCTGGCAGATGTGGTCCGGGTTCTCCACGAAAATCTCGTAATTCGCCCGTCTGAACCGCCTGGTAACCCTATACGATTCCCATTCCGATGGAATGCAAGGGTCCACAAGCAGCCCTCTGATCTCCGGACGGATGCCCATAATCCACTCCAGCGAGACTTTCCACATCCACGAGGCGGTACCTGTCATCCAACTGAACTCACCCTGGCCGAAGTAAGGCGAGTCCGGCCCGTGGATATATTCGCTGTAGACATAAGGCTCCGCCTTGTAGGTATCAGGCTCCTGGCCGTTGTGCATGAACGATACTTGTTTCCAATACTCGTACGCCTGCTCGCCTCGACCCAGAAGGCACTCAGCCATGATGGCCCAGCAGGTGGGATGGCAGAATATGGTGCCGTTTTCCTTTGTGCCCGGAGCGAACCGTGTGATAATTCCCATCTTGGGGTCGGGCTCCTGGTAGGCGGGTAGGAAGAGCGCCGGGCCGTAGTCGGTGTCTAGAAGCTTCTTCACCGAGTTCATACACCTGGTGGCGCGGTTTCGAGGGGCGGCCCCCGCCATCACCATCCAGGACTGCGAGTTCAGATAAATGCGGCCTTGCATGTTTCTCGACGAGCCGAACGCCTCGCCGTCATCGCGGGTGCCGCGTATATACCAATCACCGTCCCAGAGGTGCTGGTTAATGTTGCGAATCAGCTTATCCCGCTCCTCAACATACTTCTGAGCAAGCGCATCGCTGCCCACAAACCACAGCAGCGCCGCCACCTCCCTGAGCATCCACGCCAGGTGCGCCGCCACCATCGTGCTTTCGCCCCGGCCCTGCCTGCCGACATAATCCAGGCCGTCATTCCAGTCGGCGGCCATGATCAACGGTATCCCGCGCTCGCTCATGTGCGCGAGTGTATAGTCGATTGCCCGGAGCATGTGCTGGCGGACCGCCTCCGAGCCGCTGTCGTAGTAACGCACGGCTTCATCGAGAAAGACGATATCGCCCGATTCCTTGATATACTCCAGCACGCCCAGCACGAGCCACATGGGGTCATCCGAGTGGCCGGTCTTGACGCCGATATTGGTGAGCGGGTCCCAGTTGTGGAGCGTGCTGCCGTCCGGGAACTGATGCTCCAGCATATAGATGACTCGCTCGCGGGCCCAGTCGGTATCGTTGGGCAGTATCGCGAGCATATCCTGCCAACTGTCGCGGAACCCGATGATCGAGCCGCCGCCGACATAGTAGGAGTCCATCCGACTCCACCTGGAGGTCACCCATGCCTGATATTTGTTCCAGATGTTGAAGGTCAGGTCGAACTCTCGGCTGGGGGTCGCGGCGGTCGTGCGGCCCATATAGGCTTCCCAATAACGGTTCACCTCCACCAGCCCACGCTCCGCCTCTTCCCAATTATCGTAACGCTGCCTCAGGGAAACCGCGTCCTCCTTGTGATAGACAACACCGACCAGGACGATAAACCGCACTTCCTCGCCTGGCTCGATGGTGAACTCGTGCTGGAGCGCGGCGCACATATTCCTCCCTGCACCACGACTGTTGCGGAGTCGGCCCTCCTCGATCGCCAACGGTTTCTCGAAGTCGCGGTACATACCGGCGAACTCTTCATAGAAGCAGTCGAACCCGGATACCTCCGCGCTCGAGGTCATAAACGCCCATTTGTCCCATCGGGCGTTGGGGTTGCCTGCCGCGCCCGAGGTGATGTTCCAGAACCTGGTGCTGGCGTAGATTATGTCATCCTCGACGCTGGATTCATTGAACAGCGCCGAAAAGCTGGCCTCAACGGCATTGTAGGAGTAGTTGGCGAGATCCCACTTCACGAAAGGAAACGCTTGTATGGCGCGGCGCTTGTCAGTAACGTTCTTCAGGCTCACCATCCACACTTCGACATCGTCTCTGGGAGGGACGTAGTAAGTTACAGCGCTCTCGATGCCGCGCTGCGAGGTGAGGACTTTGGTATAACCGGCCCCGTGCCTAGCCTCGAAGGCATCGAGTGGGCCGCGTGTCGGCTGCCAGGTAGCGCTCCAGTAGTCGCCGGTTTCGGCATCTCGCAGGTAGATGTATCTACCGGGCCGATCCTCGATGACAACCGTCTGCGGTATCTCCATGGTTATGCGATTGTAGCCCGACGTCTCAAAGAACGAGTGCCCGCCACCCGTCTGCGAACAAATCGCGCAGTAACGGCCGTTTGTGAGATAGTTCGTCCAGGGCCGAGGGGTGTCCGGGCGTGTAATAATATATTCTCTTCCGTCGTCCGAGAAGTGACCGTAGCTCATTCCAGCACCTCTCTTACTCTCAATTCATCCCCACTGACGTGTCGCACGCCTGCGATTCCACGCGTCACGAGAATCGCAAGCTCCTTTTGCTCCTCCGTATCCACCGTGCCCTTGAGGAACACTTCGCCTTCCACGACACGCGCAACTATGGCCTGTCCGCCGATACGTTTGTCTTGAACCACGGCGTTCCTCACCAACCCCGCCAATACTTCGTCCTGGATACTCACTGCCTAGCCTCCTATGATCAGAAGTTAGAAGTTGGAGGTTAGAACATCTGCCCCAAAACCGCCGCTCAGCAACAGCACACACTCATAAGCAATGATTCCCCCTTGGAAGCCCAGCCAAACCAGGATGAGGCATTCAGTGGCATATGGGAAGTCCGGCTGGGCGTGAATTTGGAGTGCGGCGGTTCACGAAGCAGGAAGCGAAATCAGTAGGTGATCTTCGTGGTCTTGAAAGAGCCTATCAGGCAGTTGTGGCCATCCCAAACGCGGGCGGCGAGGACGACGAATGTTTCCTTGTCGATCCAGCAGTGCGCCCAGGGAACACGCTTCCTGTCCGGTTTGAACCGAACAATCCATGCGTCCCTGCCCACGATCTTCTCCTCACCTTCCACCAGGGGAGTCCATTTGGTCTTGCGAAGAAAGCTGTCAAGGAAGGAGGTTATGTGCATTGCCCGAGTCATCGCCAGAAAGTCGGCTGAGGACGCCGACGGAGCATCGAGCATCGTGATCCGTTCGCCGAAGTCGCCATACCTGACCTTCGTCCGGAACTGGACACTCTCGGCTCGTATGGTATACGTGTGCAGACGGGTGGCGGTGTAGGTGGGCCGGTCGGAGTCGGGGGAGCGCTTCATCACGCGAAGCATGTCGCTCGCCAGTTCGTCCGGATCGACACGATCTTTGTTCGGAGTCCGAGGACACAGCACAAAGCCGAGCAGGAAAACCATAACGGCTATGAAGATGACGCGCACTATCGGCCTCTCAGATGAAGGGGAATACTGCCTCGATCACTACCACGGCCGGCAGGCGGTTGTAGATATCCAGATGGGGTTTCAGCGTGATTACATCGGGCGAAGGTCGAGGCTCGATAATCCGGCGAACCGTAAAGCCTCTCGCGCCGAGCGCGTTGATGTATCTGGACAATGTGCGATGCTTGATCTTCTTCTGGCCGCTCCTGATGCTCGCGGCAAGTTCCGACGGCCACCAGCCCTCGATAAAATAATCGTCCACGGTCTTATAGAGCATCTTGCCGTCTTCGTCCTTGACCCAGCAGGCGTCCGGCATACAGAAGCACGGGTGAAGGACAGAGAAAATGAACCTGCCGCCCAGTTTCACCAGCCTTGCTAACTCGGCCACGGTTCCCGCCAGATCGCGCGAGAGCATCAGGCCCATGTTGCAGACTATATCATCGAAGGAGCTGTCTTCTATGACCGACAAATCGGTAGGTTCGGCGACCGCGTAGTTGATGTCGTGGTGTTCGCGGTTCTTGATCTCGCCCGCGATTCCTATCAGGCGCTCCGAGTTGTCCACGGCGGTCACGCTCGCCCCCAGGGCGGAAAGCCGCCGGGAGAGGTAGCCCGCGCCGCAAAAAAGGTCGAGTACCTGCTGGCCATGCACCGGCCCTACCATATCGAGCATCGCCGGGGCAACTATGTATCGCTGAATGTCTCCTCCCGCCTCGCCCGCGTAGGAGGCTATGCCGTTTGCTATCTCGTCAAATGCTGATGTCTCATGACTCATCAATGATAACTTCACTTCCTGAACTCGGCGGTACGTGCCAGTGCGCCAATGTCGGTGTTGGTGTATCGGGAATTTTATTCCCGATACACCAACACCCACGCACGTGCAGTTTCGGGAACGAGATTCCCGAAACACCGGGGATACGGTAATGTATTCTCCTTTGTTCCGCCAATATCCTCGGTATAATCGTCAGTCGGTTACATTGGGTTTTCAAGAGTTCGGGGATTCAGCGAGAAATCGCGGGCTAGTGAGAGAGGTGCGAGAGTCCCAGCAGCGCCAGTATTCTGGCAACTTCCCTGCTGCATCTGCGCAACCGAAGGTCTTTTCCAACACTGGAGAGATCCCTTCGCAGATTAAGGATACACTTTATGGTTTCACTGTCAATAAACGTCACCTCTTCGCAGTGCAGGACGCATCCGGAAATTGCATTCTTGGACCCTGACATCACGACCTCGGCCAGCGCGGGCACCGCGGCAAGGTCCAACTCTCCGCTTGCGTAGATAACGACTTGGTTACCTTCGCGCTTCGTTGACAACGTTAGTCCACGAACAGCTTCCATGTATGCACTCCCTCGATCATGCGAAGAAATGAATTACCGGAACGATAGAACGCTATTACACTTGCAAGGTGCCTCGGGCGATTTCACCCGAAACGGGTTAGTATGATATCGCGTATTTGGCCGCTTGTCAACTACTTGGGCGAACTTTTTTTCGATATAAACTATCGGTAGCGGCCAATCATACTACCGTCAGCCCATGGCCGGAGCAATTAGCTGTGGCCTCAGGATTGTTGTCTGCTGGCCGTTTCACCAGTGGACACAAAGTGGTATATACTTGCGACGCCAGACTAGCGTGCTTCTCGTTTTCACTCAATCTGTGTGTAATCTCAACTCATAAGGAGGCGAAAGCAATCTTCTTGCATTCACGCCACGTGGTTTGATATGGGCGGCCGCGATGACGTGGGCCTGGGGATATCGTTTAGTAAATTCTACTACTAGGAATCGGCCGGCCTTCGGAGGCAGCGGGTTGGAGACTGACGCCGACGGGCACAACTTCCACCTCCTCCTCCACGGCGTCTACCGAGTAGTCGGCGACAATACGGCCGTCCTCGACGGACACAATTCGCCGCGCCTCACGGGCGAGGCAGTCGTCGTGGGTAACCAGTACGAAGCCTATGCCGAGTTGTGAGTTGAGTTCGCGAAGCAGATCAAAAACAAGACTTCCGTTCCGGCTGTCCAAGTTACCCGTAGGTTCATCAGCCAAGATCAGTTTCGGGCGGTTTGCCAGTGCACGCACGATTGCGCCGCGCTGCTGCTGGCCGCCCGACAACTGTTTAGGTTTGCAATGCATGCGCTCGTATAGGCCGACCCTGCTGAGAAGCATTTTGACCCACTCCATGTCCTCGCGGGCCGCCCCACCCTTTCTTATCGACAGGGGCATCAGGGCGTTTTCGAGCACGCTGAACTCGCTGAGGAGATAGTGGAACTGGAATATGAACCCGAGAGTGTCGCCGCGGAGCGCGGCAAGGCCGTTCTCATCGAGCTTGGAGGTGCACCGGCCGTCGATATAAACCGAGCCCGACGTGGGACGGTCGAGCGCGCCGATCATGTTCAAGAGTGTGCTTTTCCCGGAACCCGACGCACCCACTATAGCGACAAACTCGCCCGCCGCCACGCTGAAGTTGACCCCTCGTAGTGCCCATGTAGCGACACCGTTACCGTATCTCTTGGAGATATTCACCGTCTGAACTATCGGCATGTCTTGTCTATCCATGTCTAATCGCCTCAACCGGGTCCAGTCTCGCGGCACGGCGCGCGGGCACGACACTGCTGGTCAAACCCACGGCCACGGCCACCACGGACGCGGCCATCACATAACTAATATCCCAGTTCATCGGGACCAGCGTGGCCGGCTTGCCGCCGAACATCTGACCCGGCAGAAACGTGTTCTGCACCATGAAACACAGGCCCGTGCCGAGCGCCGATCCGAGGACCGCGCCACCCAGGCCGACGCCTAGCCCTTCAAGCACGAAAATCTTCTGTATCTGCCTTGAAGTGGCGCCCATGCTCTTGAGAATACCTATGTCGCGCGATTTCTGCACAACGAATACTATCATCACGCTGGCGACCCCGAACGCGGAGGCGAGCAGGGTCATCCCCTGAATTATCAGCGCCGCCGAGTTCTGCGCCGTCAGGGTGTCCAGAAACGCCTTGTTGGACTCCATCCAACTCGTCACAAGCAATGGGCTGAAACTCCTGATCTCGTCGGCGATGCGGCTCGCCGAGTAGATATCATGGGCGCGGACGTTTATGGTGGTCACATCCTTGCCGATCTTGAGCAGTCCCTGCGCCGCCGGCAGGCCCATGTAGACCCACGACTCATTGGCCTGCTGCACCCCAAGGTCGAATATCGCCGCCACTCGGAAGGTCTGGGTGACGCCTTCGTTTGATGTAACCCTGATCCGGCTGCCGATGCCCGCGCCTATATCATCAGCCATCTTGACGCCGATAGCGGCGTTCTGCTGGTCCACCTTGGCGAAGTCGCCCTCGATTATACGGTTCTTCAGGGAGCCGACCCTCATCTGCTCGTTGGGGACCACGCCCATAATCACCGCGCCGATGTTCTTGGCTCCGCGCGCGGCGAATCCGCTGCCTTCGGCGGTCGGAGCGAGCGAATCGACCCCCGGCAGCCGCGTAATCGCGTCGGCGGTCCGGCGCCACTGCTGGACCTTGCGCTTCTGAGTCGCCATCTTCTCGAGCTTGCTGACCAGTATCCCGCCCTCGCCGCCCCGGCCCGGCACCCGCCATAGCGGCTTCGCTCCTGGCGTGGCGGCCTCGACAGTGATGTGCGGAATCGATCCCACAACGTCTTCGACAAGACCGATCTGCAGGCCGTTAATCAGCGAGGACAGAAACACAACCAGGAGGACGCCGACTGCCACCGCGCCAACCGTCAGTTCAGTCTGACCATGCCCCGTCAGCAGGTGACGCCAGGCTACTCTAAGCTCGAAATTCCGCAATTACTACTATTACCTCTTTCGCCGCGAAGGCGGGGGGGAATGCAGAATGATGAATGCAGAATGCAGAATGAAGGGACCTCCCAACGCTAGGTTATTCTGCATTCTGCATTCTGCAATCTGCATTCATCGTTCATTGGATGCCGAGACTGCCCGCACGTCCGAGTGGGCGGTCACGTTGTGCGCGTTGCGTATCACCAGGTCGCCGTCCTTCAGACCGCCGGAGACCACTATTCCGTCCGCTCCCGCCGCGCCTGGGGTGACAGCCACCGGAGTCGCCCGACCATCCCTGATTACGAAAACCGCCGACTGGCCGCCGTACTTCGTAAGCGAATCAGGCGGGAGCATTATTCTTTTGACTGATCTCTTCGTGATGATGTTCACATCCACCGTCAGGTCCGGGCGAAGCCAATTCACGCTCTCGGTCGGCCTCAGTTTTATCTGAATCGTCCCGCGCTCTGGGTTCACCATGGAGCCAAGGTCGGTGACTCGGGCCTGGAAAAGTCGACCAGGGTAGGCATCGGCGGTGACGACGGCCTTCTGACCCATCGCGAGGTTACTAAGGTTCTCCTCGTCGGTCTCGACCTCGATTATCGGCCTGCTTATCTCATGAAGAACTACCAGCTTCTGGCCGGGCGACACCGACTGCCCTTCCTCAACTGGAATGTCCGCAACTGCCCCATCAAAAGGCGCTCGAAGGTCAGCCTTGTCTCTTTGATCGAGCGCCCGCCGGAGTTCCGCGCGCGCCTCGTCCACTCTTGCCCGCGCGGCTCTGACGTCCTCAGGACGCGGGTATGCCAGCAATGTATTGAGCTTCTCTCTTGCGGCCATGGCGCCCGTGTCGCGGTCGGCTCTTGCCTCCGCCACAGCCGCCCTTGCCTCGGCAAGCTGGTCGACGGTCGCCCCGGCTTTAAGAAGATTGACCCTCTGCTCCTGGGCGATCACCCCTGCTCCGGCGGTTTCGACATCCGTCTTCGCCGAGTCGAGGTTGGTCTCCGCCAGCGCGCCCTGGTCCACAAGCTGCTGGGTGCGCCGCAGGTCCTTCTGAGCTTTCGCGAGCACATCTTTCTTGCTCTGAAGCTCGGCCTGGGCGGCGGCAATCTCTTGCGAGCGAGTCCCAGCCTTGAGATTTCTCATACGGGCCTCGGCCTGGGCGACTTTTGCCTGACCCACCGACCGCGCATGGGCCAGTTCGGCTCGCACCTGATTGATCTCCGAAGGCAGCGGCCCCCTGCTCGCCTTCGTGAACTCGGCCACGGCACTGTCCACCGAAGCCTGCGCCGATTGCACCCTGGCGTCCAGTTCGGATCGGTCCAGAGACAACAGAAGAGCGCCCGCGCTCACACGGTCGCCATCTCTGACCGCGATACGCAGGACCACTCCAGCGACATCCAGCCCGAGGTCGGTCACGCGCTCGCCCCGCACCTTGCCCGTGGCCGCAAGTGTCTCGGTGGTAGTCACGGTCCTGATCGGTACAACCTCGACCTTAACAGGCGCGTTGACGTATGAGTAAGCCGCTAAAGCAAGAACAAGCAGCGCGGCGCCCTGCACGAGCCGCTTCCAATTCTTAAAGGCCCAGGCTCTTACGGCCGCGGGGCTTATGTCCGCGAGCCGTGACCTTGGGCATGGGGCGTCTTCTTCGATGTAATAGCCTGACGGTTGTGCCATATTGAGGAATACGGAAACGATGGGGATGAAGTTGACAAGCGGGCGGAGTTTGACCGGAGCCTAATTAACAAATATAATAAGATCGGTTGTCCGGGGTCGTCCAATGGCAGGACAACGGCCTTTGGAGCCGTTGATCGGGGTTCGAATCCCTGCCCCGGAACCAATTTCTTCTTCGCCTATTGGTTGACTTACAGGCGCGGGGATGATATGGTATCAACATGTCCAGCCATTCATCCGCGCGCCGGTTTGCATTACGCCTTGCACGAGATGCAGCCAAAATCCAGCTGACCGGCGGCGATCTTGCCGCGCAGGTGGCCGCCTACGGCCTGTTCCTCAAGCGCGTCGTCCCCGACGTGCAAATCGACGATCTTATCACCGGCCTCATCGGCGCTGAACCGGCCCGACGGCTGGATGAGGGGCTGGATCAGGCGGAAGTCGATGAGGTGTGCGCCCATTACGCCTCGGAAGGCAAGGACCCGGCAGTCTATTTCTATGAGGAGTTCCTGCGCGCGTATGACCCCGTGAACTCCAGAGGCCGGGGTGTGCACTATAGCCCTCCGGCGATTGTGGAATATATGGTGCGTGGAGTCGAATCCGTGCTGCGGGAAAGGTTCGATTCGCGGCTTGAGGACGCATTCGTGTTGGACCCCTGCTGCGGGATCGGGACGTTTTTGAAGCACATCGAGAGCCGGGGCGGACCGCCGCCTCGAATGGTCGGTATGGAGCTCAGCGCGCCGGTGTGCGAGCTGGCATCACGGCTTCTCAAGCATGCCGATATACGACAGGCAGATGGGTTGGAGAGCCTCGATGTCGACACCGGCGGCAGGCCGCTCGTCATCCTGGGGAACCCGCCGTACTCGGGGCACTCGTCCAACCCGGGCGGCCTGGCCGACCTGCTCGCCGATTACAGAAAAGGTCTCACCGAGCGCAACCCCAAGTGGCTGCAGGATGACTACGTAAAGTTCATCCGAATGGCCCAGCATCGGATCGAGAGCGCCGGACGGGGGGTCGTCGCGTTCATCACCAACCACAGCTACCTGTTCAATCCCACTTTTCGCGCCATGCGCTCGAGCCTTGCCCGGAGCTTCGACGAGATCCACGTCCTCGACCTGCACGGGAACGCCAAGCTTGCCGAGGCGGACCTGAAGGCAGGCCGTGACGAGAACGTATTCCATATCCAGATGGGGGTGGGGATCTCGTTTATGGTCAAGACAACCGACCGGTCCACCTGCCGCATCAAGTACGCCGGGCTGCGTGGGAGCCGCAAGTCGAAGCTCGAGACGCTGCGAACAATGGACTTCGGCGGCACTCCTTGGGAGCACGTGACGCCCATCGAGCCATTTCACATCTTCATTCGGATGGACCACGACCTGCAGCGGGAGTTCCACGGGTTCGCGTCACTGTTCGACATCTTCGAGGAGCACAGCGTCGGGTTCGTGACCTCACGGGACCGGTTCGCCGTGGATTTCGATAGAGACGCACTGCTTGAGCGGATCGCCGCGCTCAGGAGCCCGGAGGTGAGCGCCGAACGGATCAGGGCCGAGTATCGAGTCAGCGACCTCGACATCGAGAAGGCCCGAAGCGAGCTTCTGGCTGATTTGTTCTGGCGGGACAAGGCCGTAAGGGTGCTCTATAGGCCGTTTGATTGGAGGTGGGCATACTGTTCCGCCGCGGTGATGGAACGGCCCAGGTTGCCGTTCATGGGACATCTTATTAGGGAACAGGGAATAGGGAACAGGGAACAGAAGGGAAGGGAGAACGTCGCGCTGGCCGTTGGACGCGCGGGGCAGGCGACCGGCTCAAGCACATGGGACGTGGTCTTTTGCACGGATTGTCCGGCTGATCTGAACCTGTTTAGACGGGGCGGCGCGGCGCTGTTTCCACTGTATCTATATGAAAACGGGGTTCGGCGGCCTAATAGCAAGCCGCGGATGCCTAACTTTGATCTCGTTTTCTTCTACATATATGGACTGCTCCACAGCCCGCTCTATCGTGAGCGATATGCCGAATTCTTGAGGATCGACTATCCGCGCATTCCGATGATAGATGATTCAGAGATGATTCAGCGCCTGTCGGCGTTGGGGCGGGAGTTGATTGATGTTCACCTGATGCGAGATGATGCCTTCGAGATAGGCGATGATCAACCGAGCGCGCCTCTCAAGATCGGTGGGTGGGATGTGCCGGGGAAGTATCTTGTTGATCGCAGGCATCGAGGACTCACCGATGCGGAGGCGGAGCACATCGAGCGGATGCGGGTTGCTGTGCGGAGGACGCTGGCACTTCATGGCGAAATCGACGAGGTTGTTCGCCTGAGCCCGCCGTGGGATTCGGGGCGCGTTTCTCATTCTTGATCACGACAGGGAGCTTGGGATGACAACCAACATTCATAACAACCACCAAAGCGAAAAACCTAACGCGCTAGAGACGCGGTTGGTGTATATGATAATTCTACTGATACCTCTCATTCTGTTTATGCTGACGCCGCGCGCAATGGCGGGGGATGCCGTGGCCGCGTGGAAGGCCGACCTGCGGCGGCAAATCGTTGCCGAGCGGCCGAGGATCGAGGCCAGATATTCCAACGCCGACCGAAACGCATTTGAGATCGACGCGGAGAAGTATCAGCTTGGGATCGATCTGGCGGCGGAGTCCGGCCGGCGAGTGCGAAGCCTGAAGGTGGTAGGGGCGAAGGGCGCTGTTGAAGTAATTCGGGGCCGGGGGATCTATCTCCAGCTCACCGACTCGACAGGCCGAATCTATAGCTCGCTCAACTGTGCCCGGCCCTCCCGGGTCAACATCTACCGCCGTGGGCCTTATTACATTGAAACCCACTGGCTCGACATCGAGCTCGCCGACTCCGACGGGACCAGCGCGCCGGTAAAGGGAGAAGTCGTGTTCTACTCCTACCCCGAGAAAGCACACATCGGGGCCATTTTTCACGTGACGGGGCCGATCGAAGTGAAGAGCGCCGGGGTCGTGTGCGAGTTCAGTGGTGAGACCTGCGCCAGCATGGCCGAGACGAACCAGCAGCCCGGCACGCTGCTCAGCGATGTTTGCCTGGTGAGGCGCGCGGATGATGCTCCCACCTGCGCGCTGATCTACCCCGTCCCGAACGGCGCGGATAACGTGGTCCTTGAAAAAACCGACTTCGGGGTCCGGATATTCAACTACATATACAGCGATGAGGCACACGAGGGCGCGACCGTCAAGTGGGCCGAGGGAGTGAAGCCGGCGGCATATTTCGAGCTGTTTCCCCTGGAAAAGGGCCGGGTCACGCCCGAGATGGAAGCGGAGGTCAGCCCGCTGCTCTCCACTAATTTCGAGGCCACCGCCGGTAGATCGCTCGGCTACGATCCCGTACGCGGGTGCTACAAGCTGCGGACCGACAGCCCGGGAGGGTTCAGCTATCACTACCAGCATCCCAACGACTACGAGGCGGCGGCGTTCTCCGTCAAGAACAGCTCCATTCCAAGGAAGATATACGTCCTGCACGAGACGCGCGCCAACGCCGGGCTGGTCGAGTGTGGTGTGCTGCTCGATTCGGACGACAACACTCTGCCGGTGACGGTGCAGATAAGCAAGAACTTCAAGGGGGAGTTCGAGGAGCCGTTCTACAACCCAGAGGATACGGAGTTCTCGGAGACGATCTTCCCGCTCCACCTGGAAGAGAACGAGAAACGCGGCCTCACCAGCCTGCACCTCTATCAGAACTGGGGCAGCCACCCGCTGAAGCAGTTCTCGTCGCTCGGCGCGTGGATGGACTACTATCATATGTCCACCGGCGTCACGGAGACGACCTGCTATGTGCCGTTTTTGTTCGCCGGGCCGGAGGGGGTGAACATAGCCGACATGCGGCCCATGAGCCAGAAGTTTTGGGAGAGCCAGCCGCAGCACGACAACGTGGCCGGGCATAGCTTCTTGAGATATCAGGACGACACGGGTAAGTGGCACTTTCTGGAGTATTCTTCTACAACGTTCCACAGCACCGGCCCGAACTGGGCGAACGTGAGCCTGAACTACGTGTCCGACGACGGCAAAGCGAAAGTGACTATCGACACATTCGAGATGCCGCAGACGGACGAAACGCGCAACTTTGTACATCTTCGCATTGAATTCTTGGACACCATCAAGGTCAAGGACGGCGACTTTGCCCGCAACATGCGGCTTCTGAGCATCGCAAGCTGGGTCCAGGGAATGCAATACACCACTGTGGCTTATGGCGGCCCGACCGGCGAACCCACCGTCACCTCGATCAAGCTGAACGATGATTTCACTATCGCCGGCGCGCCGATTCCACGCGAGAACGCATTCGCGACGATCTATCCCGACCAGAAGGGAGCGAACGCGTTCATCGTGCGGCGATTCGAGGGGAAGCTTGGCGGGGAGGACGCCGCGCCAGGGGTCTCGGTGATCGGGTGGAACACCAAGGGGCCGATGCGCAATCCCGGCGATACCATCCTGATGTTGACTCCCGTTACAAAGGGCAGCGATATAAATGCCGGGGACTATCTCGACATCGATCTCATTCTAATGCCCTACGGTGGCGGGACTCAAGACTACAAACCCGCCCAAACCGCCGCGATGGACTACGGGCTGAACGCCCAGAAGGTCACCAACGTCGCGGCAGGCGAGAAGCTGGCCGATTTCCCGACCCGGATCGCGCTCGATAAGAGCGGCAGGGCGGAGTTCACTCTCACGGGCGGCATGAACTATACCCCCGTCATCGTGGAGGGCGCGAAGGACTATCGATACCTGCGCCTGTTCAGCCTGGACAACGACAGGAAAGACCTCATCTGGCTCTCCCGTCCCGGTGAAAAGGACGGCTACCAGACGTTCTCGAAAGACGACGGGACGTTCGGGTTCGTGTTCCTCGTGGTGGCCGACGGGAAGGAGCATCGGTATCTGGCCGAATAACGTCTAGTGCTGTTTGTTTACGTTTATTAACGTTTAGTGGTATACTGACAGTGGAGGTGCATGGCCATGGGACGGATACTCACTGTTGAACAAGCCGCCGAGAAGCTGCAAGTCAGGCCCAACACCGTGCGCGAGTGGCTGAAGAAGGGCCGGATTCCTGGGTGGAAGTTTGGCCGGTTCTATCGGATTTCGGAGGATGAATTGCAACTCATCCTGGCCGGTCGCCTGCGACAAACACTGCAACCCGCTGAACCGAAACGCAAACTCAAGGCTTCCGATCTGCTGGGCAAGTATGCACGGCCTGGACGCACGGTTGACGACTTCTTGCGAGAAAAACATGCGGAAGTAGAGGAAGAAGAACGTCGATGGGATGAGAGGCATAGGAAGTCATGAACCTCGTGATCGACGCCAACGCCATCCTGGCGCTGTTTCACAATGAGCCGGGGGGTGTCGAAGTTGGCGAAATGATCGATGATCCGAACAACACTTGCTATATGCACGCGGTTAACTTGTGTGAGGTCTACTATGATTATTTCAGGACCAACGGAATGTTAGATGCGACATCCGCTGTAGACGATCTCTCCGAAACCAGTCTGATCGTCAGGGAAGACATGGACAAGGGCTTCTGGCATGAAGCTGGCACACACAAAGCCGTTCGCAAACTCTCACTGGCTGATTGCTTCTGCCTGACGCTTGCCCGACGCCTGGGTGCGCGACTGATCACAGCGGATCACGAGTTCGACCCGGTGGCGCGGCAGGGTATCGCGGACATTCAGTTTATAAGGTAGGAATAGTTGAACCAACAGAATACTAACGACCTGGCCCGGTCGATAATCTCCCCCGTCCCATTCTGGTTTCTGAACGGTCATCTGGAAGAATCTCACATCGTTCGCGAGCTTGGGATGATGCGCGAGAAGGGCATCGAGAGTGTGATCGTACATCCGAGGTACGGCTTGGATGTCGAATATCTCTCTGATCAGTGGTTTGAAATCTTCGGCTGGTGCGTGCGAGAAGCCAAACGTCTCGGGATGCGAATCTGGATTTATGACGAGCTCAACTGGCCCAGCGGCACCGCCGGGATGACCATCCAGAAAGCCGACCCCAACTTCCAAAGCAAGTATCTCTGTGTCGAGGCGAGTCCCTTGAGCGAGATCGATTTCGATTCGTTCCGGCCCGGTAAATATATGATCGCCGCAAACATCGAAGGGGCCGCCGTTACCAAAACGCGCGTGATCGAAGAAGCGACGCACCTTAAGACGCTGACCGGCAACTGGCAGGTGTTCAACTGCACGCTCAAGTATGACCCGTTCTATATCGACACGCTCTCGCGGGAGGCGGTCGATTGCTTCAAACGGGTCACTTACGACGAGTATTACAAACGCTTCGGAGATGAGTTCGGCGAGACCATTACGGCGGCGTTCACCGATGAGCCGTCGATCTACTGGGTGAGCGTCGGCTACGACGACTGGAACCTGCCGCACACGGACGATCTCTTCGAAACGTTCGAGGAGCGCTTCGGCTACTGCCCCATCGAGAAGATACCATACTTGTTCTATCGCGGAGGGACGGCCTTTAGAGCCGATTTCTGGGACCACGCGGGCCGTCTGTTCAACGAACGCTACCACGCAAACCTGTCCGGGTGGTGCCGCGAGCACGGCCTGATCTACACCGGCCACAACAATAACGAGGAGCCGCTGAGGTATCAGATCAGGTTCCAGGGGAACATGTTCGACACCATGCGCGCGATGGACATTCCCGGCGTCGACCACCTCGGCAAGGCCACGCTCGGCAATTGGTATAACTCGATCATCGGGCACAAGATATGCTCGTCCGTGGCGCACATCTCGGGCAAACCGAGGTGCATGAGCGAGAGCTTCGGAGTCATGGACTGGGACACGACATTCGCGAATCTCAAGCGCGTGACCGACTGGCAATACGCGCTGGGCATCGATTTGCTTGTCCCGCACGCTCTCTACCACACCATCTCCGGCCCGACCAAGCGCGAGTCCCCGCCGAGCTTCTTCTATCAGTCGCCGCACTGGGACGACTTCGACTACTTCATTGAATACGTCAGGCGGCTTGAAACCCTGCTCACCGGCGGGCGGCACGTGTGCAAGACGGCGGTGATGTATCCGCTGAGCGGGCTGTGGGCGAGCTACCAGCCGGACCGCAAGACCTCCGACTTCGAGCACACCGATAACTTCCTCAACTCGCTGTGCCTGGAGCTCGTCAAGAACCAGATCGATTTCGACCTGCTCGATTACCGGGCGCTCACGGAGGCGACTCTCGAGGATGGCAAGATCAAGCTCGCCGACGAGGAGTATCAGGTGCTCGTCGTGCCCACCACCTCCTATATGCGCCCGGCGGAGGTAATCAGGCTCACGGAGATCTCGAAATCCGGGGTGAACACGACGCTGTTCCACAAGTCCATGGAGCCGCTTCCACAAAACCTGCCGGATACGATGAACGGGGCGAGCTTCGTTCGGAGCGAGGAGTTGGTCGGCTTCGTCGAAATCCTGAAGAAGCAGATAGGTGATGATATCCAGATCACCGGCGGCGGCTCGGATGACATTATGGCATACCGCCGCGAGAAGGACGGCCGCAAGATCACGTTCCTGCTCAATCGCTCGGACAAACACCGCAAGGTGATGGCGATGATCAAGGACTATCCCGCCCCCGCGATCCTCGACCCCGAGACCGGCGCGTACACGGCCATCACGGGCAGGCGCGCGGGCACGCGAACGCAGGTCGAGCTGAGGTTCCAGCCGAACCAGTCGTATTTTCTCGTAAGCGGCGTCGCCGACGCCCCGGCCCGGAAGCAGAACGAGGGTGAACCTGTCTCCATTGAAATAAGGGACCTCGCAGTGGAGCCGCCGATCAACGTCGCTTCGATCTACAGGTTCAACTACTCCGCCCACGGCAAGGAGCCGGTCGATGTGGATATCCGGACCAATCCCAGGTATATTCCCGTGAACTGGGACCCGAACCCGACATCGTTTGAAGAGCATGCGGGGACATACGACGCGGCCATAAGTATCGAATACGACCCTCTGCCCGAGCCGGAAGCGTGCTCTCTGATTCTCGACGCCGATTACGCGGGCTGCGAGGTTTATATCAATGGGACTCGTGTGGGGTTGCAGCCTGCGACTCCCGATATGTATCTCACGGACTATGAGGACCTTCACGCGCGCGTGGGGCATTTGCTCAAGCGCGGGAAGAACGTGCTGAGGGTGATCTCACCGACGAAGCTCAGCGAGCCGCCGAGGCTGGTAGGCGATTTCCGGGTTCATATCGCGGGAAACCTGCTGGTGCTTGCGGCTCCGGGCGAGCTGAACCCGTTCGCGCTGGAGATGGATTTTCCGTTCTATTCTGGAACAATCATCTATACCGCCTGCTTCGACCTTGACCGCGAGTATTCCGCGCTGATACTGAACCTGCACGATATCCATGACTCGGCGGCGATATATGTCAACGGCAGGCTCGCGGGCAGGCGTCTGTGGGGGCCTTATGAGTTCGACATTACCGACGCATCGAGTGTCGGCGCGAACACGGTGCGGATAGAGGTCAGGAACAACGCGGCCAACCTCATTCAGGGCAGCCCGCGCCCGCTCGGGCTGAGGAAGCCGCCGGGGATAGCGGCTTTCGAGTAGCTGCAACTCTCCCTGCACAATTGCCGGTTTTTCGTATGACCGATTGACATTTGTGATATAGTTCTGTATCATTACAGTGTGTCGGCTTGGCTCGCAAGCACGGCACGCAATAGGCTTCCGACTGAGAAGCCCAAATACACAACACCATTGACAAACTCCGCGCCACGGCGACGGAGGAAGGAGATAGATGATGAAGAAATTGCTGTCTTTCGTGGCTGTGGCTGCCGCCCTTGTGGTCGCCTCATCGAGCATGGCCGCCGCTGTCGCAACGGTGGACCCGGTAGTCCCTGAGCCCGCAAGCATTGTCACTCTGATCGCCGGCCTTGCGGGGCTTGGGTTTCTGAGAAGGCGAAAATAATCTCGGACGATTTTTGATAGATACCGGCACTGTCTCACATCTTGGGGCCGTGCTTTTTTTTGTGCATTGAAACTGGCTGAAGGAATCCCGGCGCGCGCGATGAAAGACTAAGTAACCACTATTGCCGGGGTAGGAGATCAGAGATGAGGTATATACTGGTTTGCTTGATAGCCGCCATGATGCTCGCGGGCCTGCCGTGCGGCGGGTTTGCTCAGCAGGGTGACACGGAGATGTCCGTAACCGCGGAGGGCAGCGCGGCGGTCACAAACAAGGACATCGCAAAGGCCGAGGACGAAGCCCTGGCGGACGCGAAACGTAACGCGGTCGAGGCTGCCGTGGGGGTGTTCGTGAAAGCCGAGACACTCGGCAAGAATTATCAGGTCGTCGAGGAAAACATCCTCACCAAGTCCGAGGGATATATCGCGTCCTGGAGCAAGGTCGAGGGCTCGCGCGGCGTCAAGAACGTCGAGGGGAACCAGCTCCTCACCATTAAGATTTCGGCTAAGGTGAAGCTCACAAGCCTGATCAGCGACATGAGCAACATCGAGGAAATTTATAACGCCATGCAGCGCCCGAAGGTGATGGTGCTGGTGCGCGAGGAATGCCTGGGCAAGCCGTGCCCCGATCTGCCCGTGAGCGCGCAGGCGATCATGCGCTCTCTTCAAGATCGCAAGTTCGACGTGGTGGACCCCGAGGTGATCAAGCGCGTTATTCAGAAGCAATCTGTTCGCCTGATGCTCGAAAAGGGCGACACGAAGGCCGCCGCCGCGCTCGCGGAAGACGAAGGCGCGGAGATTCTGGTCCTGGGGACGGCGAAGGCGGTCGAGACCAAGGGAGATGATTTCACCGGAGGCGAGGTAAAATCGTGCAGCGCCACGGTGAGCGCAAGGCTCGTCTATGCGGACACGGGCGAGGTGCTGTTCACGCCGAAGCTCTGCGAAGGCAGGGGGGCCAGCTTCAGCGATGCCTCGGAAGCCGCGACCACAGCGCTCGACCAAGCCGGGGGCAGGCTGATAACCGCCGACTCCAAGCGGTTCACCGAACAGGTCCTCGCAAGCTGGGCGCGGCAGGTACAGAACGGCAGGGTCCTCCGCCTGGTCGCGAGCAACATTTCCTACGACGGTTTCTCGGCCTTGAAGGGCGTGATTAGAGACTTCCGGGGGCACGTGGAGTTCGTCGGCCAGCCCAAGTATACCGGCAAGACCGCCACGTTCTCAGTGCGCACCAAACTCACCCCCGAGGCCTTCCGCGACAGGCTCAGCGGGGCCAAGGTCGGCAAGAAGAAGATCGTGATTGAGAGCATTACTGGGGCCGTTACCTGCCTGGCGCTGAAATAATTGCAGATTGATGATTGCAGATTGCAGATTGGGGAAGGTCCCTCCCTTCAATCCGCATTCTGCAATCTGCAATCTGCAATTCCCTTCTATCTTGTATGTGGCGCGCTCGTGATGCACTTGGCATCGGCGAGCATCTTGGAGGCGTTTTCCCAGTTCACGATTCGCCACCAGTTCTCGATCCACTCGGGCCTGCGGTTCTGATACTTGAGATAATAGGCGTGCTCCCAGACATCGACCACCAATATGGGGCGGATTCCCCAGACGGTGAGCTTCTGGTGGTTCTCGATCTGGAGGATATAGAGCTTGTCGAATGCGGGCATGTAGCCCAAGACCGCCCAGCCGCTGCCCTCTACCGTCGCCGCAGCCGCGGAGAACTGTTTCTTGAATGCGTCGAAGCCGCCGAAGTCTTTGTTGATAAGCTCCAGCAGGCCGTCCTTGGGCTCGCCGCCGCCATTGGGGGACATACTTTCCCAGAACAGCGTATGCAGGACATCCCCCGACCCGTGGAAAGCCAACTGCTTCTCCCAGTGCTGCACCGTGGCGAAATCGCCGGCCGCGCGGGCCTTCTCCAACTCCTCCTCGGCCTTGTTCAGACCCGCGACGTAGGTCGCGTGATGCTTGTCGTGGTGAAGTCGGACGGTTTCCTCGTCGTAGTGTGGCTCCAGCGCGTTGTAGTCATACGGGAGCGGCGGCAATTCGTGCTTCATAAATCTGACCTCCATTGAATAGACAATGTTTTGGGGTCTTTACCCAAAGGGATGGCGTACTCAACCGTGGGTACTGAGTATCACCGGGAATGGCGGGCTTAGGCCCGGGGAACTGCCGGTCGGGGGTTCAAACCCCCGACCAACAACGACTTTCCAACTACGCTTTCAGCACGCAGATCGCGGCCGGGACTCGTATCCTCGGGGCCAGGCTTTCGGATATCTTGAACTTGTAATCCGAGTCCTCGGGGCCGATAAAGCCGGTCGCCATGTCCTGACCGATCACTATCGAGGCGAACTGCTTGCCCGAGGCCAGCAGCACCCCACCCTTCTTGATGCCGGGCGCCTTGATCACACTTGAGCCGACTATGCTCTCCACGTGCTGCAACTCCACCTGATACCCCTGCGGATAGAGCCTGTACAGCATGTTATATAAACCCGGCGCAAGCGCAAGGAGGTACGGCCCATGGAAGCCCGCGGCATCCAGCGCGCTGACAGCCTTGATCACGTCGTTCGCCGCCGTGCCGATCTCATCCCACTTACCGAGAGTCACCGACTGCGCGCCCTTTACGGTCATAATTCCGCTCAGGCCGAGGTCTTTGTGCCCCTCGAATATCAGGGCGTCCTCGGCGGCAGCGGCTGCTATGGCGGCCTCAGCTACCGGACTGGTGTCCAGCGCGAACCCGGTCTGCTCGAACGCAGCCAGGTCGCGCGCGCCGAGGGTGAACATCGTCTCGATTAACGGAATCGTTAGGACATCCGCCGTGATCACTCGCGCCCCGGTGTCGCTGACCACGCGGTCCGCCAGCGGCACGCTCTTCAGCCCAAAGCCATACGGCCCCTCGATGTCCAGCAGCTTCCTGGCCGAAAGTTGAGCTCTGGCGGCCGATATCACCACCTGGTCCAGCCGTTCCCATATCTCATCGCCAAACGGAGATTCTTCACGTCCCAAATATTTGTCCGACATCACTTCACGCTCCTTTCGCTACGCTTTCAGTGACCCGATAGTCGTCCCGCCGCCACCGCTCGAGCCGTCACCGCCGGAGCCATGTTCGGCCTCTTCGGCGGCTCTCTTCTCGGCGGGAGTGGCCGGCTCGAGATCGCCCCTCGCGACCTCCGCCGCCATGTCATCGACCTCTTCGTAGCCGTTGTCAATCCAGGCTTGTTCCTCTCCGGCTGAAATGATATCGATCAGTCTGATGAACTCACCCACATGCACCCGCTCTTCGTTCGCCACGTCTAGGAGAACTTTCTTCGCCACGGGGTTGTCGGTGGCGTCGGCGTGGGCCTCATACAGCGCGGTGGCTTCCTCCTCCGCCGCCACGTTCAGCCTCAGCGCCCGTATAAGCTCGCTCTTGGTGAACTTCCTTTCCGGCGCATTCCCATAAAAGGGATCAGCAAAACCCGCCATAGATACACCTCCATATTTTCAGTATTATATCTTAAAGCTCAGCAGCAGTTTACCCGCTACGCGGCGAGGTGAAACGCGGAGGGAGATGCAAGAGAAGGGAAGGGGATTTCACCACGAAAACCCGAAAGGGCGTAGGGGAAGGAAAGGATTTTGGAAATCCTTGATTGTCCCTGGGTAGTCGGGAAGATTTTCACCCCGAAGCTTACCTGTATGCGAAGAGCTAGCGTCGGTGTAAAATGCCTCCCGACGCATACAAACACCTTGGCCATAGGTCATTCTGCATTACTAATAAACCACACTCGCATTCGCAACGTATCTCTCGCCAGCGTCGGTTTGGATGATGCCGCGGACGCTCACGGTCATTCCCGCCGTTATCCCTGAAAACGTCTTGCCGAGACGCACTTGAAGCCCTGACGCTCGGTGGGTGTCCTCGACGTAGAATTTGTCTCCGAAGACATCCGTCCCGGCTGTGACGACAACGCCGTCGAGCGAGACCAGCGACCCGTCCGCCATGGCTTTAGCGGCGGGAATGGTCGTGGGGAAGTCGCCTGAGAGAGCGCAGAGCGGATCGCCGATCATGACATCCTTCCATTGGACGAACCTTGAAGCCGCATAGTATGACTCGGCCAGGTTGCGGCCGGATGTATACAAGTCCATCAAAACGGTGGGGGAAGCGATGGAGTCGAGATACGGCTCGGTCGCGTAGCATTTCACCCCCGCGACGCCTTGGGAAATCAGGTCGGCCATCAGCGACTGCCCGCCGGTGGTCGGCAGAAACGTGCGCCCGCTGGTCGATACGGCCGTCTCGGCGATGCTCCCCGGCCCGAACATCAGGCTGTGATAAGTGGCTTCGCTGAAATTGCCGTCGTTGCTCCCCCAGGAGATGTAGGCTGTGAGGGGATTCGGGCTGCCGATGAACGCGGCGGCCGTGTCGAGGGTAACCGATAGCTGAGGCCTGCCCGCGATCACTTGCGCGGCTTTCGCCATATCGGCGTCGTAGTCACTGTATGTGAAGTTGTAGGTCGTATCGAAAGTACCGTCGGGAAGCAGGAGCGATTTTGGCTGGAGAGCGATTTGAGCGGGGGTCGGGACGGATTTTGCATCCATCAGCGCATAGAGTGGGGACATCGGAGTCGCCAGCGAACGGTCCACCAGCGCCTTGGCGTCAGACTCGGTGTAGCCATCCAGCCTGGTCACGAGATACCCGCCGTACGCGGCATGGGTGAACGGCTCGGTCGCGCGCCAGTAACGGTTGATCGACGCGATCCCGCCGTCAGTGCCGAACGAAATCCGCATCTGGTCCACCAGGTCAATCGAGGACAGCACGCTGTCCACCGACCTCCCGCCGTACTTCCCGCCGTCCGGGTCGCTGCTCAGCCGATGCGGCACGCCCTTCGTAAGGACGATAAACTGCACCTGGTTCGCCAGGCCGCTGTTGGAAAGAAACATCCTGATCGGCTGTTCGATCTGTGTTAGATAGTTCTGGAGAGCAATTGATTCGTTGGCGCTGGAGAGGCTGGAGTCGACCGTGCTAATCGTGACCAGGTTCCCCGCCGGTATGCCACGCTGAGCCATATAGTATGAGGCGATACTGGTCGATACCGGGCTGGCGCCGTTGCGAACAACCAGCACATTTTCGGGCCGTCCGATCGCAAGCGCGAAGCCCTCCAATAATATCAGAAGCGCGGCTATCAGGGAAAGTCGAAAGCACCTCATTACTGCATTTTATCATGAAATCAGGCCATCAAACCATCCAACTCTTCAACCGCTTCAACAACCTTATCGACGTCAGGCGCATAGGTAGCGGCCATACCGCTAACGTGCCCGGCTATTTGGCGGCGGAGTGATTCCGGCTCGAGCACCTCCGCGTGCCTGCCGTAACCCATTATCCAGATAGCAATTTCCTCGATTCCAGCGACGGTTGCCTCGAAGATGATGCCGCCGTCGTCGCTCGGGTGGATTACCTGGGTTCGATGGCGTTTCACCTCGGCGATCAACGGTGCCACGCACTGGTCGAACCTTACCCGCACGCGCGTCGGCTCTCCGCCGGCCCATGCTTCCCAGCTCAGGTCGAAATAGTCATCCACGGAGAAGTCATCCGGCGGGTCGAACCTCACGCCCAGCTTCACCGCGTCCCGGAAGCGCACCAGCTTCATCTGGATGACCTTTTCCTGCTCGTAACAGAACGCCAGGACATACCAACTATGACGACGGAATACCATCGCGTAGGGGTCGATAGTATAGTCCTTTACCTCGCCGCTCTTCTGCGACCGATAAATCACCTTGAGGCGCTCGCGCCGGTCAATGGCCATTTCCAGCGTTTCGATCAGACCCGTAGGCACATCACCGGCGGGCGCATTAATATTGACGACTCGGCTGGAGGCGAGACTCCGGGCCTCGACAAGTTCCTCGAACCGTGCCGCGTCTCTTATCTTGAGCCACGCCGATTCGGCATATTTCTTGATCGGCGATCCATCCCCGAACAGCGACGATTTCAAGCTCAGGCGCAGCGCCAAGAGTTCCTCGGGGGTCAAATCAACTTCTCTCAGATCGGGCTTACCCGCGAAGTAGTAGCCGCCGTCGTGACAGTACAGCGGCGACTGTAAATCGACTGCAATCTCGTTTAACCACCTGTAGACCGTACGGTCCGATCTTCCCAGAATCGCCGCTAACTCACCCACCGTGATTCCCGGGCGGGTCTTGAGCAGGTCAATCATCTTGATCAAGAGCGCGGACTTCGCCAAGGTCTCCTCCTAATTACGTTTACCCCTTAGCCGAGTCTAGCAAGCTCAGCGCAAGCTGTCAAGCATTATCGCGCAAAGGCGGGAGTAAAGCCCCAGCGGTAAAACCACGGCCACAACTACACAAAGTCGGCCTGCGCCGACTGGGTAATGTAGTCTCCGAAGGGAGACTTCGTGTATTTGTAGCCGCGAATTCATTCGCCAGGGGACAACGATGCTTCTGCCGCAGTGTCGCGGCGGCCGGTCTCGGCCACAATGGGGGAGACGGAGTAACCGCCCGGCCACCGCGCGAGTCGGGGGACACCCGGGTGTCCCCCGGTGTCGCTATTGTCTCTTTCGCATGGCAAGTCCGACGAATCCTATCAACCCGCTGGCAAGCGCGAGAAGGGTGCCCGGCTCGGGGACGGTCGACAACTCGAATGAGAGGTCCCAACTCTCGTTGTTCGCGATAATCGGTGACCAGCCGGATGGAGTCGTGGCTACCGCCCTGACAGCGTCATCCTGGAAGTAATGAGGCCGGGTCTTCCAGCCCCAGGGGAAGTTTGTCCCGTTGGGGTAGATCGCCACTATGCTGAGCCAGAATATGTTCTTCTGGCCGGGCACGGAGTACTTGGCCTGATCGAACCAGTTCGCCTGAGGGAGAAAGACGTTATACTGGAAGCATGCCTCAGGTGCCGTGCCGAGAGGATAGAGATCGTAGCCCACGTGGACTTGCTGGTAGGCGGTTGTCGCGTAAGTCCAGAGCAAGTTCCCGGGGTGGCTGTAGCTGCCTGTCCCTACCGCGGGAACATCACTGTATATCCCGAACCAAAACGCCGCCGGGCTAAGTGGAGGCACGAAGTCCGGCCAGTTGATGTATGAGCCCCACCAATGAAAATCGGTTACGGGCCTGTTGTCTCTGCACTCCCAGTCATCCGCGACCTGCGGGGCAACGGGCGGGACGCCGACTGGGTTCCTCGACCAGGACGGCTCATCCCATCCGTTGTAAACGGGCTTGCCGTTGTGGGTCAATGGCAGGCCGGCGGAATCGTAGGCCTGTACCACGGGTTGCGACCACTTCAACGGATATCCGGGGACGACGGCCATCGCCTGGCCTGTGATCGTGACGCAGATGGCCACGACGAAGATAACGACACATAGTAACTGCTTCATCTTTTTTCCTCCTTGATTCTTTTGGGCCGGCTGTCAGCCAGCCCAATCTACCAACGATCAGTCTGTTACCCATCTTCGTAAACAAGCTAAACAGATTCTGTACCATTTTGTTCTTTTGTGCTTAAGTCGCGGACGCATCTGTCCGATTGTCGATTGCACGTCAAAGGATTCTCGACTACATTTGAAGAAGTGACAATATGGCCTTTAGCGACGTTTAGGCTTGGAAGACCTACAGGAGGATTATGAATGTATAAGATAGCGGTGATCGGCGGTGACGGGACCGGCCCGGAGGTCGTGAAGGAGGGTTTGAAAGTCCTGGAAGCCGCGAGCCGGAAAGTCGGTTTCAAGTATCAGACTGTCGATTTCGACTACGGCGGAGACAGGTATATCAGGACAGGAGAGGTGCTGCCGGAGTCGGCGCCGGATGAACTGCGAAAGTTCGACGCGATCTACCTCGGCGCGATAGGCCATCCCGATGTGAAGCCGGGCATATTAGAGAAGGGTATTCTGCTCGCGCTCAGGTTTGCGCTGGACCAGTATATCAATCTCAGGCCGGTCAAGCTCTATCCCGGCGTCGAGACCCCCTTGAAGGACAAGGGGCCGGACGATGTGAACTATGTCGTGGTCCGGGAGAACACCGAAGGTCTCTACACCGGCGCGGGCGGCGTGCTCAGAAAGAACACCCCGAACGAGGTGGCGGTTCAGGAATCGATCAACACCCGCATGGGCGTCGAGCGATGCATCCGTTACGCGTTCGAGTATTGCCGGAAGCGCAGCAAGGACAAGAAGCTCACGCTGGTCGGCAAGACCAACGTCCTCACATACGCGTTCGACCTTTGGGAGCGGGCATTCTACGATGTGGCCAAGGAGTACCCTGATATCAAACCCGACTACGCCCATGTCGACGCGACGACGATGTGGATGGTCAAGAACCCGGAGTGGTTCGACGTGATCGTCACCGACAACATGTTCGGCGATATTATCACCGACCTCGGCGCGATGACCCAGGGCGGCATGGGAGTCGCCGCGGGCGGTAACATCAATCCGAAGGGCGTCTCCATGTTCGAGCCTATCGGCGGCTCCGCGCCCAAATATACGGGTATGAATATCATCAACCCGCTCGCCGCCATCGGCGCGGCTCAGATGATGCTCGAAACGCTGGGCGAGCAGAAGGCGGCCGACATCGTGGACCAGGCCATCGCTTATGTCACCGGCAGCAAGCTCAAGAGTATGAGCGCCGGTAAGATGGGCTACTCGACCACCGAGGTCGGCGACCTGGTGGCGCAGTTCGTGGCGGACGCGTAGAATTGCAGATTGAAGATTGCAGAATGCAGAATGAAGGGACCATCGCAATTATGGGCCAATCTGCATTCTGCATTCTGCAATCTGCATTATCCCTTCCACTTCTAGTGAGGAAAATGCCAGTTGATCAAGACCTATCTCTTCACACCCGACGGCTATCAGGAGGACGTCCCGCTCGATGATTGGCGGTCCCTGGTGGAGGAAGACGGCAAGCTGCTGTGGGTCGATGTGCGTTCGGCGCAATCGGACGAGATAACCGACCTGGCGACCCAGTTCGGACTTCATTCGATTGTTGTCGACAGCCTGCGAGACGGTTACAGCCGCCCACACCTCTATGAGTTCTCTGACCACTTCTACGTCAATATGACCACCATCACGACGACCGGTCGCGGGGAGCATCCTCTTCGGCCCGAGGAACTGCACGTGGTGGCGGGTCAGAAGTTTATGATTACGGCAGTTCGGGGCGAGAAGAGCGAGGCGGTGGATAGGGCACTGGCGGAGTATAAGGGTAGCCCCGGACTTTCGGCGCACGGGGCGATACGGGCATTCTATCTGCTTGCGGAGGACCTGGTCGAGACGTATTTCCCGGTGGTCGAGAAGCTCGACGACGAGGCCGACAAGCTCGAAATCACAATGCTCGACAGGGCGGACAAATCCTCGCTTCACAAGCTGTTTCAGCTCAAACGCCAGGGCTTCGAGCTTCGAAGACTCCTTGGTCCCCAGCGCGACATATTCAACGAACTCTCCCGCCGCGACTTTCCGTTCATCACCGGCGAGGACCAGGTCTACTTCCAGGATGTCTACAACAGGATGATCCGCATTTTCGATATGATGGACACGGTCCGGGAAATCCTGAGCGGGAACCTGGACATCTACCTTTCGACCGTCTCGAACCGCCTGAACGAGGTGATGAAGGTGCTGACCGTCTTCGCCACGATTCTCATGATGCTCGCGTTCATCACGGGATTCTTCGGGATGAACTTCGTCCATCTGCCGGGGCTGCATTCGGTAAAGGCGTTTTGGGGCACCGTCGCGGCGATGGCCGTGGTTACCGGCATGATGGCGTGGTGGTTCAAGCGCAAAGGGTGGATGTAGGGATTTTGGATTTTGGATTGCGGATTGGGGGGAGCGCTGGTTCGGCGCTCCCCTCGCCCGTAATGCTTTAGCTGCGTCTTCTGAGCGTCCATCCGCCCAGCGCAAGCAGGCCTGAGCCAAGCGCGAGCAGTGAACCCGGTTCGGGAACTGTTGGCCCGTGGACGGGTCCGGCCCCCATGCCGACCGGGGCTGCCCAGTTCTCGACCACCTGGCTGCTGTTGATGAACCAGCCCACGTCGTGTGGCAAGTTCGGATTGTCGAACCCGAACAGCGCATTCTGCACGCCCGGTCCGTTATCCGGTTCCGTCCAGACGGCCGACCAGTTGCATTTGCCCGTCGGCGCGGAGATTCCGCCGTGGGGGGTGAAGCCGTCGCGGTGATCTTCAAGGATGCTGAAGATACCGAACGTCCACCCGACCGGCCCGAGGATGTTGGAGTAGTCGGCAATGTTGGGGTCGCATGTGCCGACGTGGAACTGGTGGAGCAGCAGCCCCCCAGTACCGGTCACATCATACTGATAGTTACGGATTCCACCGCCCCCGCAGATGTTGCCCTGACACAGGACGGTCGCCCCTCCCTGCGCGAGAGTTGGAATAGCAAGCCCCAACGCCAGCAGCGCAACCATAATCATACACATTAGTTTCATCTTTTGTTAAGCTCCTTCCCTTGTTACATAGATTGACCCCATCGGAAGATAGCATGCAACCGGTTATTTGTCAAGACTGTGTTGGCAACATTTACATAATTGATAGACCCGGGAACGGGGTGCTGGGGTGATCATCTATTGAATGTGGAATCCGCGCACTGTATAATCGGTAGTATGCCGATATATGCAATATCCGATCTGCACCTCTCGCTTGGCAAACATAAGCCGATGGATATCTTTGGCGAGGCATGGCGGGATCATGATAAACGAATCGCCGCCAACTGGGACGCGGTAGTCTCACCGGAGGACACAGTGCTGGTGGCCGGGGACCATTCCTGGGCGCTCAGGCTGGACGAGGCAAAGCCCGATCTGCAATACATCGCCGAGAGGCCCGGCCGGAAGATATTGATTCGAGGCAACCACGACTACTGGTGGCGGCGCGAATCCACCAATCGCATTCAAGCGATAGTTGACGAGAGCATCTGCCTGATGCAGGGCAGGGCAGTCGTCGTCGAGAATGTCGGCATTACGGGCACGCGCGGCTGGCGGGTCGAGCTAGAGGAAGACCCCGACGCCGGTGACGACCGTGTGATGAAACGCGAACTCGCCTACCTCGAACGCGGGCTTAAAGAGATGCCCAAGAAGGTGGATAAGCGACTGGTCATGCTGCATTATCCCCCATTCAACGCTGACCTCGAGCCTAACGAGTTCGCAGACCTCCTGCAGGCCTACAATGTGGACATACTAGTCTACGGCCACATCCACACCGGCTATTATCTGGAGGGCAATGTGAACGGCGTCGAGTACCGGCTGGTGTCGGTGGACCATACGGAGTTCAGGCCGGTGCTGATTGCTTGAAATAGGCGGTAGAGGGCAAGACTCCCGCAGAGCTGTGTCTATGGTGCACGCTTTCCGCCTTTGCTTCTGAGGTAATCCGCTACGTCCTTATTATCCATAGATTCCGCCAGCGCCAGCGAAGTCTCCCCATAAGCGTTCGCCAGGTTGATCTTTGCGCCCTGCGAAACCAGGAACTTGACCATGTCAAGGTGGTCCATAAATGCCGCCCCGTGCAGCGGTGTGCCATTGTCACTCATGGCGTCTATTCTCGCCTTTCTTCTTATTAGTAGTTGGGCGACATCCCGGTGGCCGCCGAAGGCTGCTTCATAGAGGGGAGTATGTCCCTCGATATCCACGGCATTCACATTCGCGCCCCTGGCGATAAGGATGATTGCAATGAGAGCGTGGCCGTTCAGGGCTGCATAGTGGAGAGGGGTCAAGCGCCCGCCTACGCTATCCGAACCCGGCACGCCCTTCACGTCACATTGGACGCCTACGTTCGCTCCTCGGCGGATAAGGGTTTCGGCCACGGAAGTGTAGCCGAGCATGGCCGCGTAGTGAAGCGGGGCCACCCCATTTGAGTCCTTGAGATTAGCCTGCTTGCGATTGGATTTCAGCAGTTGCTTAACCCGTAAGAAATCGTTTCTCAGCACTGCCGCGTGGAGCGGGGGCACCTGTGCTCCGTGGTTCAGCAAGTATACCACCATTCCTTTGTGGCCATTTACCGCAGCGCGATGGATCAAGTTTAGCCCGGCCTCGTCTTTGGCGTTGATCAACTGTGGATCAGCCTGAAGCAAGGTTTTTACTTTCAGGTTGTCGCCTACGTACATGGCCTCATGGATTTCTCCGGCGGACGCGCCCATTGCGAAGTACAATAAGACAATGATCGTGCTAAACAAGCGTTGCATAGTGCAGCCCTCCTAGGCCTCAGTGTATCCACCTCAAGTCCTTATGTCAAACGCCCATCCTGCAAATGGCACATTCCCCCATTCCGACTCGAAGGGACGAAAGCGCGAAAGGAGAGGATGCGGGCTCAAGCCCGGGGAACTTGCGTCCGGGGTTCAAACCCAGGACGAACAGGCCCTCCCTTCTGTTCCCTATTCCCTATTCCCTGTTCCCTACTTTCACGGAGCAGACGTCTTGTATACCCTAACCCCATATGGCTCCAGCGAGTCCGTGAACGCGCCATTGGTGACGGGGATGGTCTTTTGAACAATCCCCGGAGGTCCCACTCGCACGCTGCTCGCGATCACTCTCGAGCCCAACTTGAACGCGGCTGTTACCGTCTCGTTATATGGATTCACGGCAAGCATGTATAGATTGCTGCCGGACATTCGCGAGAGCACTGATATTCGGGCGTCGGAGACAGTGAGTTTCAGCGTGGTGGGCGCGTCTATGCCGAGGGCTATCGGCTTGATGCGGTCCAGTTCGTCGCCGAGCTGCCTGACCGCCGCGAACTGAGCGTCGCCGTCATCGCTTGTCAAGTATTCCAGAGAGAAGAAGACCAGCCCCCGGGCGCCGTGGATCAGCCCCTGGTATGCAAGGCACATCATCTGCTGGAAGCTGGGCGGTTGGCTGAGCGAGTTATACGGCTTCTGGCTCGAGCATTCGGGGACCATCCATATCGCCCTCGCGCCCATCCCGGCGGCCCGGAGGTAGTCGGTGTATTTGCCGAAGTCGGACATCGGCGGCTGGGCCAGTTTGTCCCTGTATTGTTGGAAGACAGGATAGTCGTCGACTCCGAGCACGTCCGTATTGTCCACGTGAGCCCTGTGGTTCGTGGCGGTCGTCATAACCTGCCAGGCCGGATGGTTCGGGTCGCTGCTCTTGATGTAATTATATCGGTCGGCGATCTGAGGCAGATACTCGTTCGACAGCTCATCGTTGATGTACCATGCGAGCAGGGCAGGATGGTTCTTGTAGGTCTCCACAAGCCCCTTGAATATATTGAACGCGCCGGTCCAGAATCCGAGGCTGGTCGGTTCCCACGGGGTGCCGCTGTAGCAGTCCTTGACGGAGAATATGATCTTCAGACCGACGCTCTGTGCCCTGGCCAGGTAGGCGTCGGTGTATTTGAGCGCGCCGGTGGAGGTAGTATAGTTCATTATGCAATTGAACTTCGTCGCGGAGATGCGGTCCAGGTCCGACATTCCGGACGCGGACATTCCATTGTCGTAAAATCCGAGCGGAAAGAAAAGTTTGCCGTCTACCACGCAGCGGCCGTATTCGTCAATATAAACCTTTGGATATGGCGTCGTGGAGGCGGCGATGGTCAGCGGCAGCGTCAGTGTTCGCACGACAAAGCCGGTGCTCCCGTTGACCAACCGCACACGAACTGTATATGAGCCTGCCGCGAGATAGGTCAGGTTGATCTTGATGTTGTCCCAGTAGGTGGTGCTGAGGCTGGTCTTGGACCCGCTCCCCACCTGTGCTCCATATCGGTCAAGCACCGCCACATTCACCCTCGGGTATGCCACCGGAGCGAGCGTGTTCTGGCGAAATTCGATCCCGACGGACACGCGCTTCGACCGCCCCGGATAGATCGTGCCTCTATAGGCAGGGTAGCGGAGAATGGAGCGGAACATCATATCATTGCCGACCTGTATGTCATCAAACCAGGCCGTGCCGGTGGAGCCCTTGGTCATATAAAGTAGCGCCGCGATCCGGGCCGTGTTGTCCGGGATGACGGTGGTGACCTCGACGGGCTGTGTCCAATCCTGCGTGCCGCTGAGCCCTTCCGAGCCGTAGCCCCCGATGTATTTGCCTGACGCGTCGTACCACTCGAGTTTGATCCTGGCCGTGCCGCCGATCACGTTTTGGGTGCGAATCCATGCGGAGAATGTATAGGGGCAGCCGGGTGAGACGGCGATATACTGCTTCACAACCGGGTTGACCCCCAAGCCGGCCTGTATGCGCAGGCTTTGGCCGCCCGCATGGGCCGCGGATTGCACCACCTGGGCTCCCGTGGGCAGAGACCATCCGCCCGCGCCGACTTCGAAGCCGGGGTTGAAGATCAGATTGGCTTGAGCGCCCGCATGAGAAGTGGCAAGTGTGACAAAGAGCAGAACAGTGAGGAGTGTTGTGTGCATCCTATGCATTGCCGGGTTCTCCTTAAGGATCAGTTTCCCCATATATACCTGACCTTGTCTAGGATGTCAACCAAGCGACCATATTGATGCACGCATCGGGAGTTCATCCGCCAACTTTTTGCTCGCGTCCTGCTCCTGCCCACGGAATGTTCCGAGACCGTCATCGGAGCCGAGAACGTCCTCGTAGACATTCAGTGTCCTTCTCAGCATATCCTCGAATGTGAAGTGTGTTTCAAATCGTGCGCGGCCCAGCGCTCCCATCCGCGCTCGGAGCAGAGGGTCGGATATCAGCCGACTGAGCCTGTCGCGCAAGACAGCCGTGTCCCCTCTGGGAACGAGAAAGCCTGTGATCCCATCGTTCACCGACTCGTTTACGCCTCCCACGTCCGTCGCGACGACCGGCATCCCAGCTCTCATCGCCTCCAGAATGCTCCTTGGAAGCCCCTCCCAATTCGAAATCAGGATGAATATCTGCGACCCGGCCAGCCTCTCGGCGATATCCAGGCGCCTCCCGAGCAGGGATACCCGCCCTTCCAGTCCGTGGGAAGTTATCATCTCTCTCAAGGCCGCCTGCCTGCTGTTTTCGATGTTGCAGTCGGGCTCATCGCCGATCAACTCCAGCGTCCACGGGCAGCGCCGCAGTTCACTCAGTGCCCGGATCAGCGTTTGGTGGTCCTTTTGCTTGCGAAAACCGGCGACCATTACCAGTCTCGGTGGATGAGCCGTCGGGTCGCACATGAAGTCCCGCGACAGGTCCAGAACGCCGTTGTGCACCATCGCCAGCTTGCCCGGCGGCGCTATGTGCCGCCGCAGCCCAAGCGCGCGATCATATTCTGATACGGTGATGATCCTGCCGCAGGACCGCGCCGCAAGCCGCTCCAGCAGGCAGTATAGTCGCGCCGAGCGAGGGGCCACGCCATCGGTAAACGCCCAGCCGTGCGCCGTGAAGATCACGGGGATGCGCAGTGATTTGGCGGCCAACCGCCCGAGCAGGCCCGCCTTCGATGAGTGGGTCGAGACAATATCCGGCCTCAGCTTGCTCAGAAGCCGCCGGATCTGCATCAGGGCGCGCAGGTCATGCCTCAAGTGAAGCGGGCGGACGAGGCTTTTCGAGCTATGGAATGGCACTCCCAGGCGATCGAGTTCGTCGGAAAAGGCTCCGTATCCCCCACCGATCACGGCGACTTCATGCCCCCGCCTCAGCAGCGAATATGACAAATCTCTGACATGAATCTGAGCGCCGCCGATGTCGTCGGCGCGCGTTATAACGTAGACTATCCTCACGACGCGAACCCTTTCCTCGCGAGCAGTTCCGTGTAGAGGCGTTCATAGTTGTCAACCATGCGTTCGAGACCGTATTCCGATTCCACGAATGCCCTCCCGGCGCGGCCCATCTCACGTCGTTCAGCGAGGGGAATGTTCATCATCCCTCGCATAGCCTCTGCCAGGGCTTCGGGGTTGCCCGGCTCCACGATAAAGCCCGCCGAGCCGTCACGCACCACCTCACGGTTTCCTCCCACATCGGTCGCGACTATCGGAAGACCGGCGGCCGAGGCCTCGAGCAATGTCACGGGCATGCCCTCCCAGGCCGAGGACATGACATAGCCGTCCGCCGCGTTCATAATATCCGGAATGTCGCGCCGAACGCCAAGGAACTGAACATTCTCCCTCGTACATTTGCTTCGGTTGCATGCAGCCGAAGCTGCCTGCCTTCTTAGATCGCTTTCAAGGGAGCCTTGTCCTATGACGAGAAGCTGGGCCGCGATGTCCCCACGCGCGACCTCGGCGAACGCCGCGAACATGTTGGGATAGTCCTTGGCGGGTTCGAGGCGGCCAATGGCTAACCAGGTGAACTCCTGATCAAGCCCAAGCTCGGCCCGTATTCTCGCTCTGGCCGCCGGATCGGGCTTGAACTCGCTCATGTCCACCCCGTTGGGTATGAAGCGACACTTGTTCGCGCGAACGGCCCCGATCGCCGTATACCGATCGCTTGCCGCCCGGCTGACGGCGGTGGTGGCGTCGGCCAACCAATCCGTTACCGCGTATAGTTTTACACCGAGTTTCCCGCAGTCAAACGTGTTGTGAATTGTGGATATAGTAGCGGGCGACCAGTAACATAATCGTGACATGCGAGCAAGCAGATTCGCGTGCACCATGTGGCTGTGTATGACGTGTGGCCGCCACTGCCTCGTCATCAAGGCCAGTCGGACTATCGCACGAGGGTCGGGCGTGCCGCGACGCATGCCGAGCGAAAGAACGGGTATCAGCCGCTCCTCCAACTCCTCCACGAAAGCCTTGGGAGGCAGCATCGAGACGACCATTACATCCCAGCCGCGCGACTTCAGCCGTGTGGCGAGGTGGAACACCTGCACCTCCGCTCCCGCGTATACCAAGCCGGTGGTCAGTAGGATTATTCGCATCTTGGATTCACCTATAGCGGCTCGTTTCAAGATGCTTCGGGAGGCTTTTCACCCCGAAGCTTACCTACCTGCGAAAGGCTAGCGTCGGTGTAAAAAGCTCTCCGACGCATCTCTCCCTTTTCGGGCTGGGGCGCCCAGCACTATGAACCTTGGCCTGCTCTGGGTCGAGGTGAAGTAGTCCGCGGCGACCAGCATCAGCCAGTAGATTCTCGTATAATAGGAGACGGAGCCGATATCGAAGAGCATCGCCAGGACGATCATCAGGACCGCCTTTTGCAGATGCACGCGACCCCGCAGGGCGCCCCCGGCGGCGCGCGCCAGCAGGAACATGTGGAACGCGTAGAAGAGCAGGAGGCCGACTATTCCGTCGTTACATAGAAGCTCCGCATAGTTGTTGTGGCAATACATATCGAACCAGGTCATGCGGGCGAACTGCCCGAGGCCGTGCCCGAACCATGGCCTCTGCTCCCAGAGATTCATCGCGGTATGGAACATATCCAGGCGCTCGCTGCCGCTGGGGTCGCTGCCTTCCAGCAGCCTCTCCAGCCGCTGCACCGCGCCGATGGTCGCGAACTGGTCGACGGCTCGCGTCGAATCGGAACCTGCCCAGATCACCAGCGCCGAAAGCGTCAAAAGCCCCGCGAGAACCAGCGCCCAGGATCGAGTCTTCGCCGTCCGGGATGCGATGTCCAGAACCACGAGGGCCGCGAAGACCGCGATGGAAAACAGCGTTTTGCGGCTGCCCGTGTAAAGCAGCGAACATGCGATCACCGCGCTCGCGACAGGAATCCGCCACCACCCGACCATCTGCCCGGCGGGAGAGCTTGCCATCAGAAAGGCATAGATCACCAGGAACATGGCGGCTGAGTTCGCGTTTTCCCTAATGCCCGCTTCCCGCCTGATTCCTCCCATCATAGTATCGCCCTGGACGAGGGTAACGACGAGAATCGCCGACCCGACCAGCGCGCCCAGGACCAGTGCTTTCCAGGACATGCCGTTGTATAAAGCGAGCCAGATCGCGATGGTCCCGATGAGAGTCAAAAGCACGGGCTTGCCGGTGAGCATGATTACACTGGAATCCGGAGCCCAGAGAGCTGAGACAAGAGCATACCCGAAGAAGGCCAGAGGGATAGCTATCAGGCGCGGAACAGCCAGGCTACCGACCACCATCAGCCTCACCGCAAGGATACACAGCAGCAGGGACGCCACGCCGTAGTTGAGCGCCGAGAGCACCGGGCCGGCGTTCGACGAGGTGAGGCTGGCGACATAGACAAGCCCCCACAGGTTCAGCGGGGTTCGGTATGAGTCCGGGTTGTGGGCGGCTTTGCGCTGCCTCATGCTATTCATCACCTAACAGAATGGCCATATACTGGTCCACGATGCTGTCCGTATCAAAACGCATCGCGCCCCGGCGTGACAGGTCGGCCGGTGGCGGCATATCGAGCAACTTCATTATGCCCGCGGCGAGCGATTCGCAGTCACCCACCGGCGTCAGAGCGCCGTATTTTCCTTCATCGAGTATCTCGCGCGGGCCGCTCTCGCAGTCGGTGGATATTACGGCGGCCCCGCACGCCATCGCCTCGATCAGAACATTGGGAAGCCCCTCGTATCGCGACGAAAGGGCAAAGACCCCACAGCGAGCCATATATTGATAGGGGTTTTCAACCAGACCCGGCAGGGATACTTCGTCTTGCAGGCCCACCTCTCCGATCAACTTCTCAAGGCTCTCGCGCTCCGTGCCCTCACCCAGGATCATCAAGCGGCACGCTGTCCGCCGCTGCGCGAGGGCGAATGCGCGGATGAGGGTGGAGAAGTCCTTTTGCGGCGAGAGACGTCCCACCCCCAGGACCACCGGCGGCTGATCGGGGGCGAACCAGGGGTGTTCCAACTCGGCCTCGGACCTGGCCACTATCTCATTCGCGGCGATTGGGTTGTAGATCACCCGCATGCGCTCATCCGGGACTCGAATGGAATGGACCAGATCATCGCGCACTCCTTGTGAGACCGCCACGACGCGGTCCGCCCAGCGATAGCACAGTCGCATCAGGCGCGGCATGTATCGCTGGCGTGGGTTGGCGGCATCCTCGGACACCCGCGAGATCGTGTTCGCCTCCCGGATAATGACCCTTGTCGATGTGCGCGCCAGGCGGGCGGCCATGAGCAATGCCACGTTCGCGTGCTCCAATGTGGACAATACGGCACCGGGCCGCTCGCGCCGAAGGTATCTCACCAGTGATGGAACAGTGGATATTACCCTGTTCTTGCGTAGATCGATGGCGCGGACGTCCGCCGAAACCTTCGGCAGATGAATGCCCTCGGCACGCGCAAGCAGCATATCGACCCTAACGCCCCGCGCGGCCAGGCCGTTTGCGATATCGACCATCACCCGCTCAGCCCCGCCGCCTCTCAGGGACGGCAGAAAAAGCGCTATCCGTTCGTTTCGGGACTTCCGTTCCGCGTTCGCTCCACTCAAGTCCCGAAACACCGGCTTCTCGCGGTCGCGCAAGCCTGTAACGTCGCTCAGCAGCTTCTCCCACGACGCCATCACCCGGTCGACGCCATACCGCTCTGTTATCTCGACTGCCCGACCGCCCATTCGACGGCGCTCGGACTCGTCGGAGATCAACTGGGACATCGCACTAGAGAGCGCATTCACGTCCTCCGGCGGGACGATGATGCCGTCCACCCCATCCCGAACGATCTCCCTCGGCCCGCTCGGACAATCGAAGCTGATCACCGGCAGCCCGCAGGCCATCGCCTCGCACAGGACGTTGGAAAACCCCTCCAGGCGCGATGACATTACGAAGATATCCGCCTTTCTCATCAGGGAGGCAAGATCGGCCACCAGACCCGCGAAGACCACCCTGTCGGATATGCCCAGGCGCAGGGCGAGCTTCTCAAGTTCGTGTCGCTTCTCACCCCGACCCGCGATAATAAGCCGCCAGTCGGGCCGGTCGCATGCGGCAAATGCCGGGAGGAGGAGGTCGAAGCCTTTTTGAAACGTGAGCCGACCGGCGGCCAGGATCGTGTTGCCGCTCCAGTCCGGAATGCCGACATCCGCGAGGCCGTCGTCCGGCACGGCAACCGGGTTCCCGATCACCCACACTTTCGCGGCGGGGACCAGGCTCTCCGCCCAGGTGCGAAGATTGGCGGTCTGCATCACCAGGGCCGCCGCCCGCCTGTATGTCAATCTCCTGAGAGCCGACCAGGCGCGGCCAAGCGGGGTCCTCAGGGGCATGTGCGTGGGATCGACCCTCTCGGATACGACGACGGGAATGCCTGTCCCGATAGCCGAGATCAGAGTCAGGATGTTGACCTTGTGGGTGAAACTGACCACCACATCGGGTCTGAGGACGATCATCTGTCGCCTTACGGCCGCCAGTGTCCGGGCGAGACACAGCATCGTGTCCAGACGCCTTCCGCTGGTCGCCAGGTTCAGGGCTATCCTGTTCACCCTCGGATGGAGCGGGTAGAAGTCCCTGTCCCGGCCCAGGTGGGTGAGCAGCACGACCTCCCAGCCCTTCTCCGCCCAGTGGGTCGCCATCCGGGACATAACGCGCTCAGCGCCCCCCGCGGAGAGCGACGATATTACAAACAACACGCGCATGGATTCCTACCTCAAGCCCAACGGGGGAAGGAATTGCAGATGATGATTGCAGATTGCAGAATGGGGAAGGGACCCTCCCTTCAATCTGCATTCTGCATTCTGCAATCTGCAATGTCCCGTCCTGCTTCGACAACTTTGGAGATGGTGCATCTGCTCTTGCCCGAGGGCGTGGGCGGGATGTCGTCCACAAACTCGAAATCGACCCGGCAGTCCGAGCCCATGGCGAGCCGCACGCGACGCCTCATGTCCTCCAACTCGGCGCGGCGGGTTTCGGGCGGCCCGGCATCGTCATTACAGACAATCAGCAGCCGGACGCGATCGTAGTCTTCCTGCACCGCCTGGAACCGGCTGATCCACGTATGGGGGTGAATCATATTGGTGAAAAACTGTCCCGGCACGCGGCCTCCGGCCTTCGTGACGAATACGTCCGTCACCCGCCCGCTGACCTCCGCCAGCATCGGCCAATTTCTTCCGCACGGGCATCTCTTCGCGTCCGACCATGACGCCATGTCACCTATCCGATATCGAATGAGCGGCATGGAATAGTTGACCAGCAAGGTGACCACGATCTCGCCCACTTCGCCGGGCTGCGTTGGGGAACCGTCCGGCCTGAGAATCTCGACATGGTGTATCGGCGCTGATATGTGCAGGCCGTTGTGCGCCTCACACTCGCAGGCGATATCGCCGACTTCTCTCGTGCCGTATCGGTCGAAGACTGGAGCCCTGAAGACCCTCTCGATGGTCTCCCGCATCTCGGGACGGAGCACATCGGCCGAGGTCATTATGGAGCTTGGCGGGTTGACCGACAGGCCCTCTCGCTCGATCAGGCGGGCAAGCTCGTGCGCGGCCCCGACGTAAGCCAGTATCTGCCGAGGCTTGCAGCGGTTGATCGTCGATACAGCGGCGCGCATCCGCTCGGGAGTCATGCGGAATGCATTGATCCAGACCTCATGGCGGAGATACCTTGCCAGGCGGACCCTGGGCGTCTCCCTGCCGACGAGCAGGTCCCTGGCTGACCCCCAGAGCCGGAGTTGGCAGTCGCCCGCGTTCAGGCCCGACCAGCCGTACTGCAGCAGCTTTATCGCCATTATCCAGTCGTGATAAACGCTGTCCTGGATCAGCCTGACAGGCTCGCCGGTCGAGCCTCCGGAGGTGTTTTCAAACCACTTCCGCTTGTGAATGTCATCGGACTTGAGATCGTCGAACCGTGAGCGGATTGTTGCCTTGTCAAGCAGGGGGATGTCGTGGAAACGGCGCAAGTCCACGCGGGAGCCATCCATTACCCCGCCGAGAGCCTCATGATAGTAGGGGATGTGATTGTAAGCGTGGCACAGCAGGTCGCGCAGCCACCGCTGCTGCATGGACTCAAGCTCCTCCGGCTCAAGCCACTGCATCTTATGCAACTCGTCCAGGTACTCCAGGCACTCCCCCCGCCGCCTGCTGATCGCGTTCCATAATGCTGTCTTGACAGTGCTCATGTATGCAGCCTCTTATGTTTCAGGAAACCGTGCATCCACACGATGATGAATATATTGAACGCCATTCCCACCAAACTGACCGCCGCCACCGTTCCCAGCCCGCTCAGAAACAGCCCCCCGAGCGTCAGCGCCAGGCCGCGGCTTATGAGCATCAGGATGTCGTAGATCAGCACGAACCGCTGCCTGCGGTAGACCTGGGCGAAGATCATCGAGGGGCCGTTGGCAAACAGCGGGGCCTGCCACAGGATGATCCAGCGCGCATAGCTGCCCGCCGCTGTCCACTTCTCTCCGAGAACTACCCCGAAAATTTGTGGGGCAAAAAGCAGGATCAGGAGAGTCGGAAGGGCCAGAAGCGCAGTCAGGCTGAGGGTGGCCTTGCGAAAGAATGCGTAGGTGTCCCCGCCGGTGTTGCGAATCTCGGCGGCTCTCTGGGTTATCGCCGGGCGGTAGGAATTGACGAGCAGGCTCGCCGGGTAGGCCAGCATCCGGCAGCCTATGGCATACAGACCGGCGGTTCGAGGCCCGTGGAAGAATGCCAGCATCAGGACTGGGAGGTAGGTCGAGATGTTCGAGATCAGGTTTTGCGGCGCGCCGCATTTCGGGAAATCGGCGTATTCCCGCGCCAGCGCCCGCATACGTGCCAAGCTCAAGGAACGCATCACAAATGCTCCGTCACGCTTGAGAACCGCCGCGCCCAACACGACCGCCCCGAACGCATCGCCCGTGACTGTCCCCCCGACCAACCCCAGCGCGCCCGCTCCATCGACGCCTGCCGCTATCTGCGTGCCCGAGGTGAAAATGGCGTTGGTCACTCTCGATTGGGACGTGAGCCGGAAGGACTTTCTCCGAATTGCCCAGGAATTCAGGGCGACGAAGAGGCCCGCGAAGAAGATGTCGACAGGCACAAGCCACACCAGTCCGGCCAGGCCCGGTGACCCCGTCACGTGCGCAATCCAGTTGCTCATGAATAGACAAGCCAGGGCGGCGATGATGGTCGCGCAGCACACCACCGCCACAGCCACCCCCAGCACGTTCGCGGCGTCATCGTCTTTTTTCGGCAGCACGACGGCGAGATCGTAGCGCAGTGTCGCGACCGACAGCACAATCGCCACCACGGAACCGAACGCTCCATACACACCGTAGGCCGCGGGATCGTAGAGTCTCCCGAGGGCCGGCGAAGCCAGGAACGCAATCGCCTGGGCGACCGCCGCGCCCGACATCAGGATAAGTATGCTCCTGACCAGCCCTCCACATCGCTTCCAGCCCCTCACCTGTTCACCACCCATGCCCCCGGCGGGAGCGGCGCGGCTGTCCGGCTCAGGTGGGCGTACTCCCGCTTGAACCATACGGCGAATTGCCGGAGTCCGTCATCAAGGCTGGTGGTCGGCGCGTAGCCCAGGAGCGCGCGAGCCTTGGTCAGGTCGGCCCAGGTGTGGGGCACGTCCCCCGGCTGTTCGAACTGCATGCTGAGTCTTACCTCCCGGCCCATCGCGGCGCCGAGGCTCCGAACCATCTCCATAAGGCTCACCGTGCGGCTGTTGCCGAGGTTAATGATCTCGTATTGGCTGCCGGTGTAGTCCATCGCCGCGCGAACGCCGTCGATGATGTCGGATATGTAGGTGTAGTCTCTTCGAGTCGAGCCGTCGCCATAGACCGGCACCGGCTTGTCCTCCATAATAAGCCCCGCGAACTTGCGAATGGCCAGGTCGGGCCGCTGCCTCGGGCCATAGACGGTGAAGAAGCGCAGCGCCAGGAACCGAATGCCGTGGAGCCGACTGTATACGTGCCCCAGCAGTTCGCCGCTGAGCTTCGTGGCCGCGTAGGGACTTATCGGCATCATCGCGTGGCATTCCTCCTTCCACGGCACATTGGGATCCTCGCCGTAAACGCTGCTCGACGATGCAAACACGAACTGCTTCACCCCCCACTCCCTGGCCAGCTCCAGCAGATTGCACGTTCCCAGGACATTAACGTCCTCGTACACCATCGGGGCAGTAATGGACGGCTGCACGCCCGCCTTAGCCGCCAGGTGAACGATAATGTCGTAGTCTCCCCGCAGCCGCGACCGAAGCTGGTCCAGGCCGCGTATGTCCGCCTCGACCAACTCGTAGCACGAGTGCCCCAGGTGCGGCGCTATATTTCTCAGCTTGACCTCACGCTCGTAGAATGGGTCGAAGTTGTCGACAACCGTGACACCCCACCCGTCCGAGAGCAGTGAATCGACCAGGTGGCTGCCGATAAACCCGGCTCCCCCCGTTACCAGCGCGCGTTTCATCGCCCAAGTTTCTCCAGAAGTTAGAAGTTAGGAGTTAGGAGTTAGAATACTCCAACCTGTCGAATTCCTGGCCTCGTCCCCGTCCGTAGTAGCTTCGATAAGACGACCTTCTCACGTTGAGCCGGTTCAGCACGTAACCGAACACAGGCGCCTGAGCACGGGCCAGCATAAGCATTGCCTCGTCGAGTTCGTGTTCGCGGGTGGTATCCGGCGAGAGAACCAGCAGCACGCCGTCCACCAGCTTCGATATCACCTGCATGTCGCTCAGGCCGGAGCACGGCGGACAGTCGAGGATAACCATGTCATACTGCCGTGCCAGGGACTCCAACAGCTCCCTGCTCGGCGCGGAGTTCAGCAGTTCCGCCGGATTGGGCGTGAGCGAGCCTGATGGGAGTCGGTATACGCTGTCGGCGCCGGAGTTGACCACGGCCCGCTCCAGGTCCGTAACGCCTCTGACAAGCTCGGTCAAACCCGCGTCGGCGGACCGGAGCGCGGGCCTGCGAAGGTCGCAATCGACCAACAGCACCCTTCGTCCATCCGCCGCGACCGCCGAGGCGAGATTGGCCGATACAAGCGATTTCCCCTCTCCCGGACCAGGGCTTGTGATGGCGAGAAGATTGATCGGGCGCTCCACCGCCGCGAAGAAAATATTGTTGCGCAAAATCCTAAATGCCTCGATGAACTCGGCGTTGCGATGTGTGGATTTAACACCAAGCTCCGCGCCGTCGGCTCGCTTCCGGTTGGGAATTATCGACAAGGGCTGAGAGCCGACCAATTGCGTGAACACCTCGGCGTCCCGGACCCGGTCATCCCGACGGTCGGCCAGAAACGCGGCGGCCATCGCGGCCATTACCGCCAGCACGAAGAACAGGATCGCGTTCTTTCGTCTGTCGGGCGTGGCCGGAGTTCGGGAGACATGCGCTGTGGTTATCAGCCGAAAGCTGGGCAGGGTCGATCTCTCATCCACGAGCAGGGCGTAGTATTTTTCCGATAGCACTTGATAAGTGTGCTCCAGGATGCCGACCTTCTGCGCGAGCCTCGCGACCATGCGCTCCTTGTCGGGCAGATCGGCCATCTCCCGGTTCTTCTCGGCGACCGCCTCGCGCAGAGCGCGCACTCGCGCCTGAGCCGTGGATCTGGTTACAATCGAGTTCGCGTAACTTGTGAGGACCGGGTTCCGGGCGCTGACACGAGCGGCAACCACGTTCCGAGCCACGCCCGCAAGGTGGCGTTTTGCGTCGGCGATCGCGCCATCGATCTTTCTCACCTCGCTGGAAGTCGGAGCATATTCCTGGACCAGGGTAATTCTCTGCGCGTTGAGCGCGCTCAGGTTGGTAAGAGCCGCCTGATACTGCGGGCTGAGATGGACGGTCCTGCTCTCCTGAATCTCGCTGCCTTCCGAGGACATCTGCCTTCTCAGCGATACGACCTGCCGCCCCGCCGAGGCCAGATCGGCGTTCGCACGGTCAAGCTCCATCTTGAGAGTCAGCGCGTTTTCGGCGATGGCCTGAGACTGTCCCTCGGCCGCCACCAGACCGGTCTCGCGCCTGCAGCGCGCCAGTTCTCCTCGGGCCAAGGAGAGCCTGTCTTGAACGGTGCTCAATTCAGCGTAAACCGACTGCCTGCCCTGCCTGGCGGCCTGGCGGCTCACCTGCCGGTCGCACGTGGTGTATGTCGCGAGCACGCTGTTCGCAAGACGCGCCGCCACATCCGGATCATAGGCTCTTGCTCTGATCGATATGACGTCCGAGTCCCTCTTCGCATCCGCCGCGACGGCCCAATCGGGCAGGTAATCCGCGTCATAGCCTCTTCGCAAGGCACGAGTTCCCAACCGTCTCGCGGCGGGGCCGAGCACGTCGGCGCTTGTAATCACCTCAAGCTGAGATTCCACGGACCTGCTTCGCGAAAGGGCAATCAGGTCGTTCAACAGGGCAAGCTCCTCGGAGCCGCGCGGAACGGGTTGTCCCGCTGCAACAGCGATCTTAGCCGTGGATTCGTATATCGGCTTTCGACTTGCAATATAGACCGCGCCCAGGACAAGCGCCGCCGCGAAGACAGCCAGCATCAGCTTCCATCGGCGGCAAAATACCCCCCATGCGCGCCCGATCTCTATCCGCTCCGCTTCGACGGGCGAGGCGTGCGGCGATACCAGGGGGGCGGAGTCGAAGTTTGCAATGGAGCGATTATTTCCAGCGTCCATGTGCCCTACCTCCCGATCCTGCTCAATATCCATAGAATCGAGAGCGCGTTGGAGAACCTCGGCACGGCACGGTCCCAATCCGGACCGCCTGTTTCGGGCACCAAGACTACATCGTCGGGCTGTATCTGGGGGTTCTGCGCGGCGTCGCCCCGGTTCAGGAACTTCGTGTAGTCGAACGCGAGCCGCTCTTGCCTGCCATTGGAGGAGCGCAGCACGATGATCCGACTCTGCCCGGCGCGCCGGTTATCCACGCCTTTCGCCATTCCCAATGCGTCCGAGAGCCTGACCGGCCTGTCCCCCGCGATCGAGAAGAAGCCGGGTTCGTTCACCCACCCGAGGACCGCGAACCGGGGGATTGTATCCGTGACGCTCACGAGGTCTCCATTCTTGAGCCTGAGCGTATTCTTCTGATTCCCATCGGGGCCGGAGGGCGCAAAGCTGACCGTCTCGATCTCGCCGTTGAGGTGGCTGACCCTTATGTTCGTAAGAGCGGCATCCGGCATCGCTCCGCCCGCAACGGCTATCGCCTCCATCACACCGGCGCTGTCCTTGCGGACGTTGTATAGCCCCGGACGGTTGACCTTGCCCATCACGTAGATCGACACCATCTCGGCGGATTCGACCGTGACCACGTCGCCTGGGCGAATGTCGGGGTTATTAGGGCGGTCTCCTCGCGTCGCCTCCCGCAGCGAGACGGATTCATTCTCGCCGGACGCGCGGAGGATGGTGACTGTGCAGTCAGCCGGTTCGATTCCGGGCGCGGAGCCGCCTGCCGCGCTGATGGCCTCGGTGGCGCGCCAACCCGGCCTGACGTTGTATGGCCCCGGCCTCTGCACCGCTCCCATAACGTAGACAAGCTGGGGGCGCTGGGTTCTGAGGGTAACAGTGACCTCGGGCTCGCGCAGCACGGACTTCAGGCGCGTGGCGATGGTGTCCGTAAGCTGAGTCAGGGTTAAGCCGGTCGCAACAATCCGGCCCACGCGGGGCACGCTGATTGCGCCATCGGTGGGGACGTTACAGTCGTCGGTGGACATCTCGGGGTGACCGGCGACGGTGACGGCGATCACGTCCTCGGGGCCTAGCTGATACTCGGTAGCTTCCAGGCATTGAGCTGAATGACAGACAAAAACCGCGCATACTACAACGAATATAGCGCCGATTACGGCCGAAAACGCCCGATTCGCGAAGCGCCGTTCACACAACAGGTCCGTCACCTCTCAGGTAGACTCCGACCGGCGCGTCACATTGCGCCAGGAACCTATGGTGTTTACCCAATGCCAGTACGTACTACACCAGAAAGGCTGGCATAGTAACGGCTGCTCCGTTCGGGAAGGCAAAAAGGGAATTCTCATCGCGAAAACGTGAAAAGGATAGGATTAAGGCGTAGGATTAGTACCTCCATAAGTTGAGTACACCGTAAGCCCTGAGTAGGCCGAATGGCCGTATCGAAGGGCGGCTGCGAAGATACAGACCTTGGTGCAGAACTACCCGGGCCTTCGATACGCCCACCAAGCCTTCTCAATAGTAGCTGACTCCTACTGGGCTACTCAGGGTCTACGGTGTGCTGCTCCTTCTTGCGATAATGCTCAGGCCGCCCATGTATTCCTGAATTCCGTAGATTTGACACGCGCCCCATCTTACCTCCTATTTGACGCTGCTTCCTCCCTCACGGTATAATGCAGCGTCGAATAAACACAGAGGTAAGATTAGTTGGTACTGAAGATTGCGGTGCCGAAGGGGAGCCTACAGGAGGCTACTTTCGGACTTTTCAAGAAGGCCGGATGGGATTTCAGGGTGAGTTCGAGGTCGTATCATCCGTCCTGTGACGATCCCGAGATCGAGGCCACGCTGCTGCGCGCGCAGGAAATCGCCAGATATGTCGAAGCCGGGGTCCTGGATGTCGGTATCACCGGCTACGACAACGTGCGCGAGTGCGACGCGGATGTGCACGAGGTCTGCGAGCTTCTATATTCAAAGGCAACCACCAAGCCCTATAAGTGGGTGTTGGCCGCGCCGAAAGACTCGGGCATCAAGGGGCCTAAGGACCTCGAGGGCAAGCGCGTCGCCACGGAACTGGTGAACGTCACCAAGCGCTACTTTGAGGAGAACGGGGTGAACTGTCACGTCGAGTTCTCATGGGGCGCGACCGAGGTGAAAGTGCCGGAACTGGTGGACGCGATAGTCGAGGGCACAGAGACCGGAAGCACGCTGAAAGCCCACGGGCTTGAGATAATCGATACGCTCCTCGTCTCCACCACCCGCCTGATCGCGAACAGGGCCGCATGGAGCGACAAGTGGAAGCGGCACAAGATCGAGAACATCGCCATGCTCCTCCAGGCGGCGCTCACCGCCGACGGGCTGGTCGGTTTGAAGATGAACATCCCGCGGGAGAAGCTCGACGCGATTCTTGCTGAACTCCCGAGCCTCAAGAACCCCACAATCTCGCCGCTTGCGGGCGATCAGTGGGTAGCGGCGGAGATCATTGTCGAGGAAAACACCGTGCGCGAGCTGATTCCGAGGCTCGTGAGGGCGGGAGCGTCGGGGATAGTCGAATACCCATTGAACAAAGTGATCTACTAAGAGGGAGACAAATGCAGAATGCAGAGTGAAGAGTGCAGAATGAAGGGAGACCCTTCCCCATTCTGCTTTCTGCATTCATCATTCTGCATTTCTTAGAGACTTGATTGCTCATCTACGCGGCGAGTTAGCTCGGATCGAGGCGGATTATGTTGTGGTCGACGTCAACGGCGTCGGCTATAAGGTGATGATGCCGCTCGCCGTCATATCCGGCTTGCCCCAGGTCGGCGATGAAGTAAAGCTCCACATATCCACGATAGTCAGGGAAGACTCCTTCACCCTCTACGGCTTCACGGAAGAAGCGCAGCAGAGCCTTTTTGAACTCCTGCTCACCGTCAGCAAGGTCGGGCCCAAAGTCGCACTGAACATTTTGTCCGTATTGCCAGTCGAACATGTGGTCAGCGCCATATCCGGCGACCACTTTCAGGAGCTCAGCCGCGTCCCCGGGGTGGGCACGAAGACCGCCCAGAGGGTCGTATTAGAGCTGAGAGAAAAAATCACTACGTTTGTCTGGGCCCAGGCTGCTAAGCGTCCGGCGACGGCGGAGCAGCGTGGGCTTGACGACGCCATCGAGGGCCTCGTTGCCCTGGGTTACAACCGCAACGATGCCCGCCGTGCCGTCGAGGAGGCGATGGGGTCAGTTAAGGACAAGCGCGATACCGGCGGCATTGTTCGAGAGGCATTGAAGCTGCTTTCCAAGTCTTAAGAGGAAACCATGGACATCGAACAACGGCTGGTGACCCCGGAGTTCCAGGATGAGGACCAGGCGGTCGAGTATACGCTGAGGCCGCGCAGGCTGAGCGAGTTCATCGGACGCGCCAAGATCAGGGAGAGCCTGAGCGTGTTCATCGAAGCCGCTCGGATGCGGAGCGAACCCCTGGACCATGTCCTGCTCTACGGGCCGCCCGGCCTCGGGAAGACCACACTGGGCTATATCATAGCCAACGAAATGGATGTGCCGATCAGGAGCACGTCGGGACCTGCTATCGAGCGCCCCGGCGACCTGGCCGCGATCCTCACCAACATCGAACCCGACAGCGTCCTGTTCATAGATGAAATTCACAGACTGAACCGAGCCGTGGAAGAAATACTCTACCCCGCGATGGAGGACTATCAGCTCGACCTCATCATCGGCAAAGGGCCGAGCGCGCGCACGCTCAAGATCGACCTCCCGAGGTTCACGCTGATCGGCGCAACCACGTGTGGTCGACGTCAACGGCGTCGGCTATAAGGTGATGATGCCGCTCGCCGTCATATCCGGCTTGCCCCAGGTCGGCGATGAAGTAAAGCTCCACATATCCACGATAGTCAGGGAAGACTCCTTCACCCTCTACGGCTTCACGGAAGAAGCGCAGCAGAGCCTTTTTGAACTCCTGCTCACCGTCAGCAAGGTCGGGCCCAAAGTCGCACTGAACATTTTGTCCGTATTGCCAGTCGAACATGTGGTCAGCGCCATATCCGGCGACCACTTTCAGGAGCTCAGCCGCGTCCCCGGGGTGGGCACGAAGACCGCCCAGAGGGTCGTATTAGAGCTGAGAGAAAAAATCACTACGTTTGTCTGGGCCCAGGCTGCTAAGCGTCCGGCGACGGCGGAGCAGCGTGGGCTTGACGACGCCATCGAGGGCCTCGTTGCCCTGGGTTACAACCGCAACGATGCCCGCCGTGCCGTCGAGGAGGCGATGGGGTCAGTTAAGGACAAGCGCGATACCGGCGGCATTGTTCGAGAGGCATTGAAGCTGCTTTCCAAGTCTTAAGAGGAAACCATGGACATCGAACAACGGCTGGTGACCCCGGAGTTCCAGGATGAGGACCAGGCGGTCGAGTATACGCTGAGGCCGCGCAGGCTGAGCGAGTTCATCGGACGCGCCAAGATCAGGGAGAGCCTGAGCGTGTTCATCGAAGCCGCTCGGATGCGGAGCGAACCCCTGGACCATGTCCTGCTCTACGGGCCGCCCGGCCTCGGGAAGACCACACTGGGCTATATCATAGCCAACGAAATGGATGTGCCGATCAGGAGCACGTCGGGACCTGCTATCGAGCGCCCCGGCGACCTGGCCGCGATCCTCACCAACATCGAACCCGACAGCGTCCTGTTCATAGATGAAATTCACAGACTGAACCGAGCCGTGGAAGAAATACTCTACCCCGCGATGGAGGACTATCAGCTCGACCTCATCATCGGCAAAGGGCCGAGCGCGCGCACGCTCAAGATCGACCTCCCGAGGTTCACGCTGATCGGCGCAACCACGCGGACGGGGCTTATCACCTCACCGCTGCGTGCCCGATTCGGGATCGTATATAACTTCGAGTTCTACGACATTAACAGCCTGAGAATTATCGTGAGTCGCTCGGCGGCGATTCTGGGTATCTCTATTACGGATGAGGGTGCGTATGAGATCGCGAGCCGATCGAGAGGCACCCCCAGAATCGCAAACCGGGTCCTGAGGCGCGTAAGAGACTACGCCCAGGTCAGAGCAGACGGGATCATTGATAGAGAGGTAGCCGTCGAAGGATTAGAGATGCTGGAGATAGACGAGTCCGGGCTGGATGAGGCCGACAGGCGGCTATTGAGGATAGTTATCGAGAAGTTCGACGGCGGCCCGGTGGGGGTCGAAACCCTGGCGGCGGCGACCGGCGAGGAGCGCGACACCATCGAGGACGCTCAGGAGCCTTATCTTATCCAGATCGGCTTCCTTAACAGGACGCCTCGCGGGCGGGTGGCAACGCGGCTGGCATTCGAGCATCTCGGGTTCAAGCCGAAGGCTTCGGCGCAGAATGACCTATTTTGAGCGAGGGAAAGCGGCACGGTCGTGTAGGGGCGAAGCATTTGCCCGTATCTATGATCATAGTATGGGTTAGTTACTTGTCCATGCATTGACTGAAGCTGTAATTCTAGCCGCAAATGCTTCGCCCGAACGCCGTGGGTTAAGCATTTGCGTTGAGGTTCATAACTGGCGTCAAACCCAGGGGCAAATGCTTAACCCCTACTCCCGGCTCCCGGCAGGTGTGTCAACAATAGGTGACAAACCATGAAATGCCCTAAGTGCGGTTCGATAAACGGCAAAACGAATAAGTTCTGCAGGATGTGCGGCGCTCGGGTCGAGGGGCTGGTTCAGCCAGAAGCGCGTCCCGCCGAAATGTTTATACACGCCCCGGACGAGCTCGAGCTGGGCGAGGAGCTTTTCGACGTCTGGAAGCTGTATGAGTCGGGCGATCTGGAAGTCGCGGCGGGCAAGGTCGAGAAGATCATCGAGACCAGCCCGGAGAGCACGTCGGCCTTATCCCTCCTGGCGCTGATCCACGAGCGCAGGGCCGAGGAAGCCATGGCCGACGGCGACATACTCTCCGCGCAGGGGTTTCTACAGCAGGCGGTGGCGCGGCAGGAGAAGGTCATCGACCTCAATCCCGACAGCGCCGCCGACCGCGAAAAGCTGGTTTCCCTGCGGATGAAGCTTTCCGGCCATACGACCATCCTGCCGATCAGCCCCAGGCGCGTGCGTAAGCTCGCCCCAGCCAGTCTCAGGGCGGCGCTCAAGTCCGCTCCTCCGCAGGTGCTGGCGGCTGTCGGCGTGTTTTTCGTGATAGTCGTGCTCGGGATCACGCTCATTCCCGGTGGCGACGAAAAAGAGGCGCGTGTGACGGTGACGCCATCATCCGCTCCGGACGATGGGAGAATCCGCGTACCTTTCACTCCCAGCGGGACCGAGCAGCCAAGGGCCAACGTCGCTCTGGCAGCCGGGCCCAACGATCTCAAGGTGTACACATATCCGGCTCCCCAGCCCCAAACTCGCCCTTTCGGTAATGCCGTCGCTCCCAGGCCGACCCTGGCCGGGCCGGAACTGCCGAGTGCCTCTGTGGAACCCGCCAGGCTGCCACCGCTCGGCGCTGAACTGACCCTAACGCCGGAATCGAAGTCGATTGTAAGCGTGAGGCCCGCGCAGCCTAAGCAGGGCGCGAAGGCCAAGGTCACATCCGAGGCTCAGCCCGTGAAGCCGGAACCTGTCGCGCAGCCCGACGGCTCCAGCCTGCTTGCGGCGGCAATCGAGCTTCAGAACCAGGGCCGGAGTCAGGAGGCGATTATCTCGGCGGAGCAGGCCGTGTCGCGGTTCCAGGCGGATATCGCCGTCGGCAAGAACGTAACGGCGGCCCAGCGCGGCGCCGATAACGCCAGAAAGTTCATCCAGATCTGGCAGCAGTCAGCGAGTTCAACAGCCGAACAATGAGAAGAGCCATTGTCACATTTATTGGACTGATCCTGGCCATTATGCTCGGCATTTCGGCGGAGGCTGCCGGCCGACCCATGGTGCTGGTGTTCGAGACCTCCGCCGGAACGGGAATTTCGAAACAGCTTGCGTCGTCCTCCTCCCGCGCGCTTCGCAACTACCTGCGCGACTCGCAGCGCGTCGAGGCCACGATATTCGACCGCGAGTCCCCGGCGGTACTGCGCGCGATTATGGACAAGAAACTGACCGCCGACAGCGTGGCGAGTTTTTCGAGCAAGGAGCAGCGCATCGAGGCCGCGCGTACCCTCGGTTTCGACTACGCCGCCGCCGCTGATCTATCGATTATCAAGAAGACCGACCTCCTGCCGCCTCTGAAAACCAAAGGCCCCAAGACGGAGGTCAAAATCAACCCCGAGGACGAGATGAGCAGCCTTATGCAGGTGAAGCTCTGGCTCGCGGATGTCGACAGCCGCAAGTCGAACTGGGAGGCTATCGGGTCCTCGATGATCGTCGGGACCGGCGAACTCGATCTGGGGAACTCGATGCAGTCGGCCATGAGCACATCCGTTTTGGACATCGTGCGGCAGGCGTTCGCCAAACTGCCCCGCGTGAAGCAGACCGACCCTTCGGCCACGGACAATTCGAGTGCCATAGCGGCGTCGGCGCCTCCACCCGCGTCCCAGCCCACGGCAGCCGACTACAGCTCCCAGGCCGAAACCAGTCTCAAGGACGGCAACCTGGCACTGGCCATCCAGCAGTACTCCATGGCTGTGAGCGCGGACCCGTCCAACGGCCCCCTGAGGATCAAACTCGCGGAAGCATTCGCGCGCAAGGGGATGTTCGATCAGGCTGACGACGAGCTTACGCGGGCGCTCGAGGCCGGAGCCGACAAGGCCGCCATAGACGCCGCCAGGGCGCGCGTGGAGGCTATGCAGACCGGCACAAAACCTCCTCCCCCAAGCGAGGCTAAGACAGTTGATAAGGGGAGTCAGTCAGTCGCTGTCGGGCCGAAGCCGACCGGCGATGCCTACTCCCAGGCCGTTGCGAAGCTGATAGAGGGCGACAAACTCTGGAACCAGGGGAAACCCGATGACGCGGCCCAGGCATACTCCGACGCGGCGAAACTCTACCCGCTCGACTGGCGGTCGCACGAGCGCCTCGCGATAGTGAACGCTTCCATGTCGCTCTTCAACGAGGCGCGCAAGGCGTTGGAGCAGCTAAATGTCGTTCAGCCCGAACCCTCGGCCGAGGTCGCCCAAAACCGCTACGACATGTTCCGCCGGGCGTTCGATAAGTCGTTCGAAATGCTGCTGAAGCAATATGACGACGACTCCGCCGATTTCGAGAAGAAGATAATCAGCCGCGAGAGCTACTACACCACTGTCAATGGCCTCGCCTTGCGGCTGGAGTCGATGGCAAAGTTCCTGGACGCGCTCCCGGTCCCGTCATCCAAGAAGCCCGCGAACCTCCGCCGGAGCCTGGCGTGCGGGCTTGCCGCGCAGGCCGCATCCAACTCGCTGGACTACCTCGAATCCAACAACAAGAAGGCGAAAGCCAACGCCGATGTCTTCATGAGCCAGGCGAAGAAAGAGATCCAGGCCGCATCTAAGCTGGACGACAACAAAGTCGTGGTGAGCAAGGAAGCGCCGAAAGAGGGAACAGGGACGCCCGACGAGGGGTCGGAAAGCCCCGAGCAGCCTCAGCCCGACGAGTCAGCCCCGGCGGAAGGGCAGTAGCACTTCACCGTGGCATTCGCATTTGTGGTAGAATATAACGGACAGCGAGGTGAATGCACTTGGCGAACAGAAACAAGGCCGAGACCAGCCCAGCGCCGGCCGGCAAGCGAGAGAAGCTACCGCCCAAAGGCACGGCGGCTCGTCTGCGTCATGCAGTTGGGCTTTGGTCACACATGACTCCGGAGGAGATCGAACATATCAGGCGCGAGATTTATGGGTCCAGAAAGTCGGCGAGGTAGCCGCTTTGTATTTACTGGACACAAATGCCTGTATAGATGTGCTTGCTGGAAATCAGAAGGTGGATGAACATCTCGCGCGACTGGATCGGGTGAGAGTATATACAAGCGCCGTAGTTATCGGAGAGCTTGTCTACGGAGCTGTTCGTTCGCGGCAACCAATCGTCGAGATGGCGAAGATAAGGCAGTTGATGCAGGATGCGCGCGTACTGCATGTGGACTCTTCTGCCGCATTTCAGTATGGCCTGATCAAGGCTGCTCTAGCCGCACAAGGCAGGCTTCTGGAAGACAACGACCTTTTCATCGCCGCTACAGCCCTTGCCAAGGGGCTCACCCTTGTCACCCACGACAAAGCCTTTGCGCGTATCCCTGATCTGGCAATCGAAGACTGGCTGGAATACTGATCAGCGGGGCTGGTTCCTTTCCGCCCCAACCTGTTACTTCCGGCTACGGCCCGCCGTGTCGACGCCAGCGACCCTCTCCCCGGCGGCGTTCCTTTATCTTCTTCTCAATCTCATACCTGAGCCGCTTGAACTGATCAGATGTTAGCACCGAACGTATCACCTGCTGGCGCGCGTTGGTGATGTCCGACAACTGTTTCTGGTCCTGGTGGATCGCGTCGATCAGCCTGCGGGCGGAGGCGACATCCAGGCTGTAGTTCGAGTAAAGGTCCGCGAGCGATTCGGAGTCGCGCCGCAGTTTCTGGAATATGGGCGCCTTTTGAGGGACCTTGCGCCAGAGTTGTTCGAGGCGCTTCGCCTGGTCGGGATTGAGCCCCAAACTCCGGATAGACTCCTTGCCCATTATGTTGTCCAGCAAAGACTCCTGCCTGGGAGGTCTGACCCCGGCCTCCGGCCCGTGTATCCTGCCTTTCATCATACCCCGGAACTCGGCAAACTGGTCCGCGTTGAGTTTGCTCCTGAGCGCGATCTGGTTGTCCAGGTGAATACCGAGCAGTTCGCGTTGGGCGCGGCTTATTCGCTCCCGTGCGGACCGGGCCTTACGTTCGTCGAGATTATAGTCTCGATAGACCTGGAAGAGATCCATCCGCGCGCGTCTAAGCGTATCGCGAGCATCCTGCATCTTGCGGCGGGTTTCCATCCCGATAGACTTAAGTTGCTGCCTCTGCTCAGGCGTAACATCGATCCGCTGCGCGCTCGCGCCGACACCCGTCATCAGAAGCACGGCAGCAATCCATATTCCCAGCGCAATGGAGCCGGAAGGGATTTTTGCCACGAAATCCCGAAAGGACGAAAACGCGAAAGGGAAGGGAGGGATTAGAAATCCCCAGATTGTCCCTTTCGTCCCGGATTGCAAATCCGGACGAACAGCAGGTCCCTTCCGTTCCCTGTTCCCTATTCCCTGTTCCCTATTCCCTATTCGCATTGGACTTTCTCACATATTATCTATCACGTCGATCATCGCGTCGGAATGGCCGCCGAGAGGGTCATCGGAAACCACGGCCACGCTGATCGGCCTGGTGTTGTCGGGTTGAGTCGGCGGTGCGGGCGTCTTCAGGCTGTAAGCGGTTGCAAGGATCGCCGCCGCCGCGACCGTTGTGGCCGCTATTCTGCCAAATCGGGTGGTCAGCTTATCCGGCAGAAGGACCGAACGAAAACGGCTGGGCTTTGTCCTTGCGCGGACCAGCGCCCAGACGTCGTTCGCGGCTTGCTCGTAGGGCAGCGTGCCCAGCCGACCGGCAAACGCCGCTTCGTCCTCAAGCAGCGCCGCGCACTGGTCGCACTTCGCTATGTGAAGCCTGACCTTTTCCGACTCAGGTCGGCTCAGTTGCCCTCTGCTGTAGTCCAGAAGATTCGGCTGTATCTGCTCGCAATTCATTCCTGTTGCCTTCTTTCTCTTCGTCGTCGCACAGCTTCTTCAGCCGTCGCCGCGCCCTGAAGAGTTTTATCTTCAAATTGCTGGATGGGATACCGGTGATCTGGACTATCTGATCGTAGTCCATCTCCTGGAAGTGGTAAAGGCTGATGAGCAGCCTCTCCTCTTCATGCAATCCACGCATCGCGTTGATTATCCTGGCCTTTTCTTGCGCTTCGATGGCGTGCTTCTCGGGGTTCGCCGCCGCCGATCCCGAAGTGTCGGCCAGTTCGGACCCTTCCGTAAGCACATCCTCGATGTGCACTTCCCGCCGCACCTGGCGCGACCTCAATATGTCCCGCGCGGTGTTCGTCGCTATGCGAAAAAGCCACGTGGTGAACTTGGCCTGTCCCTTGAAACTTCCCGCCGCTCGCCACACCTTCACGAAAACCTCGGCCAGGGCTTCCTCCGCGTCCTCGTGGTTGCTGAGCATTCGGTAGAGCAGGCTGTAGACGGGCCGCTCGTGCCGCCGAAACAGCACGCTGAGCGCCTCCTGGTTCTGGCGCTTACAGAGTCCCAGGAGTTCCTCGTTACTTGCCGAGAAATCGAAATCTCCAGCCCCGTTCAATTGCTCACTCCACTTGGCGACTATCAATAGTATAGACGCGCGATATCGGCACCGGTTTCGCTCTGCGTCGCAAGTTCATGACAAAGCTCTTTCTTATCGCGAAAGCGCGAAGGAGCGAAAACGCGAAAGGGAAGGGACGGGCTTAAGCCCGGGGAACTTGTGTCCGGGGTTCAAACCCCGGACGAACGGAAAGACGGACGAACGGGGTTATGCCAGGCTATCCCGGAATGCAAATCTTCCTTCTGTTCCCTATTCCCTATTCCCTATTCCCTATCTTGCGGCTTGACACCCAGGCGCAGGCGGTTTATAATGCTGCATCGGTTGTCTGGAGCAATATATGTATGCCTTAAACTTTTACCCTGAAATATACGCGGACGCCCTCATGCGCGGGCGCAAAAGCGCTACCATAAGACTCGGCGATAAATCCGACAAATATCAGAGCGGGCAGATAGTCTGGATCACTGTCGGGCGCAAGTATCAGGTCCGGCAGAAGCTGTTTTCGGCGATCATAGACGACGTCACCGTCAAGTCCGCCGGGGACCTCACGATGATGGAAGTCGAAAAGGAGAACCTCGAGTTCCGCAGCCCCGAGGATGTCATGACCCTCTTATCCCGCATCTATGACCGCCTCGTCACCCCGCTGGATACAATCAGCATTATATCATTCTCACCCGTCCGTGAGAGCGGCGTCAAGGACGAACTCGAAGAGATATTTGACAGATGGGTCTGATCTAGAGGTTAGATGTTAGATGTTAGAGGTTAGAGGGGAGGGCTCAGTGCATCAGGTACCTTCCCTTCTAACCTCTAACATCTAACCTCAAACCTCTAAATCGGTTTCATCTGCGGAAACAGCAAAACGTCCCGCAGGTTCGTCTCGTTGCAGAAGATCATGACTAATCGGTCGATGCCTATGCCGAGGCCGCCGGTGGGGGGCATACCGTATTCGAGCGCGCGGAGGAAGTCCTCGTCCATAGGGTGAGCTTCCTCGTCGCCTGCGGCGCGCATCTTCCCCTGCTCCTCGAACCGCTCGCGCTGGTCTATGGGGTCGTTGATCTCGCTGAATGCGTTGCCGGTCTCCTGCTTCGCCAAATAGACCTCGAACCGGCGCACCAGGCTCGGGTTGTCCTGCCGCTTCTTGGCGAGCGGAGAGGTTTCCAGCGGGAAGTCGGTGATGAAAGTCGGCTGGACGAGGTTGGGCTGGACGAACCGCTCGTGAATTTTCTCGATGATCCCGCCGATCATATGCTCCTGCTCGGTCGGTAGCCCAATGCTCTTCATCGCCTCAAGCGCGGTTTCCAAACTATTGAACGCCTCCGGCTCGACGCCCGCATACTGCCTTATCCCTTCGAGGATCGGCAGCCGCTTCCACGGCCCGGCCACATCAATGGTGGTTCCCTGATAGTCGAACGTGGTGTCGCCGTGAACCGCCCGGCACACGTGCTGGAACAGGCCCTCGACAAGGTCCATCACGTCCTCCAGGTTCGCGTAGGCCTCGTAGCTTTCAAGCAGAGTGAACTCGGGGTTGTGCCTGGGCGAGAGGCCCTCATTGCGGAAGACTCGCCCGATCTCGTAGACCTTCTCCAGCCCGCCGACGATCAGCCTCTTCAGGAATAGCTCCAGCGAGATACGCAAGTGGAACTCGTGCTCCAGGGCGTTGTGATAGGTAAGGAACGGCCTCGCCGCCGCGCCGCCCGCGACCATCTGCAGCACCGGCGTCTCGACCTCCAGATAGCCCCGGCTGTCGTAGTATTCTCTTACGGCTCGGATAATCCGACTGCGGTTCTCGAACGCCCGGCGGCTTTCATGGTTGGTGACAAGATCAACGTAACGCTGCCTGTATCGCTGCTCGACATCCTGCAGGCCGTACCAGTGCTGGTCGCCCTTCTCCTTGCCGAACGGGATAGGCCGGATCGACTTGGAGAGCACCTCGATCCCCTTCGCGTGAACCGAAACCTCGCCTGTGCGCGTGCGGAATATGTAACCCCTGACCCCGATGAAGTCGCCCAGGTCCAGGAGTTTGACCATCTCGTACTCGTCGCCGAGTTCATCGCTCTTCAAATAAACCTGAATCTTCCCCTTGCGGTCCTGTATGTGAACGAACGCCGCCTTGCCCATCAGCCGCAGGCTCACCACGCGCCCCGCCAGGCTCACACTGACCTCCGGCGCGCCTTCCCCCTCGTTCGCTTCGTAGGCCGCGATAACGTCCGTGCTGAACGGCTCGATCTCGTTCTCGCCCACGCGGGCGCATCGCTCATATCTCTCAACGGCGAACGGGTCCCGGCCCAGCTCTCGCATCCGCTCGAGCTTCTCGACCCGCGCCTGTATTAGTTCATCAATGGGTTGTTCGTGCTGTTCTTCCAACTACTGGCTCTCCGTGTGGGTAATTCTGACAGCCTTTATTATACAGGGTTGGAGCGGGTACGGCAAAGCAGTTCCTGACCGGCGGGCGCGTTCCACATTGACGGCGGCTTTCTCGTCGCAAGAGGGAAGAGAGGGGCTGGAGCCCCTCTCGAAATCCCGAAACCAGCCTGACGCATCTACGAACGGGTCTTGGTCGTCGAACCGGTGCTGGTATAGGTAAACGTAACACTGGAGTAGCTGAACGTAACCTCCTCAATCGGCGGCATAGTCGAGCTTGCCGGCTCGATGGTATCGGGAACGTACTGCTTTACCGAATCCACGCGCCCACCCTGGAACTGCACCGTGTAGAACTGCTCGGTGGTGCCGTCCCCAGTCGGGTTGGGGCGGAAAAACTTGAAGATGCCTTCAACCGGCTGGCCCTGCGCGACGGCCTTGAGCAGAAGAGGAGAGGACTTATCTATGCGTTTTCGGATCACGATGGGGTTATACTGCGGTTCCCCTTTGCCTGCTGCCCTGCCGGCCGCCACATTTTGGGTCGTACTACCTATCGAATGCTCATAATACACGCACTCGATGGAGCCCTCTCGGCCTAGGCTCGTCTGCGTGCTTTCGCCATTGACATCCGCGCCGCTAATCTTGAGGTACAAATGAACCGTTTCAGCCGCCTGGAGCGGGGCCGCAAGCGCCACGACGAGCGCCAGTGCGGCAAGTATCGCCAGTTTTCTCAGAATCATCCCAATTCCTCCTTGAATGTTGAGTTTCGCAACATAAGTATGATTCGTTGCTTGCTACTTGTCAACCGGCTTCCGGCTCAATACTTCTCGTATTTCACCAGTTCCCCAAGGCACTTCCTCGTCTTTGGCCCGAGCTTGTCAGCTGGATAGCCTAGCGGGGTGAAGGCGATGGGTTCGACGTTTTCGGGTATTCCCAGCACCTCGCGCGCGGCGGCGAGATCGAACGCGCCGATCCAGCACGTGCCCAGGCCCTCGTTAGCGGCGGCAAGGATCAGATGGTCCATCACGATGGCAACGTCAACGTCGCAGTAGTTCCTGCCGTCCCTGCGCGTCCATGCCTGCTCGGGTATCCCGCAGGCGCAGATAATAATCGGCGCCTGGACGAAGTATTCACCCTTATAAATCCGCCTGAGCTCTTCCTGCCTGCCCTCGGTGTGAACGACTATTAGTCGGAACGGTTGAATGTTGCAGGCGGTAGGCGCAAGGCGCGCCGCCTCCAGGACCCGCTCAAGTTTGTCGTCTTCCACCGAGTCGGGCTTGTATGCCCTGACGCTGTATCTTCTGGCTATTAGTTCGCTAAACTCCATATCTACCTCTCCCCTGCCGTGATAAATTGCATGTCGGCGCCATCACCGGCAGCCAACTCAGCCAATCGCTCGGCCTTCCTTTCCTTTCTAACTCCACGAATAAACACTGCCACTAGCACACATATCACCGCCGGGCCAATCGCCCAAGCGTAAGTCGGCAGCACCATCGAGCCCTGAACCGAACTGAACGCGCCGAACCCGAAGAATATGACGGCGGCCCCTACCCTGATCGCGCGTTCCGGCAGCTTGGCCCCCAGAATCTGGCCGACTATGATAGCAAGAGCGTCGGATAGAACCATTCCCAGCGTCGAGCCTATCCATACGGGGATCATCGAGTGGTTGGTGGCGAGCGCGACCGTGCTCAGCATGGTCTTATCGCCAAGCTCGGCCAGGAAGAAGGTGGTCACGACCAGCCAGAACGGCGACCTGCCCTGGATGTTCTGGCACTCCTCGTCGCTCAACGTATCGCCGCGAAGGGTCCACAGGCCAAAGCCTATGAACGCCACCCCCGCGGCAAGCTTGATCCAACCGGCGGGCAATATAGTGCCGACTCCGCCGCCCAGCAGCACCGACACCACATGCACCACAAGCGTGGCGACGAATATCCCCGCAAGGACCACTTTCGCGTTGAACCGGCTCGCCAGGCACAGCGCCACGAGCTGGGTCTTGTCACCCAGTTCCGCTATGAAAACTATCCCCGTCGCCAACCAGAAAGCTTGCATCTGTCCTCCTGAATCGCCCGCGCGTGCGGGGAAACAGTCTCATTATACCTTATTCCGTGCCCCCATCGTAAATCTCCCTCTCCGCCTCTTCCATATACTCGTCCATGGCCTCCTCGCCGTCCTCGCCCATCTCGCGGCCCATCTCACGGAGGAGCTTGCCCATGCTCGCGGGGTCGTCTCCGGCGGTCAGTGCGGACTCCTCCAGCGCGTCCAGCTTTTCGTCCTCGCTCTTGAGTCGGGAGAATCTGGATATTAGCCTGGTGACGTCCGTCCCTCCGCACTTCGGGCAAATCGGCTCATGCGAGTCGGCCGTCATTCCGACGAGCAGCGAGAACTTCTTCGCGCATCCGGCACATCGATATTCGTAAATCGGCATATAAAGCACCTCACGCCCAGCGGCTACACGTTCAATTATATCCACTCGAGGCCTTAAGGTCACGCGCCTGGGAGTCTCCGCAGGGAGACTTTGTGTATTCGTTGCCGTGACTTCAGTCGCCGGGTCGAACGGTTGAAGGTGCGCTCCCAGGGTGGTAAAATCATAGGAGTATGGAGTTGGGAGTGCGGAGTGCGGAGTGGAGAAGATTCTTCCGCACTCCACACTCCCAACTCCGCACTTCCAGACATTGATTTTGAAAGGAAGAACATGGCTCAGGATAAGATCATCGTCCGAGGCGCCAGGCAGCATAACCTCAAGAACATCAACGTGGAAATTCCACGTGACAAGATGGTGGTTATCACGGGCCTTTCCGGCTCGGGGAAGTCGTCGCTCGCCTTCGACACCATTTACGCGGAGGGCCAAAGGCGCTACGTCGAATCGCTGAGCTCGTATGCGAGGCAGTTCCTCGGGCAGATGGACAAGCCCGACGTTGATGACATCATAGGCCTCTCGCCGGCCGTCTCGATAGACCAGAAATCGACCACCCGCAACCCGCGCTCGACCGTGGGCACGGTGACGGAAATCTACGACTACCTCCGCCTGCTCTTCGCGCGCGTCGGCCACCCCCACTGCCCGCAGTGCGGACGCGAGATCGCGCAGCAGACGGTTGAACAGATGGTCGATACGATCATGGCCTTGCCCGAAGGCTCGAAAATACAGGTCCTGGCTCCGCTCGTGCGGGGGAAGAAGGGCCATTATAAGAAGCTGATCGAGGACGTGCGCAAGGAGGGCTTCGTGCGCGTGCGGGTCGACGGAGAGGTCCACGAGGTCACCGACGAGATCGAGATGGACCGCTACAAGCAGCACACCATCGAGATCATAATCGACCGGCTGATTGTAAAGCCCGGCATCGAGAAGCGACTGAACGATTCCGTCGAGACTGCTCTCAAGAAGGGCCAGGGCACGCTTGGAATAGACGTAATGGGCGAGGAGGAGATGCTGTTTTCCGAGCATTTCGCCTGCACCGAGTGCGGGATCAGCATGGAGGAGGTCGCCCCGCGCAGCTTTTCGTTCAACAGCCCCTACGGCGCGTGCCCCGACTGCCACGGCCTCGGCAGCCACAAGAGGCTCAACCCCTGGCTGGTGGTCCCCGACCGCGACCGCTCGATCAACCAGGGCGCGATTGTGCCATTCTCGCGTGGGCAAAACGAGTGGATGATGGCGCTGCTCAAGGGACTCGCGGAAAAGCTCAAGTTCACGCTCGATACACCTGTCAACAAGCTCACCGAGGCTCAGTTCGAGGCCATGATGTACGGCATCGACGAGCCGGTGACGGTGACCTACACCAGCCGGTTTCGGGGCTACGAGCGCACCTATCGCACCGCTTACGAGGGGGTAATGAACCTCCTCGACCGCCGCTACCGTGAAACCTCGTCGGATATGGTCAAGGAGGAGATGGAGCATTACATGTCCGATATCCCCTGCCGGACGTGCAACGGCAAGCGCCTCAAGCCCGAGAGCCTGGCGGTCACCATCGCCGAGAAGAATATCTCCGATGTCGCGGCGATGTCGGTAAAGGGGACCTTCGAGTGGTTCGAGAGGCTGCCGTTATCGAAGCGACAGACGATCATCGGCGAGCAGGTCATTAAGGAGATACGGGCGCGGCTGAAGTTCCTGCTGGATGTCGGCCTGGATTATCTCACGCTCGACCGCGGCGCCGCGACCCTGGCCGGGGGTGAGGCCCAGCGCATCCGGCTGGCGACCCAGATCGGCAGCGGGCTGATGGGGGTCCTATACATATTGGACGAGCCATCCATCGGCCTGCACCAGCGCGACAACAAGCGCCTGATCGACACCCTCCTGCGGCTCCGCGACCTCGGGAACACGATCATCGTGGTCGAGCATGACCAGGAGACCATCGAGGCCGCCGACTATATCATCGACATCGGCCCCGGCGCGGGGGAGCACGGCGGGGAGGTCGTCGCCGAGGGGACGCTGGACGATATAAAGAATTCACCCGAATCCTACACGGGCATGTATATGTCCGGCAAGCTCTCGATCCCCGTGCCTCTAATTCGCAGACCGCCGAACGGCAAATACATCGAGATCAAAGGCGCGCGGGCGCACAACCTGCAATCGGTCGATGTGCGCTTCCCGATGGGCATATTCATCTGCGTCACCGGCGTCTCCGGCTCCGGGAAGAGCACGCTCATTCAGGAGACCCTCTTCCCGCGCTTGATGTATGCCCTGGAGGGGACGCACCGCGTGTGGGGCGAGCACGACGGCATCAATGGCCTGGAGAACATCGACAAGGTGATCGACATCGATCAGTCGCCCATCGGCCGTACCCCTCGCTCGAACCCGGCGACCTACACGGGCGTCTTCGACTCGATCCGCGAGCTGTTCAGCAAGACCCCCGACGCCAAGGTGCGCGGATATATGCCCGGGCGGTTCAGCTTCAACGTGAAGGGCGGGCGCTGCGAGGCGTGCAAGGGGGACGGCATCATTAAGATCGAGATGCAGTTCCTGCCGGATGTCTACGTGCCGTGCGAGGTCTGCAAGGGCAAGCGATACAACCGCGAGACCCTGGAGATCAAGTATAAGGGCAAAAGTATATCAGACATACTCGATATGACCGTCAGCCAGGCGACCGAGTTCTTCAAGCACATCCCCAAAATCTTCCGCCGCCTGCAGACGATCCATGACGTCGGCCTGGACTACATCCACCTCGGCCAGCCCGCGACCACTCTCTCCGGCGGCGAGGCCCAGCGCGTGAAGCTCTCATCGGAGCTAGCCAAGCGCGCGACCGGCAAGACTCTCTATATACTCGATGAGCCTACCACCGGCCTGCACTTCCACGACATCAAGAAGCTCCTCGAAGTCCTCGGCAAGCTCACCGACGCCGGGAACACCGTCCTGGTGATCGAGCACAACATGGACGTGATCAAGACCGCCGACTACATAATCGACCTCGGCCCCGAGGGCGGCGACAAGGGCGGAACGATAGTCGCCACCGGCACCCCCGAGCAGGTGGCGAAGGTCGATGCGTCGTACACGGGGCAGTTTTTGAGGAAGGTGCTGGGGAAGGAGTCGAGGGTGGAGAGTGGAGGGCGGAGAGCTGGGAAGGGAAGGAAGCAGAAGGAGACGGCGGGGGCGGTATAGAAGAGGCAGACGTCGAATAGCGTGAAGAAGTCCCCATTCCCCATTGTTTCGGGAAACCCTTTTCCCGAAACGGCCCAGCGCACTGACCCTATAAGAAAGGATAACGACAGGTGAAATGGAAGAATTCGGTGAAGTAATGAGATGGCTGACCCTCTAAGGATGCATTAGAAGTAATAAACCTTAGAGGAGGTCAGCCAAAATGAAATACGGCGGATTGGATGTACACAAGTCGTTCATCCAGGTATGTATTCTGGA
>JAMCYN010000126.1 GCA_023474015.1 Armatimonadota bacterium
CGCCAAGGGCAAACCAAAGGCGGTGACGACGATCAGCAAGATGCGCGATGTTCAATATCAACTTTTCAATGTGCTAAACCTCGGCAGATTCATGCCGAGTTAGGTCTTACACTCAGAAGGCCGAAAAACCGGCTTTTCACGAGGGTTTTCCCTGCCATAACGGATATATTTCGTAAAGTCGGGCTAGGTTCCTCATAGAACACGGAGCCGATGTCAACGCGAGAGCTGTGGGCGGCGAGCCCCCGCTGTTCCGCGCTCGCTCTCAGGAAATGATCAATTTGCTGCTTTCCCACGGCGCCAAGATCACTGATGTCTACCTCGCGGCAATCGCAGGTGATCTTAAGAAAGTAAAGCAATTTGTTACAGCACGTGCAGGCGACATCAACAAACCCAGTCTGGACGGCAAATCTGCTCTCGTGTATGCAGTGGATAACGATCGGATACAAGTGGCCCGCTATCTGATAGAACACCGAGCGAATGTCAACTTTAGAGAGAAAGACTACTATCTCAGGTCGCCCCTATGCTATGCTTCCAGCGGGCAAATGGTCGGTCTCCTGCTCGCCAATGGGGCTAGGCTCGATGCAAGAGATACCTTTGGTGACACCCCATTGCACTCTGCCGCGAGTAGAGGTCGCTCTGAAGTGGCACGTGCCCTTATTACTGCGGGTGCTAAAGTTGATGTTAGGGGAGAAATGGGGAAGACACCCCTTGACTACGCTGCACAGAATGACGAGCCCGGAGTTGCAGCCGTATTGGTTGCCGCCGGGGCGGACGTGAACTCGCGCAACGATCTCCAACAGACGCCACTCCACTATGCCGCCCTATATGGAAATAAGATAGACGTTGCGCGCCTCTTGATAGAGAATGGAGCCGATATCAATGCCAAGGATGCCCAGGGTCTAACACCGCTCGACTATGCAATAAAATGGGGGCGGGGCGGAATTGCCAAGCTGATCAGGGATGCAAAAAGTGCCGCTGGCCATACTAATTCCCAACCAGCATCCCAATCCCCACATTCGCCACCGTCAGCCAGAATATCCCCGTAGTTGTCGGCAGGCCAATGAGGACTGCACCTGTGTTGACGGCTGCGCGAGTTGCTGAATCCCGCCATTTTTGTTTGACAATCAACAACCACAGGGATATACTACCAATATGGGTTGTGCGTGAGCGCGCGACCTGACGCATCATTCGAGAGGGTTTCGCATTGAGACGGACGTTGAGAGCGAGTGTGGTAGCCGTGACGATGGCAGTATTTGCCATCGCTATTCTTGCGGGGGTGAGGATTGACGCCGGCCAGAGGGCCAAGTCCATCCGTATCATATATACAAATGATACAATGGGCTACGCCGATCCATGTGGGTGAGGCGGCCATAAAGAGGGCGGTCTTGCCCGACGAGCTACCGAAATATCGAAGCTGACCAAAGAGAACCCTAACTGCGTTATCGTGGAGAGCGGGAACCTTAGTAACGCCCCCGACAAGCTGGACATCATTGCGTCCATCATGTCGGAACTGCACTACGACGCAGTAGGCCTCGGTATGTACGATCTCCAGCTAGGCGATACATATTACCAGAAGATCGACAAGAAGCTCAAAGTTCTCGACGCCGCGCCCGGAGCCGCAAAGTCCAGCATGCCTTATATGATCAGGAATGTGGATGGCGTCAGGGTCGGCATCATATCTTTCGGCGGCGTGCGGCCGGGCCTGGATGATTTCGCTGTGCGAAGGTCGTTCTACGGCGCATACAAAGCGGCGCGCGACGGTTCGGACATACTCATTCTCCTGGATCAGGCGAACTGGACCAACAAGGACTGGCTTGAGCGCAACCTCAACAGGCTCGGCGCTCCGGATGTCGTGATCGGTGGGGCGGCTAAGATGGGTATGCTTCAGGACGAAGTCATAGGTAAGACCCACATCGTTCCGACCTCGTATCAAGGCAAGTGCATTGGAGTTTGCGATGTCGAGGTGACTCCGGGCCAGGAGCCCAAGATTGCCACCCGCAAGATCACGCTGGATACATCGATCGTTGAGGACCCCATACTTGTAGACCGCATTAGGCGCGTCTTGTATCCGAACCAGGCAAGAGTTGCCTCAATGCCTGTTGCTTCACAGGGAGCGCAGAAGGTGATTCAGCCGGTCGCTCCCGGCCAGTACTATCCGTCGATTGTTTGCCGGACCTGTCACTCCACGCAGTACGACGATTGGGCCAAAACCAAGCACGCCAAAGCGATCAAGACGCTCGCGGACGAAGGCAAGATGGTATCTGAGTGTCTCACTTGCCACTCTGAGAAATACCGACGAAGCGGGAGTCTGCTCATCGACACATCCGGACCCGGCGGTGTGGATTGCGCGACTTGCCACATGAACGCGATTCCTCACGGGGCCGAGCGGAAGAACGTGACCGGTAGAACCAAGGTGGCTCCGATGGTCTGCCTTGAGTGCCACACCAAGGACCGCAGCCCGAACTACAACCCGCAAACCTACTTCCCGATGGTAACACACCCGACGAGTGCCGTCTCCAACGTACGGCCTCCGGAAAGCCAATAGAGGAGCATATCAATGGTCGCCGATAACATCCGAAACGCACAGCATTACTATGGCCTCGGCAAGGGGATAGAATGCGGGCTGAAGTTCTTGCAAACACAGGACATCCCCGGCCTCGATCTTGGCAGGCACGAGATTGACGGCGACAACTGTTTTGCCATAGTTATGGAGTACGATTCGAAGCCCATCGAGCAGGGAGTCTGGGAGGCCCACAGGCGCTATGTTGATATTCAGTATATCGCCGAAGGCGTGGAGCGTATCGGATATGCGGATATTAAGGGTTTGAGCGTCTCGAAAGAGTATGACGATACAAAGGACGCCGAACTATTGGCGGGCGATGGCAATATGATGGTGTTCAAGACCGGCACATTCGGGATTTACATGCCGCACGACGGGCATATGCCGATGGTTGCGGCGGGGCAGCCCTCGAAGGTCCGGAAAGTTGTGGTCAAGGTCAAGGAAGGGTAGTCTCCCGGCCCATGGCCAGCAATATGCCGTGGATGATGCTCCAGGGGTGCGGCGGAGAGCCTGGGACATACGCGGCGATGGGATAGGAATTGTCGACCCCGTTTGCGTCGGCATACCCGTCCGCGTGTAAGCCCCCACTGATAGCGCAAGTCCCCACGGCGATCACGATCCTCGGTTCGGCCATGGCGTCAAAGCAGCGCTGCAGCGGCTCATGCATGGCACGGCCCACCGGTCCGGTTACCAGGAGGGCGTCGGCATAGCGGGGCGAAGCGACGAAATGAACGCCAAAGCGCGCCACGTCGAAGATCGGATTCGTGGCGGCGGCGACCTCTTGATCCGTCGCATTGCAGCCGGTGGATACCTCTCGGATATGAAGCGAACGCAGGAATGGTCGAGGGGACGGCGCGGTCACTATGTTGAGCTTCGGGCGGTTGGTGAGCACGAGCGCTTCGCGGGTCCGTGTTGCCGTTCGAGTGGACCGGTCAGGCGCGAGTGTTCCCGAGGGGCAACTCTCAAGGCAGGCATTACAACCTATGCAGCGGCCTCTATCCAGCGCCACTATCGCGCCCAGTTCGTCATACGCAACAGTAATAGCCCGCGTGGGACAGACTCCGACACAGCGTCGGCACCCCGAGCCCTCGCATGGGGATTCGGTCACCTTAGGCAGCCCAAGCGCGGCATCCGATAGATCGGGGCAGACGCTTCGATGGGTGGCGATCCCGCCTTTCAACACCGCCAATAAAGGGTTTCGAGTCATTTTGTGCTCTCCGTCAAAGATCGTTGCCGCTATAGGATAGACTGAAGCTCTTGTTACAGAGCGGGAAGTCCGCTACCAGGTTGCCGCGCACCGCGATAGCAAGCCCGGTCCAGTTATTGAAGCTGGGGTCCTTGATGGCGTAACGCCGGATTCGGCCCTCATTATCTGTCGTTATCCAGTGAATCAGCTCGCCGCGCCAGGCTTCCACTACTCCCACGCCAATTCGATCCGACGGCAATGAGTCGTCCAGAGCAACCTTTGTCGGCGACTGCGGGAGTGAGTCCAGGAGTTGGGTTAGCAGCGAAAGGCTGGCTATGATCTCATCGGCGCGCACCTGCGCGCGGGCCAGCACATCGCCGCTCTCGCGCCAGGCGGGAACGGGCGCAAGCTCGGGGAAAACGCCGTGGCGGAACGCAGTGCGGGCATCGTAGCGGCTCCCACTGGCGCGCCCAGCAGGTCCGACTATTCCAAACTCGCGCGCCAGAGATGGGGACAGGCGGCCCGTGCCTTCCATTCGTTCGATAACAGCGGGGTTTTCCAGGACCAGCGGGAGGCTGTCCTCGATCTTGAGCGCAAGTTCCGAGAGCGCCTGGGCAAGCTCCATGCGGCGTGAATCGTCGAGGTCACGCGCCACTCCACCTGGCCGCACGAAGGCGCGCTGGAAACGAGTTCCCGCGAGTAATTCGCTGAGTCCGAGAGCGCTGCCGCGCAGGCGGGCGAAGGTCGCCGCGCCGACACTGTAGCCGATATCCGCCGACAGCCCCCCGAAATCGCCCAGGTGGCTCGCTACTCGTTCGATTTCAAGGGCGATTGTACGCAGGGCCTGCGCCCTCGGCGGGGGAATTATGCCCAGAATCTGCTCCATTGCGACCGAATGCGCCAGGGCGTTACCGACGGTTGTGTCGCTGCTTGCCGACTCGGCGAGGAATCGAGTCTGTTGCCAGGGGACTTCGCACAGGCGGCGTTCTACTCCTCGATGCTGGTAGCCCAACCTGATCTCTAGATTGGTCACGATCTCGCCCAGGCAACTGAACCGAAAATGCCCGGGCTCGATGATTCCCGCGTGTATGGGGCCTACGGGGATTTCGTGAACTCCCTCGCCATGCACTTCCATGAACTCGTAGTGATTAGGCGCGCTTTCAGTATCGCCGGGCGAATCATCGCGTAACGGAGCAAAATCGGCGGGCCATGCCTCGTGCAGGATCAGTCTCTTCCAGCGTGGATGGCCATCCGCCTTCAGACCGAAGAAATCCCAGATGGCGCGTTCGGCCCAGTGCGCCGCCGGGACCTGGGGCGTGAGGGACGGGTACTCGGTAGTCCCGTCGGGAATACGGGCGGAGAGGACAAGTCCCGCGCCATTGGTCGTGTCGAGCAGCAGCGCTTCCAACGCCAGCCCGGAATCCGCGAGCACACGGGCCGTTGCGTGGCCGAACCGCCAGCCGTCGTTCTTGAGGGCATTGCGCACCGCGCCGCGCATGTCGGAAAGCGCCAGGTCCTGTCTCTGAAAAACATCACTCATCGCGGAATGCTCCTTCCCACCAGCCCGCTGAGCGCCGCCATCACCGGAGGCGCTAAGGCAAGACCGGTCGCCAGCGCGGCCAGCAGGAACACCGCCGGAGCGAATGACCAGGAGCGCGGGCATTTGCTCTTCTTGTCAGCGGGAGCATTGCCGAACAGCGCGCGCCCGACATGGCACGAAATGGCAATGAACGTAATTGTGAGGCCGGCGATCACCAATCCTGCCGCCAAAAAGTGCCCGGACGCAAATGTGTCGCGGAGCAGGAGCCACTCGCTCAAGAATGTGCCGAACGGAGGGCTTCCGGCAATCGCGAAACTCCCCGCGATCAGCAACACACCCCACACCGGCGCGGCGCGGAGCATTCCCCCGAGCTTGTCGAGGGATTTGGTCCCGTAGAGATGGAGAATGTTACCCGCCAGCAGGAATAGGGCCACTTTCACCAGGCTGTGGTTGATCGCGTGGAGCACGAACACCGGACCGGAGCCGATTCCGATTGCCAGCGCAAGCAGGCCCATATGCTCCACGCTGGAATAGGCCCACATTCTCTTCAGATCGTGCTGGCGAACGAGCATCAGCCCCGCCGCGAGCACCGTGATTGCCGCCATCGGGACCAGAGTGTGCCGCACCAGATCGGAGAGTCCGGCAGCGGTGACGATAGCGGTAATCCTCCAAAGCGCCACCAGAGCGCAGTTGAGCAAGGCCCCGGAAAGCATCGCCGAGGCGGGTGCGGGCGCTTCAGAGTGAGCGTCGGGGAGCCAGTTATGGAGTGGAAATAGCCCGGCTTTTGTCCCATATCCGAGCAGGCAGAAGATGAATCCCAGCCGCAGAAGTCGGGGGTCCAGGTGTTTTCCATGGGCTAGAAGCTCTCCCAACATCAGGGTTCCGTTCGGGCTGTCGGGGCCCTGAGACGAGGCAAATATCAGCACGGTCCCGAAGAGCGCAAACGCGATCCCCACGCTGCACAGCAGCAGGTATTTCCAGGTAGCCTCCAATGAGAGTCGGCTGCGGTGGAAGAACACCAGAGGGGCGGACATCAGGGTCGTCGCCTCCATCGCAATCCACATAAAACCGAGGTTCTTTGCGAGCAGCACACCGTACATCGCCAGCACGAACAGGCCCGACCAGGTGTAGAAACGGCAGAACAGACGGTCAGTC
>JAMCYN010000048.1 GCA_023474015.1 Armatimonadota bacterium
ATCCGCGTAGCCGCCAATGTCAACGATATCGCCGACGTTCACGCTCATTGCGCCCGCCACTCGAACCCCCGCCGAACGATTCGGCTCCTCTACGTAGACGTATTGCCCGTCGGACGCAACTGCCGTGACGACCTTGCCCGCAAGCACAACGTTTGCGCCGTCAGCTGCGTCCTTGGCCTGGGGAATTGTAATCGGCGAGCCGTAGGTGATCGACGCGGAGTATGCCGACACGTTCCCCGCCACATCCCGGAACTGGACAGTCACAGTCTTCTTGCCGCTGCCGCTGGGTAGGCTCCAGGACTTGCTGGAGGCGTAACTCTGCCAGGTAGTCAGGGGATATCCGTTGTTGTAGAACCGCATCAGCGAGACCCCGCTTACGTCGTCTGTGGCGGAAAGGTTGAGCGTGACAGCCGTCGAGGTGCAGTATGCCGCGCCGCCATTGATCTTCATACTCCCCACTGGCGCGGTCGCATCGAGGAGTATACTGTCCGAATACGGGCCCCAGACCGCCCCGGCGGAGTTCTTGTAACGGACATAGACGGTGCGCGCTCCGCCTCCCGAGGCCAGGGTCCAGCTCTTCGTGGTTGCGTAGGGCTCCCAGTCGGTCCATGTGGAGCCATCGTTGCTCAGACACATCTGGGCGACATTGTCGCTTGAATCATTGGCCCAAAGGGTGAGAGCGACGTTTACGGATGTGGCATATGGACCTCCGGAACCTATTTCAACGCCGCCGGTTCCCGGTGAAGAGAATGCGGTGGAGTAGCACTCGACCTGATCGAGAGCGCCATTGAAATAGTAATATCCCGCTGGGGAGGCGAGCCTGCCCAGCGTAAGGTTCTCGCCATATCGGTATACAATAGGACCGGAGCCGGCCGCCGTGACCTCGTCGCCGTCTATGGAGAGCTTTGCGGTTGCGCCGCTGTAACTGGCCCTCACGTGATACCATTGATTCGCCGCTGGAATGGCCTTGGAGAGCACAACCTCATTGCCATTGTCGAGGTTATCGGTGTTGACGGACAGGCACAAATTCCCGCCGCTGATATACACGCTCCACCCTGAGCCGTACGAATCCCGGCCCTGGCTGAGCACGTATTGCAGCGAAGTGATGTTGCGCGGATACATGTAGAAATCGAGCCCCGTTTGGCCGGTGGCCTTGCTTGCCGTGTTCGCGACGGTCGCGTAGCCGGTGCTGCCATTGAAGTTGATGGCGTACCCGTCCGGCAACGGCTGCGCAACGCTTCTATCGTAGCCGCCGTAGAGCGTGGCGTTGAGCGTATTGCCGGAGCTGTCCGATAGGCTGGACCCGCTCGATTCGTCGCACTTGAGGCGGACCAGCGGCCCCGGGACCGGGCATATCTGAACTTCATCGATGCCACCTTCGAAGTAGAGCGGCGAGCCCCCTCCGGTTGCCCCAATTCTCAGTTCGGACCCACTGGCCTGGATTTCACCGACATCCTCTACTGTAGTGTTCAGCGACCCGTTAATATAGACCCGCCAGTATCGGCCGTCATAGCTCATCACGATACGGGTCCATGTCCCGTAGGGGATAGTCCCGACCGAGTCCAGCTTGCCTCCCCATCCGGAGCCTGTGTTCGCCCAGATGTGGAGCTTCGCATCGCCGGCCAGATATAGTGTCCAGCTCCCGTTCTTTGAGGCGATGCCGCCAAGCTGCGCCTCGGTCGGGTTTATCCAGGCCTCTAAGTACAGATACTTCCGATCCATCGATGGGTCGTATGCCGCCTCGGCATCCTGATCTATCCCGTTCAAAACCAGCCCCTTGCCAGTCTTACCCGCGCCTTTGGTTGCCCCGTTATACAGGGTCAGGTCGTAACGGCTCTGCCCGTCCAGTGCGGTCGTCGCCGAGTTACGGTCATCGAATGTGTAACTCGCCCAGGGGTGAGTCCGGAAGCGCTCGCCGATCACCTTTGCGTGAGGATAGCTGGCGCCCAAGTAGTAAGTCTTGCTCGTATCGTAGGTGAACATCGACCACCTATTCGGGTCAACTCTATCGTCCCAGTTCGAGGGCGCGCACCACTCAAATGTTCCCTGCCAGTCCGCCGCCGGCCCGGTGTCCGAATTGACTCTTTGCACGAGATAGGACGACCGCACATCCTTCGGGTTCATATTCGATCCGAACTCCTGAAGTATCACGGGCTTGTGGCCCGCATTCTGCGCGCTCACCTGGTTCAGGAACGTTGTCGCATACGGCACCAGCGGGAAGCGGTCATTTCCGTTACCGTCGCACAGATCGTAGTTGGCGAGGGTGATGATATCAAGCGCGGAAGAAACATCTCTAAGAGTGATCTCCGGATCGTTGTGCCCCGGAGCATTGGACATCATAACAATCTGCCCGTTATAGACAACTTGAGCCTTGAGTTCGGCCGCCACTGGGTGATAAGGGTCCACCTGTTTGAAATATGGCGCCATATCCCTGACGAAGTCAGCGTTGCACGGCCACCACGGCATCTCGTTATAGTCCACAACCCAGCAGAGAATCGCTCTGCTCGCGGGCCTGTGCGCGGCGACGTAGCCGACAACCCTGTCCACGTTGTCTTTGGCCTGCCGGATAACGGCGTTGTACAGGGTGGGGTTATCGCTCTTCTGCCACATAGCCGGACTTGGAACATGGATGAGACCGTTCGGCCAGTAGTAGATCTGCCCGTCGTTGCCGTTCAGATCGTCGGTTCCGCGGTCGTCGTCCCAGCACGGGGCGGTCAGGGAGAAGTGGAAAAGCATCTTCATGTCGTGCTCGTCGACCAAATCGATGAACTCGCACAGGTTCTCCAGCGTCGCTTCGTTCCACTGATCCGGGCCATACCAGTCCGCGGTCGTGTCATTCGGGAGAATCTTGCTGACACAATTGAAACCGAGCGCCTGGAGCCGGTGCAGATACTCGTGAACCTCATCTTTGGCGGTCTTATTGCCCGTCCAGATAACGGTATCCCACTTGGACGGCTTGCAGGGCCAATCCCAGGTATACCCATCGTCCAGCGATGCTCCCCTGAATGCAGTGAAATCGCTCCCGCTCGCGAGTTGCCCCGGTACCAGCATGGTGATGGTGACGAGGACAATCAAGGCAATCTTCTTCCCGTATGAAACCACTTGCGCTTCTCCTTCTTTTTCTCTCGACAGGAAGTCAGAGCCGGCCGAACTCACGGCCCGCCTCGGAAAATGCGAGAATGTTCTCGTGCGGCGTTCCCTCGGTAAGGTAGTCAGAGGCCGCGAGGATGAAGTTGGTGTCTCCGTTCACCGTGCTCATCATATCCATGACCTTATTCCTCACATCCGTGGGCCGCGCCGTTCTCAAGAACTCGATCTGGTCCAGCCCGCCTGATATCACCATGTGCGGCCCCAGTATCTCGAGGGCTTCATTCAATAGTGTATCGCCGAACGGAAGCGGGGTCAGCGACTCGTACGCGTGCATTCCAAGCTCAACATAACAATCGAACAGCTTCCTCGCATAGCCGCAGTTGTGATATAGCACGTGCACGCCCTGGTTCTGAATATACTCAATCAGCCTCTTCTCGTATGGCAGGATGTACTCTCTGAAGAAAGCCTCGCTGACCATCTTCCCCGACGCGGTGTTCGCCGCGTAGCTGAGAACATCTGGCCCGGCGTCGATATACTGCTGAATGATACTCATATTGCTCGCGAGGAAGTATTCCATCATTGAGTGGTAGAACTCCGGGTTCTCTAGCGCGTCCATTACCAACTGATCGAGGCTGCGATAGTGCACGCAGACGAAATTGAACGCCCCCTGCACCCACGGCGCCGTGATCCCTCTCTCACCAAGAGCCTCGCGGGTGCGGACTATGAGCGATGCGTCGAGTTTCGATACCGGAGGCTGATATTGCGCGAGCAGTTGAAAATCATCTTCGGACTTCACGAGATACTCCGTCGAGGTCGCCTCGGCGTCATATTCCGAGATCCAGACCAGCCGGTAGACCTCAGTGAGATTGCCCTCGGGCGTGTGCACCACGGTCCGCACGCATTCGTCGCGCCCGGATGTCTCGGTCTCCTTTTCAACTCGCCAGTTGTCGGAACTGTCGCCTATATGATCGTAAGCCGGAGTGCAGTTGCGGTGGATGATATCGAACCCGAAGTGCTCGCAGACATCAATCGTCCCCGCGATCAGGTCAACGCTATGATCGTGGTGAAACTCCTTGACGAAGTTCTCATATATGAACGGCGCAACGGCGATTCGATCCGCAGCCCGCCTGTCAAAGATGTTCAGAAGCCTTTCGCGACCGGTCATCAAATCGTTCATTCTCCCACTTCGGCTTGGCAAGACCAGCTTCCCATGCCCGCATTATATCCCATGATTTCTACCACGTCAAGCGCAAAACGCAATAATACTAATTGACAATCTGCGTTCTTCGTGCTATTATCCGTCTGAAAACCTGGCATAGGAGGCGAAAATGCACATTCTTTATCTGAGCAGAAAGGACGTCGAGGGACTCCGCGTTTCCATGCGCGAGGTCCTGGAGGCCGTCGATGAGGGCTTCCGACTGATGGGGCAGGGTCTGGCGGAGATGCCGCCGAAAATGGGGATTCACACGAGAGAAAACGCATTCATTCATGCGATGCCGGCCTATGTTGGCCAAGTCGATGCGGCGGGCATGAAGTGGGTGAGCGGCTACCCCTCCAACATCGCCAAGGGCCTGCCGTACATCACCGGCTTGCTCATACTGAACGACCCTGATACGGGCGTTCCGATCTCCGTCATGGACTGTTCCTGGATCACGGCCATGCGCACGGGAGCGAGCGCGGGGATATCCGCAAGATACCTCGCAAATTCCGAGAGCGCGGTGGCCGGCATACTCGGCTGCGGGGTCCAGGCTCGCACCAGCCTTGCCGCCTTAGTGGAGACCTTGCCGAAGCTGTCCGAGGTCCGCTGCTACGACCTCTACGAGACCAGCGCGAAGGCCTTCATCGAGGAGATGGGCTCGGCGTTCAGTCAATTGAACTTCACTCTTTGCGCGGGCCCATGCGAGGTCGCCGTTGGGGCCGATGTAGTTGTCACGGCGATTCCTATTGTCGAACAGCCGAGCCCTCCCCTTGATGCGGGCATGCTTGAAAAAGGCGGGTTGGCGGTCTCTCTCGACTACGATTCCGCGTGGACCGGCGAGGCCATGCGGCAGTGCGAAAAGTTCGTTTCCGATGATAGCGGCCAGTTGCTTGCGACCAAGGAGCATGGGTTCTACTTCGGCGGCATACCCGGTTCGATCCACGCCGATCTCAAGGACCTTGCGGCGGGCCTGAAACCGGGGCGCGAGAACGACCGCGAGCGCATTTTCTCGATGAACATGGGGATCGCGGTGGATGACATGGTGACCGCCCGTCTGCTGTACCAAAAGGCCATCGAGTTGGGGCTGGGCACACGCCTGCCGTTATAAAACGGCAGAGCCTTGGTTGCTAAAACGCAAAAAAAGGTATTGACGTACTTAGTTTTGCATGGTATAACTCGGAATGACAGACTTTTGACGAGAGGAGATGATCACCATAAGACACGATACACGGGCGAATTCCGGAAGAAACGCTTTCGCGGCGGAGCGACGCCGAAATATATTCGAGCTGGCGACGCGCATGGGCTCGGTCAACGTCTCGGAACTGGCTGAACTGATGCATGTCACGACCAACACGGTGCGCAACGATCTGGACATCCTTGAGAAGGAGGGAAAACTGGTTCGTTCGCACGGCGGCGCGATGATCAAGGACGCGGGCAATCCATTGCCGCCATACTCGCAGACACGCGGCGCCCACATGGTCGAAAAGGCCTGGATCGGGTCGACGGCGCTGAACTACATCCCGGACACAGGTTCGCTGTTTATCGGCGGCGGCAGCACGACGTATCAGATGGTGACTCGGATGTCGGAGAACTCTCGGCTGAGAGTCGTGACAAATGCTCCGGCGGTCGCGGTCTACCTGGCGTCAAATGCCCTGGCCAACACCTATATGTTGGGTGGCCACGTGCAGCACGAAACGTTGTCCGTCGACTCCACGTGGTGTCCGGAAGTCCTCGATCGGCTGCACTTCGATTTCCACTTCGCCGGAGTCGAGGCAATCGATGTCGAACGTGGGATTACCTGCAGCGACGAAGCTGACGAGGTTGCCCTCCAGACCAAGATGATCGAGCTTAGCGGTAAACTGATCGTGCTGTGCGACTCGTCCAAGATCGGCCGCGTGGCATACATGCGGGTTTGCCCAGTCAGCTCGATCGATGTGCTGATAACCGATCCCAATGTCGAGCGCGGCATTGTGGAGGAGCTTACCCAGCAGGGGGTAGAAGTGGTCATCGCTGGGCCGCATGGCCCCAACGACGATCCCGTCTATCCTGAGAAGGGAGGGCTGTTCTGACGAATCGCATCGCTTAAGAGCCGCGCGGTCTGATAGAGAGCAATTAGTGGCCGGAGAGCAGATAAACGGACGCGCGGTCCAATGACAGACTACTACACCTACAACACAACCCATGCGCGGCACAGCCGCGTGCAACAAAGGAAGGAGAGTACAGAAAATGTTGAGAACAAGTGTCAAACTTTCGCTAGTGGCGGTCGTATTAACAATGATGGTGTTGCTCGGGGCATCAAGCGTGTGTTCCGCGGCCAACCTGTTGATAAACCCGGGCTGGGAGACCAGTTTGGTGAACGTACAGCCGCCATGGACCAGTCCGTATGTAAATGGAGGCTGGACCTACATAAAGACTGATGGCTCAGGCAACTACTTCTGGAGAGAGTCGGAATGCACCGGCTATAGCACCGGACCTCTATATCACGAGGGATCGCAGGCCTTGCGCGTGGAGTCGAACTGGCAGCAGAATGGCGGCATGAGCTGGTTAGCCTATCAGGATGTGGCCATAACCGGCGGAGCTTCGTATACTGCTTCGGCATGGGTAGTGACCACGGATGACATTGCCGGATATGGGTTCGGCGAGTGGAGCGATCCCCGATACGGTGGTGAAGATTGGGCCGGCGTGGTTGTCGAAGAGTTAAACGCTTCCGACGCCGTCATAGGGACCCATCAGGTCGGTTTTGCTGATGCGGTGCCTTCTTACCGAGAGGCCGCGATGACGTTCGGCACGACGACGGATGCGGTCAAGCTGCGCTTCGGACTGAAGACGTTCGGGCACTGGAAATACACTCAGGGCCATGTGACCTATGACGACACCTCCCTTGCCGTTGCAACTGTCCCGGAGCCGGGCAGCCTGCTGGCGCTGGGCAGTGGCCTCGTGGGCCTGGTCGGTTTTGTAATTCGACGAAGGAAGTAACTTACTTGATCCGCGCAGCCCGGGTGGCGCATCCGGGCTGCGGCCATTATATAGCTTACACCGCGGATGTCGGCAGGGAGAGGAGAACATCAGGATATGGCAGTGCAAGCGCAGACCGGCAGACCGGTCGATAGAAGAGTATATGAAGATGAACTCTCGGAATGGCTGCCATCGAAGATATTCGATTGCCATGTCCACGTGAGTGTGCCTCGAGACCACGAGGTCTTCAGTGAGGCGCGTTACAGAGAGTTATGGCCGCTGGAAATTGGAATATGCCAGACTTGGCGGCAGAAGAGATTGAACCATCAGCTCCTCTTTCCCGGCCAGGAGGTAGTCTCGCTTGTCTTTGGAGAGGTGCTTCGTGAGTTTGACATCGACGCCGAGAACCAGTACGTGTTCCAGGGCATATCGGACCCCGAGCAAAACGCCTACGGACTCTATGTCATGCGCCCTGAGTGGGACGCATCGAAGCTGAAAGAGGCAATGGCCAAGGGTTTTCTAGGGATGAAACCTTATCCGGACCTCGCGCCACAGAGAACGCAGGAAGTGAGCATATTCGACTTTGCTCCCAAGACGCACCTTGCCGCGCTGGACGAGGCTGGCGGAGTCCTGATGCTCCACCTCCCTCGGGCCGGTCGGCTGGCGGACCCGGACAACATAAGTGAACTGCTGGAGATATCAGACAGATATCCACGCATCAAACTCATAGTCGCGCATGTTGGCAGAGCATACTGCCTTCCTAATGCCGAGCGGGGGCTGCCGCATCTGGCGAACAGGGAGGGCATATACTTCGATATTACGGCTAATCTGAACGCCGAGGTGCTGCAATACGCTCTGGAGATGGTGGGTCCGGATCGCCTGCTGTTCGGCAGCGACTTGCCACTCCTGATGATGCGTGGAGTTCGCGAGCACGTAGGCGAGGAATACATCAACTACACCGACGGTCTCTACACGTGGAACACGCGGAGAAAGAGTCCGGAGGAAGAGGCGGACTACACGTTCTACGTCTATGAAGAGTTGAGAAGCCTCATCAAGGCGTGCGAACGGTCGGGCTGCGGTGTGCAGGCGTTCGAGAAGATCCTCTACTCGAACTGTGCGGCCCTGTTAGGCAAGTGCGAGACGGTCCGCGAGTCCGCCACGGCGGACATCACTGGAAGACTCTAGAGGCAATCTTACCCGCGACTATCGCGGTGTGTGCTGGCAAAGTGGCAGGCAAGTAACAGGAGGAGAACTATGATCGGGTGTAACGGAAGGAAATCGGGCTTCACGCTCATCGAGCTGCTTGTAGTAATCGCGATAATCGCGGTGCTCGCCGCTATTCTTTTCCCGGTGTTTGGAGCGGCCAGGGAAAAGGCCAAACAGTCGGCGTGCCTGTCCAATCTGAAGCAGATGGCTAGCGGGTTAAATATGTACCTGCAGGACAACTCGGACACCTGGCCCATGCTCTACTGGAGTTACCAGGCGCCTTCGGGCTGGGAGCCTCTGGACGCGAACGGCGGTTTCATCGGATGGGACCAGATGATATCGAAGTACGTCAAGAACCGCAGCGTTTTCATCTGCCCCGGCAACCTCATGACATGGTCCGGGAACAAGAAAGTCCGCTATCAGATTACCAATTATATGTACAACGCGTATCTCGGCATGAGCCTGTGCGATAACGGCGGCAACCCGTCGTATCCCAATGCGCCTCGCAAGGAGTCGGACGTGGCGAGGCCCACCAAGACAGTCTGCCTCAGCGACGGGGGCATCGACGACTGGGCACGCACTTTCATGGCCGGAAATGACGGGCAGTTTCTTCCGAAAGGTGCCCAGGGAGCCAGGGCCGGCACTAGCCCTCAAATCAAGGTGACCCACAACCACGGCGGACAGTTCATATTTGCCGACTGCCACGTTTCCTGGCAGGACGTGAGCAACTGGAAACCGAGTATGTGGTATCCGATGCCGAGTTTCAAACCGTAGACGCTATATTAGACTTATATGGACATTGAGAGAGAACACTCAAGAGATTGCGAAAGGAGTAAGAATGATGAGATCATTGGAGACGCGAACTAGACTGATGCTGGTGACTTTTGTGCTGGTGGCCCTGATTGCGGCCCCGTGCACATGTTCGGGCGCCAACCTGCTGACGAACCCGGGCTGGGAGACGAGTTTGGTGAACGTACAGCCGCCGTGGATCAGTCCGTACGTAAACGGAGGCTGGACCTACATAAAGACTGACGGTTCCGGCAACTACTTCTGGAGAGAGTCGGAATGCACCGGCTACAGCACGGGACCTCTATATCACGAGGGATCGCAGGCCTTGCGCGTGGAGTCGAACTGGCCCTCGGCTACTGCGATGCAATGGCAGGCATATCAGGATGTGGGCATTACGGGCGGACAATCGTTCACGGCTTCGGCGTGGGTAGTGACCGTGGATGATGTCAACGGAACCGGCTGGGGTTTCGGCAGTACATCCGATGATTGGGCCGGCGTTGTTGTCGAGGAGCTGAACTCTTCCGACGCCGTGATAGCGACTCATCAGGCCGGCTTCACCAATGCCGTGCCTACCTACCGAGAGGCCACGGTGACATTTGAAACGCTGGCCGCCGCCGTCAAACTTCGCTTCAAGGTGAGCGCGCTGATGCATGGCAATTACACTCAGGGCCATGTCTCGTTCGACGACACCTCCCTTGTCACGGCCGCTGGTCCTCCTCCGCCCTCCAATGTCCTGGTCGGCCAATGGACATTCGACCACTATGGCGGCACGGGGCCGCTCGAGAACAAGGCACCCGGCGTGACCTGGAGCACGTTGGCATACGGTGGATACGGCGGCAAAGTGTCGAATGGCTCGCTGGTCCTGCCCACTTGGTACAATCCGAGCAACTCCACTTACTATCAGTCCTATGCCCGCACGATGCTCCAGACGGATCTCGGACCCAGCGGCTACTTCCAGGACAGCACCGTGGTCATCTGGATCAAGTGGCCCGGCTATGACCCGTCATTCAAGGGTTGTCTGACTACCCTTGCGAAGTTCCCGACAACGGAATGGTCGGCACCGGAGATGAAGACACAGGAGACCATACTGCACGTGCCTGCCGATACGTTTGCGGATGGAACCAGATGGGGTTCGTTCCGCTCGTGGGAACAGTGGTGGCCGGTGCCTGGCGGAACATTCCAGCAGTATAGTCAGTGGGCCAGGCCGGGCACGCCTTATCCCGACACGCCGACTGACAAGTGGGTGAAGATCGCTCAAGTCATTTCGGTCGATGATCACACCATTCCCGATGGTACCGTTACTCCCACTGGCAAATGGCATCTCACGATGTATGGCGACTTCGGAGACGGCAACGGGTTGGTGCAAATCGGTGGAACGGCGAGCTGGCCTTACAGTTGGTCCTGGGTCAACTTCTTCGGCCAGGCCGGAAGTAACTGTCTGGAGAATCCCGCGACCGGGCCGCGCTATGATGGCTTCGGACTTATGGATTGGCAGAACTGGGTAACCCCTCAGGCCGAGGGACAGATCGAGTTCGACGAGGCCAGAATATACTCTGGCGTGCTGACCAGGGATGAGATTGCGGCGCTCGCTCCTGTGACCGGGCGCACCGTAGGCTCCAGCACCAAGGCCTTGTATGACCCGCTCGCGCAGCTTGGCGCTAAGATGGCTGACTGGACCCTGTGGGGCAAGGTCACGCCTCTGGACCCGCCGGATGAAGACAACTTCAGCCTCGATGACGGATCAGGCAAGCCGGTCCAAGTCTTCTATCCGGGGCACGGCCTGATCGGTGGCGAGTTTGTCACGGTTACAGGCAGCGTGGAGTTCAACGAACTCGGCGGACCGATACTGAGGGCCGGGAGCTTAACGATTCTAAACTAGCATTCGCTTATGAACGGTCGCGCAGAAGCCGCGATCGAGGAAAGTAGCGGCGGGCCGGCACAAAATGGCCGGCCCGCCGCACGCGATTTATGCAGGGCTACGTGGCAAGGGGGAACTGTGCCTTGAAGCTGGCGGGAATTGACGTTGGCATTTTCGCAATTTACATACTGGCTGTCGTCGTGCTAGGCTGGCTGGCGGCTCGCCAGGCAATCGGCACGAAGCGGGACTATTTTCTCGCTGGTGATAAGCTGCCTTGGTGGATGATCGGAGGCAGCATAATCGCCGCCAACATCAGCACACACCACTTCGTCGGGTGCATGGGAGTGGCCTACGCCCGGGGAATGTGCGCCATGAACATATCCTGGCCAGCCGTATTGGATGGGTTTGGCGTACTGCTTGTAGTGTTTCTACCATACTACCTCCGGAACGGCTTCTACACCATGCCCGAGTTCCTGGAGAGGCGCTACGGTGCCTGTTGCAGAACGACCTATGCGGTCCTCATTCTGATCTCATACACGCTGATCGAAATCAGTTCTGTGCTGTATCTCGGCGCTATTGTCCTTAACTCACTCTTCGGCATTCCCATCATGTCGGGCATCATCGTGCTTGCCGTGTTCACCGGCACATACACCATCACGGGCGGCTTCAAAGCTGTGGTCTGGACCGAGATGCTGCAGCTTGGGGTGCTGATAATGGGGGGAATTACCCTGTCGATTCTGACGATCAAAGCAGTCGGAGGATGGCATGGGGTGATGTCTACCGCTCCCAAGTGGCATCTCATAATGCCCGCGGGTGACTCGGACTTCCCGTGGACGATGTTCCTGGGCTCCGAATGGTGCATCGGGGTATTCTACAGCGCCACCAACCAGTTCATGGTCCAGAGGACTCTCGCGGCCAAGAACGAATGGCATGCGAGGATGGGGGTCGTTATGGCCTGCTATCTGACGGTGCTTCTTCCCCTGGTCTATATACTGCCGGGAGTCGTGGCCCCGATTCTCTTTCCGCATCTTCCTAGGCCGGACCTCGTATTCCCCACGCTGGTCCAGAACATCCTGCCGAAGGGGCTCGTCGGCCTTGTCATGGCTGGGCTCATAGCCGCCACGATGTCGCATGTCTCGGGGGCGATAAACTCCTCCACGACCATAGCCTGCGTCGACATCTACATCCCGTATATCAAAAAGGACGCCACCGACGCCCAAGCCGTGAGGTTCGGCAAGCTGATAGGAATAGTGATCGTCCTCATGGGCATCCTCTGGGCCGGGGTTATGATCGCTCATTCCAACAAGCCGGTGTTCTTGTATCTGCTCAACGCCTACGGCTACTTCACGCCCGGCATGACCACGATGTTCGTGCTCGGCATATTCTGGAAGCGGATGACCAAAGCGGCGGCTATGACCGTCGCGATCATGACAATACCGCTTTCCGCTGCATTCGAGCTGGTATTTCCTGGCCTATCGTTTTTCAACAGGACGGGAATCGTGTTCTGGCTTTGCATGCTGACGGCCGTTATAGTGAGCCGATATACGACGCCCAAGCCCGAATCCGAACTCGAGGGGCTGATCTGGAACAAGGAGAGCCTGGCTCTGCCAAAAGAACTAAAGCATATGTCGCGGGGGCTTCGGAACCCGGCCCTTTGGTACGGCATCATAGCCGTGATTGTTGTCTTGCTCTATATACGGTTCCACTAGAGAAAGGGAGCGGCGTTATTAAGATGAGAAATGCGGTTTGCATTCTAGGTGTAATCTTGGCTATCTGCTTGGCTGGGGCCACATGTGCCGGCACGATGACACTGGACCTAAATGGAGTCAAGATAGGGCTCGACGAGCAGACCGGCGGGGTAGTCTCGCTGTCGTGCGAGAGGACGGGAACTGTCCTCAAGGCTGATTCACAGTCGGCGGGCCTGCTGGACGTTGCGTATCCGGTGCGGTCATTTGCGGCTTTGCGCCTTGCCACCCGTTTCTCCAAGGCAAGGGTTGTCAAGGGCAACGGCGAAGTCACGATCATCTGGGACAAGCTCGGCCCCAGCCGTTCCAACGTGCCACTCCCCGAAGGATATGTAACCGCGCAAGTTAATCTCAAGGCTTCGCCCGACGGCAGGTCGGTGATAATGTCGTGCAGGATGGAAAACAAGTCTCAAGCATCCGTTGTGCAGACTATGTTCCCCGATCTTTGGGGCTTGCGCGCGTTCGCTGGCGAGAGGCAGACAAGTCTGTACGTCGCTAGACGGTCACTGCGCCCCTTCCTCGGAGACGTCAAAGATCCGTTGCGCACGCCGTTCTACCCGTCGATTGGAGCCAGTGCCTATTCCGCTCCCCCTGCCGATCCCCGTGCCTTGCGCAAGGTGGAACTAGCCGGTGCTGACGGCGGAATGACCATCTCCTGCGGCATAGACGCCGAGCTTCCCGATAGGTTGTTCGTCTACCGTAAGGAAGCTTCCCCCGATCAGGCGAGGCTGATGTGGGAGCATCAGGAGAGCATAGAGCCCGGCCAGACCTGGGAGAGTGGTGAGTATTGGCTGACTCTCTACTCCGGCGATCGAACCAATGGCCTGCCGCACGTGCGCAAGCTCACGACGAACGGCCTGGAGATTAGCATTGACGAGGAAACAGGCAACATTGTGCGGATGGCACACCCCGCCGCGGGCTCAATTCTAGCGGACCCTGACCAGGCTGGGGAGTTGGTCGCCGTTTCATCTTCGGCCAAAAGAGACGACGCCATGCTCTCTTCGAGGGACTGCAAACCCCGCATCGAGCAATCGGGCAGTACGATGAAGATTGTCTGGGACGATCTCAAGTCCACCGACAGCAAGAGCGTGAGTTCTGATCTCAAGCTGACCGCCACCCCCGAGGGCGGGGCCAAGGCTACCTCAGATAAAGGTGAATCTGGCGACAACACCAGGGGCAAGGTAAGCGCCGAGGTCACGATCTTTCCCGCCCCGGACGGCAGGTCCACGGTTATGTCATGCACCGTCCGAAACGGACTGAATGTCCCCATAGAGTTAGCGCATTTCCCTGACCTTACCGGCCTCAGACCGATAGAAGGCCGCGACAACACCAGGCTGACTCTGCCACGCGTTACCTTCCAGCCGTTCGCTTCCAACTTCAGCCAGCAGCAGGGCACGTTCACGCACAATGAGGGGGGCTGGAAAGTGATACCACCCGGCGGATACTACCAGGCGATGTCTCTCAGGTGGCTGGACCTGGGCGGCTTCAAGAGCGGAATCAGCGTTTTCCAGAAGAAGTGGAGAAACTGGGCCACCGATAACACCGAGCCGCCGACAGTTCTGGCGCGAATCGGAGGCTCCTCATCGGACGAGCAGCGTATTTTGTGGGAGCATGACGTGCAGATCAAACCCGGTGAGACCTGGACGAGTGGGGAGTTTTGGTTCATCCCGCATGAGGGCGGATGGGCCAAGGGCATAGAGGTATTCAGAAAGTATGTGAAGCAGGTTGCCCCGAAGAGACAGCTTCCCTCCCACGTCAGAGACGGTCTGGGCTTCCAAACGATCTGGATGATCCCGCATCCCGTGGAAAATGATTCCGAAAAGGCCGCATTCAAGTATAAGGATATCCCGGCAATCGCCAGAGACGCGCGGGCCCACGGGCTCGACGAATTGGTCCCCTGGTTCTGGTCTCGGGACTTTGAGCTCCCCATCCCAACCATTGATGCGCTGGGGACACGAGACGATTTTGCGGCCGGGGTGCGGGAGGCGAGGCGACTCGGTGTGAACGTGGCTGCGTTCATAAGCATCAGGGCCGTACGCGACCGACTCGCGCCCCGTTACGGAGCGCCAAAGGCGACCGAGAGCTGGACTTTCCACCCGGACTTGATTCCAATGTTCCATGCGTATTATACCGACAGGCTGAACCTGATGGAGGGCACCCGGCCCACACTGGACAACAAGGTGTGGCTGCAGGACGTGAATGACGCCTTGTCTGAGTGGATCGGCCGTGGCGTGGCATCGTTCTGTTGGGACCTGTGGGCCCAGTCCCCAGAACTCGAGCGGTGCATCTCTAAAGTGAGGGACCTTGCCCGGTCGAAGTACCCCGAGTCCACGTTCTCCGGCGAATCATTGGCCGACGGCGGTCTTGAGACTGAAGTTCTGACCGACTACACGTGGAACTGGATCGACGAACCGAACTCCGACCCCATTCTGAGTGTCTTAAAAGCTCCCCGGCTCAACTGCAATGTAGAAGGCCCAATGGCTGCCAAGATGGCGTTCATGTGCGGCAACTATCTGAACGTCTTTCCCAGAAAGCCCGACGCAGTCAACGGCACGTCGCTCATAAGCGAGATACCAGAGCTCTCCAAGGCCATCAAAGAATGCGCCTCGCTGCGCAAGCAGTTCCTGGACTACTTCGTCAATGGATATCTGATCGGTGACAGCGTGCTGTTGGAGCCGACCGACGCCTTCGTGCGCGCGCATGTTCTCCGCGACAAGATGCTGGTATTCGTTCTAAACGATCAGGACAAGCCTCACGGCGTCCAAGTTAAGAGCAACCTCGGCTTGTGGCTCCCCAAGTCGGACAATTACCAGGTGAGCTATTACGATTCCACCGGTAAGGCGCTCGAAACCACCACCGCTCACGGGCCGGCATGGTCTGGAGCTACCCGTAACCTCGAGCCGGGTGAGATAGCCGTCTTCGAGATACAGGCCAAGTAAAGAACCCGAGCAGGCTTGGCTGCGCGAGAGTTCCGCATGGCGCTCCACGCAACCTCTATGCGTGGTCCAGCATGTTAGAATATAACACCGGTGTTGCACCGGGCTGGTGAGCAGCGCTCTGTCGTGTGGTTGCACAACGGTCTAATACGCAATCAATAGCAATGGTTACCTCTTGACAATCTCTCCCGCATGAGATATCATGCCTAACATACGCAGCATGAGATATAACACAATCACACATGAGAGGTTAGTCTTCATGAAGTGGAACGCCATTATCACCGCAACCGTATTGGCGATCCTCGCTAGTCACTTCGCTGGGGTCTGTCTTGCCGCCGATGGCGAGGGCAGCGCCTCGCTTATTCCTCAGAAAGACTGGATCGCCGGCAGCTTCGTTAAGTTCGAGGTTGTTTACACCGCCGGGCCGTCCGGGGTAGCAGTCGGAGGGCAAGTGGCTGTAACATTCCACCACGCTTTGGAAGACCTCGACCAAGCCATTCAGGTTACGGACCCGAGCAAGCCCGGCTATGTGAAGATGCTGTGCGATACGCCGGACAATCTCTCTGTAAGCTACGAGCCCTGGGGTACCCCGGCCATTCTCAAGGTCGACGGCATCTACCACCACGCGGTCATAGCCAAGGTTCTCTGCGAGCCCATAAAGCCGGGCGAGAAAGTGCGGTTCATCTTCGGGGCCGGGGACGTTGGCATCCACCTGCCCATAGTAACAGATAAGCTCAATGGGATTCACGTTCTTACCGACGCCGATGGCAACGGCGAGCTTGCCCTGGTCAAGAAGACCCCAGTCAACAGCGTCGTGGCCAGACCTGTACACCATCTGTTTGTGACGGCCAATGCCACTCGTGTGGTTGGGGAAAAGGTCGCCGTTCTAATTCGAGCGGAGGACGAATACAACAATCTGGTGGAGGACTACTCCGCGCAACTGCACCTATCCGGGATGCATGGCTGCCCCAGGTCCGTTGTCACCTTGAAGAACGGCCTGGCCCACTTGGCGATACCCATCACAAAGCCGGGGGTCTTCCGGGTCAGTGCAACTGCTGGTGCATTGAGTGCCAGAAGCAATCCTATTGTAGCCACGGCAAAAGCGCCTAGGTATGGAGTCTACTTCGGCGACGTCCACAACCACACGCAGCTTTCGGACGGGTTGGCTGAGACCGCCGAAGAGTGTTACGCCTATGCCCGGAACGCAGCTGGCCTGGATATGTGCGCCACTGCCGAGCACGCCCCACGCGAGGGCGCGCGCCTGGCGACCAAGAATTTCAATGAACCCGGCAGGTTTGTAACAATCTGGGGCTATGAATGGACATCTTCCGAGCCAGGCAGGCTGGATCGGAACATCTACTTCCGCGATGAGAGTTGCCCGATTCCGGAGGGTTGGCCGCCAGTCCATACAAGGACAACACGATCGTGGTGCTTTGGTCTGACAACGGCTGGCATCTGGGAGAGAAATGGCACTAGGGCAAGATTACACTCTGGGAGGAGGCCACGCGCGTGGTGTTCACCATTCGCGCCCCCGGAGTCACGGCCCCCAAGAGTCGTTGCACCGCGCCTGTGAACCTGGTAGACATCTACCCGACTCTGGCCGATCTATGCGAGCTGCCTAAACCTCGACATCACTTGGAGGGAACAAGTCTCAGGCCGCTCATGAATGACCCAGATGCAAAGTGGGACCGTCCCAGCATAACCACTCACGGTCAAAACAACCACGCGATCCGTAGTGAACGGTGGCGATATATCAGGTACGCCGATGGAACCGAAGAGCTTTATGACCATCTGTCCGATCCGAATGAGTGGTCCAATCTGGCGAATCGGCGTCAGAATGCGAATCTCAAGAGAGAACTCGGAAAATGGATCCCGACTGTGAACGCTCCGCAGTTCAGTTTCCCGCGCAAATACACCGATTGAGCGCCAACCTGTCACGGAGGAACCGATGAGAATCATTCACTGGATGGCTGTGCTGAGCGTGCTGATGTTATCGCTTCCGGCCCTGGGAGGGCAGGTTCTAGTCGAAGAAGGATTCGAGGCCGCGAAGCCCACTTGCGAGATTCACGGTCTGGAGATTGCTTCCGGAGACCAGGCCGGTCACTCGGGCACTGGCTGTCTGAGAGGTTTTGAACCAAAGGCGCAAACGGGTCCGCACGATGTCAGGTTCACGCTGGATCTCAATTCGGATTCGCTATATCGCGCGGAGTTATGGCTGCGCTCCGACAACAAATGCGCGGCAAGTATCGGCCTCGTAAGCGTCGGCTCGCCTGACAGCGTTGAAGGTGCCATAAGTCGATTCTACAACATTCCCGACAAGTGGACGAAGTATTCGGTGGTCTTCCGCATACCCTCACCCGATGAGCACGTTCTGAGAGTCATCGCTCCGCACACCTGGGCCGGACCTACTGGAATGGTCTGGGTAGATGATGTCAGGGTCACTGAAATCGCCACCTGCAAGTCATCGTCGCTTACCCCGGCTTCGGATTGGGCTGAGGATTGTTCACTGGCTAAGACCGGCTCCGAATCGGCTCAACTGCTGTACCTGGCGTATGTTGCAGGCAAGGAAAGGAAGCTTTCCGGCGAGCAGCTTGCGCTCCAGCAGGCCAACGATTATGGCCTTATGGGTTTTGACCACGAGGAGGGCTATGACCATCTTGTGACCATGGCGTACGCCTCGGGCAAATGGAGCACGGGTGCTGAGCTTGCCAGGGGGATGATCTTCCATCCGACAATCGCCGCCGCAAAGGATGGCCGTCTCTGCGCCGTATGGGCTGAAAAGGGTGCACGCGGCTGGGTGATTACGTACCGTTTCCGAACAAAGTCCGGCTGGTCGGCTGCACGTTCGGCTTCGGCGAGCGGAGGCAAGGCGTGGTATCCAGCCGTCACCGCCGACAGCTCCGGCGCCTTCTGGTGCGCATGGACCGGCTATGATGGCCGCGATTGCCGCATATTCCTGGCTCGCCTGACCCGTAGAGGTCCTGTGGATACGAGAGCCATCTCGGCGAAGGGCCGTAACGCTTACAAGCCGAGTATCGCGGTGGATGCGGACGGCGGCCTGTGGGTCGCCTGGCACGAGTTCGATGGCGAGAGCTACAACGTAATCGCCCGGCGCATGTCTATGTCCCGTCGCAACGGGACGTTGCGCGCCTTGCCAAGCGGCAGGTTGATAGCTATTGCGCACACCGGCGAAGACGAAGCCCACGTAAGCATCACTCCGAGTCCGAATCGGGGCGGCGGAATATGGTTCGTCTACGATATTGGCGAAGTCCCGGGGGGATTCGGCGAGTGGAGACGCGCGTCGATTGGGCAGCGCTCATCCATGCGCAATGAAGTCGCGCATTGGAAGAATGGCCGCGTTACGGCGCTCTACCCGAAATACGGTGGTTGGCCGCTCACGTGCGACGGCGAACATGGGCAGGTCGTTTTTGACGCCCATGACAATCTGTGGCTTCTTGAGCGGACCTATCGCAGAGATGGTTTCGGGTGGGATGTGATCGCTCGCCATTACGATGGCGCGGGGTGGTCGGACCCGGCCATCATATCCGCCTCCAAACAGGGCTTCGATTACTACCCGAGCGTCAGTCCCCTCAAGGACGGCATGCTCGTAGTCTGGCAATCAGACAACAGGGACCGCCAGAATGACAACTGCGTTGCTTACGGCAGGGAGAGTTGCCTGCTATCTCAGGTCCTGCCCAACCACTCCAACCTAGGGTCGGAGCCGCGGGGCGTGGCCCAGGTAGAGCGTCGTCGGGGCCCCGTCACCGTCAAGCCGCCGAGTAAGAGATTCTCGATAGACTACAAAGGCAAGAAGCTGTATGTCTTCTGGGGCGACATGCACGTGCACTCACGCTTGTCCCGGTGCGCGGGCAATGGAGATCTTGACCCCTTCGATGCCTTTTTCTATCCGCATGACATTCTGGGCCTGGACTTTATGGCTCTTACTGACCATGGAATGAATTTAGCCGCCGCCGATCGCTATAACACTCGTAAGCTGGCGGGCTTACAGAACAACGCACCCTACTTCGTATCATTCCTCGCTCAGGAGACAAGCAGTTGCAAGCAGACCGGCAAGAACGGCGTAGGCTGGGGGCACCGGAACGTCATCTATCTTAACGACAACTACAGGTTCTGGTGGGATTTCTACGATACTACCAAGGACACACCCGCCGGGCTCTGGGATGTGCTCGAGAAAACACATGCCGACGCATTCACTATCCCGCATCAGCTTGCAGACCATGTAAGCGGCGCCGAGACCGATTGGTCATTCTTCAGCGACAAGTGGCAGCCGGTGGCGGAGGTCTTCCAGATTCGTGGGAGCTACGAATACAAAGGCTGCCCCTGGCAGGCCCATCGTGCATCTTCCGGTGCCTGTTACTATCAGGACGCGCTTGACATGGGCCACCACCTGGGCGCAATCGCCAGCTCCGATCATGGCGGCGGGCATGGCTTCGTGGCTGTATTCGCCGAAAGACTCGGCAGGGAGCCGATATTCCGCGCCATTCAGGCCCGCCGGTGCTACGGCACTACCGAGGCCCGCATGCTCCTCGATTTCCGCGTGAACGGCCATCTGATGGGCGAGATGGTCAAGGACAACGGCGACCCGAGGACGTTGAGTATCCATATAGAGGCGCTCGAGCCTCTGAAGGAGATTGTGGTCTTCAAGAACCGCAAGGTTATATTCAAGAAGACAAACGGCCTTACCAGCAGCGTATCAGCCAAATTCAAGGATGCCAAACCCGGCAGCAAAGAAGACTGGTATTACCTGCGTGCTATACAGAAAGACGGCAGGATTGCCTGGTCGTCTCCCGTTTGGGTCAAGAAGTAAGGAGCCTCGATTCGTGGAAGACAAACGCAAGGATAAGCTATCGTTCGGCCAGAAGTTTGCCTGTGGTCTGGGAGCTGTTGCCGCGAACTTCCTGGGTAATGGCATAGGTCTATTGGCACTGCCTATTTATAACATCGGTTTGGGAGTGAGCGCCTCCCTTATCGGGCTGGCCTTGGGTGTTCCGCGCATCTTGGACGCGATGCTGGACCCGATAATGGGCCACATATCCGACAACACCAGAAGCAGATGGGGGCGCAGGCGACCATATATCATCTTCGGCGGCATCGCCGTGGGCCTCTTATTTGCCTTGCTCTGGAACCCAAATCCGCACTGGAGCAAGGGTATGCTCTTCGGTTTCTTCCTGGCAGTCACTATGCTCTACTACGTCATGTTCACTGTCTGGGGAATACCCTACGGAGCGCTCGGTTTCGAGCTGAGTTATGACTACCAGGAACGAACAAACATCCAGGCATACAAAGCATTCTTGGCGGGCGCGCTAGGTTTTGCTCTGCCCTGGCTCTATAAGATGTGCTTTTGGAGCTGGGATAAACTCATCGCTCCCAATGGCGGCGGCCTGATTGAGCGAATCTCAGCGCTGACCCAAAAGACGAACGTAAAAGGAGCGGAAGTTCATGGGGCAGGGATCGTGGGTATCGTCATTGGCGCATTCATTATCATTACCGCCGTGATCCCGGCGATCTGCAGGGAAAAGGCCGAAGTTCAGTCCCAGGAAAAGGCCAACTTCATCGCTTCGTTCAAGAGCACATTCAAGAACAAGCCATACTTGATTGTGACAGGAGTCATGCTGCTTGCGTTTTTCGGCATATTCATGGTGCAGCCCCTCGGTCTTTATCTGAACATCTACTACATATTTGCAGGCAATCGAGAGGCCGCCGCCACAATGAGCGGCTGGATGGGGACTATCTACGCTCTTACTGGAATCCTCTCGACTCCTCTGGTTGCCAAACTGGCCAATATGCTCGGCAAGAAGAGAGCCCTTATCTGGAGCCTCGGGATATTTATGGTCGGGACCATCTCAATATGGTGGTTTTATACGCCTGTTAATCCCTGGTTGCAGGTCATACCTATTTTCTTCTTTGGACCCGCCTGGAACTGCGCAATGATAGTGCTGCCTTCGATGGTCGCCGACGTCTGTGACCTCGATGAACTCGAGACCGGACTTCGCCGCGAGGGCATGTATGGCGCGGTTAACAGTTGGATCGTAAAGCTGGGGATCGGAGCCGTCACGTGCGTAAGTGGGATTGTTATCTCTCTTGTTGGTATCAAGCCCGAGGCTGCCACCCAGAGCGTATCGACAATCACCAACATGCGCCTTGCGTTCGTCGCCGTCCCGTGTCTGTTTATGGTGATCTGTATGATTCTGGCCATGCGCTACCCAGTAACCGAGGCCAGAGCCAAGGAGGTCCGCGCGATCCTGGACGCGCGCAAGGAAGTGGCCGCTGTTGAAAGGGGTGTCAATGTCTAAGCACTCCGTGTTGGTATTCGGAGCTGGCAACATCGGCCGGGGGCTTATTGGTGATCTCGCGATGGCGGTGGGGTTGGAGCTCATTCTGGTCGAGGCGGTCGCCGGGTTCGCCCAAAGGCTTCGTGACGCCGGGAGCTATAATGTGCGCCTGGTGGGGCAGTCGTCGAGGGCATGCACGGTCTCCGGCTATCGGGTTCTGGACGCGAGTGATATTGAAGCGGTCGCCGAAGCGCTGACCAGGTGCACATTCGCTGCCGTCGCCGTTGGGGGGGCGCACATTCTCGACGTCGCGCCCGTTCTGGCAGGGGGGCTAGAGAGGCGAGAAAGCCTGTTGAACATTCTTGTCTGCGAGAACTGGCCGCATGCCGACTCTGTATTGACCGATGCCCTGCTATCGGCGGGCGCGAGCGCGAAGGCGTTTTCGTGTGTGCCATCTTCGGTGGAGCGGATGGTCCGCGGCACCGAGAGCACGCTGGACTTGGTCGGCGAGTACGGGCAGACGCTGTTTGTTTCCGCTCCACATTGGGTAGGGGATCGGCCGGCAATGGAGGGATTGATCTTCTGCGAGAACATCGAAGCCCTATACGCTCGCAAGCTGTTTACCAACAATGCCGGGCATGCCCTACTGGCCTACCTGGGTGCCTTGGAGGGCTGCCGCTTTATACACGAGTCCGTTGAGAGACCGGCTATTCGCAAGCATCTTGACGAACTGCTCGACGCGGCGGCCCAGGCCCTGATACGGACATTTGACATGGATGCCGCCGAAATGCGGATCCACCTGGAAACACTGGTGGCCTATCGCTTCGGGAGCCGGGAACTGAGCGATTCAATTGCAAGGGTTGCTCGCGATCCGATTCGCAAGCTCGGGCCCAATGAGAGACTGGTCGGCCTCGCGCGTATGCTGGAGGGTCACAGCCTGCCGACCGAACCTGTCTCCCGTGTGATAGGGGCCGCGCTCAACTACAGAGATGTTGACGACCCGCAGAGCATGGCTCTTGAAGATATGATAGCCCGCGATGGCACGGAAAGCGTGCTGCGCTCGGTCTGCGGATTCGATGATACGGACCCGTGTTTCCACGAATGTCTCGGGTTCTACAAGCAATATAAAACAACGGAGGAATCGAAACAATGAGTATGCCACGCATTTTCCTTGACACAGCCGATGTCAGCCAGATCAAGGACGCCGTCAGCACCGGGCTGATAGACGGTGTTGCCACAAACCCTAACAAGGTCGCTGCAAGCGGCAAGAGTTACCGTCAGGTCGTTGAAGAGATACGCCAGTTCTTCGATGGCCCTATAGCTGTTCAGGCAATCGGGCGCACTAGGGAGGAAATCTGCGGGTGCGCGCGCCGACTCCACCAGATAGACCCCATGCTGGCTATCAAGATAACGGCTAACAAAGAGGGCCTCGCCGCCGTCAAGACACTCGTCCCCGAGGGCATTCGGACCAACGCTACGCTGATGTACAATCCCACCCAGGCGCTGCTTGCCGGGCTTGCGGGTTCGCCGTTTATCAGCCCGTTTATCGGTCGGGCAAAGATGTGCGGCTACGACGGCATAGATGCGATTCACAAGATGAGGCAGTTGCTCGACGCGTTCGATCTGAAGAAGACCTGTCTGATAGCGGCGAGTATCAAGGACGTGGACCAGGTGATAGAGTCGATAATCGCCGGAGCCCACGCGGTGGCCATCACGTTCCCAATATTCGAGGCGATGTGCGAGCACCCGTTGACCACTAACGGCCTGGAATCATTTATCGAAGAGTATAAGACTATCCCACAGAGTTGAGGAACCGTATGAACAGTGCCATACTGCGAGACATCAAACGTTTGGTAATAGAGGATGCGGATCGGCCGGTCTGTCCTAAAGATGGGCTTATCGTTCGCATCAAGGCGTGCGCCGTGTGCGCGACCGATGTCAAGATATACAACTACGGCCACTCGCTGCTTCAGCTTCCGAGAGTGCTCGGCCACGAGGTAGCGGGCATCATCGACGAGGTCGGCCCCGCTCTTGGGGACAGGTTTGCGCCTGGCCAGAGGGTGGCGGTCTGCGCGGTGGTCAACTGCGGGGAGTGCATCTACTGCCGCCGGGCCATTCCGAGTATGTGCCTGAATCTCAAGGCTTTCGGCTATCACTACGATGGCGGCTACCAGGAGTATATGGTTGTTCCACAGGAGGCAATCCGTTGCGGCGGAGTCAACGTGCTGGCAGATGAATTGTCCTTTGAGGAGGCTTCGATTGCTGAGCTGTTAGCCTGCTGCATAAACGGGCAGGGGTTGTCTGGTTTCCGTCTGGGGCAGAACGTGCTGATCCTGGGATCGGGACCTGTCGGAATCCTTCAAACCCAGCTTGCACGTGCACAGGGGGCATCAAGCATATACCTTGCTGACGTGGTTTCCGATAGGCTGGAACAGGCAAAGAAAATCTGCGGAAATGCTCTCTCCGGCATCCTGATGAGCAACGATAACGAAGCGCTGATGCGCAAAGTGAAAGAGATTACTGACGGCTATGGATTTGACCAGGTGATGGTGTGCTGTTCGGCCCCTTCGGCGCAGCAGGTGTCGCTTGAAGCTGTCGCCAAGTGCGGCTGCGTCAACTACTTCGGCGGTCTGCCAAAGGGCAACAGTCAAGTCACGCTGGACACAAACCTGGTGCATTACAAGCAGTGCCGCGTCACGGGTACTCACGGCTCTTCCGCCGACGATAACCGAATGGCTCTCGATCTGATCTGCAGCGGGATCATAAGCGTCAAGCCATTGATCACCAGCGTTATCGATCTTACTGGACTCGAAAGCGCGCTACAAGGAGACAACCCCGGCAGCGGGCTGAAGACAGTGGTGACATTTGACTGGACACATAGATAAGGAGGCCGTGCTATGAAGCGCTCGGAAATCAACCAGGCCATCGATTTTGCCGCGGATGTTCTCAAGCGGCACCAGTTTCACCTTCCGCCGTTTGCCCGGTGGTCGCCTGAGAAATGGCGCGAGGTCGGCTCACGTGGAGCCCGGATTGCTGCCTGCGGACTCGGATGGGACGTCAGTGACTACGGAGCAGGGGATTTCGGCAGCTTCGGCACGGTCTTTTTTACTATTAGAAACGGCAGGCCCGGAGAGGCCGGCCTCGGGACTCCCTATGCCGAGAAGATCATGATCCTAAAACCGGGCCAACGGCTGCCGCTGCACTTCCATTGGTCGAAGACGGAAGACATCATAAACCGCGGCGGTGGTATCCTGGTGATGGAGCTCTACAATGCCCATGAGGACGATAGCTTGGACACTTCATCTGACGTCAAATTCACATGCGACGGCATCGAGAGAACCGTAGCGGCAGGAGGGACCTTTGAACTGATGCCGGGCGAGAGCATTACCCTTACCCCGCGTATGTATCATCGCTTCTGGGCGGGGAAGAATGGCGGAGTTCTCATTTGTGGAGAAGTTTCCACGACAAATGACGATATCACAGACAACTGCTTTGCCGAGACTGTCAGTCGGTACACGACCATCGAAGAAGACGAGCCGGCACGGTATATGCTGGTAAATGAATTGGTGATCTCATGAGGTTAAGCGGGGAGTTCGGGATGTTATTATTTCTGGTGAGTGTCGTCGGTCTTGCGATGCTGTGTGTCGGTACGAGCGCCGATCAAGGAGTTCCCGCACACGACTACGGTAGCCCGGAGTTTCAAAAGCTCGCTGCGAGGTCGCTTGTAAGCTCTGGAGACGCTTCAAGGCTGCTGCATGTGATGGCGAAGGCAAAGCGTGGAGAGAAAATGGTGGTGGGTATGATCGGCGGGTCCATCACCGAGGGCGCCCTTGCGAGCGCGCCGGATAAGTGCTGGGCGGCACTGGTCGCACAGTGGTGGCGCGACACTTTCCCCAAGGCGAGAATCGAGTTCATAAACGCAGGTATCGGAGCTACGGGGTCAGATATCGGCGCGCATCGTGCATACAGACACCTCTTGAAGTATAATCCAGACTTCGTGGTCGCCGAATACGCGGTCAACGATGAGATAAACCCAGCCTGCGTGGAGACTCTGGAGGGGCTGGTCCGGCAGGTGCTGAAGATGCCCAATCAACCCGCGTTGATGCTGCTATTCACCATGAAAAGCAAGGGTGAGAGCGTGCAGGAACTGCACACTAAGATTGGTCTGCACTACGGCTTGCCGATGGTGAGTTTCCGCAATGCTATTCTTCCCGAGTTTCGCTCCGGCGCGATGAAGCCTGAGCAGCTCATCGCCGATGGGATTCACCCCAACGATCTCGGCCACTGGTATAACGCGGGTTTCGTCATTACGTTCCTCCAGCATGAACTGGACAGGCTTTCGCGCTGCTCCAAACTGCCCGCGATTTCGCCAGTGCCAAAGCCGCTGACCACCGACGCCTTCGAGCACACGGCCATGCTTGGGGCCGACGACCTGACCCCGACAGTGAGCAAGGGCTGGAAGAAGTCCGATGCCACACGTTTCGAGACCAGGGCTTGGGAGAGCAGCGTTCCTGGCAGCACCATCAAGTTCGAGGTCGAATGCTCCACCGTCACGCTCGTCTACTACCGTATTCGGGGCTATATGGGGATCGCGGAAGCACGGGTGGACGACCGTGATCCCGTCAAACTCGACGGCTGGATGGAGCCGACCTGGGGAGGCTACTCGGCCGCGAGCATCCTGGCAAAAGACCTCCCGCACGGCAAGCACAAGATTCGCGTCACGGTGTCCGACACAAAAGACGATCTCAGCACCGGTCACAAGTTCGTTTTGCAGTCCGTCATGCTCGCGGGCTGTCGTGCATCGGAGGATAGGTAGGAATGTCGAAACAGATAATTGAGCTTTCGGGAAAGTGGCGGGCCAGTTTATGCTTCAAATCTATCCTCTCCGCTCCGGCCACTCGACGCTCTCCGACGCGACTGGCCTGGTGGAGTTCGTCTGTAAGCGTACAATAGCGCCCACCTTTCCATCCTCTCGGGCATAAGCGATACTATCCAAAAAGGTAGATTTCGGAGGATGTGTGCCGATTTCACGTAATCCGATCAGCCATTTCACTGTTATGCGATCAGTCATTTCAGTTTTAAGCGATCACGTGATCGGAGCAAAGCGACGCTGGCCGGATATATATTAGCTTAGTCGTTTACCTCGGTCAATGGCGACAGTTTTTTTCCTCATGGATTCCCCTGTGAGGGTGATCCGGTATCCGGCACAAGGAGTGTGAGCCGGAGCAGACGCGCGGGCGATGGCTACCACAAGTATCCGTGGCCTATTCTGTTGACGTATTCCCCGCATAGGACTAGAATTCTACTGAACCATTTTTTATGGAATTACGTATTGAGTCTAGGAGGCTATCATACCAACCTCTAACCTCTAATCCTTAACTTCTATCTCGAGGAGTTCCGCTGTGTCAAAATACACACGATTTACCACTCTCATAATTGTCGCGGCCGTCGCACTGGGGCGTCCGGCGCTTGCGCAGACCGATCCCGGCGTTTTGTTCGGGGCCAAACCGAAGCCCCAAGCTCAGGCCGATCCCAGGGCGCAGGCCCAGGCTCACTTCAAGAACGCCATCGAGGCTCAGAAAGCCGGCAAGATCGATAAGGCCATAAAGGAGTATCGAGCTCTTATCAAGATCGCGCCTACATTTCCCGCGCCGTACTTCAACCTCGGCATGATATACATGCAGAAAAACCAGCCATCTAATGCCGAGGCCGCTTTGAAGCGCGGGATTGCGCTGGACCCGAAAAACGAGATGGCGACTGAGCAGTTGGTGCGCATTCTTGTGGTCGAGGGCAAGACCAAGGAAGCCCTGACATATTGCCGAAAACTGATGAGCCAGAAGCCGAAAGAGCCTCGCTTCA
>JAMCYN010000110.1 GCA_023474015.1 Armatimonadota bacterium
GCCGAAAACCGCCTCCGGCCACTCGCCGATGATACTTCCGGATTAGGAACACTCATCCGAACCTGCTTGTCCGCCGATTTGGTGAGCCCTCCACTACGTTCGGCTTCGCTTCGCTCAGCCTCACTCCGCTCCAGTCTCACCAAATCGATCTTCTCTGCTGCATTCACTTCTCGTCTAAACAATCTAAGCCTCCTCCGCCCTCTACACTAATTATACAGGGGAGGCTGTTTCATACATGTTGGCACAGAGGGGATCTTCGCACTCATCGAACGCGAGGCACGCAGGAATCTTCCCAGCCCCACCGACAAAATCGACGATCTCCTGGCCGGGCACGTCCCAGCCAGGCCCACGGGACAGAACATATTCCGAGCATTCCTGGGTTTCCACGCCATCGTCATAGCCCACGCCGATCAACGCGTATTCAGATTGCCGCCACTAAGACCGGTCCAGGCCACCCTGCTCAGACTCCTTGGCATACACCAAATTCGATATGGCTGAACCAATATTACAACCAGGGCGGTGAGTCAAAACTCAACCGCGAAATCTAAGCCTAGTGTCCACACTTTTTGAACAGACACTGCTTACAGAACAGGAAATCGCCGTAGCACTCGGCATCGGAATGAAGAATGAGTAATCGACGGAGTCGGCGAAACAAACAGGTCTCCGGCTATCAGCAACCTGCCCATGTGCCGGAACCAACAGCAGCCGACATAGCGCAAAAAGTGAAGTCTTTTCGGCAGCCAGGCCCCGCCGTTAGCATGCAGGCGTCGACAGGCACGAGATTTCTGAAGACGGTGAGTAAAGGGAGTTGCCGAGAGACTCGCGATTTCTCGGAAGATGAGCGCCTCACGCCCAACGCGCCTACCTCGGTTCCGAGTGCAGACTCACCTGACCGATTTGATCAGTTGCAGAGTGACGTGAATGACGTACGTAGTAGTCTAGGCAGCATCGAGGAGAAAGTTGTTGAGCGACTGAAAGACAAAGCTGTTAGTGAAGTGCTGAAGACGTTGATATTGCCCGCCATCATCGCATTAGTCTTCTTCATCGGGGGACTGTTTTTTACTTATAGCCAGGCTGTTAATGGAGTGCGTGCCGAAATAGATCGCGTTATCTACCTATATATTCGCGAAGCGCGGCAAGAGAATCGGGAAGAAACTGACCGAAAAATCGAAGAATTGAGCGCAACATTCCGTGGCAGCAGCCATGGCCCCAAACCAACTTCTTCAGCGACAGAAAAAACACGTGTATCACCGTAGTCTGACCCCTTGAATTGTCGCGTGTCGCGTTACTCAGCGCGCCGAAACACCGAACGTTTGGACACAACTCGGTTCGTCTGGGAAATCCGTTCCCGGACGCCTATTCCCAGACATCCGATCTGCCATACATCGCTCCACAATTCCGTACGCCTCAGAAGGCAATCGCCATCTCCGCGCCTAAGTAGGTAATGTAAGTACTACCCGGTGGTGAGCATTGGCTGAGCAATTGACCGAATCTATAGTTCTCAAACCATGGCGTGGGCCGAGGGGGCTGCGGGCTTTCAGGCACCGCAATTTCACGCTGTACTGGATTGGACAGGTGATCTCGTTCACGGGATCGTGGATGCAGTCCGTGGCGATGGGGTGGTTGGTGCTGAAGCTCACGGGTTCGGCGTGGCACTTGGGAGTGGTCGGCGCGATGGCGACGATCCCCGTGCTGATATTCGGCCTCCCGGCGGGCACGCTGGCGGACCGCCTCGACAAGCGCAAGATTGTGATTGTAACCCAGACCCTGGCGATGATTCAGGCGCTGGTTCTCGCGGCGCTCAACTTCTCGGGACTGATACAAGTCTGGCACGTGATGGTGCTTGCGGCGTTCGCGGGGACCGTCAACGCATTCGACAACCCCATTCGCCAGTCGATGATCGCCGAACTGGTCGATTGCGATAAGGACGACCTGATGAACGCAATCGCCCTGAGTTCGGCGGCGTTTAACGGGGCCAGGATTGTCGGCCCCGCATTGGCGGGGATTCTGGTGGTCGCGTTTGGGACCGCGAACTGCTTTCTGCTCAATGGCATCAGTTATATCGCGGCGCTGGTAGCGCTGCTGCTGATAACCTCGAAATCGGCCTGCGCGGGAGATGACGGTCAATCTATGTTCCTGCAGATCAAGCAGGGCCTGGCCTACACCGGAAGGCACGGGCTGATACGGGACTTGCTGATAATGACGGGGGTGGCGAGTCTGTTCGGAGGGCAACTCGGAACGATGATGCCGTTGTTCGCGAATGGTGTGTTGCACGTTGGGGCGAAGGGCTACGGAATCCTCATGGCGGTAGGCGGTGTGGGGGCGCTGATCGGCGCGGGCGTGACCGCCCTGGCTGGCCATCGATTCAAGCAACGAACTATAGTTATGGTCGGCGCGTTCGTAGCGGGTGCCGGGCTGCTTATGTTCTCCAGGTGCGGGAACTACTACCTGGCGATTGGGTTTCTGATAATGTTTGGTTTCGGCACGATGCTTTTTTTCAACGTATCCAACAGCATGGTCCAGGCCGCCTCGCCCGATAGCCTTCGCGGGCGCGTGATCAGCGTGCGAAACTTCGTTTTCTTCGGGCTGACGCCGGCTGGGGCGCTGCTGGTCGGCTACCTGGCGCAGCACTACGGGGTGCAAGACGCGGTCACACTGGGCGCGGCGGCATGCCTTGGGTCGGTGATATACTTCAGTTTGTTTTCCAAAGCCATAAGGAATGCAGAATGATGAATGCAGAATGATGAATGGGGAAGGGACTCCCTTCATTCCGCATTCTGCAATTCCCCGTCCCCTAGTACAATTACCTGATTTGAGTCCAATCAGAGGAAAAGCACAGCCTGGTGGGTAAGATATAATTGTCCGACCAGTTGTGTGGTGGTTGGGAATAGGCTGCTCCTCGCGGGTCACAAATAACTTGCGAAGTCAGCACGCGAAGGGGGATCGCTATGGTCCTTCTCCATGACCATGAGCCCCGGATGCTTTCGGGGCGTGTGGCGGACAAAGAGCCAGGTAACACGAGAAGTTCGGGGCAACTTCGATTCTCGAGAGCTTGGCTCATTTCTTGTACGCAGGTATTGGTCTCGATCTTGTCTAATCCTCTTACGTGGATACCAGAGAACTAATCGTCGAACCCGATGGCGGCGGGCGCTTGGATATATACATCGCCGAGCGCGTGCCGGAACTGTCGCGGTCTTATGTCCAAAAGCTTATCAACAACGGCCATGTGCTGGTTAATGGGTCTGAGCAACGGCCCGGATACAAGCTCCAGCTCGGAGATCACATCGACATCACGATACCTCCCGCCGAGCCGACCGAGATCGAGGCCGAGGAAATCCCCCTCGACATCCTCTATGAGGACGACCAGATCATCGTGATCAACAAGCCCAAGGGCATGACCGTCCACCCCGCGCCGGGGAGCAAACATGGCACGCTGGTCAACGCGGTCCTTGCGCATAGCGAGGACCTGTCAGGCATTGGCGGAGTGGAGCGGCCGGGTATCGTTCACCGGCTGGACAAGGACACCTCCGGCCTGCTTGTTGTAGCGAAGACGGACACCGCGCACGCCTCCCTTCAGAAGCAGATCCAGGCCCGAACGGCGGAACGCAAATACATCGCCCTGGTCTGGGGGGCAACCAAGTTCAACGAGGCCGTCGTCGACGCGCCCATCGGCCGCCACCCCACCGACCGTCAAAAGATGGCCGTAATCAAGGATACCAGTCGCTACACCTCTCGGGAGGCGATCACGAACCTCAAGGTGATGGAGCGCTTTCGGGACTTCACGCTGCTCGAAGCGAAGCTCGACACGGGCCGGACGCATCAGATCAGGGTGCACTGTTCGTTCATCGGGCATCCGGTCGTCGGCGACCCGGTCTACGGCGGCACGAAGCGGGCGATTCCGTCGTCATATAGCAAAATCGAGCATAGGGAACTATCCAGCCATATCGAGCAACTCCATGGCCAGGCTCTGCACGCGTACTCGCTGTCGTTCGATCACCCAGTCACGGGCAAGCGCCTGAGCTTCAACGCTCCCATACCGAGCGACATGGAGTCCCTCATAGTCTGGCTCAGGAAGAATGTAGAAGGGTGAAGGGAATCCTATCACGAAAACCCGAAATAACCGAAATCCCGAAAGGGAATTTAGAGTTAAGAATGAGCGAATGGATTGTCTTAATTGATAGCCCACAGATTCCCTCATATTCCAAATTTCGGGATTTCGCTCTTTCGGGCTTTCGCGATTAAGTCCCTTCCGGAGAGCTATATGAAAGTCGGAGATATGGCCATAATGCGAAAGCCACATGCTTGCGGGTCGTATGAATGGGAAATAGTAAGGGTGGGGGCGGATATCGGGGTTAAATGCCTCAAGTGCGGTCACAGGGTGATGCTGGACCGAACCTACTTCAACAAGCGCGTGAAGAGGATCGTCGAACAGGAGGTTTGAGATGCCTCGGCTCTATTGCGGGACCAGCGGCTGGAACTACGATGACTGGCGAAAGCGATTCTATCCGGCGGATGTGTCGCCTGCAAACTGGCTGCGATACTACTCCATGCATTTCGATACGGTCGAGATCAACTACTCATTCTACCGCCTGCCCGAGCGCGGGACGTTCGAGCGCTGGCGCGACGAGGCTTCAGAGGGCTTCACGTTCGCTGTCAAGGCGAGTCGCTACCTGACCCACATGAAGAAACTCAAGGACCCCGAGGACCCTCTGAACAAAGTCCTTACCCACTCCGCGGGACTCGGCGAGAAGCGCGGTCCGATACTCTATCAATTGCCTCCATACTGGCACGCCGATCTGATTCGTTTGGAGAGCTTCCTCAAACTGCTGCCGGGGGACGTCAGGCACGTGTTTGAGTTCAGGGACGACACATGGCACAACGAGCAGGTTTGGTCGACCCTCGCCCGATATTCCGCAGGCTACTGCATAATGGACGCGCCGGGCCTTCCGCTGCATATAAAGACTACTTCCGACTTCAGCTACATTCGCATGCACTCGGGCGGCGAGGCGACAAAGGGCAACTACACGGACGGTCACCTGTCCAACTGCGCGCGGCAGATCGAGACGCTGCTCGAGCGGGGTGATGTATACATCTACTTCAACAACGATCAATGCGCCTTCGCCGTGAACAACGCGCTTACGCTGAAGAAGATGGTCATTGGTGTGTAATTACATCACCTCAACATCGATTACGGATGAAACAATAGTCCGCGCCATCCACTTTGAACAGATCATACCCGGCCTGGACGAGTCTGTCGACCATTTCCTGGGTCTGGGCGACGGTTATGCCGGGATAGGTGTTGTGGTGGAACTCCACCAGGATCTGATCGACATCGATCTTTGAATCCAAAATGTCTCGAATGACCTCATACTCCGAGCCCTCGATGTCCATCTTCAGTATGTCGATCCTGTCGTGTCCGAGCGTCTCCATGATGGTGCTCAGCCGCTGGACCTTCACCTTCAGCGCACGCGTGGCGGTCTGGGGTTTGTCCAGAAGAGTATGCGACACGTGCTCCACGTTCTCGGGCGGGTAGAAAAGCTCCTCGCCGTCGTGAGCCGCGAGAGCGGTATCGTGGACATGGAACAGCGCCGGGACGTTTTGCCGCCGGACGTGTTCCAGCGAGCGAGGAGTCGGGTCGAACGCTTCGACCGTCACGCCGTATTTGTCGATGACCGACAAATCGAAACTGATGTCCTCACCTATGCCGAAGCTGTAGACTGTGCTGTCGGGGTTGAGCCCGTCGGGGCATATCCACCATCCGCCATACGCTGTTCCGTGCCGTTCCTTGCGAAGTCCGGGCTCGCTTGTCGAACTCTGTAACTCATCGGTATTGTATAACGGATGACTCTTCATCACTTCCGGATGCGTGCCGGTGAAGCGCTCGGTCCAGGTGGGGCGGCGTGTGTTGGGATGACTGCCGTAGAGCTTCTCAACCTCGCAGCCGGGGCCGGTCCACTTGCTCCATACGCGCTCATACCATGTCGTCAGGTCCGTGCCGATGACTGGGCCGTAACCCTTGCGGTTGTAGTATTCGATCTTCTCTTCGACTTGCTTGCGGGTAACGTAGGAGTAGTGGTACATCACGATGCCGAACTGGTCCTGCATCGTTTGCGCTTCGAGGTGGGAAAGGTCCCTCGGGTTGTTCGGGTAAACCACGGTCGGCGGCCAGTGCGTGGCAAAGTAGCAGCCGGGCTCTTTCTTGAATATGCGCCTGATCGGGTCCTCGTGCGCATCCCAGCGCCCGCCTCGTCCGATTGTCCAAAGGTCGTGGTAGAAGTTCAGGCAATAGAAGCTCACCATATCCACGCGGTCGCGGTTTTCGGTGAGGATGTTGTCCATCGTGTAAAGGTCTTCTTCTTTATATACCTCATCGCTGTCGAGCTCCCACACG
>JAMCYN010000062.1 GCA_023474015.1 Armatimonadota bacterium
CGAAACCTGGATTTCCCCCGTCGAATACGCGAGAGATTTCGCGGCCATGCGGCAGGTGAGAAACGGGACACGGGCGAGGTTTGTCTATGTCGGCCCGAGAGTCTCGATGACCGCCGCGAATGCTGATTTGCGGCTGATCGTGCCGCCCGGGGCGGAGGCCGACCTTGCATCAGCGATTGCCTCGGAGGCGATTGCCGATGAGGTCGCCACGCGATACGGCCTGAACGCCGAAGACATCCGGCGGGTCGCCAGGGAGTTTGCCGCCGCTAAGGCTCCGCTCGCGCTGCCGGGCGGGGATGCCGACTGCGCCAGGGACGCGATGGCACTCAACGGCGCAAAGAGCGAGGTGCTTATTGATCGATCAAGGCCGCATGCGGTGACTAACATCGCAAGCAGGGCAGCGGTCGATAGCCTGGTTCGTGATATGGAGAACGGCCGCATCGACGTGCTGGTCATTTTTGGTGCGAACCCGGTCTATTCGATGCCGCAGTCCTCGCGATTCGTCGATGCGCTGAAGCGAGTGCCGACGCTCGTCAGCCTTTCGAGCTATATGGACGAGACCACCGCCCGCGCGCACTGGGTGCTGCCGTCGAACACCACGCTTGAGTCCTGGGGGGACTACCTCCCCTACCCCGACATACCGAACCTGATGCAGCCGACGATGGGAACCTTGTTCGACACGCGCCAGACCGGCGACATCCTTATCGACCTCGCGAGTCGCGCGGGCGTGGACCCCAGCGCGGTCTTCAAGGCGGAAAGTTTTTACGATTACCTGCGGCTGCGGTGGGGAGCGCCTATGGCGGCCGATAGCGACATCGATGCAAGCTCGCCACAGTGGGAAGCCCTGATGCAACTTGGCGGCGCATGGGCCGGAGCCTCGGGTGACTCAACTCCGTCCACTGGATATGAAGTTGCCTCCATTGGAAATAGTGGAGAGTGGAAAGCGGAAAGTGGAAAGCCCGGAACAACCGCCATGCCTCCGTCTGTATTCATTACCAGTGGCGAGCCGCGCAGCTTCGGAATGGAGCCGAAGCCTGGCGAGATCAGGCTGTGGGCGTATCCGCAGATTTACCTCTACGATGGGCGAGGCGCCAACCGCCGTTGGCTCCAGGAGATGCCGGAGCCGGTGACCAACTGCCTGTGGGGGACGTGGGCGGAGATCCACCCATCTACCGCGAAGAAACTCGGCGTCGGCACAGACGATTTCGTCGAAATCGAGCACGATGGCGCGAAGATCAAGCTGCCTGCTTTCGTGTGGGATGGGGTCGCGCCGGATACTATCGCAGTCCCGATAGGCGAGGGCCACACGGAGTATGGCCGGTTCGCACACGGCACGGGGGTGAACGTGCTGCCGCTGCTTGGGGTCGAGAACCCGGTGGTGAAGGTCACCGCCGCCGGAGGAAGCCAGTGGGCGACTCGCATTAAGGGCTCGGAGAAGCAGTATGGGCGGGAGATCGTGCAGACCGCCGCGCTTGGAGAACCCACGGAACCTCGAAAGATCACGATGCCGATGCCTGACGGCTACGGGCGGGACGATTTCTACCCTGGCCACAAGCACAAGGCGCACCGGTGGGCGATGGTGGTGGACCTGGACAAGTGCATCGGGTGTCACGCGTGCGTTACCGCGTGCTACGCCGAGAACAACCTTGGAATCGTCGGCGCGGAAGGCATCTATCGCAGGCGGGAGATGTCGTGGATAAGGATTGATCGGTACATCGACTGGCACTCATCGGCTCCGATTCTGTTCCAACCGATGCTCTGCCAGCATTGTGACGCCGCCCCGTGCGAGGCCGTGTGCCCCGTATTTGCCGCCGCCCACAGCGACGAGGGCGTTAACATGCAGATATATAACCGCTGCGTGGGGACGCGTTCCTGCTCGAACAACTGCCCTTACAAGGTGCGGCGGTTCAACTGGTACGACTACGATTGGCCCGAGCCGTTGAACTACCAACTCAACCCCGACGTGACCGTCCGCAGCAGGGGCGTGATGGAAAAGTGCACGTTGTGTATCCAGCGCATACGCCAGGCGGAGATAGTGGCGCGAACAGAGAACCGTCCGGTGCGCGATGGCGAGATCACGCCCGCCTGCGCCGGAACCTGCCCCACGGGCGCATTCACGTTCGGCGATCTTATGGATACGAACTCACGAGTATCGAAGATAATTGACAACGATCCGAGGGCATATCAGGTGCTTCATGAGTTGAACACCAAGCCGGCGGTGATATATTTGAAGAAATGCAGAATGTAGAATGCAGAATGCAGAATAGGGAAGGGATGCGGGACCTGCGGTCCCGGCTTCGACCCCGCCGCTTCGCTCTGGAACCGAAGCAACAAGTTGTAGTCATTCCGAACGAACGTGAGGAATCTGCTTTTGGAGGCTTCGTTATTTGCCGTGCCTTTAGTTCAAAACAGATTCCTCGACTACGCTCGGAATGACTAGAATTACAGCACTGGAATTACAGCATATGACCACAAAGGAAATGAGGAAAATCGACGAGCAGGTGCTTGGGTCGCTGGGGAGGCCGTCGCTCGGCTACCTGGCGGTGCTTGGCTTGTGCGGGTTTCTCATTGTCGCGGGCCTGATCGCCTATGCCATCCAATACTTCGTGGGGATGGGAGTATGCGGGCTGTCGATCCCTGTTGGCTGGGGGACATATATCACCAACTTCGTTTGGTGGATCGGTATCGCGCACGCGGGCACGCTGATCTCGGCGATTCTGTTCTTGTTCCGCACGAGTTGGCGAAATCGGATCAACCGCGCCGCCGAGGCCATGACGATATTCGCGATTATGACCGCGGGGATGTTCCCATTGATCCACCTGGGACGCGTGTGGGTGTTTTATTGGGTCCTGCCTTACCCGAACTGGCGGTATCTGTGGCCCAACTTCAAGTCGCCGCTGGTATGGGACGTTATCGCGGTGAGCACGTATTTCACGGTAAGCACGCTGTTCTTCTACCTGGGGCTTATCCCCGATATTGCGACCGCCAGAGACCAGACGCCGAAAGGCCCGCGTCAAACTTTGTATAAGTATATGGCGCTAGGTTGGACAGGCCGCTATGAACAGTGGCGGCACTTCGCTCGAACATATCTGTGCCTTGCGTGCCTTGTCACGCCGCTGGTAATCTCGGTGCACAGCGTGGTGTCGTGGGACTTCGCCATGTCCGTGGTGCGCGGATGGCACACGACCATATTCGCGCCGTATTTCGTCGCTGGGGCTATTCACTCGGGTTTGGCGACGGTGCTCATATTGCTTATTCCCCTGCGAAAGAAGCTGCGTCTGGAGGAGCTGTTCAGCCGTTTCGCGCTCGAGCAGATAGCCCTGCTTATGATCTTCACGGGCTCGATAATGGGTTATTCGTACCTCGTGGAGGCGTTTATGGGCTGGTATAGCGCGGACAAGTTCGAGCGGCAGTTGAGTATGTTTCGCGCATTCGGGTCGCCGGAATACAGTTGGCTTTTCTGGCTGATGATAATCTTCAACGTGCTTGTCCCGATGACTTTCTTCTTCAAAAGCCTGAGACGGAGCCTCGTATGGTTAATGGTCGCCTCGATCATGGTGGACCTGGGAATGTGGATAGAGCGCTTCGTGATCATCGTGCCGTCGCTTGCGCACGATTACCTGCCGTCGTCGTGGGCGGTGTATGCGCCGAGGCCGGTTGAGATCGCGATCACGGGGTTCTCGTTCGGGTTCTTCCTGATGCTGTATCTGATATTTGTCAAGGTGCTGCCGTCGGTTCCTATGAGCGAGGCCAAGGAAGACGTTCTCGCCAAAGTGGAGGCTGTCTGATGGCTGATCTCGTGGGCATACGGGCGCGATTCGACGATTACGAGGCTTTCAAGCAGGCCTTGGGGATGCTCAAAGATGCGCGGATGCGGCGCTACGAGGCCTTCGGCCCCACCAACCTCGAGGAAATCGAGAATTTGATGCCCGATAAGGGAAGCCTCGTGCGGGTGTGGGCGACCGGCGGAGGGTTCACGGGGCTGGTGACGTTCTGGATTTTGTGTATCGCGACTGCCCTGATTTATGGTCTAATAGTGGGGGGCAAGCCGCCGATCTCGAATGTGCCGTATATCATCCCCGCCTACGAGGGGACGATCCTGCTGGGGTCGGTCGCGGCGTTCATTATGGGCCTGTTTTATGCCCGGCTCCGGCCCCAGGAGCTTCCACCCGACTATGATCCCAGGTTCAGCGGGGACAGCTACGGCATCGTGATATGGTGCGAGCACAGCGAGCGGGAGCGCGTTGTCAGGCAGATGAATGAAGCGGGAGCGGTGGAGGTCAATGAACTCGAATAACCGCCCAGATTCTTATAGCTCGTCATTCTCCGTCCCCATCTGGCTGTGGGCTGTGTGCATATTGTGCATAGCAGTCGGAGCGGTCGGGCTGGTTGTCGGGTTCAGGGTGGCTCCCAGGGAAGCCTGGCTGTGGCTGATCGTCAATTTCTTGATATTCACCGGCCTCGCGAGTGGAATGCTTGCGTGGGCGGCGGCATTTCGGGTTGCAAAGGCTCGATGGACACCGGCAATCAATCGACTTGGGCATGCGGCGCTGGCGTTCGCGCCGATTTCCGCCGCCGCACTGGTTGCCCTGCTCGTGGGAGTCGGCAATTACGCGCCGTGGGTTCAGCATCCGATACCGGAGAAGGAGGCGTGGCTGAATGTGGGGTTCTTCGTTGCGCGCGAGGCCATTTTGCTCGCCGTCTTCTGGATATTGAGTTTTCTTTTGGTGCGGTGGTCGCTGATGAGCGATGACAAGACAACTCGCGGCGAGGGCATCACCGACAAGGACCAGTTCCGGCTCAGCGCGGTCGGCGTAGCGGTCGTGATGCTTTACGCGGGAGTCTCGACAATCATATCCTGGGATTTCGTAATGTCGCTGTCGCCGGAATGGGTCTCCACGATGTTCGGGGTCTATTACTTCTGCACGAATGCCTACGCGGCGCTGGCCGTGATCGTATTGCTGGCCGCGGCGCTTCGCAAAATGATGAGAACGAGCGAGTTCCTCAAGCCCCAGCAGTTCAAGGACCTCGGCAACCTGATGCTGGCGTTCGCGCTGTTTGATATGGGCCTGTTTTTCGCGCAATACCTGACGATCTGGTATGGGAACCTGCCACACGAGGTGAAGTTCATTATACTCCGATACTATAGGGGCCCATGGCCGTGGGTGGGCTGGATGTCGTTCATCGTGGCTTACGGGATTCCGTTCATGCTGCTGCAGAGCCGCGCGCTCAAGCAGAGCCCGAAGTTGATGTCGGCGGTGTCGGTCCTGATATTGCTCGGGATCGGCCTGGAGAGGTATGTGATGGTTGTGCCGTCACTTATGCCGAGGCAATTGATGATAAGCCCGATTGCCGGTCTGAGCGCGCTTGCATTCATCGGAGCGTTTGTCTTGACGGTGACGGCATTTCTCGCCAAGTATCCTCCGGTCTCACATGCCCAGTTGGCGCTTAGCAAGGTCGATGAGGCGGAGGAGGAATCACTATGAGCCGACTCTCGCCGTCGTTTGCAAGCGGGATGAAGTGGTTGGGATTGGTGACGGTTCCGATCATAGTCGCGAGTGTTATACTCACGGGGCTTTACCCCGGCGAGAAGCAGCCGATACCGTTCAGCCATTATATTCATGCGACCACAAAGCAGATCAGTTGCTTCTTCTGCCACCCGAACGCGGCGACATCGTCCAACGCGGGCATGCCGCCCGTGGAGAAGTGCCTGCTGTGCCACAGCGTGGTCGCGACCAATTTTCAGCCGATAAGGAGAATCACCGACTACTACCAGCGGGGGATGGGCATCCCGTGGGTGCGGGTGAACCGGCTGCCGGATTTCGTTCAATTCAACCATCAAATCCATATAGCGAGGGGTTTCGATTGCGGCGCGTGCCACGGCAACGTCAAGGCGATGGACCGGGTGTATCCGCCCCACATCATCAATATGCGGTTTTGCGTGTCGTGCCATTGGAAGTACAATGCGTCGACGAGTTGCTATACTTGTCACTATTAGCCATCGCGAGAAGGGAGTTTAACCACGAAAACACGAAAGGGAAAAGCGCGAAAGGGGAATGAATGGAAATGCAGAATGATGGATGCAGAGTGAAGGGACCTCGCAACGATAGATCATTCTAAATTCTCTATTTCCCTTCAAGCCATTTCGGGTTATCGGGTATTTCGGGCTTTCGAATAAAGAATTCCCTTCCCTTTCGCGTTTTCGCACCTTCGCGCTTTCGCGATTAATAAGCCAACCTGCAATACTCAACAAAGACTAGCCCGACTTTACGAAATAGTTTTCAGGAATGGGGTTTGAGGCCCAGTTAGATGAGCCGCATAGACCCTGAATTCCGGTTTTCTGAGCGCGATTTTCGCAAAAGGAAGCCGCATTATATAGTATGACCT
>JAMCYN010000073.1 GCA_023474015.1 Armatimonadota bacterium
CGGGTCCCGCTGTAAAGTATACGAGGTCACCTTAAGATCGAGAGCGACGCTATGTACCTATCCTACGTGCTGGGACAATCGATAAAGGACCCCGAAGGCAGGGAGTTGGGGAAGCTGGAGGACCTTGTTGCGTCCCCGGCGCCGCATCTGCCCGTCATATCGGCTGTCGTCGTCAGGACCGGTAGGGGGCAAGTGCGCAATGTCGTGTGGGAGTGCTTCCGCTACGACGAAGACACCGAGCGCTTCTCGCTGGCGGGGCCGGTCGATGAGGTCAAGGACTACACATTCACCGACGAAGACCTGCTGCTCAAAACGAACGTGATGGACAAGCAGATCGTCGATGTCCATGACTATCGCGTGGTCCGCGTCAACGACGTCCGCATCGAGCCGTCCGGCGACAGGCTCTACCTCGTCGGGGTCGACACCGGCATGCGCGGCCTGCTCAGACGAATGGGCCTTATGCACGTCGCGGACAGCATCGGCAGGCTTTTCAAGATCAGGCCGAGTTCACAGGTGATCGCGTGGCATGATGTCGAAACCTTCGAGCGCGGCCTTGGCAGGCTCAAGCTCAAGGTGTCCGCCGAGCGCTTGAGCGCGCTGCACCCGTCGGACATCGCGCTCATCCTTAACGAACTCGACCCGGACCAGCGCACCGAGGTCATGCAGTCGCTCGACCTCGAAACCGCCGCCGAGGTCCTCACCGAAGCCCACCCGGAGGTGCAGGCGTCGATTGTCGAGAACCTCGAAGACGAGCGCGCGGCCGATATCCTCGAGGAAATGGAACCGGACGAAGCCGCGGACGTCCTAGGCGACATCAGCGCCGACCGCCGCGAAGATATATTGGAAGAAATGGAGCCCGAAGAGGCGGAAGACATCAAGGAGCTTCTGACCTACGAGGATCAGTCCGCCGGCGGGCTCATGACCACCGAATACGTCGCAATCTCCCGCGACATGACGGCCCAGCAGGCCATCGACACCATCCGAGAGCTGGAGCCGAGCGCGGAGACGGTGTATTATCTGTATGTCGTGGACTCATCCGAGCACCTCGCCGGGGTGCTTTCGCTGCGCGATCTAATAGTCGCAAAGCCCGAGACTCCGATAGAAGACTTTATGGTGACGAATGTTATTCACGTCCACCTGGGCGCCAGCGTGGAAGAAATCGCCCACATGCTGAGCGACTACAACCTGCTGGCGGTGCCGGTGGTTGATGACGAAAACAGGCTGCAGGGGATAGTTACGGTCGACGACGCCCTCGAGGAAATCATGCCCGAGGGCCGCCGCAGACGCATCCCCAAAATCTGGAGCTAATATCAAAGTGGAAAGTCGAAAGTCGAAAGCGGAAAGCACAGAGCAGACAGACAGCGGAGACCAACAGGGCGACTTACCGAACCCTTGCTGGACCATTCTGCATTCTGCATTCTGCAATCTACAATCTCAGATGAAAGGAGGGCGGTATGAAGCGACCAGGTCGCAACCGGCTGATGCTGTTCCTGGCTATTCTTGGGCCTGGAATAATCATGGGCGCGGCGGACAACGACGCGGGCGGCATAACTACGTATTCTGTCGCGGGCGCTTCGTATCGCTACGACCTCCTGTGGGTGATAGTAGTCATCACATTTACGCTGGCCATGGTCCAGGAAATGTGCTCGCGGATGGGCGTGGTCACGCAGAAGGGCCTCGGGGAGCTTATCCGGGAGAACTTCGGCGTCAAGTGGACCATGTTCGCCCTCGGCACGCTGCTTATCGCTAACCTCGCCACCACGGTAGCTGAGTTCGCAGGAATCGCGGCCAGCCTCGAAATCTTCGGTATATCCAGATACATCTCCGTTCCCATCGCTGCCATTACGATCTGGGTTCTTGTCGTTAAGGGATCGTTCAAAGTAGTTGAGAAAGTCTTCCTCGCACTGTGTCTGATCTACGTTACATACATTATCTCCTGCCTTATGGCTCATCCCAACTGGCTTGAGGTATTGCACGCAACAGTAGCGCCGACGCTGCACGCGGACCCAAAGTTTATGTTCCTCGCCATAGCCGTCATTGGAACCACTATAGCTCCTTGGATGCAGTTCTTCCTGCAGGCGATGGTTGTGGACAAGGGCGTGCGCGTCGAGCAATACAACTATGAGAAATGGGACGTATACATCGGCTCAATCCTGACAAACGTGGTGACCATATTCATCATAGTGGTCGCCGCCAAGACCATATTCGACAACCACAAGACGATCAAAGACGCCGCTGATATGGCAGTGACTCTTGGGCCAATAGCAGGCAAGTATGCACAGGCCCTTTTTGCCATCGGGTTGTTCAACGCGTCGCTGCTTGCGGCGGCCGTATTGCCGCTATCGACCGCCTACACCTACAGCGAGGCGTTCGGCTGGGAGATCGGAGTGTCCCGTAAGTTCAGCGAAGCCCCGATATTCTACAGCATCTACACATTCAGCATCTTATTCGGCGTGGTGGTCGTTCTTATGCCGAAGCTCCACCTCATCGACACCATGATCAACGCCCAGGCGATCAACGGCATCCTGCTGCCGGTCATACTTGTATTCATGCTCAAGCTCATCAACCGCCCCGAGATAATGGGTAAGTATACCAACTCCCGCATCTACAACATCGCCGTCTGGGCAATGGCAATAGTCCTCATCATCATGACCGCCGCGTGGCTGGTCGGGGTCGTGCTGGGTTATTGAGCAAGCCGTGTTTCCGCACCCTTTTGCACGCTGAATTCTCTCATTGTGAAGGAACGAACTCACGCTCGACTTGAGCGTGGAAGGGAGTTCGTTTTGCGGAATTAATTGTACGCAGCCCCTTTTCTCGTCCCTTGAACCGCTGAGGCGCTGAAGGGAATGAGACGCGGAAGGCCGTCGGCGAAGGGTAGGTGCATAATTTTAGCGTTCACTTCCTTTCAGTGTTTCAGCGGTTCCGGGGTGGGAGGCTCGGAAAGAATTTGCCTTCCATAATTATAAGACAACAACTATGCCGTTTTGCCAGACGCATTTTGGGGTTATTTTGATTAAATGTTGTTCATGGGTTGTTAACAAGGCTGATTCTGAGCGTGGGGAGGGGGCGGTGCTTACCATATACTGCGGGAATGGCGGTTTCAACGGGCCTCCCAAGCTTAGCCGGGTTGGCTTGTCATATACTTGGGATGCACCCCAGAAATGCCGGTTCTAATAAATGCTCGCCTTTATCCAGTCCACTATCGTCTGCGCGGCGCGTAAATGCAGGCGGGCGGACTTGCGGTCGTAGTTTTGGGCGGGGACTCCGCTGACGGCCTCGGGGCTGCGAGTAGCTAGAAACTCGGGATTGAGCTCGGCGGCGGCGTTCATAACCTCAAGCGGAGCCTCGAGCGAGTTACACATTTGAAAGAGATTGTGGCCACGGGGCATCTTCTGGAGTTTGTGAAGGTTGGCGGCACGCAACGCCTGCTCAGCGGCTTGCTGCGCGAAGAAGACGCTGGCGAAGTAGACTCCCGCGTCCAGCAGCGTCACCGCGGCGGCATAATTCGCCCTCGCCTGAGCCCAGCATGCCTCCGCGATCTTCCTCATGCCGATCCAACCTTCGCGTTCCACTTGGAATGTACCTCATTCGGTATTCAGGCCCGGAAGCGCGCCGGGGAACCCCACGTGAATTCCCCAAGTGCGTTCTTACCCCGAACATACGCCGCTCAATTGCATCCATCTTATCATTACCCCAAAGCCCTGGTCCGGCAAGCATACAATTTCATCAGTAGGCCGCTTTTCACTCTATTTGGGCGACCCGCCGGGCTGAAGTGAATCGATCATCTGCTTGAAAAGCCGAGCGGTGTCACCCCTGGGCTCCTCGCCTCTCACTCTGCAATTGAGCATCCAAGCGCCGCCGTCCATCAGGATGATGGCTCTGTGGACAATCTCGCGGCTTCCCTGGGTATGCGTGGTTGTGGTGAATGCGGGGCTGCCTTTGACGGTCTTTTTCTCCCAGTCTCTTACGTAAGGGTTGGACTTCGCGAACGCTTCCGCGTCGACACCGGGACCAAGCGCCGCACGGCGCACATTTATTATTACCGGCGACTTATCAATCGGATAGGCGCCGAACACAATCCAGAACCCGTTCTTGAACTTAGGCTTCATACTCGCGGTCTGATCTTTGCAGGTCCAACCCTCGGGGTACTTAATAGCGAAACCGTGCTCAAGGCTGGTATATGTGTTCTCCAGAGTCCAACCATCGACTTCCGGCTCGGGGCTGGCGATGCCCCGAGGCTGCTCCGTCACTTTCGAACCCTCGGTCCGAATCACAGAGATCGCGGTCCATATTTCCTTTCCCTTCAGATCGCGAGCGACGGCCTTGACGCTGTGCTCGCCACCGGGATAGGACGACGCGTCGAACTCCTGCTTATACGGTCTGAGCGACGACTTGCCGATGCTTCTGTCATCGACGAATAACTCCACCTCAGCGGGCCGGATGTCCCTGGGAACAGTGACTACCACCCTTACATTCCCCGACATCGACCGGGCCTTATCTGTCGAATCACGAGGCCCGACCGGCAATGTGTTGGGAACAGTGGCGAGCAGGACAAACAAGAGGCATATCATTCTCATTGTAGGCATATTCTCCTTTGCAGGCGAGATGACTCTATGATACCCACGTTAATGTATAACTAGCGGCCATTCACTTGAGTTACTATGACTAACTTTGTGACTCAGCCGTATTCGCATGAGCACGAAAAAAACAATTTATGCTCAGTTTAGAGACGCATGGGCTGGGGTAAAAGCACCATGGTGAAATGCTCTGCTAATGTAATCCAGGGATGGAGGGAGGTGTCCGTATGTCCACTCGGCTGAGGGGGTTTGCTTCAATGGACCCCGACAAGCAGAAGGAAATCGCTCGTAAGGGAGGCCGCGCCGCTCATCAAAAAGGCACGGCTCATGAGTGGACTAGCGATGAAGCACGCGTTGCCGGCCGAAAGGGCGGCGAGGCTAGCCACGGCGGAGGACGCAAAAAGAAGAGCGCCTCTTAAAAGCTGGGCTCTCTTTAGCTTGTCCCAAACGACGTGAGCTGCAACGATCCGTGCTTTTTAGGAACAGCGGGCCGAATGAATCAGCCCGCTGTTCACATTCCTGGGGGCAGCCAAGCAGCTGCCGACTAGACAAACAAGGCCCGAACTCCAAAGTCCGGGCCTTGATTACTGCATAAATGATCGGCCGGAAGCTTACACCCAGCCCCTGAGCCTCATAGCCTCGGCCACGCGCTGGATGCTGACCATATAGGCGGCGGTCCTCATGTCCACCTTGTAGTCAAGCGCCATCGCAAGCACGTCCCTGAAAGCCACGGTCATCTTCTTGTCGAGCCTGACGTGGACCTCGTCCTCTTCCCAATACAAGCCGGTGACGTTCTGAACCCACTCGTAATAGGAAACAGTGACACCGCCCGCGTTCGCGAGGAAGTCCGGAATCACGAAGACGTCATTATTGAAAAGAATATCGTCCGCCTCCGGAGTGGTCGGGCCGTTAGCGAGTTCGCAGATGATCTTCGCGCGGACGCTCGCGGCGTTGCCCTCATGGATCACGTTCTCCAGCGCGGCCGGGACGAGCACATCCACAGCCAGCTCGAGAATATCCACATTGGAGACCGGGCGAGTGCCGGGGAAGCCCACGACCGAACCCGTCGAGAGCTTGTGCTTGACAATCGCGTCGGGGTCGATGCCTGTTTCGCTGTAGACTCCGCCCTTGGTGTCGCTCACGGCGACGATCTTGCAGCCAAGGAGTTTGGCGAACAGAGTGGCGGCAAACTGGCCGGCGTTGCCGAAGCCCTGGATAGCCACCGTCGCCTTGGAAAGGTCGATGTTCAGGTGCTTCGCGGCCTCGCGGGTGGTGTAAGCGCCGCCTCGGGCAGTCGCATCACCGCGTCCCTCGGACCCACCGAGAGCAAGAGGCTTGCCGGTGATAACCGCGGGGCTGTTGAAGCCGGTGATCTTGGAGAACTCGTCCATCATCCACGCCATAATCTGAGGGGTGGTGTAGACATCCGGGGCTGGAATATCCTTCTCGGGGCCGAGAATTCGCCCAACCTGGCCGATGTATGCCCGGCTGAGCCGTTCCAACTCCATTTCCGACATTTCCTTGGGGTTGCAGATGACGCCGCCCTTTCCGCCGCCAAGCGGAATGTCTACCACGGCGCACTTCCAGGTCATCCACGCCGCCAGAGCTCTGACCGTGTCAATGGTCTCCTCCGGATGGAAGCGGATGCCTCCCTTGTTGGGTCCACGGGCATCGTTGTATTGAACTCGGAAGCCCTTGAACACTCTGACGGACCCATCGTCCATCTTCACCGGCAGCGTTACATGGAGTTCCCTCAACGGCTCTCTCAGTACCGCGTGGATCGCCGGATCCAGCCCCAACTT
>JAMCYN010000129.1 GCA_023474015.1 Armatimonadota bacterium
GCCAGCCATATGATCGACAGCGGCTCCAGGTGCTCCGACTGCCATCCGCGGCCTTTTGAAATGACGAAACCTGGCTCGACGTTCAGAAGGATAACTGATTTCACCAAACGAATGGAACAGGGGCATCAGTGCGTCAAGTGTCACGATGGGAAGAAGGCGTTCGCTGTCTCGGCTGACTGCACCCGCTGCCACGTGCGCAAAGGCGAGCCGGTGTGGAAGGTGGCCGCGCAGCCAGCGAGAAGGTAAGGCGTGAAGATAGCCAACATATACGAAAACCTGATGCGGACGCTGCGTTTTCGAGTGCGCGTCCCGCTCGTGCGCAGGCACGTTAGGGTGGTCTACCTCGGCCTGCTCGGAGTCGTGATAATGGCCGGGGCGGCAAGCGTCAGTCCGCAATCGACTATCCTCTGCGGGTCGTGCCACCACATGAAAAGCTCGCTGAAGTCGTGGCACGTATCGACCCACAAGGATGTCCCCTGCGAACAATGTCACGATGTGCCGAGCTGGGTCTCGATGATCGAGGCCACCTTCGGACTTGTGGACTTCTCCTCCGGGTCGCACGCGCGGGTCACCGAGAAAAAGTGTCAGGGGTGTCACGAGGCCACCGAGGAGGTCATCGTCTACCACGGCCTGAAGATGACCCACAAGAAGCACCTGGACCGCCACATCGGCTGCCTGGTATGTCACTCGAATGTGGGCCATGGCAAGACCTCCGGCGTCCGCGAAGTGCCGTCGATGCGAACTTGCGCGACCTGTCACGATGGCAAGACAGCCCCCAGTTCGTGCGGCACGTGTCACGAAAGTCTCGCCGGCCCATTCTCAACCCGTTTCAGCGCCGAGTGGGTGCGGGGGCACAAGCAGGAAGTCAGAGAGCAGGGGCGCGAGAAGTGCGAGCGGTGCCACAGCCGAAGCTCGTGCGAGAACTGCCATCGCATGGCAAAACCCCATCCCGTCGGCTGGATTCAAACGCATCCCAGAGAGTACAGAGCGGACCCGGGAAGCTGCAGTTCGTGCCATCCGAAATCGGAGTGGAAAGACTTCTGCGACGAATGCCATGCCGTGAAACGCGCGCACACCTCCAACTGGATAACTCAGCACCCGGCCTCGGTGGCGGAGCAATCCGGCTCATGCGACCGCTGCCACGACCGCGCTTTCTGCGGCGACTGCCACAAACAGTATAAGTATCATCCAGTGGATTGGGTCAAGACACACGCCGCCGCAGGTTGGGGCGGGATTTCAAATCCCGCCCCAACAAGCGGTACCACCCCAACAGGCGATACCGCCTCAACAAAGGACGTGTGCAGGCCCTGCCACACAAAGGAGTTCTGCGACCGTTGCCACGAAAATAAACTGCCAGATTCGCATAAGTCGGCGGTCTGGGGAAGCAACCACGCCAAGGTCGTGGCAACCGAGGGTAAAGGATGCATCAGATGCCATCCGCCGGCTTATTGCTCGACCTGCCACAGGAACAAGAAGCCGGCGTCCCACGCCCGCGACTGGACGCATCAGCACGGCTTAAAGGCCTCGGCGGACAACGCAACGTGCGGCGCGTGCCATGCCGACTCCTACTGCAACAAGTGTCACGGAATGGAAATGCCCCACCCCACCGGCTGGATGGCTGTCCATAGCCGCTCCGCGAAGCGAAACCGCGCGATCTGCGAGAGATGTCACAATCCCATGTATTGCGCGTCGTGCCACAGGGGGCGCAGGCCCTCCACCCATTCGGGGAACTGGATATCAAACCACGGCGCCCAGGCACGGGGTTCCAACAAGGCGTGCATGGAGTGCCATACCCGCGAGCTTTGCACCAATTGCCACAAGTACTCTCGCCCGGCATCGCATGTGCCCAATTGGTTACACACGCACGGCGGGAAGAAATCATCCACGTGCTACGCCTGCCATGGCAAAAGCTCCTGCGAAAACTGCCACAGAAAAGGCTCAAGCAAGCCGATTTCCCACAGCGATGGTTGGCGAACAAAGCACGGGAAAACGGCAACAAAGGACAGGCAGGCGTGTTTGATGTGCCACGAGAACCGATATTGCATGAACTGTCACGGCGGCGTCGAAATGCCCCACCCCTCCGGCTGGATGGGCGAACATGGCCGCAAGGGCGCGAGCTTCAAGGACGGTTCCCCATGCCTCAAGTGCCACGAGAAAAAGCCCTACTGCGGCCGATGCCATCCGGATAAGGTGTGAAGGGGCACCCCCGCCGAACGTATTTCACCAAATCCTAACATATCAGATGTATAATATAGCGTCGGCAATCATTTGGTGTGGAGAATGGCCTGGTGGCAAAAGAGAGCATATTGGTAGTCGATGACGAAGCGGACATCCTCAAGCTGGTGGATTACAACCTGGCGCGGGAAGGTTTCAAGGTCAAGTGTGTCGAATCCGGAGAGGACGCCATAATCGAGGCAAAGGCGGGCATGCCGGACATGATCCTCCTTGACCTTATGCTCCCCGGTCTCGACGGCCTCGAGGTCTGCCGCGTGCTCAAGACCAACTCCGCCACAAGCTCCATCCCCATAATAATGCTCACCGCGAAGGGCGAGGACGCGGACATCGTGACCGGTCTGCAGCTCGGCGCGGACGATTATATCGTGAAGCCGTTCAGCCCACGGGTCCTTATCGCCCGCGTGAAGACCGTATTGAGACGAAGCAAATCACAGACGCCGGGTGAGACGGAGCAGATACGGCTGCACGAGATAACCATCGACCCCGGCAAGCATGTAGTCAGCATAGATGGAGAGCGGGTGGACCTGACTCTCACTGAGTTCCGCATCCTGCACAGCCTTGCCCGCAGGCCCGGCTGGGTCTTCACGCGGTCCCATATACTCGAACTCTCATCGGGCGAGGATTCGGAGGTCACGGACCGTTCGGTGGACGTCCACATCGTCTCGCTGCGCCGTAAGCTCGGCGATGCTGGAAAGTACGTAGAGACCGTCAGAGGCGTCGGCTACAGGTTCGCGGAGTAGATTATGGCCAGAAAACCCCTCGTCAGCAAGCTCTTCCCGATCAATTTCATCATCACGCTGATCTCGGTCGTGATCATCGGCCTGTACGCTTCGAGCTACCTCCGCGAACTGTACTTCCGACAGGTCGAGGACGATCTCCAGGTGCGGACGCAGCTTATAAGGCGGGAACTGGAGGTAGGGAACAGGGAACAGGGAACAGGGAATAGAAGGGAGGGCGAAGCTCCAGCTAAGCCTTGGTTGCATGCAGCCGAAGCAAGCGCGACTGTGAAGGCCCTTGGAGAAACTTCCCGCACCCGTGTAACACTGATCGCGCCTGACGGAACGGTCATCGCCGACTCCGAACACGACCCTGATACGATGGAGAACCACGCCGACAGGCCGGAGGTCCGGCGGGCGCTTGCCGGCGGCACGGGCATATCAAGGCGGTTCAGCCCGACACTCCGTATGACGATGGTGTATCATGCCGTGCCTATGACACACGGCGGCAGGGTTTCCGCCGTCTTGCGGACTGCGCTTCCCGCCCACGCGCTCGACGCCGTGCCGGCAACCGCCATCCACCGAATCATAATCGGGGCGCTGCTCATAGTAATTCTCGCGGGCATAGCTAGCTATCTTGCCGTGCGGCGCATAGGCGAGCCGCTGATGAGAATGAAATCGGCCGCCGTACGCTTCGCGTCGGGAGACTTGGCGTCGAGAGTGGCTGTACCTGACACTGAGGAGTTCGCCAGCCTTGCCGACACGCTAAACTCCATGGCCGAGCAGCTCGACATGTATCTGCGCACGATAAGGCACCAGTCTGGAGAACAGCAGGCGATCCTGTCGAGCATGAACGAGGGCGTGGTGGCCGTGGACAAGCAGGAGCGGGTGCTTATCCTGAACCCGGCGGCCGAGGCGCTTCTCGGCGTCACGGCTGATTCCGCCAAGGGCAGGCCGATCCACGAGGTGATCAGGCATCCAAGCCTGAGGCAGTTGCTGCTTAGGCTGCATGCAACCGAAGCGAACGAGCCAGCCGTGGACGAGTTCGCCATCCATACTCCATCGGAGAAGCTCGTGCAGGTAATCGGCACAGCGTTGAAGGACGCTCAGGGCAGCGACATCGGCGCGCTTGTCGTGCTAACCGATGTCACGAACACCCGGCGGCTGGAGGGTCTCCGCAGGGACTTCGTCGCCAACGTCTCTCACGAGCTTCGCACCCCCATCACGTCCATCAAGGGCTTCGCCGAAACCCTCCGCGATGGGGCCATAAACGACCCTGAAAAGGCCAAGGAGTTCCTGGCCGTTCTTGCGCGGCAGGCAGACAGGCTGAACTCCATCATCGAAGACCTCCTCACGCTTTCGAGGCTGGAGCAGGCGGCCGGAACCGCCGATATTCCGCTCGAACTCACCCCAATCAAAAACATTATCGACACAGCCATCGAGGACTGCCAGCTCAGGGCCGCCGAGCATGGCGTGTCCGTGAACATCGAATGCGAACCCGACCTCAAGGCCGAAGTTAACGCGCCGCTTCTCGAACAGGCTATCGTTAATCTGCTGGACAACGCTATCAAGCACGGCCCCGGCGGCACTGTCACAGTCAAGGCCAAGGGCACGAGCGGCGAACTCGTCATCAGCGTCGCCGACACCGGCTGCGGCATTGAGCAAGAGCACATCTCCAGGCTCTTCGAGCGCTTTTATCGCGTGGACAAAGCACGCAGCCGCAAGCTCGGCGGCACCGGTCTGGGACTTGCGATAGTCAAACACATCGTGCAGGTCCACCAAGGAATAATCGATGTCCAAAGCGCCCCGGGCAGGGGCAGCACGTTCAGCATACGCATTCCGAGCAGAGCGTAGGGTTTCCGCCGCGCAATCCCAAATGCACCATAAAGCTTTAGCCACCTGTCGCCGAAAATGTAGATGAACTGCGACAACACTTGCCGGCCTTTCAGCGAATACCTAAGGTGCAAATTGGGCGCTAACGAGGGTGGCATCGTCACCACAAACCCTGACGACAAATCGCTCTTGAAACGAATCGGTGCTGCGTCGAAGGACGGCCCCATCATGGGACTTCTCCTGTGGGCGGCGGCGCTCGCCTACGCTTCAATCGCATCTGAGTTTACACTCCCGTGGCCCGGTAGCCTTGTTCACGTGATCGATATATCCACGCTCGTTCTGGGCGGATGTGTCGGCCTGGGAGCGGCGGTCTACTTCATCACTCGCTTCATCCTCTCGCGTGAGCTTCGCCACGTCCTTTCGGCGGCGGCATTCTCGACACTCGCCGGGGGCATCGAGCTTCAGTCGCTGGCCAAATATCATGGCGTGGCGGCGGAATCCGACGGCTGGATCCTGACCGGGGCCTGGCTGGTCTCGGCGGTGATGTTCGCCGGGGCGGCCTTTTCCAGAACGGTCCTGCGCGGCTCCGGACCCATGCAGACCGTCGGCAATGCGCTTCAGGTGACAATGCTGGTGATCGGCTTCCCGTTAGCGGCGATCCCCTATGTTGTGAACAGGGAACTGGTCGCGGTCTTGGCGGACATGGCGAGCGGCAGCCTGGCGGCAACAATGCTGAACTGCCTGTGCGGAATAGTCGGCGTGACTCTGATCATCGCGGCGCTGGCGGGCCAGTACAAGCGATACCAGGAAGACCATGACCGCATTCCGGCGGTACTGTGCATCTTCTTCGTACCGTGCGTGCTGGCGCTGCTGTTCCGCACGGCCGCCGATCATCGGTTCGACAGCCTGTGGATCATGAGCCAGGCCGTCTCGGCCTGTTCGTGGTTGGCGCTGGCCATCGGGTTCGCGGTGGCAAATGCAGTAGCCCAAGGCGAGATACAGGAACGACTGAGCGAGCTTGAGGCGCTGCACGATGTTTCCTGGTCGATTGTTGGAGCCGGAACCCTGCGCGATCTGTTGGACATGTTCGCCGACGCCTTGAAAACCAAGCTCGACGCGAAGATTGTGGCTGTTTATCTGGCGGACGATACGGGAGAAACTCTTGAGGTAGCAGCCGCCCGCGGCCCAGAAGGCTACCCGGCCAACATCGGGACCAAGTACGCCACAGTCTCCGCCAACCGTTTCCCCGGATTCCACTCCGGCCACACGACAAAGGCGTTCAAGACAATGCAAATCCAGACGGCGCGAGAGGTATTCGTCGACGTCGAGCTTGTGCCCTGGCGCATCATCGCCACCGAGCAAGGCGCCGCCATTTCTCTGCCTCTCGTGGAGCAGGGCCGGTCGATAGGGGTCATGAGCCTCTACTTCGGTGACCACAAGCAGATCACCCCGCACCGCATCAAGCTCCTCTCGACCATCGCCGCGGCTGCCGCTCCCGCGATCGAAAACGCAAGGGACAATGAGCACAAGCGCACCGAGAACGTTGACGCCGCCGTTCTCGATATAGCCGCTTAGGGTACATCAACAAGAACGGAGGGCGCCTCGCGTTCGGCGCCCTCCGTTTCGTTGATCTGTATCAATGGATACGCGGCTATTCGGATTGCCCCCCACCCGGAGCCGGGGCCTCGGTCGCGCCTGCTGGAGCCTCTTCCTCAGCCTTGACGCTGACATGATGAGCCACGCACGCGCACACAATCGAGTTCGGGTCTGAAAGAACCTCGATGGCGCTGTCCAGTGTCAGGTCGCTGACCGATATGTGCTGGCCCGAACCGAGGCCACTGACATCGACTTCGATCTTCGGTGGAATATTCCCTGGCAGGCAGCTAATCTGGAGCTCATCAAGGCTGTGCTCCAGGATAGCGGCCAACTTGACTCCAGGGGCCTCCCCGACCAGCACGATCGGCACCCCGACGTTGATTTTCTCTTTCATGTGCACCCGCTGGAACTGGATGTCCAGCACTTTGCGAGTCAACGGTTCCTTGGTAAACTCCTTCACAATTACGATGCCATCGCTCTTCGCGGGCGATCCTTTAATCTTCAGGTCGATGAGCGATTTCACCCCCGCCTCCGACGCCTTCACGGCGTCCACCAGTTCCCGCAGGTTAAACTCTATCGAAACCGGCTCGGAATCGTGACCAAACACGCTGCCGGTCACACAGCCCGCGCGCCGGATCGCTTTAGTGTGCCCCTTTGTCATATCGGAGCGGTAGTTCGCTTCCAGTTTCACATTTGCCATTTCGTAAAATTCCTCCCAACAGTCCACTCACAGTATACCCGACCGACACACCGTCGTCAAGCCCGCGTCCCGGATCTATCCTCCACCAGCGATATAAGCGGGAACACGTATTGTAATGCTTGCGGATGAACAATCGGCTTGTACAGACAGATGAGGAGGCTCACCGGGGGAGGGAGAAGCGTAGTGAACCTCCTCAAGAACCGCCTGCTCCCGGAGCCACTGCTCCTCGGCAGGTCTCCACATCGAGCCGACGGGTTCGCGACCCAAGCATGGGACGGTAGTTACATCGCACCGGGATCGGAGATATCTGATCCGCCGCGGCGACTTCATTTACTTTGACGTGGCAAGCTGCCTTCTGTTCCCCATTTCCTTTCGTGCTTTCGAGTGCATCATGAGCCTGTCGAATGGCGCGAAATTCGCGATTAAGCCTACCCCCTCAGCATGCGCCCCGTGAACTGAGCACGCTCTTGTTCCATTGAGCGCGCCGGACCGGGTGGTATAATAGTGTCGCTATGGCCAACACTGATGAAATCCTGTTCGGATGCGACCAGACTGAGCGGGTCGTTTCCGTCGAGGTCCATAAGGACAGCGCGCGTCTCTACAGGCGGGTGAATGATGCCATCGTCACCGAAGACCGCGAGTTCAGGCGATGGATACTGACCGCCGAGTTGCACAATCTCGCCGACGCGCAGTGGACCGAGCTGCAGGGCGAGGGATTTAGGTTCCTGGCCACATTCTCCGACTCCGCGAGCTACCAGGGCGCCAGGCAATGGCTCCGTGATTCCCACGCTCTTCACATTACGCTCCCGAGCGCCGTCCGGCAGTATCTGGCCGCCTCGGGCGTGACGCTGTTCAAGAAGATGGCGTTCGAGGACGTGGTCCGGATGCAGCTCGACATCGAAACCCTCGGCCTCGACCCTCATAGGCCCGAAAATGAGATATTCCTGGTAGCGATATCGGACAATCGCGGGTTCGAGACGCTGATCTCAGGCGACGAGCCGACTATCCTGCGAGAGATGGTCGCGTGCATCCGTGAACGTGACCCCGACATCGTCGAGGGTCACAATATCTACGATTTCGACCTGCATTACATATCCGTCAGGGCGGGTATGCACGGAGTCAGGCTCGCGCTGGGGCGCGATGGCTCGGAAATCTCGTTCGCAAACCGGCAGGTTTGCGCCATCGGCTACTACTCCAGGCCGTTCACTCCCGCGCACATCCACGGCAGGCATGTGATCGACACGCTCCTTTCGGTGCAGAGATACGATATCGCAAAGGCCAGCCTGTCGAGCTATGGCCTAAAGGCCGTGGCGCAGGCGTTCGGGTTCGCCGAGGATGATCGCGAAATGATCCGCCACGACCGCATCGCGTCGGAGTGGAAACAAAACCCCGACCGCGTCCGCAAATACACAATTCAGGATGTTCGCGAGACGCGTCTCCTGGCCGAGCTTATATGCCCGCCGGAGTTCTACCTGACACAGATGGTCCCCGACACCTATTCGCGAGCGGCCACCTCCGGCACCGGCGAGAAGATCAACTCGATATTTATCCGCCACTATCTGCGCCACGGGCGCGCGATCCCCCGGCAGCAAGACCCAAAATCGCTTCCGGGAGGTTACACTGAAGTCCGGGCCACCGGAGTCATCAACCGGATCGTTAAATGTGATGTCGAAAGCTTGTACCCGAGCATCATGCTCACTGAAAAGATCAAGCCGGCGAGCGACACCCTCGGAATATTCATCCCGGCGCTCGATGAGCTGACCCAGAGGCGCTTCCGAGCGAAGAAGATGGCACGGGAGTCCGAGGGCCGCGAGCGCGACTATTGGGACGGCGTCCAGAGCGCGTTTAAGATAGTGATAAACTCGTTCTACGGCTACCTTGCGGGGCCGTTCAACTTCAACGATTACGACGCGGGCGCTCGCGTGACGACCACCGGCCAGGCGCTTGTGAAGAAGATTGTGGAGGAGTTGGAGAAGACAGGCAGCGTGGTAATCGAGATCGACACCGACGGCGTCTACTTCCAGCCCCCAGCCGAGATCAACACCGAGGACAAGGAAATCGAGTATGTCGAGCGCATCGGCTCGACGCTGCCGGAGGGCATCAGGCTAGCGCACGACGGCCGCTACAGGGCCATGATATCGCTCAAGATGAAAAACTACGTGCTGGCCTCATACGACGGCAAGAAAGTCTTTCGAGGCTCCTCGCTGAGGTCACGGGCGGACGAGCCGTTCGGTCTGGGGTTCATTTCCAAGGCCGCCGATTACCTGCTCGAGGGCGAGAAAGATAAGGTGAAGGACCTCTACCAGTCATACGCGCACAGGATCGAGGCCGGTGAGTTGGACATCAAGGAGTTCGCCCGCCGCGAGCGAATTACCGAGAAGACATTCACCAGCGCGGGCAAGAAGCGGCTTGCGCGGGCGGCGGGAGATACCAAAGTTGGGGAGTATGTATCGGTCTTCGAGCGCAGCGACGGCACGATAGGCCTTGCGCGGGAATACCGGGGCGATGAAGACCGCGACTACCTAATCGATAAGCTCTACAAATTCGCCAACCGGCTGAAAGAGGCCTTCGGAGACGAGTTCGACGCGATGTTTCCCAAGCCGTCAGCGAAGTCCAAACAAGAGGCTGCCGGGCAGCAGACGCTAAATTTTGAATTGTGAATTTTGAATTAGGAATTATGAATTGAAACGTCCCTTCCTCAATTCAAAATTCATAATTCAAAATTTATAATTGCCTTCTGTTCCCTACTCCCCGCTGTCCCTATGCGCCCTCGATCCAGTCGCTGCGAAGTATAGCTGTATCCCCCGGCTGGCAAGCAGCGAGCCTACTATGGTCATGACTATGAGAAGGGCTATCCGCGCGAGCATGATAACGGCGGACTGGCCCAACTGGGTGGCCACCGTGCCGCCGGGAGCCTTATCCGCCTGAAGCCCGCCCACGCTCGACGTGAAGTAACCATAGGCAAGCGAGAACACAAACGCCAGCAGGCCCACGCCGCCCAGGAAAACCAGTATTCCTATGATACGGCCAACAAGGTCGTTTCTTTGCATTCATTCCTCCAAGAAGGGAAGCTGACGGTTATCAGTTGTCAGTTTTCAGTTGGGCAGGGAACTCCCTTCAACTGACAACTGTCAACCGAAAACTCCCTTTTCCGCATTGCTTACTTGTACCCCGGGCCCTGGAAATCCTTCGAGCCACCAGGGCCAACGCATGAGAATTTGTTTTGCGACGGATGCATGCGCGCTGCGACGTTTGTTACACACAAGTGGCCGGTGTGGTTCGCTAGACATTCACCGTGCGAGACTTTCACTCGCTACGTCCCGCCGGTTTTAATCGGCGCCTCCTCGCAAACGTGCGAAAACCCCGCCGGAAGCCCGGCAGGGTCAATTCGCGTAGAGAACGGTTTTACTTTAGTTGATGGTCGGGGCGAGAGGATTTGAACCTCCGACCTCTCAGTCCCGAACCGAGCGCTCTACCAAGCTGAGCCACGCCCCGCCGACCACGACAAATTATATCATACTGCATATTCCCTGCGCAAGACTTATGGGTGGCTCGCACAGGGCTTACGCACTAAACGCCAAGCAGTATCCTAACGAGGAATTCGTTGTCCTATCCGGCTTTCAGCTCGTTTTGATTCGCGGATCATCTCAGGGCCGCCACCATATTTGAGGACAGCCAGGCCAACCGACCTGGCTGTTTGCTTGTATGTATTAGTTGGAGTTCGCGCTACTTTGTCTTCGCGCTGCCGACGGTCTGGTGTCGGCCCGCAAATGCGACCGCCTCGTGGTAGACACGGACATCGACGACAGTCCGGCCACCCACTATTTGCGGCGCGGAGCTGATCCGCAATTCCTTGCCATTGACCTTGGCGATGTCGCTGCCGATCTTGAACTCGATCTCGATGTCCGCACCGTAGACCGTAACGGTATGGCGCTCGGCATCCCAGAATAGAATCCCGCCGAGCTGGTTGAAAAGGTCTCTGAGCTTGACTTTTCCGGAGACCGGAATGGTCCGCTTCTCCAGCTTTGCCCTCATGTCGCGCGGGGCGGGAGGTGGGCAGACCATCGCTGTCCGGGATGCCGCAAGCGCGTTCGCATCACGGACGTAGGGCGCGGCGGCCATCCTCACCGCCTTCGGAGCGGCGGCCTGGGCAGAGGTCATCGGTACGTCTGGGGAGACGGGAGCGCTCTTCGCGTGCGCGGTTAACCCCTCTAACTTAGAAGTCCGCAATTTCTTGGCAGGTATCGGGACTGAAACCGACTTCGCCCCGGCACTCTCCGGCTCGCCGATAGACTCCGCAGGTAAACCGGTGCTGGGGCTTATCACCCCATTCAACTTTTCCGATCGAAGAGACGGCTTAGACGCCATCGCCATACGGGTCACTCCGCCGGACTCGGGCGCGCTGATCTCCGGGCTGGGCTCGGCAACCTCCTTAGGCGCGGCGGCAAGGACCTTCGGCACACTGACTACCGGGGCGGCGGCTTTGACCCTTGGCGCGGCGACAGGCGGGGCGAGCTTGCCCGAAATGCTTCCTCTCACGGAAGCAACGGCGCGCTCGGCGCTCGGCCTGGCCACTGGCTCGATCACGGGCGGGACGGTCTTGGCAGGCTCCGGCTTCACGATCTCGTCGGAAGCAATGATGGGAGCGCCCGCGTCATCATCCGCCACGGGGGCCGGATTGGAATCGACCTGGACCGAGGCGACCACCGGCCGCTCGATATTGTTCTTGAAACTCACCTTCACCACGGAGGGGGCGCTTTTGTTACCAGAGGTATCATAGGCGTAGGTCTCAAGCTCGTGACCACCGTCCTGATAGCTCGTGGTGTCAAGCTCGTAGTTAAATGGAGGACGGTTCTTGACCAGCTTCAGAGAATGGTCCACAAGCAAGCTCACAAGCGGAGCCTCGCCGCTGTCATCCTCGGCGTTGAGCCTTATGTTGAACCGGCCCCTGAGGACGTCGCCCGCCTTGACATTAGTGAACTTGACTGTCGGTGGACGCAGGTCGTAGCGTGTGTTTCCGACCGAGCCGGTGGCGCTGACTTTGGATATCAGCTTGTCGCCCGCGTAAATCTTGACAAGCAGGTCGTGTGGCCCGTCGGCATAGCGGGAGGTATCCCACCAGAACGAACACACACCCCGGCTCTCCGGGCGCATGAGCTGCTTCTTGGAGTAGAGGTTGTCATCAATCCACAGTTCGAGCCTGGTCACGCGGAGGTCGGACTGGGTATTGTAGCCAACGGCCACTTCGACGTTACGCATGGTGAGCTTCTGACCGGGCTGCGGAGAGAGCCATGTAGCCACAGCCGCCTCGACGGCCACGGAAAGCACCGGCGTCATCATCGTGGTCACGACAATCAGGCTCAGTATGCGTCTTGTCAGCTTTTTCTTATACATCAATTATCAACCCCTTCCGTCTACGCAAAACTCTACCACGGAGCACGCCAAAAGTCAATGCGGATGAGGCCCGCGCGGAAACAGACACTCACGAGCTTTCGTGCTGAGCTAATGGTTGAGGCATTGCACAAATTGGGTAATAGCTCAACTGGGGACGTCCTCATTTAACACTGAGGGCGAGAAGATTTGGGGTCCGCGTGAAGGGCAGGCTGGTGGTCGTCTCAGCGGCGGCATTACCGGCTTTTTATACGAGGGATAGGAAGCAAGCCCGCCGGGACGAGCGGAGGTTCAGATGAGCGTAAGCATCTCGCAACTCAAGCTGCTTGACCATCCTTCATCCGGATGGGGGATTGAGGAGCATCAAGCGGCCAGCGACCCTTCCGTGATAGCCGTCCTGCGGAACGTCGTCAACGACACCGCCCGTGAGGCGGGCGCAGGCCCCGATGATATATGTGACATACAGATTGCCGTGGGGGAGGCCCTGGCGAACGCCTACAGGCACGGCTCCCCGGTGAAGGGCGAGAGCAGGATCACGCTGCGCTGCATGGTATGCGCCCAGGCGGTAATCGTTGAGATCGAGGACGAGGGCGCCCCGTTCTGCCCGGATTCGATATCGGAGCCAGACCCCAACGAACTGCGCGACCATGGGATGGGGATATACCTTATGCGGCAGGCCATGGACGTGGTGCAGTTCTTCTGCAACTGCCCGGGGAATAGGGTGAGGATGGTGAAGTGGCTGCGGGACGGCTGAACGAAGGAAGTCGCGCCATTACATCATTGCTCGATGCGTCTCACACGGATCCCGCGAGGTGTGACAACGGTTGTGGTCCCTGCAAGTAATTCGAGGTCTTCGGTTGCCAAGACGCCTGCCACGAGCCGAAGAAGCGGAGTTACTCCGTCTTCGTCAGGTCGCAATATCATTACACCAGCATGAGCGCCCGGAGGGTAGGCTCGTAAGTCACCGAAACCTTTGTCAGTAGTAACCAAAAACCGCCCTTCAGCCTGGACGACCAGCCACAAAGCGGAGTCGCTCCAACCGCCCATATTCTGATCGATCAGGTGCATGGCGTCGTGGCCATTGGATCGAAGAAGCACCACTACAGACCTGGGAATGTTCTCGTCAGCTTTGATCAGCACACATTCGATCCTCAGCTTGCGAGAGGCAGTATGATCTCCTGCCTGAGTACCTCGGCTGCGTATGCCAATGCGGCGGCGATGTCTTCCTCCGTAAGTTGAGAATACTCTTGGAGTATCTCCTCAGCATTCATCCCGTCCGCGAGGCTGCCTACAATGATGGACACAGGAATTCGAGTCCCCTTGACGCACGGGACTCCGTGGTGAATTTCGGGGTCGGCCACAATTCTGTCTTGCCATTGAGTTCTACCCATCGCCTGCCTCCTAACGTTTCGGCATAGAAATGCCGAAACACCCAGCCGTTCCGTCTGTAGTTTACCGCGCTTTCCCGCGAAGGTCAACTCCCGCCACATCAACCGACTTCACCTCGCTGATTCGCCTGATCATTTCCCGCGAATCGACGTAGCCCGTTACCCGGACCTGCTTGACCTCATGGCCGGTTGCATCCAGGAATACGATCACTGGGAATGTTTGGGTCCGCATTCCGAAGCGCTTCTTCGCGTCGAGCAGCATCTTGCTGCCGGCGTCGGTTCCGTCCACCTGGAGCTTTACGAAGTCCGATGCGGCGTTTATCACGCTTGGATCGCTGAACGGCCCGTGTTCGAGCTCATGGCACGCCGCGCACCAGTCGGCGGTGAAATCGATCATCACCGGCTTACCTTCAGCGGCGGCCTGGGCGAGTTTGGCGGGTGTGTAGGGCTCCCATTTCAGGCTGGGATGATGAGCGGTCGGGAAGACCATCACCACCGCGGTCGCGACCGCCGCCACGCTCCCGAGCTTGCCGAGCGAGGACCCGATCCTGCTGGCCTTAATCGATTCCTCGAAGAACCCCAGATAGATGCCCGCGATCAAAATCACGGCTGGAATCGCATATCTGCCTATGGCATCAGGCAGAAGCGGCTCCACAAAGTATGCGGCAGCCCCCAGAAGTAGGAACCCGGCGATCTTCCTGACCGCGACCATCCACATCCCCGGCACAGGCATCTTCGCGGAGAACACGGCAAGCAGGAAAAGAGGGGTTCCAAGCCCGAGCGACAGTGCGAAGAAGAACAGAAATCCCATAAGAGGATTTCCGATTTTTGCCACCAGAATCAGCAAACCAAGCACGAACGGTCCCACGCACGGAGCCGCCACCGCGCCGAACAGCAATCCCATTACGAGCGCGCCTAGCGCGCCGCTCCTGCCGGATGACCTGCTTTGGATGAATCCCGGAGCCTGCAGCTCATACAGCCCGAACATTGACAGCGCCAGAGCAACAAGGACTAGAGCTATGCCCGCGATAACTATCGGACTCTGCATCAGCGCGCCGAATACTCCGCCAGTGACCGCGGCTAGAGCGCCAAGCGCCGAGTAGGTCAGCGCCAGGCCCAAGAGATATGCCCCGGCAAGCATCACCACCCTGCGCTTCTTGCCGCTCTGATTGCTGAAGTAACCGACCGTAACCGGAATCATCGGGTACACGCACGGGGTGAACGCGAGCAGGATCCCGCCGAGATACAGCGATAGCAGCCGTTTCCACCAGTGCATCTTCTCCAGATTCGCGGCCAGCGCGCCGGCTGCGTCACCGCCCGTCGTCCCGGCCGCGAAGACATCCCTGTTCACTCGCTTGATGGGCTCCCCAGGCCGCGCGACTGTTGCATTCAGCTTGCTCTGTGACACCTGCGGCGGATAGCACATATTATCCTTGCACGCCTGCGTATCGAGCTTGGATATGATTTCAACCGGACCCGGCTTGAGGCCCTTCGCGACCTGGCCTTTTACCCTGATAACGAAGCGGCCTTCGTATACGGGGAGCTTCTGCTTCGGCGCGAATGGGAACACCTTCCGCTCGGCGCTCGGGTATATGGGCTCTCCGAACTTCACTCCCCTTGGCGCGCTCAGAGTCAGCTTGGCGGGGTAGAGGGAATCCTTGTCGTGAGCGCCGATGTGATAGCCGTCCCTGACTACAGCCACAACCGCGAGGTCGAAGCCGTCCCCCGGCCTGAGCTTGTCGACCGAAAGCAGCAGCTTGCTCGATACGGCCTGCTCCGACAGCCCAAAACCGAAACAGGCTTCGCCCATAAGGGTCAGAGTTGCGATAAAGAGGATAAACCTGAGCTTGTGTGCACGCATATCATGTATAATCATACCAAAAGAACTACCTGGTGTCACGCAATGCGAACCACAAATCCGCGAGATTATCAGATAATCACCCCGAGCGGGGGCCGATCCCTGTCAATTTCTGGCACAAAAACAAAACGACCCAATCCAGCATTCGCTAGACCAGGTCGTAATCAGTAGGCGTGACCTACTGCTGGCTCGCATCGGTAAAGCCCCGGGCACAAAGCACTCCTTGCCTCGGCCGGCGCGACCCCATAAGGTCAAAACTTCTCGGGTTCAAGCCCCCACGATTCCAAGCTCCACCGCTCGCTTGAACGCCTGAAAACGGTTGGAAACTCCCAGTTTGACGTAGGCCCTTGCCAAGTGGAAATCCACGGTTCTCTTGCTGACGCACAGACTCTGCGCCACCTCGCTCGAGCACCTGCCTTCGAAAATCAGCCTGAGAATCTCGCATTCCCTGTCGGTGAGCAGAGAAATCGCTTCGATGTTTCCCCCGCCCATCATAATCTGCTGGGTGCCTTCCATGCTTGCCGTGCCTCCCTCTCAAGTTTCGAAATAGGTTTCTAACCAGCTCCTTGTCACTGCCATACGCAGCTTCTTGAGTGCCCTTGCCTCTAGTTGGCGGACACGTTCTCTGGTAATGTTGAGGTGTTGACCTATTTCTTGTAGAGTCGAGGTCATCCCATCCGATAGGCCGAAGCGCTTCTCGATTATCAGTTTTTCTTGCGGATTGAGCCATGACATAAGGTGGCCCAAAACCTCAAGACTTTCCCGGTGCAGCGCGTCATCTTCCGGGTTCGATGCCGCCACATCGTTCAAACGCTCGAGAAGCGAGGTGTTACTGTCATCTTTAACGCCTTCGTCCAGTGAGATGAGCGCCTCGGACGCCTCGAGCAAACGCAAAACCTTCTCCCTCGACATCTGCGTTCGCTCACACAGTTCCTCCACCGTGGGCTCTCTCCCGTATTCGCTTTGGAAGTCCGAGTCCACCTTATGGAGCTTTCTGATAGATTGAACTACGTAGCTCGGCACCCTGATAGCTCGTCCCTGGCGTTCAATGGCTCTTGTAATGGCCTGTCTAATCCAGGCGACTGCATAGGTGCTGAACCTGAATCCCTTCTCCGGATCGAAGGAATCCACGGCCTTGATAAGGCCGATGTTGCCCTCTTGAATGAGATCCGGCAGCGGCAGGCCAGATCGAGAGTAGACCTTCGCCACGCTCACCACAAGTTTAAGGTTCGACTCGATAAGCTTGCGTTTGGCTTTTTGGTCACCCGCTTTGACTCTGCGTGCCAGGTCCCGTTCTTCTTCGCCCCCCAGCAGGGGCCGCCTGCCGATTCGAGTGAGATACATATCCATCGAATCGCCAACGTCAGAAGCAAAGGGCAGTGCTTCTTCTGTTCCCGGCTCTGTCAATTCCAGCAGATCGCTGCTCATCGACAAGCCTCCTTCCTCCGACTACCTCTAAAGTACTACAGGAAGCGACGACGATAGTGCTGTCTCGCTCCATCACGCCGGCACATAGTCCTCAGGTGGTGTGCCCGGCTTTGTATGTCGCTGCCTGCCCGCTTTGAGCCCGCCATCGCGGACCCCAAGATACATGACTGACTGCCCTGCCAGTTTTGCTAATCGAAACAGGACTAACTAAATCTAGAGCGGAACTATTCCTACAGATTGATTTTTACCCTTTTACCGTAGGAGACGCGCACCGCGCATGGCGGAAAGCACGTAAGTCTGTCAGTGATAGTATTATGGTGGCTTCTTTTTTGCAGTAGAACCTTGCCGGTTCAGTTCCTTTTCCGTGGCGGTTCGGCGGTATTTCTTCGTCCCTGAAAGTCCCGGCGTCTATTTCAGCACATATATGGTAGCACTCGGCTACAACAACTCGGCAACAGTCGGGTAACAAACATGTAAAATGTTCCGTTGTGTCAAGGATTCAGGCCGGATCTTGTACCCGGCGCACTCGTCCTACCCGGGTCGCGTATACGTTCCATGGATTTACTACGACACTGCCGCCGCAACATCCTCCATCAATTCTTGTCGGAATATTTCCCTACAACTAGGTTTGGGCAAGAATAGTGCCAAAACCGCCGAATCGGTACATTTATTTGCAGTCCCCTTATCAGCCGAACACTCATCCACCGCCACGTACGCCGTTTTCACGACATACTTTTACCTCAACCTTGCGGCTTCCAAACCTCCTGCGCATGGATTGCAACCCAGCAGACAAGCTCAGGGGCGCGAGTCACCCCGCGCCCCCAAGCCATCAAACTCATAAGGTACGTTGGGGCGGGATTTCAAATCCCGCCCCAACCTGTTCGCCATCAGTCCTTCTTCCTCGCCGCCTCCGCGATCAGCCCACGTCCGATCTCGTCGCGCTGGATCTGGTTCGTGCCCTCGTAAATCTGGGTGATCTTGGCGTCGCGCATCATCTTTTCGACCGGATACTCCTTCATGTAGCCGTATCCGCCGAAGACCTGCACGGCGTTGGTAGTGACTTCCATCGCCACATCAGACGCCCAGCACTTCGACATAGCCGAGTAGGTGGTCACTTTTTCTTCCGGCTGGGAATCGATCCAGCGGGCGACGCTGTAGACCAGCGCCCGCGCGCTCTCGACCTTCATCGCCATGTCGGCAAGCATGAACCGCAGGCCCTGGTTCGCGGAGATTGGCTGGCCGAACTGCACGCGCTCTCGGGAGTAGTTGACGGCGAGATCAAGCGCGCCGGCGGCGATGCCCAGAGCCTGGGCGGCGACGCCCGGCCTGGACTGGTCGAACGTCTTCATCGCGGTGAAGAAACCCGTTCCCCGGCGGCCGATCATATTCTCCTTGGGCACTCGGCAATCCTGAAAAACAAGCTCAGTGGTAGCCGATGCGCGGATACCCATCTTGTTCTCCTTCTTGCCGAAGCTGAAGCCCTCGGCCCCCTTCTCGACCACGAAGCAGCTTACGCCTCTCGGGCCGCGATCGGGATCGGTTACCGCGAACACGGAGTATATCTCGGCCTCACTGCCGTTGGTAATCCACTGTTTCGTGCCGTTCAATATGAACGAGTCGCCGTCCTCGACCGCCCGCGTCTGCATCCCCGCCACGTCGGAGCCTGCATTGGCTTCGGTGAGGCCGAACGCGGCGACGGCGCCGTCGGCGATCCTGGGGAGCCATCTCTGCTTCTGCTCGTCCGATGCGGAAACCAGTATGGGGAATGTCCCCAGGCCGGTCGCCGCGAAGCAAAGCGATATGCCGCCATCGACCTTCGAGAGTTCTTCCGTCACGAGGCACATATTCATAATCGGACTCGCCCCGCCCATCCCGCCGTATTCATCCGGTATGAACACGCGGAAAAGGTCCGCCTCGGCGATAGCCTTGACAATCTCCCATGGGAACTCGCCGGTTTCATCATAGTGTGCGCTCACGGGCCGCATCTTCTTCTCGGCGATTTCCTTTGCAACGTCCTTCATGAACGTCTGTTCTTCAGTCAAAAAGTAATCCATCATTATGTAGCATCCCTCCTGGAGTGGGTCGTTATCGTTGTACACCAATGTCGGCACGAGCCGATCTGGCCCGCGCCGGCGTCCACAAATGTAGTATTCGTCGGGAAACCCAGGAGTTCCTTCTCCATCCAAACATGCAGTGAGGGGCAGGAAACTAATCCTGCCCCCGTAGTGGAGAGTGGAAGGTGGAAAGCGGAGATCGGGGAGGGCGAACCTCCTGGTGAGCTAGCTCGGCGGGAGCCTCGCCCTCCCTCTGACTTTCCACTATTCTTAGTATTGCCGCGACCAGGCGAACCTGACGAGGCTGAACCAGCCGCTCGCGGCTGCATCGATTTCGTCGGTCCATCTGCTTATCGAGAAATCGGCAAGCACGGTGTCCCTCTTGTTTATGTCGTGAGCGAAGCCCGCCGTCCAGCGGTTCTCCTTCGCGTCCACCGGCCTCCACACCGGCCCAAGGCCCTGAGGCATTATGGTCGGGTCAATGGTCGTCTTGCCGCTGACATCGGAGATCAAGAAGCGCCCATAGAACCTCGACTTGGGCGTGATCGCATAGGTCGCTCCCAATGACCACTGATTGTCTCTCGCAAAGAACGGGGTCTGCTCCGGCGCCAGATGCGGCACGAACCTGAAGTCCGTTCCGATGATCCACAGCGCCGACGCATCAGTGGTGATCCTTGCGTAGTTGAGATCGAGCGTCAGCTTCGAGTTCAGCGCATACCATGCGCCGAGATCGATTGTCTTGAATGTGTTTCGCGATCCCTGCCCGGCGGCGTCCTCGCGTATCTCCTGGGTCGCCGCGTCTGTCGCGGGGGTCGGTATGCTCGATACGACGACGGGATACAGGTTGTTCTTGTCGTCGAGCATGCTGTAGTTCGCGAAAAACGCCATGTTGTCGCGCAGCATGTAGTTGACGTTGGCATTGATCTTCTTCCGGTCGGAAGGAGATCCCGTGTAGCCGGGACTGTCGAACGTCCAATCCTCGTAACTGGCCGCCACACTCAGACCCGAGAATGGATAGTATCTCGCGCCCAACCGCATGATGTTGGAATCAGTCGAGCTGGAGATTATCGGGTGCTCGAACTCTTCGTGCGCCGCATGGGCGGGAGTGGCGTCCCGGTCAGTGTTCCGGCGCTCGTAACCTGCGCGGAAGAACGTGCGCGGGACTCCCGCGTAGGTCGTCTCAAACTCAAGGCCCTTTACTTTTCTCGCCAGCGTGGCGTTCGTCGGATCGCCCGCGGCGTTGAAAACCGCGATTGTGCCGGGCTGCTGCGAGAACCTCCTGTATCTGGCCGTGAAGTTGAGATCGTCCGTGGCGAGGAATGTCGCGCCGATGTTCGTCGAGTTCAGGTTCACCGTGGGATTGCCCGCGCTCACCCGGGTGGACTTGCGGTTTCGATTGCTCTGAGCGCCCGTGATGTACAGCCGGTTGCCGATACTGGTCCGCGCCTTGAAGACGTGGCTCTCGGTGCTGCTGCCGGGAATGGTGAACGCATTGAGCGGCAGGAAGTTGAACTGCGCCCCCTGCGGTCTGCCGTTATTCTCCCCGAACTTGTCCGAGTAGAACCGATAGTTGAACGCGCTTGAGCTGCCGATTCGGATGTCAGTCCCCAGAATGCTCTCCCTGAGCGTCCTATCTATGGGGTTGCCGACGCTGCCCCGCTGTCTGTTGGCGATCACGCCCGGAAACGCCTGACGGGCTCGGAAGAGCAACTGCTGAGTGCCGCTTTCGTGCTCTTCCCAGAAGCCCAGCACGAACCGCGCGACCTGATTATTCCAGGGCGCTGCCCCGAACGACAGGTCCGTTACCGCCCGGTCGATGAAGTATCGATCATTGGGCGACAGATCAAGAACGTTATTGCCCGTGGTGGCGACCGTCGTCGAGACAAACGGATCTATAGCCGGGATCCCGAGCCGCCTGTGGGTCAACTGCGAGTAGCCGAACCTGAGGCCATAGTGGTTTCTGGAAGAAAGCGCGATCAGCGCGTCGCTGTTGCCGACTCCAAGATCGCGGCCCAAAAACCAGTATTGGAGCGCGTCGTGATATCCATACGAATCGAATGTCTCGATATTCGGGGCGTGGAATGTCCGACCGTCATACTGTCGCACCTGGTCCTGGTTCCCGCTTGAGTTAGTAAGGTAGCCGCCGAGGCTGAAGTCCGCTTTTGCGTCCGAACCGGTCGTAAGGCTATCCGCGCACAGTCCAGGAACGCACGCCGCGACGATGAGCGCGGCGATTATTATTGTCATGTATCTCACTTTGAGTGCCTCCTGTTCCTGAACCTTGCATCAATAGTGCAGCGCGGAATGCGCATCCGAGCCGTGTATGGCCGCATGGCACGCCGTGCACTGAGAGTAGTATGTCGCAAAGTCCCTTGCGCTCGCCAGCGATGAATTCCTGCTGTGCGGTCCCGCATGACACTTCAAGCAAACAAACGGCTCGCTTTGAACGAGCATTCTTCGCTGAATCGACCCGTGCGGATCGTGACAGTTCGTGCAGTCTTCCGTCACAGGCGGATGCTCGAACGTGAACGGCCCTTCCTTCTCGGCGTGACATTTGAAGCACGTCTGGTTGATCGATTCTTCCCTGAGCAGGTTCTTGGGGCCGCCGTGCGGATTGTGACAATCCGAACAACTCATCTTGTTCTCAACAATCGGATGATGGTAAGGCATCCTGCCCTTTACCTGCTGGGTCTTGTGGCAGTTATAGCAGATGTATGGCTCGGCCACACGCTTATAGACGGTTTCAGCGCCCTTGACCGTCTCCAGCAGAGCGTCGCGCTTCTTCTTGAGCTCCTCGGACTCGGCCATCGCCTCTTCCCGTTCCTTGCTTCCGACCTTGGCGGTATTAGCCTCGAGATCGGCCTGCTTGATGGACGTTGTGAGCCCCTCTAGATCGAGCTTGCCGTTCTCGATGTCCTTTGACAGGACTTCAGGATCGGGGCTGTGCGGATCGTGGCATTCGGTGCATGACAACTTGGCCCTGGCATGCGTGCCGGTGCGCCACAACGTCACATGTTCCTGGGTGTGGCACTTCATACAACCAGTGGCGATCTGATCGGGCTTGAGCTTGCCGGGGTTGATGATCGCCTTCGTGTCACCCTCTATGTGAGCCTTCCCCGGGCCATGACAGCCCTCGCAGCCTTTCTTGGCTGGGTCTGTGTTGAAGAGAGTCCGCCGGTGAGTAGAGAGCTTCCACGCGTTCATTAAGTCCGCATGGCACATCGCACACTTCTCAGAGCCGACGTAGTTCGACTCCTCGAGCGCGCTTACCGGTTTTTCCGGCAGCCGTGCCCAGATGGAGCCGATCAGAGTGGATGCGATTACGATGTAGAAAAGTTTTTTGTAGTTCAACACTTTCACCTTACGTCTGACCTGTTTTTGCTTCATCTCACCGCTTGTGAAGGACGGAACAAACTAGGTCAGACATGGGGTCTCACCTCCCTGTCTTGTGTTGAGGCCCACCGAACAAGCCCGGCCAGTGAGCATGCATCGATAAGCCTCATAGATTATGGTTCAGCTTAAGCAACTTGTCAATAGGCGCTAAGCATACTATTGGCATAAGGATGACATTTCTTAAGTGCGAAGCCGGTGCATACGGTTGACCGCACAGGCCATCACTTATAAAATAGTAGTAATGGCCCCCACGAGGTAGCAATGAAGATAAAGCTCATAGCATGCGAAGCTCTCACGCGCGAGTTCCGGCTCGCCGCTGCCGTCAGCCCGCACGTGTTCGACATTCAGTTTATCGAGTTCGGGCTGCACAACACCCCCGACAAGCTCCGGGAGGCGATACAGGCCGCCGTCGATGATACCGAAGACAAGGGTTACGACCTTATCATTCTCGGTTACGGCCTCTGCAGTCGCGGCGCGGCGGAAATCAAAGCCCGCTCACTCCCGCTAGTAATACCCAGAATGCATGACTGCATAACCTTGTTCCTGGGCTCGCGCTGCAAATATAATGACGAATTTTCCTCACACCCCGGCACGTACTACTACAGCCCCGGCTGGATCGAGCGAAAAGAGGGAGAGATGCAGCAGGGGTTCATCGACGATGTCCAGGCGCGCGGCTATGACGAACGTTACCGGGAATACGTCGAGAAGTACGGCGAGGACAACGCCCAATTCCTCATCGAGCAGGAGAAGCATTGGTACGACCACTACACCCGCGCGGCGTTCATCGACATGGGCCTCGGGGACATCGAGGCCTACCGCGGGTTCGTCCAGGGCCTGGCCGCCTCGCACGGCTGGGAGTACGCCGAGATCAAGGGCGACATATCCATGGTCCAGCGGCTCGCAAACGGCCCGTGGGAGGGCGATGAGTTTCTGCGCATCGAGCCGGGGCAGACGATTATGGAGTCGTTCGACGAACTCGTGATGAAGGCGGAGTAGCCAGCCCGCGCTGCCTCACCGCCTCATACATCAGCATGCTCGCAGCCACGGCAATATTGAGCGAGTTGATCATCCCGCGCATCGGTATCCGAACGATAGCGTCCGACAGCTCTCGCACTGTCTCCGATATGCCCGTGTGCTCGTTGCCGACGACTATCATTGTGGGCTTGGTATAGTCGATGTCTGTGTAAGAAATCTCGGCCTTCGCGGAGGTCGCGATCACTTGCAGGCCACAGCCCCGCGCCTCGGCTATAACTGTGGCCGGATCCGGGTGGACACAAATGGGGACTGTGAACACCGCCCCGCGCGAACCCCTTACGACCCTGCGGCTGAACGGGTCGGTCGTTTCCGCCGCCAATACCACGCCAGTGACCCCGGCGGCATCGGTCGAGCGAAGCAGCATTCCGAGGTTGTCCGCGTTCTCACAGGCCTCAACCATCTGCACCAGCGGGCGCTCCTTGTTAAATACATCATTTAACGAGCAGACTTTCCGCTCCACAATCGCCAGACACTCGGGGGTCGGCTTCGCGTCGAGTATCTTCGCGATCAGGCCTTCGGTGCACTGGTAGGCTTCGATTCCCGCGTACCGCACTCGCTCAAGCAGCGCCTGAGCATCCGACCCGGCGGCGAACTTATCGGTCAATATCAGGCTCTCCACGCCGCCGCCGTAGTCGAACGCGCGACGCGCCAGTTCATCGCCCTCGGCGAAGAACCGGTTCGCCCGCTTGCGGCCATCCTCGCTGACCAGTTCGCGCAGCATCTTCATTATGGGGTCTTTCTGGCCGGAAATTCTTTGCATCATATCGTACTGTAACCACCTGGGCCGGTGCATGTCAAGTGAATGCGGAGTTGGGAATGCGGAGTGCGGAATGGGGAAGGGTCCCTTCACTCCACACTCCGCATTCCCAACTCCGCACTCTATCTGAACGCCTCGTCGCTATATTATCACGAGGTTTGCACGTTTGTACGCGCGGGTAACAATGGCAAGGGTACGCCGACCTACCCTCAGTTTTCCATTCTAAGGAGGCAAAAAGATGCGACTCTGGGGTATAGTTCTCGTAATATCTCTCGCATGTGCCGCCGGCGTGCCGGCGGCCGAAACCTGCCCCCCTGGCACGAGTATGGCTGGAGATGTAATGCTGGATAACTGTATGGCTCAGTCGTTCGGGCTGACCAACCAGCAGATCACCGACCTCCGTGCGCAGGGTTTGTCTAACTCGGACATCGCCATTGCCGCGGTCATTGCGAGTAAAGCCTGCGTACCGGTGAGCACGATCGTGGCTGACTACCTGCCCTGTAAGAGTTGGCCGGACGTCGCCAAGAAATACAACCTTTCCATGTCCGACCTGGCGATCAACCCGGCCATGATGAACGCCGATAACGAGACGTTCAACACGATGTTCATCTCCCAGTACTACAATATCCCCCAGTCGGATATTCAGGCGCTAAGACAGCAGGGCAGGCCGTGGGATGAGGTAAACATGATTGCCAACGCCTCCGTGCGCACCGGTCAGTCGATGCAGCAGATAGTGGCGCTACGCGATCAGGGAATGTCCTGGAGCGATATCGCCGCCCGATGTAACCTGGCCGCCGCCACCCTGACGACTCCTTGCCCGCCGCGAATGGTCGCGACGACGTGCCCGCCGCGAACACCGACCTGCCCCGGCCTCGGCGCGGGACCCGTATGCACCAGGCCGGTTTCGCCGGTTATCTTTGACAAAAACGGCAACGTGCTCCTAACCCAGGACGAAGCCCTCAGATACTACGCCATGGGCAACGACTGGCTCAACGTGGCCATCGCATCGAACATAGCCAGAGAAACCGGCTACCCAATCAGACTAATCCTGCAGGACCTGAGGTGGTCAGGCTCTACATGGGAGCAGGTCGCCATGGAATACGCCGTGGCTCCGAACAGGGCTTTCAACGTGTGCGATTACCCGTTCCCGCACAAGAGCATCTACAGCCAGAGCACGCAGGACGCGAACATGCGCCGGATCGAGCGGTATCAGGTTTCCACAACCACCCCTGGCCCGACACCGCTCTACTCCCCAGGAGCGACGCCCCTGCCTAGCCCAAGTCCGCCCGTTTATTAGAGCCGGACTAAATCCGAGACACGCAGGGGCGTGGGTAACCTCCCGCCCCTGTGCGCTTAAAGGCCGCAAAGTTCCATTCCTCATAACCCGGCGAATTAATTCACGGCCACAACTACACGAAGTCTCCCTTCGGAGACATGGGAATTGAGGGCAAGGTTCCCGCCGAGCTTTATCTCTTCGGAGGGTGAGTAAAGCTCGTTTCTGGATTTCCGGAAGAGTTGGAGAACTGGCGCGACAGAAACAAGGAATCGGGGCATCCAAGGCCGTATTCTACAGAAAGATATAACCGCGATTCTTCCGTCAACAGGCCGGAAGGTCGTAACCAGAGAGCCTACATATGCCCGATTCACAGCAACTGGCGCTTCCGGCGCACAATAACCAGCATCTCTTCTCGGACCACTATCTGAACGAGATTCTGGTTTCCCGTCCGCAATGGCGAGCGCTTCGCGATCGTGTGCGGCCAGCTATGGAGGAGATCGCCGAAGTGTTCGGGCGGTTTGTCCCCTCTAACAATGAGCGGCAGACCGAGGACAACCTTGTCGTCCCTATCCTAACACTGCTGGGGCACACCTTTGAGGTACAGGCCTCGCTCAGAACGCCGGAAGGCACGAAGACGCCGGACTACGTCTTCTATCAAAACAAGGGCACGCGGGACGCCAACAAGAACATCATCCTAACCGAGTCATTGACGCAACAGGGCGGATTCGCGGTGGGGGATGCTAAGTACTGGAATCGGCCGTTGGACATAGCCATCAGGGATAACACCGGCGATGCGCTGTCGAACAAGAACCCCTCATACCAGATAAACTACTACATGCAGCACAGCGGAGTCACGTGGGGCATACTCACTAATGGCAAGCAATGGCGACTGTACCACAAGGACTCGGCTCATAAGCTGGACCACTTCTACGAAGTTGACCTTGAGGAAGTGATCCAATCCGGCGATGTCGGGCGGTTCCTCTATTTCCACACTTTCTTTAGACGCGAAGCCTTCGACGATGGGCCATTATCAGTCGCGGAAATACTCAGGGAAAGCGCGGATTATGCGCAAAGCGTCGGCGAAAGCCTGAAAGACCAAGTGTATGACGCGCTCCGGCATATCGCCCAGGGATTTCTGGATTATGCGCCGAATGGGTTCCAGCCCGACCGCGATGCGCTTCAGACCATTTACGATAACTCGCTGATACTCCTTTATCGCCTGCTGTTCATCCTGTACGCCGAGGCACGGGAACTGCTTCCGGTTCGCGAAAGCCGACAATACCATGATACCTACAGCTTGCACGCCATAAAGGAATCCGTGGCGCGTGACGCGTCGCTCGGGCGAACGCTGCTGCCGGAAAGCGCGTTGCTCTGGCCGAGGCTGCGTCAGCTATTCGATATCATCAATCTGGGCAGCCCTCCGCTAAGTGTCGCGACATTCAACGGCGGCCTGTTCGACCCGGAGAAGCACGGCTTCCTAACTACATACACTGTTGGAGACGCGCACCTGCAATCGGCCATCGACAAACTCGCGCGGGTCGGCGGGGCATTCGTGGACTACCGGGATCTGTCGGTCCGCCATATGGGGACGATCTATGAAGGACTGCTCGAGTATCGACTACAACCACTTTCGGCGCCGGATGACGGCTGGGCGATCGATCTGGTCAACGACAAAGGGGAGCGAAAGACAAGCGGTTCCTACTACACGCCGGATGACATCGTAAAGTACATAGTGGAGCATACGGTGGGGCCGGTCCTGGAACGAGCGGTGGCCGACAGGACGAGTGATTCGGACAAGCTGGAGGCCGTGCTTAAAGTAAATGTGCTTGACCCGGCGATGGGAAGCGGGCACTTCCTCGTGGAGGCAACCGAGTATATCGCGCGTTACTTGGTCGATCTCGGCCTCCCGCCGGAAGGGAAAACGCAGGAAGAGGCTGATCTGGCGTTCTGGAAACGCCGCGTCGTTCAATCCTGCATCTACGGGGTCGATCTGAACCCTCTCGCGGTAGAATTGGCGAAGCTCTCGCTGTGGCTAACCACTGTGGCAAAGGACCGCCCGCTTTCCTTCCTGGACCACCACCTAAGGCCCGGAAACTCGCTTGTCGGGGCGCGGCTGGAACATCTGGAGCTGACGGCGGTCAACGGTAAGAGTAAGGGCAAGCGCAAGTCCAAGAGCGAGAACGCAGGCCAGATAGCCCTTTTCGAGGACAGCGCTTTCACGCAGAGGGTGAGCACGGCTGTACAGTCCATGTGGCTTATCGAGGCGAACGAAGCCATAAATGTGGAGCAGGTCAAGGAGCAGGAAAGGCTATATGAAGAACTGCGCGCAAAGCTTATCGGCAAGTACGCCCGGCTGCTCAATATGGTCACCGCCACGCGGTTCGGTCTGGCCGTCGAGGGGTGGCTGCGGGCTTCACTCATAGAGTATGTCGCGCGCAATGGGGCCGCCGCTTTCCCGAAGTTCGACAAGATACTTGCGCAGGGCGATGAGATAGCCGAGCGTGAACGCTTCTTCCACTGGGAACTGGAGTTTCCGGAAATCTACTTTGACCGCCAGGGTCGGCCGCTGGGTGACGAAGGCGGGTTCGAGGCGGTGGTAGGGAATCCACCGTGGGAACGAATCAAGCTGCAGGAGAACGAATTTTTCGCCAGGCGCGACAACGCCATCGCACTGGCCCCAAGGGCCGTGGATCGCAAACGGCTGATCGCGGCTCTGCCAAAGAAGAGGCCGCAACTGTGGGCGGAATATGAAGCCGCCAAGGCTGCGTCCGACCATCTGCTAAGCTACGTGCGCAACACCGGCTTCTACCCGTTGATGGGACGAGGCGATACGAACCTTTACGCCGTGTTCGCCGAGAGAGCTTTGCAAATGATGGGAAAATCGGGCCGCGCGGGGCTGCTGGTTCCCAGCGGCATCGCCACGGACGACACAACGAAGGACTACTTCCAGCACCTTGTTGAGCATCGAATGTTGGCTGAACTGTTGGATTTCGAGAACCGAGAGAGAATGTTCCCGGACGTGGATAGCCGTTTCAAGTTCAGCGTAATCTTAATGACAGGTGAGGCCGCGCCACAGGAGAGCATCCGTTGCGGGTTCTTCCTGCACAATATACGCCAGGTCAGTGATCCGGAACGCATCTGCCTTCTGACACCCGAGGACTTCAGGCTGTTCAATCCCAACACGCTGACTTGCCCCATCTTCCGTCGTTGCCGAGATGCGGAACTTACTAAGAATATCTACCGTCACGTGCCGGTGCTAGTCAACGAGGCGCAAGGCGAGAGAGGAAACCCTTGGGGTATCAGCTTCCTTCGCATGTTCGATATGACCAACGACTCCAGCCTGTTCCGAACAGCAACCGAGCTGGAAGCGGATGGGTATTGGCTGGGAGAGGGGAACCTGTACACAAAGGGAACGTCGCGATACCTGCCGCTGTACGAAGCCAAGATGGTGCATCAATTCGACCATCGCTATGCTGCTGGTGTAGCGGGAGACGAGCGGCTCATAAACACGCAGGCCTCGGAGATAACAGCCCCTGAGTTGAAAGCCGACCCTTGTTACTCGCCACTGCCTCGGTACTGGGTGCCGGCGGTTGATGTAAAGAATCCGAAGAAATTCCTCCTTGGCTTTCGCGATATCGCGCGTGCGACTGATGTTCGTACTGTCATTGCTAGCATAATCCCGGCAGCAGGTGCGGGGAATACGCTTTGCCTTATTGATCCCCACGTCGATGCGGCTGGAGCCGCCTGCCTTTGCGCGAATCTGTCTTCTTTCGTCCTTGATTATGCTGCTCGCCAAAAGGTGTCCTCCACTCATCTGAACTTCTTCGTTGTCGAGCAATTCCCCATTCTGCCGCCGAAGACCTACAAAGCGAAATGGCACGGCGCACGGCTTGATGAGTTTATCAAGGAGCGGGTGCTGGAGTTGTGCTACACGGCGCACGACCTGAAAGGCTTCGCCGAGGACATGGGATATGATGGGCCGCCGTTCGCTTGGGATGAGGAGCGCCGCCTGCACCTGCGCTGCCAGTTGGACGCGCTCTACTTCCATCTCTACAAACTGACACGCGACGAGGCCGGTGAGATACTTGATACATTCCCCATCGTGAAGCGTCAGGACGAAGCCCGGCATGGCGGGTTCCGCACCAAGGACCTCATTCTGGCATACTACAACGCCTATGCCGCAGGTAATATGGACGCATGGGTCAGTGGATAAACCCACCGCCTCACACTCGCGCGGCGGAACCATGACGATGGCCCGGAACCATTCGGTTCCGGGCCATCTTGCTCTCTCCTTTGTTGTCTCCGTATCAGGTTACCTTCCCCGTCGGGTCGGGAGACCGGTTAGGGTGGTGAACCTTATCGCCTGGTTGTTCGAGACGGAGCCGTAGGTCCCATAGGCGTATTTGCAGGCCTGGGAGCCTGTCGCGTTCTCTATGCCTATGGTCGCGCTTCGGCCCGCGCCGTAGTAGGTGCTGGCCGGCGACACGTTGAGATATTGGAACACGATGTCGTTCGTGCCCTCGCAGAGTATCGCCTGGAAGGTGAACTTGGCCGCAAGTGAGGAGTAGTGCGGCACGCCTACCCAGCTTGCGACCAGCTTCCTGTTCGGAGCCGAGCCCATAATCGCCCAGGACACCCGGCCGCCGGCATAGGGATTCAGATTATCCCAATAGGGGTAGATCGCGGCGTTGGGCGCGTAGTAGTTCGGCAGGTTGGTGTTGTTGGCGTAGCTGAGGCCGTAGGTGTTGAACCCCAACAGGCCGTTGGAGCCTATGAAGACCCTCGTGTAGGGCTTGCCGTAGAATGTGAATGTGAACGGCAGATTGATGCCGTAGCTGATCGAATTGTCCCACAGGGTCAGCCTGGCGTGGGCCGAGGGGTCGATCCAGTCGAATGTCTCGGGGACAATGCTGTAGGTCCCTGTCTGGCCCCCTCCTCCACTCGTCACGCTCAAGCTCACCGGGCGCGTGGTGTTGCCCGCGCCATTGGTAGTGTTGGCGAATGTGACCGTGTCGGAGTAGCTGCCCGCCGTGAGAGCCGCCGCGCCGGAGTTGATCGATACGGTGACGGTGGCCGTCGCGCCCGCGGCAAGCGTGCCGCTCGCGGGCGATACGCTGACCCACGACTGCGCCTTGGAGGCCGTCCAACTGACGGAGGACCCGCCGGAGTTCGTGAGCGTATAGGATTGGCTGGCCGGGCTAAACGGCCCACCCGCCGCGCCGCTCGATGTCAGGCCGGTCGCCGGGGTGACCGCTAGCGCGCCCGGATTGGGCGTCGGGCTGTTCACCTTGAGGGTGACCGCGCGCGTGGTGTTGCCCACGCCGTTCGTGCCATTGGTGAATGTCACTGTGTCGGAGTAGTCGCTCGCTGCGAGGCCGTTAGCTGTGGAGTTGACCGAGACGATCACGCTTGCGGTCGCGCCCCCCGCAAGTGTGCCGCTGGTCGCCGAGAGCGTGACCCACGCCTGGGTGGCGGAGGCGGTCCAGTTAATAGAACTCTGACCGGTGTTGGTGAGCGTGTAGGTCTGGCTGGTAGGGCTGAATGGCCCGCCCGCCGTGCCTGTGGAAGTCAGACCGGTCGATGGAGTCACGCCGAGAGCGCCGGGGGTCGGGACCGAATTAGCCGATGAAAACGCCTTCAGGCAGACGTTCGTGTTCGGATAGCTGGCGGCAACGTCGGTCCAGGTTGTACCGGCACTGCTCATATAGCTCTGGCCGGTGGTCGCCCACGCAGCACTGGAGTAGCCCGAATACTGCTTCTCCAATGGGACCGGATAGTTGTAGCCGGGAGTGGTCTGCTTAACGACGACCGAGAACCTCTGGCCCGCGCTCACCGGAACCGGCGTATTAAGCTTCACGGTGTGATAGCCGGCGGTGGGTATTGTGCCTGTCTTGACCGCGGCGGGGCCGCTGGAGTTGATCGGGCCTGAAGTCGGGTTCACATAGACGCGGAGTTCATAAGAGGCTCCGGCGGTCGCCGAATACCAGCTCGCGGCGGCGATGGGGTCGCTGGAGATGGCCGTGAAGACATTGGCGAACCATGCGCTATTCATGCCGTAGCCGATGCTCGACACCCAGCCCAGATCGTCATATTGATAAACGTGATTGTAGTTGGTGGCCGCTTCGCCCCTGAAGACCGCGTTTTCGGTCCTGCCGAGGCGCGCGTCATAGTATGACATATAGAAGTAGCCGCCGCTTCCCCACCAGGACCCCCAACTGTTGCGTATCAGGAATGCGCCGTTGCCCGCGGGGGCGGCGAGGAAGTTGGAGGCGGGGTAGTTGTCGTCCCAGCCGACTATGCAGACGGCATGGTTCGCGCTGGAGGACCCGTTGTAGTAGTAGGACCTCGTGCCGGAGTTGTAGTAGGTGTTCGAGTGGTAGTAGGTCGTATAAACAGCGCCGTAGTCCATCACGGCCTGCTTGATCGCGTTGTTGTCGAGCGAGCCTGCGCGGCTGGGTAGATAGATCACTTCTTGCACGTGCTTGACCTGAGCGAGCGTTCCGGGCGATGAGCAGCTTCCCGAGTTGTACGGGTCGTCCGCCTCGCTGATGGCCCCGGCCCACCGCGCAAGGTATGCGACGGACATCATCCGGTTGCCGCCTGAGCAGCAGGAGATGTCGAAGCCATGGAGGTTCTTGAGGTTGTTTTCGGAGAAGTTCAATGACTCCAAGGGCATAAAGCACGACTCCAGGGAGCCGTAAGTTGCGAAACTCCAGCAGCTTCCGCACGCGCCCTGATCCCTCATGGGGGTGAGTTTGTTCAAGGGACGGAGGTCGAATGTTGCCGGAAGGGTTGCGGCGGCGCGAGCCGGGCCTGGGACCGGCTGCGGAAGAAGTATCGGCTCGGGTACCAGGCCGTCCGGGAAGCCGGAGCTTTCGACGGACTGGACCGTCGGCCCATTCGCCTGCAAATACTGCAAGAACGCCGGATTCTCGGCGGCGGCGGTGGGCTTGACGGCATCCCCCTGGCCCAGACAGGGAGCAGCCGCTAAGATCGCCAGCGCGACAAGTCCCCTGGCCAGCAATGTATTACGCGTCATGAGAGGTACCGATCCTTTCTTTGTGAATTGCCGTCGGTGAGTAATCACCCGTACAGCTTATTCCATGGGTAGTCTAACTCTAGCTCAGCTATTTGTCAACCGTCCGCCACCATGAGTCACAGTCTGGTAATAATATGGTTGCTTGGCAGAGTGATAGGGAACAGGGAATAGGGAACAGGGAACAGAAGGGAAGGCTCACGAAAGCATTTCGATAAAACTTTCGATGCGGACTTTTGTGCGGGCGTCGAGCTTGGCGGGGGAGTCGCCTTCGAGGGTCAGGATCGGTATATCTATCTGTTTTCTGATGATCAGGTCCTGGATTTGCCTGAAGCAGAAGCTCTGTGTGTAGTGTATCAGCCCGTGCAGGCCGCGCCGCGAAACTTCGCGCTTGATATCGTCTATCCGGGCAAAGACGTCGTAGGGATAGGTGTAGCGCGCATATTGATCCACGAGGTTATCGGTTTCAAACGGCATCGAGAACTGCCGCTGGACCTCGTTGAAGACGACTCTGACCCCCAGGCTTTCGAGATAATCATAGAAGTCGGTGAATATGGGGGGGACTCCAATGTAGCCGATCTTGAGGCCGGTATCTCGTGGGGTCTCGCACTCGGCTTGGGCGAGCTTTGCGTCCACCTCGGCCTCGAAGGCGTCTGGGGCGCGGTTGAAGTCGCTGCAGTTCACTTGGAAGTAGTGGTTTTCAAACGAGGTCAGAGTTCCACGGGACCATGTAAGCTCGTCCAGCCGCCACACCTTGCGCCTTATCTTGTCCAGCCGCGTCTTCCACCGCTCCGCCTCATCCCATATAGTCCCGAGCCTGGTGATGAGCTTGTCTATCTGCATGCTCAGGAGGTCGCGGTCGCGGCCGTAGGGGAATGCGAACGGGATGATCTCCAGGCCGCGAAGTTGAAGAGTCTCGACCATTGCCTGGGTCTGGGAGCAATCGCCCTCGACAACCGCAATCAGCGCATCGACATCCCCCCGCGCGGCGACCGAGTATATTCCCTTAATCCAACCGCAGGCGTTGCGCGGGTAGCCCTGATACTCCGCCTCGGCAACAAGTTCGGGCGCGTTATCGGCGGTTATGAAGATGTTGTTGAGGTCCACCGGCACGCATCCGGCGGCATAGACGGCTTCAACGGGGATGGTGGTTGTGATTCCTACATGCTTCATTTTATATTTTATAATTCATATTTTATAATGGCGTGTATGCGGCACTCGCGCTTCGTTTCTGGGCAATATTCATTATGCATTATAAAATATAAAATCACTGGAGTCCCAGCACCTTGTGACACTGCGGAATCACCCGAACATCCTCGAGCATCTCGTACGCCGACGCCTGAAGGCGCATCAGCAGATCGCCGGGGACGGGTATCGGGCCGGTCACAGGCTGGATCACCAGTGGGATAAGGGGGTCAACGTCGGCTATCAACTCGGCGCAAGTGCATATCTCCTCGGTGGTCGTCTCGACCGAAACGACCGTCTTCACGAACACATCCGTGCAGGAAGCCACCTCCAGGAATGAGGCGTGCGCGTCCCAGATGCCATCTATTCCGCTGGCGCTGGGGAGCTTGATATCCATCGCGATAACGCTGGCATATTGGATAACGCTCAGAAGCTCCTTGTAGAGCGTGCCGTTGGTTTCGAGGTAGGTGTTTAGGCCGCACTTTTGCAGGTCGCGCATCACGGCGGCCAGGAAATCCGGCTGCGCCAGGGGCTCTCCACCCGTCAAGGCGACGACTTCCGAACCGAGCCTGCGGCAGGTGGTGACAACCATTTCGACGCCGACCGGGTTCGATAATTCCGCAAAGCGGCCTGACCCGGGAGACTCCTCAACGTGGCACCGGTCGGGCCTCTCGGCGCGCGCATAAGCCGTGTCGCAGTAGCCGCAGGCCAGGTTGCAGCCCGCGAACCGTATGAACGTCTGGCGCTGCCCGCAATAGAGGCCCTCCCCCTGAATGGAGGCGAAGACTTCGTGTATCCAGCCGGTGATGTCGTTAGTCATCTTCGTAGTATGTGGCGCAGGATGTGGGCGTCTCCCAAACGCTCACCTTTTGAACCTCGGGCATTTTCTCTTTCATGCGCTCGTAGATAAGGCGTGCGATATTCTCAGCTGTCGGATTTTGATCCAAAAACTCCGGCAATTCGTTCATATATTGGTGGTCCATGTAATCCAGGATGTCTCGCAGCAGTGACTTGGCGGCGCGGAAGTCGATGGCTATACCGGACGCTTCGAGGTCGCTCACTTTGAAGCAGACCTGGGTCCTGTAGGTATGGCCATGCAATTGTCGACACTTGCCCTCGTAACCTCGCAGGCAGTGCGCGGCGTCGAACATATCATCGATGGTGATTTCGTACATGATTAATGGGCTCCTCGCTCAATGAGATTATATCACAAAGGGAAATGAAGAATGCAGATTGCAGAATGCAGAATGGCCTGTGACTGAAGGGCTGGCGTCGGTGAAAAAAGCCTTCCGACGCATCCGTACAGCCCTCTCTTCATTCTGCATTCTTCATTCATCATTCTGCATTTCCCTCTGATTTGACACTCGCCTTCCGGGGCACCTATAATTTGATTCAGATATGGGAGCAATCACAGGATGACAACCCCGCAATCGACAAGATCGATGGCCCGACGGAATCGCCGCAGCCACCTAAGGTCCTTTGTCACGGCCCTTCAGATATTGATACTCCTCGGGGTGAGTGTATCAGTCGGCGTGGCGCTGGCTATGTTCCTGGACTTGTCCGGGAAGCTGCCCACCATCGGCAACTTCGAGGCCCCCGAGGCCAGCATTATCTACTCCAGCGACAACGTCATCCTCGCGCGTATCTATCGCGAGGACCGCACGAACGTCCCGCTCAAGGACATCCCCGAGAACCTGCGCATCGCCACAGTCGCAATAGAGGACAGCCGATTTTACCAGCACTCCGGCGTGGATGCGAAGGGTATCATGCGCGCCATCTGGGCGAACGTGCGCGGGCAGAGAATGGCACAGGGCGGGAGCACCATTACCCAGCAGCTCGCGCGCAACGTTTATCTGACCCAGCGGAAGTCGATCCAGAGGAAGCTGCAGGAGGCGGTGCTGGCAATTTTGATGGAGCGCAACTTCACGAAGAAGAAGATACTGGAGCTTTACCTGAACCAGGTCTACTACGGAAGCGGCGCATTCGGAGTGCAGGCGGCTTCGAGAGTGTATTACGGCAAGGACGTTAATCAGCTCGATCTGTCGGAGTGCGCCTTGATAGCGGGCATGCCGCAGAAGCCTTCGGGATACTCCCCTCACGAGGATAAGGAAGCCGCCATGGATCGCCGCGATGTGGTGCTCAACCGCATGGCCGAACTCGGCTATATCACTCCGCAGCAGCGGGACGCGGCCAAGGCGGAGAAGCTCAATATCATCCCGAGGCGCAAGGGCCGGAATACCTATAAGGCCCCGCATTTTGTCGACTACGTCACCAAACAGCTTCGCGAGAGCTATCAGGACGACCGGCTCTTCCGCGGCGGGCTGAGGGTCTATACCACCCTCAACTACGAAATGCAGCAGATCGCCGAGGACGCCTTGAGAAGTGGTGTCAAGAAACACGAGAAGCTCCGCCGCGTAAGCGAGGGCTGCTTTGTCGCCATCGAGCCGGTCACCGGCTACGTGCGGGCGATGGTCGGAAGCGTCGATCCGGCGTCGCAGTTCAACCGCTGCACCCAGGCCATGCGCCAGCCCGGAAGCTCGTTCAAGGCGTTCGTCTACACCGCCGCGCTGATGGCCGGGATGAAGCCGACGGACAGGATATCGAACTCGTCCTATCAGAGGCCTGACGGGTCCGGCGGAATGTGGCGTCCTAAGAACTACGATGGGTCCTTTGGAGGGTCCGTTACTATGAAGGTTGCGGTTGCCAAATCCATCAATTTGCCGGCCATCAGGACGGCTGAGAAAGTCGGCATCAACAACGTAATAAAATATGCGCAACTGATGGGGATACGTTCGCCCATAGACCCGTATCTCTCATCGGCCATCGGCGGGTTCGGCGGCCTGCACCCTATTGAGATGGCGTCAGCGTATGGAACGTTCGCCAACGGCGGAGTCTACGTGGAGCCGTGCTCGATACTGAAAGTCACAAACAGCCACGGCGAGACCTACCAGGACTACGTGCCGGAGGGCAAGCGGGTCATACCCGAGCAGATCAATGCCATGATGGACGATATGTTCAGGGGCGTGGTGACAGGCCGCGGCGGAACGGGCTATAACGCGAGATCGATCAAGGATGCCCGAGGCAAGACCGGAACCACGAACAACGACGTCGACGCCTGGTTCATCGGCTACGTCCCCGGCAAGCTGGTGGCGGCCTGCTGGGTCGGGAACGACAACTACTCCCCGATGAGGCGCGCGTTCGGCGGCCTTGTGTGCGCGCCGATCTGGGTGCAGTTCATGCAAAAGGCGCTCCCCATCTACGAACGCATCCACAAAGACGACCAGATCGCCGTCGCAAAGAAGGATGCCAAGAAAGAGCAAGTTAAGGACAAGCCCGCCGACACCACCAAGAAGGAACGGATCGAACTGCCCAAGACCGACGCCGATGCCGATGTGGTGGCCAAAGACAACTCCGACGTTGTGTCCGTAAGCATTTGCGATCAGAGTAGGCTTCTGGCCACGCGGAACTGCCCGAATACGCGCGCGGAGAAGTTCCTGCGCGGGACGGAACCGACCACGTATTGCACCCTCCATTCGCCGTCGAACTCCGATTCGGCCAGGGAGAGGCCCCGGGCGGTCGATCCCGATGTAACACTTGTGACCGTGAAGGTCTGCTCGGAGTCCGGCATGTTGGCGGGGCCGAACTGCCCGAATGTCGCCAGGCGTCGTGTGCCGATAGATGATGTGCCGACACAAGTATGCACCGTTCACAGCCGTGGCAGAGAATAATTGATGCCCACCCAAGCGGAAGACCGCAAGTTACAATTCGCTCGCATCAACCAACTAGCGGCGATGATTGCGCTGATGTTTTTCATCCTCATCGGGCGGCTCTGGTTTCTGCAGATTGCCCTTGGGGATGAGATGTTGGAGCAATCGGAGGCCAACCGCATCAAGCTGCTTCGCATGCGCGGGCCTCGCGGGACCATACTCGACCGCAAGGGCCGGGTGCTGGCAACCAGCCGGCCGCAGTTCGTCGTGATGGCGATCCCGGATGAAGTCAAGGCCAACCACGAATCGCTGCGCACGCTGTGCGGTATTTTGCAGGTCTCCCCGGAAGAGCTCGATTCCATATTCCAAAAAAGCGAAGGACGACCCGGCTCGCCGGTGAGGGTGGCGGTGGATGTGCCGATGGATATCGTCGCGCGGATCGGTGAGCTTCGCATGATGCTGCCGGGGGTGAGCGTGGAGCTCGATCACATCCGTTACTATCCGGACGGCCACGCGGTCGCTCATATAATGGGAACCCTGCGCGAGATCAGCCAGGAGCAGCTCGACGAGGCCGAGAAGTCCGGCAAGAGCTACCGGCCGGGGGACTACGTGGGCAAATCGGGCCTGGAGAAGCAGTATGAGGACGATCTGCGCGGGGAGGACGGCGGGAAGCAGATCGAGGTGAACGCCTTCGGAAGAGTTGTCCGAATCCTCGGCGAAAAGCAGCCGGTGCCGGGAAAGACCCTCAAGCTCACGATAGACCGCGATTTGCAGGTCGCGGCGGAGCGCGCGATGGGCAGCCAGGTGGGTGCGGCAGTCGCCGTGGACCCCCGTACCGGCGCGGTGCTGGCGATGGTGAGCAAGCCGTCGTACGACGCAAACATCTTCGTCAAGCGCGTCAAGCCCGCCGATTGGAAGGGCATAATCGGAAACAAGAACAAGCCGCTGCAGAACAGGGCCGTATATAACGTCTATCCTCCAGGCTCGACATTCAAGCCCATGATGGCGATTGCGGGGCTGCTATATCACGAGTGCGACGCGAACACGACGGTGAGCTGCCCGGGTTCGTTCTACTTCGGGCGGACTTTCAGGTGCTGGAAGGTGCACGGTGGGGGAGTAAACTTCCAGCGCGCAATCGCCGAATCGTGCGACGTGTGGTTCTATAAGCTCGCCCTGAGGCTCGGGATCGACAGAATGGCTAAGGTCATAAGGCAGTTCGGCATATCGCAGGCGACCGGCATCGACCTGCCTAACGAGAGTAGATACAAAGACCACCACGTCGGCACGATGCCCGACACGGCGTGGAAGCGAAAGGTCTATCACGAAAAGTGGTACCCCGGCGAGACCCCAAGCTGCGGGATCGGCCAGGGATACGTCGAGGCCAGCCCGCTGCAAATGGCGCTGTCGGCGGCGGGGGTCGCTAATTTCGGCAAGATATACAGGCCGCACCTGCTGGACGAGGTCATTACTCGCGACGGCAGGCCCGTGCGCCGCGTCAGGCCCGGTATCGTCCACCAGGTAAACGCGCCCGAGGAAGACTTCGAGATGGTCCGCCAGGCCATGCGTGCGACTGTCACGAACGGCACGGGCGGTGTTTGCAATATACCCGGCGTGGCGGTCTGCGGTAAGACCGGCTCGGCTGAGAACCGCGGCGCGGCGCACGGGTGGTTTATCGCCTTCGCTCCGCTGGAAGACCCGCAGATAGCCGTCGCCTGCATCGTGGAGCATGGCCGCCACGGCGCAAGCACGGCGGCCCCCGTCTGCCGCGCGATTCTGGACGTCTACTTCGGCAAGAAGAAGCCGGAGGAGGTCGGAAGTGGGAAGACGAAGGTGAGCGGAGATTAGAGAATGCACGAAATGCAGAATGCAGAATGCAGAATGAGGAGTGAAGAGACCCCCCGTTCGTCCGGATTTACAATCCGGGACGGCAAGGGCAATCTGGGGATCTGTGATCCCATTGAGACCGACGTAAGGCAAGCGGGATTTCAAATTCCGACATTGCCAGGGAGGGCCCAGATAGCAAATCTGGCCCAACAAGGTACCCCGCAACATAGAGCCGTTCTTCTAGTGTGCCTCATCTTTACGCTGTTATTCGTGCACGACTGCGAGGCGGCCGGTTCGACCGGCGGCCGGGTGGTCCTTGTCATCGCCGGAAACACGAGCATCCGGGACCTGGCGCGGCCTGAGCGTTCTCATCTGATCGATTTGCTCAACTCCGGCTCCGGCGGGCTGATGAATATCCGCGCCGGGCGTATGACCAAAGATGTTGAACTCCCTGAAAAGCCCGGCATGGAAGCGGGCTGCCTGAGCCTGGGAGCGGGCGCGATGGCCACGGGGGGCGTGGAGGTTCGCCGCGCACGCAACGCAACTTCGTCTAACGCCCGTGAATCGTTCATTTGCCGAACCGGCATTAATCCGAGCGCGGCCCAAGTGCTCCATACCGAAATCAGCAAAATTCAGAAGATCAACACGGGGGCGTCTTACCATGCCACGCCCGGCGAGCTTGGATCAGCACTGCGCAAGGCGGGGATCAGAACCGCTGTAATCGGAAACTCCGACCTGCCCGGCGAGCCGCATCGGGAGGCGGTGGCCGTTGCGATGGACGCCGACGGGCTTGTTGACTACGGCGATGTCGATTCCCGCGAGTTCACCGAAGCCAGCCCCCGAGCGCCCTACGGAATTCTGACGAACTCCAAGGCGCTGCTGCAATTGGCTGAGGATGCATTGTCGAAGAGCCGCTTCGTCGTCATCGACTTCGGCGACACGTTCCGCGCCGACAACTACGCCGAGCTATGTACCGAGGCCCGCACCGACGACCTGCGGCAAGAGGCCGCCGCGCGGCTTGACTGGTTCATATTCGGCCTAATCGGCAAATTGGATTTCGGCAAGGATACGCTCATCCTGCTCTCCCCCAGCGCGCGGGTGTTCAATGATATCCCCGACGAGCACCTGGCCCCCATAATCATCAAAGGACCGGGGTTCGCGAAAGGGATGCTTACCTCGCCATCGACACGGAGGCAGGGCGTTGTAACGGTTGGTGATGTCGCTCCGACAGTCCTCCGCGCTCTCGGGCTGAAGCAGCCCGCCGGCATGATGGGTAGGCCGATCAGCAGCACTCCTCACACCCACATCGCGCAGACTCTTCTCGATCTCAATCTCGACTCCGCGGGGCAGGCCCAACGGCAGGTAGCGATGCGCGGGGCGAGCGTGGCGCAGTCGGTGGTGGTTGTGCTGGCGACCCTGGCGGCGCTCGCGGGGGTGATGGGCGGGCTTAGGCGACTTGCCGCATGGGGCGCGCTGATACCGGCGGCGCTGCCGATTACGATGCTCATAATGCCGCCGCTATATTCGGGCGGGCTTGCTGGCTCGGTCGCGATGCTGGTCGTTCTGACTTTGGGGATTCTCGGAATATGCGCTCTCTTGTTGCGCGGCGCGGCGCGGGCGTTCGTGTGGCTGTGCGGCATCGCCGCCGCCTTGCTGGTGGTTGACATGGCGCTGGGCGCGCCGCTCACGTCAGAGTCGATAGCGGGCTACGGACTTGCCGAGGGGGCAAGATACTATGGGATCGGAAATGAGCTTATGGGAACACTTCTCGGGGCCGTGCTGATCGGTCTCGGGGCCGCATTCGCCGGAGGCAAGATCGTCCCCAAAGCGCGCGGGCTCATCGCCGGAGCGCTCTTTGCGCTGGTATTTCTTACCATCGGGTGGCCCAAGCTCGGGGCGAACCTGGGGGGTGCGATGGCGGCTGTCCCCGCGATGGTGATCGTGCTCCTGGCCAGGCGCGGATGGAAGCCGAACGCGCGCGGCCTGGCGATGGTGGCGATGGTAACGGTCGTGGTAATAGGCGCGCTATTCGCGGCGGACGCCATGCGCGGCGGGGCTTCGCAATCGCACGTGGGCCGGGCCGTGGACAGCGGAATGTTCAACCTCCTCGATGTTGTGCAGCGCAAGCTCGCGCTCAATTTTATGCTCGTATCGACCAGCATGTGGAGTCGGCTGCTGGGGCTGAGCCTGGTCGGTTCGGGCGTGCTGCTCTGGTGGGGAATGAGTAGGTCGGCGGGGAAGCTCCTGACGAATGAGGAATCCGCCGCAGCCCTGGGAACATGCTTCGGCATTGTGGGGGCGTTTGCGTTCAACGACTCCGGAGTGGTCGCCGCGGCCACTTGCTCGGTCTATTTATGGACGCTTTTCGCCCTGCGAGTCCTGCTCAACCCCGCTTAATCCCCCCTTGGTAAGGGGGGAACACGGTACTCAGGGCCGAACACGACAATCGCGGCGTCGTCCTGCAAGTCGCCTCCTGTGTATGTTTTCGCCGCCTGCAGCAGCGCCTCGGCGATTTCGGCTGGAGAGGACCCATTGAGCCTGACGAGATGCTGCACTAAGGCTTCTTTACCCAGCAATTTCTTATCTTTTCTAGCTTCGGTGATCCCGTCGGTTACCATCACGACCACCTCACCAGCCGCAAGGCTGAGAATCGATTCGTGGTAATCAGAGTCTTCAACTACGCCCATCGCTCCTCCGAAGACCGCAAGCTCTTCGACGGTTCCGCAGGCGCGCAAGACCAAAGGCGGTTCGTGGCCCCCGCTTGCACAGGTCACGGTTCCTTCGCGTGTGTCCACCACGGCAAGAAACGCCGTGAGCATATTGGTGATCTCCCCCAGCTCCCTGCATAGCGCGGCATTCGCGAGAGCCAACACCTTTCCCGGACTCGGGTCGAGGTATGCATAACTGCGAATTGCGTACCTCGCCATCGCCACGCGGATCGCGGCGCTCAGCCCCTTGCCGGCGATATCGCCTATCAGAATGCCGATCTTCCCGCCGCGCAGCTCGAAGACATCGTAAAAGTCCCCGCCAACGGATGCTTCGTGCAGCGCGGGCTGGTACTTCGCGGCGATCCTGTAACCCGAAACAATCTCCGGGATTTGCGGCGGCTTCAGCGCCTGCTGAAGCACCTCCGCTATGTGGTGCTCACGCTCGTAGATCTCCTGGCAATGCATTTCGAACTCGACCCGCTCGGTGACATCTATCAGCGACAACACCAGCCCCTGCGTTTCTCCCTCGCCATCTTTCACGGGGGTAAGCGTCCAGTCCCAGTACGTCACCCCCCTCTCGGGATGGTCGGGGAACTCGAACGGCTTGGCCCTGACGGCGAACGGCGCGCCCGTATCGCGCACCTGCCTGAATATGGCCTCGTTCTCTTTGTGGGGATAATACTCGAAGTGATTGTGCCCGGTGAACTCCTCTCTGGTTCGGCAGGCGCCGTGGGCATACGCAGAGTTCACCCATACGAAATTGAAATCGCGGTCGAGATACGCCAGACAGGCTTCGGTGCTTTCGGAGACGGCTTCCAGGATGCCGGTGTATAGATCGGTATCAGGCTCGACTTCGGGGGCATGCCGCCGGGGAACTGCCGCGGGCACATTGCCGAGAGTAAGTTTTGTGACCACGTCTTCGTCCATAACCACATCACCGGCTCAGCGTTAAGGCTTGCTTAATGGCATTATACCAATTGCGCCTACGCCTGTCGAGAGCCGGCGGCGTTCCAAAATTCTCGATTACTCCTCACTAAAATACGGGGCCAGCTTTTCGCGCAGCATCCGCCGTGCTCGAGCTATGCGCGTCCGCACAACATCGACCGACAGATCCGCTGCCTTTGCGACTTCCTCATAAGACAGCCCTTGGACATCGCGAAGAACCTCCACTATTCTATAGTCCGGTGGGAGTTGAGTTATCGCCCGCGCGATTCGCTCTCTCATCTCCCTGCGCTGCAATACGGCGTCGGGGTTGTATTCCGAGCCCGCATGCAGATTCAACGGGACGACGCTTTCGGGGTTCTCATCCGTCTCCAACCACTGACTCTCGTGTTTTTTTCGCCTGCCGGCTTGCTTGAACCTGTTCTTGCACTTGTTGACCGCGATTCTATAGAGCCACGTGTATGCCGAAGACTCGCCGCGAAAATCCGAGAACGACTTATAGGCGGCCACAAATGTTTCCTGGGTTACGTCGGCCGCCTCATCCTTGTCGCCCAACAGCCTGAAAACCAGGTTGAAGATAGGCTTCTGGTAAGCATCCACGAGCCCATCGAAGTCCACTAGTCCTAACCTTACCCCTCAATCTTGCCGCCGGGCTGCTTAATCACGAAAGAACGAAGAATACGAAAGCGCGAAAGGGGAAGGGAGCAAGTAGCTCCGTAAGCCCGGAGTGCGAGTACACCGTAAGCCCTGAGTAGGCCGGAAGGCCGTATCGAAGGGCGGCTACGAAGGTACAGGCCTTGGTGCAAAATTACCCGGCCCTTCGATACGCCCACCAGGCTTCATCTGTAATAGATAGCTCCTACTGGGCTACTCAGGGCCTACGGAGTACTGTTCCCCTGCACCCCATACTCTATGCCCCTTTCGTATTTTCGTTCCCTCGCGACTCAAAAGCCTCCCTGATCAGAAATTGCTTGTATACTGCATCTGCACTGTGCTGGTCTGCTGGTCGTCGACGCCCACGCTGAACTGATATCGGTCCGAGAACCTGTAGCCGATGCCCAGTTCATAATTCACATCCTGGACATTCGCATACTGCGAGCTCAACCGTCCGTAGTACGAAAGATATATGTTGTTGAACAGCCGTCTGGAGACGTAGAGCGCGAGCGGCTGAGTCGGGCCGTACTCCAGCGTGAACTGCTCGAAACCCAGCCTCTCTACGAACAATGTCTCAACGGGCGCGAACAAAGTGCTCGATCCCACGGCGGTGAGTATATTGCCGAGTTCTCTCTGAAGCTCCGATTCACCTCCGGCAAATATCCCTTCCACATGCCCGAGAGCCGCGAGCATCTGCTCCCGGCTCAGGCCCGCCGGTGAAGAGGTCATGTTGACCTGGAGGTTGGAAGCCTGGCCACTGACAGCGAGCGTGATCGTGTATCTCTGCCGTCTGCCTAACGCGCTCGTTGCCGTCACCGAAGTCACCGCCTTGAAATCTACCCTCAACTCTGGTTCGGCGGGCGGGGTGTATGCCGCGTAGATTTCACCGCCGGGCAATACTCTAAGGCGCGTGGCGGCGAGACGAATGTTCCCCTCGGCAATGGTAAGAACCAGCCCGACCTCCGGTTTGGAAAGCCGGCCCATTATGGTGCCGTCCCCCTGCACACGCAGCGCGGCGTTCGGCGGCGCGACCCAGACGTCGCGCCCTACCCTTATCCCCACGTCGAACTGTGGGTCGATGACATACTTCCCCACAAGCGGCGGCATAAAGCCCTGCGGCGCAACGAACGCGAACCTGGCGTTGGAAATCGTTATGCCGGCGGGAGTATCGCCGACTTTGGCATCGGCGACGAGCGGACTAGCGAGAGTACCTGTCACCGACAGTCCGGCGTCTATTTGCGTGGAGATATCCTCCCCGAATCCGACAGCGTTGCGCTCGGCAAGTATGAGTCCATCCGCGACAATCCTGAGGTCCGCGGGGCTGTCCGCCAGCCGGCCCATAGTAACATAACCTCCCGGCAACACGCTGATTCTGCCCCCGAGGCTGGATGTGGCCGACAGTTCATCCACCACCACCCTGTTGCCATCGAACCGCAGGTCCACATTTACTTTGTTGAAATCGTTAGTGAAGTTCTTGAGGGCGACAGTGCCGTTGTCGATGCGGAGGCTCCCGCCGATCTCCGGGCTGGCGAATGTGCCCCCGACCTGGACGGCTGCCTGAATAGCGCCCGATGTCCTGGCGGGGTCCAGTTCGGTGGTAAGGGCGCTCAACAGAGAGAGGTCCTGCTTCTGCAAGCTGACCGACATCTCCAGCGGCTCATTGGGCGGGATCGAGAACGTGGACCAACTCCACGGCAGATAACCGCGCGCCACGGCCTGGTGGCTGTTGCTGGCCACGATAACGTCGGAGAACTCGATCCTGCGATCTGTAACCTCTACACGGCTCGCGCGCAGGGCATCGAACGTGAACACGCCATAGCCCGGTTTTACGACTTCCACGGAGCCGACAACGTGCGGAGAGGTCACATTCCCCTCCACCAGCAGGTCGGCGCGAGCCACGCCGGTCGGCGTATTGTCCCCCAGCCAGGGCCTGAGCCGGGACAGGTCGAGGTTCGAGGCAACGACATCCAGCCGCACCCGCCGGTCCGGGATCACAAACTCACCTGTCGCGGTGACGCTCGTATCGTCGGACGCGGCGCTCAGCCGACTTAGCGTCACTATCCCGTTTGTCGCGGTGGCATCGATGTCGATCGACTTGATCTCGCGTATGTCGACGCCGACGTTCGACGCGTGCAGGCTCAGCGTGCCGTTAGGCTGGTTCAGGCAGCCGTCCAGAGCGATGGTCCCGCTCAATGTGCCGCTAGTGAGCCTGGGCACTCGGCGAATGGCCTCCTGCAAGCTCCTGCCCTGCTCGGTGCGCAGGTATGGAGATGAGGTCAGCAACTGCCACACGTCCGGGATATTGATGCCGCTGATGCGTGCCGAGGCAGACCCCAGGCAATTCGTCTTGATAACATAGTCGGCGGCATTGAGGCTGAGCGACTGGCTCCCGCGGCTGAGCGTAATGGCCATATTGGATATCACATCGGCCCCGTAGGCCAGCGAAAGTTCCGCCTGGTCGTAGCGCTTGCCATTGATCGTCAGATTATCCACCGCCGCGTTAACAACGGCCCGGAGGTCCTCCAGCTTGCCCGTGACATTACCCCGCGCCCGGGCAGTGCCGGCGATATTCGCGTAGTTTTTGACTCGATCGCGCACGCGGGCAAGGTCGAAACCGGTCAGGTCGAAAGTCAGATCGAGCGCTTTAGTGTCGAGAAATGTCGACCCGCTGACGGTCAGTGTGGCCTTTTCGCTGGTCATGACAGCGTCCGACACGTCGAGCCGGGTCCCGGTCAGCTTGAGCTTGGCATGGGCGTTGTCGATGGGTAGATCGAATGCGGTCCCGTCCTCCAGCCGCAGATCGGCGGAGGCCTTGGTGTTCATGAATGGGTTGCGCCCCGGTGGCGTATCGGCAGCGTATGTCCCCGAGGCCTGTATGGCGCCGGAGACCGTGCCGGTCATATCGATCTTTCGCCCGATCAAGGACGATAGTTTTCCGACCGTGAGCCGGTCCACCGACCCGGTGAGATTGAATGGGACCCTCCGGGTGCCGATGCCGCGCACGCTGCCGCTGAAACGTATCTCCGCCGGAAACAGCCTGACGATGCCCTCGGTCACACGGATTGCGCGCTTCTCTCCGCTGAACAACAGCCTGGCATAATCGACATCGTAGCCTCCGTAGCGACCCTGGAAGACCTCGGCTGCCCCCGAAACCGTGGGGTTGTCGGGCGCGCCCGCGATACGGCCCTTGAAGTAACCTACGCCGCCTACCCCTTCCAAGCCGAGAAGCCGTGCAAGGCTGGTGATATTTGCTCCCTGCGCTGACACTGACAGGTCGATCGCTTTGCCCGACACGCTGCCCGCGACCGCGATTGTTCCGACGGTCCCTCCGCTCGCCCGGAAGTTGCTTACGACCAGCCTGCCGTTCGCGTAGCTAAAGCCGGTGGTCACACGCCGCACCGGCACTCCGGCGAATTGCCCTCTCGATACGTCGGCGTTGGCGGAAACTTGAATGTCAGACAAAGGCCCTCGTATGGAAAAATCGACCGAGGCGATCCCCGCCGCCTGGAGGTCCGGTGGTAGAGGCAGGCCGGCCAGATTGATCCGCTCCGCATGGCCCTGAATCGACACCCTGGGCTTGGTGGTGAGAGAAAGCGTGCCCGCAGCCGATACGCGGCCGCCGAGCATCGTAAATTCCAGCGACCTGAACCCCAGCTCGCCACGGCCGTACAAGGCCGATACGGCCACGTCTCTTACGGTGTAACCACGCGCGACGACGCTCGGGATTCGCGCCGAGACATCGACTATGGGTGCAGACGCGGCACCCATTACGGTCGCCCTGGCCGGTCCCCTGCCCCGCGGCTGAAACTGCCTGGCTGACGCGGGTAAGTTGGCAACCCGAAGCAGTCGCGGAAAATCGACGTCCGGCGACGTGACCACGAGATCGAGCCTGGGTTTGGTGAACCCCGAGATTTCACCGGCCACGCGCGCGCCCGAGTTTGCCAGAGAGCCGGCCAAGCTCAAGATAAGGCGCTGGTCGGCAAGCACTATGTTGCCGGTGATCCCCTTGACAGGCTCGCGAAAGATAGAAAGCGAGGCCGAAGCGTTCGTTACCTTGATCACCCCGGCAGCGGCCATGCGGGAACGTCCCGCAGCCCTTCGCACGCGCACTCCGGCGGCCACTTCCAACGTGCCGGTGTGCACCTTGACGCTCCGGCTCAGCCCAAGATATGCTGTCCAGTACGCCGCTGATACGCGGTCGGCGTTGACGTCCAGGTTGACCGACTTAGTGATGGAGTTATACATACCTACCGCGCGGGCGCTCGCGAATCTGCCTCTCTCGCCGCGACCCGAGGCAGAAAAGCTATAGATCGGCTGCCTGCCCGCGTCAACGAATGCATCTACTCCCGTGAAGCGATTGATAGCCGGAATCGGCGTGCTCCGAGTCAAGAAATCCTGGAAGATCACCGTCCCGTTCGTGATCGTGACCTGGCCCAGGAACGGCGGTCCCGGCGGCCCGGGCGGGCGCTTGAGGAGGTCCTGCACGTTGAATGTGCCGTCGGTACGCCTGACGAGGTTGACGCGGGGGCCCAGCACCTCGACCTTCCTAATCGCCTGCGCGCCCCTGCCGCCGAACAGCAGCGCTCGTGTGTTATATCGGATGATAATCCGCCTGGCGACCACCATCTTTCCGGCGGCCAGTTTCTTGCCCGAGGCTATCTCGACATCATCGAGGATCGCCACCCCGAGCGGCGTGACCGTCGCCCTGCCGATCTGCACTTCCCGGTTGAGCCGACGCGCAAACTCATCGATCAGTAGGAGATTGGCGTTTTGCAGGGCCACGCTGAACTGCCGCACGACATAGAGTCCGCTCGCTATAACCATAACGAGCACCGGCACATATGTGATCAGAGCTATCACCAATTTGCGGCGGCTCGTCACGTTTCCTCCGTGCGAAAACCGATTCGCTCTTGCGGGGATTCCGGCGGGGCAAGTAGTTGCCGTATCGCGTCGATCAGCGCGCCTATCTCATGATCATGCCCGTCAAGACGCCCTTCAATCTCGATCACTTTCTCGGAAAGTTCCGCATGTGTTGCCAGCATCCGCTTCAGGCCGACGAAAGCCCGAACCACGTAGACACTAACCTCGACCGCACGCGGACTGTTCAGGATCGTAGCTGCCATAACCGCGCCGTGTTCGGTGAAGGCATGGGGCAAGTACCGACGGCCACCCCTTTGGTTTGAGGTACCAAATTGGCACCTCAAATTTTGAAACTCCTCCGGGGTAAGCTGGAACATAAAGTCAGGCGGGAAGCGGCTCAGATTGCGCTTCACCGCTCGATTAAACGTTTTGGTTTCCACCTCGTAGAGCCGGGCAAGGTCGCTGTCTAGGATAACAGTCAGTCCACGTAGCGACAGGATGGATTGTGCAATGGATTCCACGGAGGCAACGGCAAGTGCGGTATCATTCATTAACTACGTTCCCCTCCACGATGAGCTGCTTTCCAACGGTGTTTCGGGAATTTATTCCCGAAACCACTCTCAGTTCGAGATTGAAGTTCTTCGCGAAGCCGCGCGCGCAGGCATCGCGGACATCACTCATATCCGGCGCTGAGCCGAGGAGTTCCGCCATCGAGGTTATCTGTCGCGATGCGAGCCCGCAGGGGTTGATGAGCGAGAAATGCGCCATTATCGGGTCGACATTCAGCGCGAAGCCGTGATACGTCACCCACTTCCGCACGGCTATCCCGATGGAGCAGACCTTCTTTTCTCCGACCCACACCCCGGCCGGGCCGTTGCGATTACCTTCGAGGCCGAACTCGGCCAGCGCGTCGATTATGCTCTGTTCGAGCGACCGCAAATAGGCGTGCAGGTCTCCGCCAAGCTCCCGTAGTCTCACAATCGGGTAGCCGACCAACTGGCCCGGGCCGTGGTACGTGACGTCGCCGCCGCGATCCGTCTCAACCAGTTCAACCCCCTGCTTCCGCAGAGACTCCTGGCTCGCGGTGACGTTCGACCGGCTGGATTCCTTCACACCCATCGTAATCACCGGGTCATGTTCGAGAAGCACTAGTATCCCCGGTATCTCCCGCGCGGCGCATCGTTCGTGAAGGTCATGCTGAAGCGCGAGGGCCTCGGTATAAGATATGCGCAAAATATTATACAGCAAGCAGTCCTTGGGCCGTGGTAATCCGACCGGTTCGCTCAGCGGGGGCTGCTCAGCGTTTTCGTAAAATTGCATCTTGGCTCCAGGGATCGGGTTTGGCAACTGTTCCCTAATTAATGATTCGCGCTTGCCACGGGTGAATTCCTTCTTCGACGGTCGGCATACTCGGGGGCTTATGCGCGCCTTAACGCGCTTAAGGGCCGCATTGACATGATGGCTGTTCACCTAGTAGGATATCAACTAACCATGTAATAGGTCCTTCTCCTGGCCAAGGAGGTTCGTGGACGGCAAACTGTGAGGCGGTGAGTCGGTCGCGCTGGACATGGAAATTGCTTTTAGGAGTTGATCAGTATGCAGCACGGACCTTCCACCGACTGGGGAGAGGACAAGGCATCAGCATACAAGACTCGTCTGGGTCTGTGGATGTTCCTTGTCTATTTCATCGTCTACGCCGGTTTTGTCATGATCAACAGCATGATGCCTGACACGATGGCAAAGCTGTTTCACGGCCTTAACTTGGCTGTCGTCTATGGCTTTGGGCTTATCGCCCTTGCACTCGTCATGGCGTTCGTCTATAACGCTCTATGCGGCAGAGCGGAAGACAGCGGCGAGGCGTATACCGACGATGAGCAGGAGGAGTTTTAGGTAATGAGCTACGAAACTTCTCCGTGGGCAATCGCGATCTTCGTGTCTTTCGTCGCGTTCGTCATGTGGATCGCTTATTTCTTCGCGCGCCGGACAAAGACCTCAAAGGGCTACTACGCCGCCGGTGGAACAATCCACTGGGCCGTCAACGGGATCGCCTTCGCCGGTGATTATCTTTCAGCCGCTTCGTTCCTCGGTATTTGCGGCATGATCGCGTGGTTCGGCTATGATGGTTTCTTATATTCCATCGGGTATCTCGCCGGGTGGATAGTGGCGCTCTTCGTTGTGGCCGAGCCTATGAAGCGGATGGGAAAGTATACGTTCACCGACGCGCTTGACTCGAAGTTCAATTCAAAGGGAATACAGTTCGCGGCGGCGCTCAGCACATTGGTGGTTTCGGTATGTTACCTCATCCCGCAGATGGTCGGCGCTGGCGCGCTGGTAACGCCGCTCCTTGGACTGCCGCACTTCATGGGAGTGGTGCTGGTAGGCACGATAGTCATCATCATCGTTGCGTCGGCGGGAATGGCCTCCACCACATACGTGCAGTTCCTCAAGGGAGGACTGCTGATTGTGTTTTCCACTGCTCTGGTGATATGCGTGCTCTCCAAAGGCCTCACCACGAACCCCTCGCACGGAGGCAGCGCGGCCTATCACAAGTTCGCGACTATTCCGTATACAGCCGGCACCGACGGCGCACTAAAGCTCGCGGACACATCATACGCGACGCCGTCCGACTGGACTAAGTCACCCTATTACCTCAAGGACGAAGACCCCACCAAGCCCAAGCCGAAATTCGTAAAGTTGACCAAGGGTGGCAAGGAGTCGGTGTGGTTTGTCAACGCCAAGGACGGAGTGCTTCAAGAGACTCTTACACTTACGACTCTCGCGAACGGCGGCAAGCTCTACAACGGCTCACCGAGGTCCGACCGCCGGTTCTTCCAGGTCGGGCACATGAGCGAGATTAAGCTGAACGGCAAGTCCGTCTCCAGCACAGGTCCGCTCGACCCCTTGAGCTTCCTGTCCGTCATCCGAGACGGAACAATCATACGGTGGCCGTCGGAGAAAATAGAGGACGGCGGCAACAAGGTGACCGTTTTCTATCCGAAGGCCACTCTGGGCAAAGACCTTTTGAAGCCGGGAGTGAAGTTCAAGGTCGGTGGGAGCTTCTCGGAGAACCTCAACTTCATATCGCTCATGCTCGCGCTGTTCTGCGGGACGGCGGCCCTGCCGCACATTCTCATTCGTTACTACACGGTCCCGAGTCCCGCGTGCGCCAGGAAGTCCACCATAGTCGCGATCGCGGCCATCGGTTTCTTCTACGTATTGACCCTGTTCATGGGCCTGGGCGCGATGACAAACGGCGTTCTCGATCTGTCGGACAGCAATATGGCGGCTCCGCTGCTCGCGAAGTCGTTTGGTGTGTTCTTGTTCGCGATTATCTCGGCGATTGCGTTCGCGACTGTGCTTGGAACTGTCAGCGGCCTGATCGTCGCCGCCTCGGGCGCTGTAGCTCACGACCTTATGGACAGATTCTTCGGAATGAAGATGACTGACCACAGCAAGGTCGTGGCGGGCAAGCTATCGGCCGTCGCCATCGGCATTATCGCAATGATGCTCGGTATCAGGTATGAGGGCGTGAACGTGTCGTATCTGGTCGGCTGGGCATTCGCGGTGGCGGCGTCGGCGAACCTGCCCGCGATAGTCATGCTCCTATTCTGGAAGAAGACCACGGCCAAGGGCATAGCCTCCTCGATAGTTGTCGGCATCGTCGCCGCCCTGGGCATGATAATGCTCTCTCCGGAGATGTACAAGGAAGTCTATAAGCTCGACCCAGCGCTTGCGCTGATCAAGCTCGACAACCCTGCTATCATCTCGATGCCGCTCAGCTTCTTGACACTCGTGTTCGTTTCGCTCGCGACGCAAACCGCTAAGGAGCGAGTGAAGATGAAGGCCAGGGAGACGGTGAGGCCGCATCCGGTGGCGAGCCGCGAACTCGTGGGGGAATTGGTCGCGCACGACGGAGATATGTCGCACCTATCGCACGGGCAGCTTGTCGAGATCGTTCACGAACTGCGGGCCGAGCTCGCCGCTCTGAAGGGGACGGCTCAACCACTCGCCGCGCAGGACGCCGAATAGGAAAAGAGACATGCCGGGCTTGGGATTGCGGATTGGGGAGGGAGCCTCCCTTCAATCCGCAATCCCCAATCCGAAATCCTGTTTGTGCAAGCGAAAGGCTGTGTAGACGCGGATTTCAGGCCGCGAGCCTGGCGTCGTATCAGTCCCAGTGAGATACGGCTTCATTCGGGACAACTCAGATGAGTTCTATGTGGAGAACGCCTGCCGTGTGCTCTCAGTTTCTGTAAGCGGCTACTACGCCTGGTGTGTGGGTCCCACCCTACCCCCAATATTTCCTGTCCAGGCTCCGATACTGCACCGCCTCGGCCACGTGTTCGATGCCGATGGACTCGGAGCACGAGAGGTCGGCGATGGTGCGGGAGAGCTTGAGGATGCGGTCGAAGGCGCGGGCAGAAAGGCGTAGGTGCTCGATGGCCTGCTTGAGCATGGACTCGGCGTCGGCGTTGAGCTTGCAGTAGAGCTTCATCTGGCGGGTGTTCATCTGGGCGTTGCAGAATATCTTGGACCCCGTAAGGCGTGCGTTCTGTATCTCCCTCGCGGCCTTGACTCTGTCCCGAATTAGCGTGGACGACTCGCCCGAGGACTTGCTCATCAGCTCGTTCTGCTTCAGCCGCGGGACTTCGACGTGGATGTCGATGCGGTCCAGCAGCGGTCCGGATATCCTTTGGAGGTATTTATGGATCATGTGGGGCGTACAAGTGCAGGGCTTGATATGGTCGTTGTAGAAGCCGCAGGGGCATCCCTGCGTTGCCTTTCTGCCATGTTCAACTTTGTGCACCAAAACCTATACCAAAGGCCTATCCTCGAGGACCCTGGGAGATCACTTGAGAAAGAAGCGGCTCGACTTGGGACTTATGCAAAAAGAGGTCGCCAGAATGCTCGACGTCTCCATGCCATCTATACAGTATTGGGAAAGCAATCGAGTATCGCCGCGTATTGCATCCATGCCAAAAATCATAGAGTTCCTCGGCTATACACCATAGAATCATGCTTGATTCCCGTGCCTCAGGAGACCATTAGCAATCCTGGTCTAGGTTGGCTAGCCTCACCCCCCAACCAGGCTCCTGACTGCGTCCGAAGAGACCGGTCTGAGCATCCGTACCACCACACCATCCTTCACTGTGCAACTGCTGATGGCAGTCATCTCCACAACGCCACTCCAGCTCGGAATGGGCGCATCAAACGGCCAGTATACTCGTATCCCCTTCACGGCCTCGCTCCCGTCATCGAATGTGCAAGTGCCATCCAGGTAAAAGTAATGATCTCCGGACGAACGGATCACACCTGTCACCTTCACCAGCAAACCGATGTTGTTCGCTCCGCCACGGGGACCGAGTCTACGGATCCAGGTTTGCGTTTCGGAGTCCTTTACAGGCCGCCAGTCGCTAACTCCTTCCTGCAGGCCCAGTGGGCCGCCACCTACGCCATCGAGATTCATCAGCCACGGCCGGGGGACTGAAGCGCTCTCTCTGACCAGCACAGTACCGACTTGAATCACTGCCTCCGAATCGGCATTCACCTCAAGCCTCCCTTGAACTGCCACAACGTTGCCCGGCTGCACGTCTGCAGCCGCTGTTTCCACCCTGATACCGCACGTCCGATCCGGCTTCTCAATATAGAACACGTCCGCAAACACCGCAGTGACCACTCCCGATGCTTGAACAACCGAGCCATCAATCAGAGACTTAACAAAGCTGATATCCGCCAGGGACTGCTCGGCTGCCCAGGGCGATCCGGCAAGTCCTGAATCTATAGCCTGAACGCTCCAATAATACCGGCACGGCGGGAGTCTCTTGAATGTCCACGACATCGTCTGGCACGCGTTGCCCGTACCCGGCAGTAGACGCCTGCCAGTGGCTTGATTGGCCATTCCGGTGAACAGGTCACAAGCGCCCGGCCTCGAGCCGACCCGCAGATTATATGTCAGGCCCGCCTTTGGTGTCTCGGCATCCGAAGCCGGCTTCCAGCAGAACACAGTTCCCTGCGACGTAGAGAAGCTGGTCAAGTCGGACGGAGGAACAGGTACGCTGTTCTTTCGACTCGTGTTGTTGCGGCAGATCGTGACAGATATTGCACTCCCTGATCCGGTAATTGCAAGAGCATCCATGTTGCCGTCACTGTCGAAGTCACCCCATGACCGAGGCGTTGCGCTCCCCGGCAGGGAGATGCCGGAATCACAGAAAGCGCCCCCATCGTTACGATATAGCGTCGTTGATGTCGTGGTGCTGTAGCGCGTTACCTGCAGGTCGAGATCACCATCGTTATCGTAGTCTACAAGCTGCGGATACGCGAGGGTGGAAACAGCCAACTGAGGGTCCACTTCGACAAAGCTTCCGGCGTCGTTTCGGAGTATGCGAGCCACGTAAGTCCCGCTCGTGCCCGTGTAGCGAATACCACAGATCATCAGGTCGGAATCGCCGTCATTGTCATAATCTCCAGCGACCAGGCTGCCGATTATCGGAGCCGTGATACCCTGATCGACATGCTGCCCATTATCATTTCTGAACAGCCTGACTCCTCTTACACTTGACACCGTACCGGAAAATGCAATATCCAGGTCGCCGTCGTCGTCATAATCCACCCATATGGTCGAACTCGGCATCGGCGAAGATGGAAGACCACACTTTGCGAGTTTGAACTGGCCTTTGTCGTTGGCATAGATATACAGGCCAAATGAACTGCAGATCAAGATATCCAGATCGCCGTCGTTATCGTAGTCACCCCAAGCGTAGGACCCGGAGGCTGACGGTAACCCCGCGATGACTTCGGCGAAACTGCCTCCGTCATTACGATATATCCGAGTCGAGTAGACACTGTTGACGGAGCCGCCGCACACAAGGTCAAGGTCGCCATCGTTGTCGTGGTCACCCCAGGCAAAAGAACAATGTCGACGGCCAGGCAAGCCGGCGCCTATGTCAGTAAATATTCCGGCGTCGTTGCGGTAGATCCTGCATATCGCCTGTGTTCCGGTGTATCCGCCCAACGCCAGGTCCAGATCACCGTCATTGTCGTAGTCTCCCCACGCCGCTGTGCTCTCTGTAAGTAATGGGAACTGCGCACCCACATTCGTGAACAAAGGTGTTGCGAGGAAGTCCTGGTTCGGCAGATCATCAGTGACATTGGAACAGTCACGGCTGGGCGGACTGAATACAAGCCCCGATTTCACGGCAGATACGGTTCCAGTCCACCCTCGATGCACCCGGAGTTCGTAGTAACCGTTGGCGCCAGTTAGCGCGTAGTCGCTGCCATCGTCGACCTCGAGTGTCACCCCGGATACAGCCCCACCGGCGCTGTCCCTGATATATCCTGAGATTCTCCTGGTTTCGACTACCAGGGTCTGCTCAGCGGACCACGGTGAGCCTGCGAATGAGGGGTCGATGGCCTGGATGCTCCAGTAGTAGATGCCATCAGGAAGGCCCTTTATTCCCCAGGTCAGGTTTGGGCCGGAATTGCCCGATGTGGGGACCAGTCGAGTTCCGGTAACCGTATCGGCCATTGCGCAGGAAACTTCCTGGCCGCCGGGTGTCGTCCCGACTCTGAGATTATAGGAAAGGCCAGTCGATGGGGTCTCGATGTCGGACGCTGCGGTCCACCTGAACCTGGCGGACCCTCCTATCAGAGCAGGCAGGGGATCAGGAGCAACCGGCGGCGTATCGAATCCGTCACCATCATTTCGGAACAAGGCACAGAAATTGCCGCCCAGTCCAATTCCGCCGGCAGCGAGGTCGAGATCGCCGTCACCATCGTAGTCTCCCAAAGCAATAGATCCACTCGTGAACCCAGGAAGAGTGGCCCCAATATCCGTAAATGTGCCACTATCGTTTCGGTAAATGATAAAAGGCCTGCTCGTCGCACCCTGGCCAGCAGCCACAAGGTCCAGGTCGCCATCGCCATCGCAGTCCCCCCAGGCCAAGCTGGCATACTGCACTCCTACGAGACCCGCGTTGGTCTCGACAAAACTCCCGCTGTCGTTACGATATACCAGTGCTACGCGGCCGCGGCCTTGATTCCAGCCGGCCAGAGCAAGATCGAGATCGCCATCGTTATCATAGTCACCCCATGCGGCGGCGCAATCATAGACCCCAGCCAGTCTGGCCCCGCTATCGACGAACTTTCCGCCGTCGTTTCGGTAGAGCGTGGTAACCGAGATGTTACTGCCCCCAGCCCCGGCTGCCAGCAGATCAAGATCACCGTCACGGTCGTAATCGGCCCAGGATAGTGACCCTCCTGAGATAGTGGTCAGTCCCGCGTTGATGTCGACAAACGAGATGCGGTCATTGCGGTAGATTCTGGGGACGTTGCCGCCCGATGACAATTGACCGCCTATCGCAAGATCGAGGTCACCGTCATTATCATAGTCGCCGCACGCCATAAATCCTATGCTGACGCCGACCAGCCCTGTGCTCGCTTCGGTGAATGTCCCGTTGTTGTTGATGTAGATCTTGGAGGCACGAGTTACATAGCCGCCCACAATCGCCAGGTCCAGGTCGCCGTCGTTGTCGAAGTCTCCCCAGGCCAGAGCCGCATTTTGATAACCGGGCAGGACAATGCCGCTATCGACAAGTATCCTTGCGTCATTCCTGAAGATCTTCGTGACAGCATTTGTACCGCCGAGGCTGCCGCACAATGCGAGATCGAGATCGCCGTCCTTGTCGTAGTCTCCCCAGGCCAGAGAACAATCTTGAATCGCGGGAAGAGCCGCGCCGGCACTTACGAACCCACCTGCTCCGACATAATCCTGACCCGTGGCGTCGTCAGCGATGGGGTCGTACGACCTGCCTGCTGGGATAAAGGTGTAGCCCGGCTTGCTTGGGGCGATTGAACCACTCCACCCTATCGGCACCCAGAACTCATAGCTTCCGTCGGCGCTTGTGTAGCACCAACCTCCCGGATCGGCGTCCAGCTTGACCATGGGCAAGTCAGGCCCTCGAGCTACCTGGACGCGACCAGAGACTTTTCTTGCGTCCACAACGAGCGTCTGCTCACTCGCCCAGGGCGAGCCTGCATATGCTCCGTCTATCGTCTGGACGCTCCAACAGTATGTGCCCGCAGGCAGGTTATTGAGCCTCCAGGACAGCCGCTCTTGTGCGTTACCGAGCGAGGGCACAAGCCGCAAGCCCGTGTCTGAACTCGCTAATCCCGAGAACACATCATTGCCACCGGATGTGGTGCCGACTCTCAGGTTGTAGGAAAGTCCAGAGGATGGAGTCTGGCTGTCCGAAGCTGCATTCCATGTGAAGTTGATAGCTCCACTGTCAGCGGTCGCCATCAGACCATCGGGCGAGAGAGGAGCGGTATTCAAGACGTGATAGTTGTTGTGGTATATCGCTGCTATAAAGGTCGTATCGTATCCACTGGTAATCGAACCGGAGACTACGAGGTCCACGCGGCCATCATTATCGAAGTCGCCCCAGTCCAGAGACGAGCCTCTGAGTTCCGGCAGACCAGCATCGATTAACACGAAGTTGCCATCGTCATTGCGATATATACTGGCAGTACCATAGTGTGAGTCCAGAGACCCCGTCAGGGCAATGTCCACATCGCCGTCATTGTCGTAGTCCGCCCACTTGGCGCAACAGCCCCAACCTACGTATACCAGCGAAGCGTTGATATCGACGAACTGTCCGCTGTCGTTCCGATAGACTCGAGTGGTGCACTGGCTCTTGTAGCTTTCACCGTTCGAGCCGGATATCAGGAGATCGAGATCGCCGTCATTATCATAGTCTCCCCACGCCAGTGACCCACTGAGCCCCACCATGCCGGCATCGACCTTGGTCAGCACCCCGGAGTCATTGCGATAGAGCGTGGTTACATAGTCGTTCGGCGTGTTGAAGTCACTCTGGATGTGGCCGCCGAGTATGAGGTCCTGATCGCCATCGTTGTCATAGTCGCCCCAGGCAAACTTCGCGTCAACTTGGCCCAGATCTACTCCCATACTTGTCAGGCCATCCGGGCTGTTTCTGTAAAGCCCTGTTGAATACCGCCATCTATCCGTGTACCAGGCCCGCGTCACAGCCAAGTCGAGTCGCCCATCGTTATCGAAATCACCCCATGCGAATGCTCTGACTTCCGGCAGCCTGATACCGCTATCCGCAAGTGAACTACCCGTATTGCGATAGATATAGCATGCGTGTTGGCCTGACTTCTCCTGACCCGCAAGCGTCAGGTCAATATCGCCGTCGTTGTCATAGTCCACCCAAGCAACCTGAGGATATGTGAGCGCCGGGAGGACGGTACCGGAATCCACGAACTGTCCGGCGTTGTTTCGATAAACCTTTGCCAATGTATTGTTAGTAGTAGCCGAGCCCGCCAGTGCGAGGTCCAAGTCCCCATCTCCATCGTAGTCTCCCCAAGCAAGAGAGCAACCAGCCACACCGCTGAGCACTGCACCAATACTCGTAAACGTGCGCGACGCTGCATAGTCCTGAGCAGGCAAATCCCCGCTGACATCCGTGTAAGGCCTTTCCAAAGGGGCCATCTCGTAGCCGGGTCTGTCAGGAGTAACCGTGCCGCTCCACCCAACTGGAACCCAGAGTTCGTAGTAGCCGCTACTATCGGTCAGGTAACTGCCGCCACCGTTCGTGGCACCGATTCGGACTCCCGATAGGCCCGCCCCTGTGGAATCCACGATGCGGCCCGAAATCGACAGTTTATCAACGGTTACCTGCTGCTCAACGCCCCATGTCGACCCTGCATACCCGGCGTCAACCGCCTGTACGCTCCAGTAGTATGTCCCCGCGGGCAGCCTGACAGTCCACGACAACCTTTTCTGAGCATTACCAAGCGCCGGAAGCTGTCTCAAGCCGGATGTCGCGTTGGACATACCTGAGAATGCATCAGCGGCTCCCGTCAGTGTCCCCACACGGATGTTATAGGAAAGCCCTGCGGCGGGCGTTGTATCATCAGATGTGGCATCCCAACTAAACGTCACCCCATCCTCCGATATGGCGAAAGCGAGGTTGCCGGGCGCCGCCGGAGCGGAGTTTGCCGAAGCGGCGTCGTTTCTGTATACGAGGCAGACCGGCTCCGCGCTAAAGTAGTCGGCGGGCGAAATTCGGCAGACCATCAGGTCGAGATCACCGTCGTTGTCATAATCAGCAAAGGCTACCGGTCTTGACGCGGCTGGCAAACCCAGGCCAGCGTCCACAAACGTGCCTAAGTCGTTGCGGTAGATCCTTGTTATCAGCACCGCATCCCAGTTTGTACTGGTCGCTCCGGAAATAGCCAGGTCAATATCACCATCGTTATCGTAGTCGCCCCAGGCGAGCTTGCCATAAAGCCCGGGAAGCCCAGCCTGGATATCCACAAAAATGCCGGCGTCATTGCGATAGATTTTCATCAGGTAATCGGTACTACTTCCGGTATAGCCTATGATAGCGAGATCCAGGTCGCCGTCATTGTCGAAGTCGCCCCAAGCCACGTTCCCCGTACTGCCCGCGAACAGCGCGCCGCTGTCGACGAACATGCCCCGATCATTTCTATACAGCTTGCTGACTGCGGTGTTCGGCACGGCGCCGTTGATCAGAAGGTCCAAGTCCCCATCATTGTCATAGTCACCCCACGCGGAGGAGCCTCCGCCCACGGGAATCAACAGGGCGCCTGCGTCATTGAAGACGCCGTCGTCGTTCCGGTATAAATTGCTGCTGTGGTACATCGACGAATTGTTGGCCCCTGTTACGATGAGATCCAAATCGCCGTCGTTGTCGTAGTCACCCCAAGCCACGGAACCGTAAGCCGGCACCAGGCTTGCTTTTATGTCGGTGAACGTGCCATTGTCATTTCGGTATATTGCAGTGAAGTATCCGGAATAACCGTTCCATCCACAGAGTGCTAGGTCCATATCTCCGTCATTATCGTAGTCTCCCCAGACCAGCAAGGCGGCAAGTGCCGGCAGACTCGCCCCAATATCGGTGAACCGTCCACTGTCGTTTCGGAAAACCTTGCACGGCCGGTTGTCCGGACCATCACCGGAAATAGCAAGGTCCATATCTCCGTCGCCGTCATAGTCGCCCCAGGCAACTGCTCCGGACAGACGCGGCAGGCCAACGTCGAGCTTGCTGAAGCCACCGGAACCTGTGTAGTCTTGAACGTCCGTATTCGAGCTAACGCTTGTGTATGGTATGCTCGACGGGACAAACTGATACGCAGGCTTTGTTGGGGCCACACTACCAGTCCACCCCGCAGGCACCCATAACTCATAGTAGCCCTGGGTATCCGTCGTGCTGGATGCGGTGTTCCCGTCCGTGCTGATGACCACGTCAGGAACGCCAGCCCCGGACGTATTCTTTACATGGCCGGATATCCGCCTGTAGTCTACTGCGACCGACTGTTCCGCCGCCCACGGTGAGCCGGCGAGCGCGGCGTCTATTGCCTGCACGCTCCAATAGTAGGTGCCGCCCCGAAGGCCATTGAGCGTCCAGGACAGTCTCTTTTGGGCGTTGCCGATCGCCGGAAGCCTCCTGAAGCCCGAGGCGATGTCAGCCATTCCACTAAAGATGTCGCACCCACTCGGTATCGTTCCAACACGCAGGTTGTATGACAGACCCAAGACTGGAGTCTCCTGGTCCGACGGTGGAGCCCATGTGAGCGTAACAGACCGGCCGGATACTGAAGCTGATAGTGAGCCTGGCGCGGTCGGCCCGGTGTTAGCGGGCGCGCCCGAACTTCGGAGTATTTGGAAGCGGCCATATCCGGCCACCGCCAGGTCAAGGTCGCCGTCATTATCAAAGTCACCCCATGCTGCCCCATTGAAGCTATTGGATACCACCGAGGTTCCGACATCGACAAACGTACCGCCGATGTTCTGGTATATCTTGGAGCAGGGGTAAACGCCCGGAAATGCGGAGTTGGTAACACCCGCCACGAGCAGGTCGAGGTCGCCGTCGTTGTCGTAGTCGCCCCAGGAAAGGCTGCCTGTCATCCCTGTGATCTGGGTACCTGCGTCTGTCAGGACACCATTGTCGTTTCGATAGATCTTGCAGGTAGGCCCACCAGAATTGGGATAACCGCACATGGCCAGGTCAAGATCGCCATCGTTGTCATAGTCGCCCCAAGCCGAAGACCCGCCGGACATACGCAACAAGCTCGTACTGACATAAGTCCACGCGCCCCCGTTGTTCGCGTAGAGCCCAAAGCCCGAAGAGCCCGTCAGCATCAAGTCGAGATCACTGTCGTTGTCGTAATCACCGAACGATGCGGACGAGCCGTCAGTGGCACCGGGCACGGGAACCATTGCAAAGCTCCCGCAGTCATTCCTGAAAATATTCGCCCCGATCACAACATCGAGATCACCGTCGTTGTCGAGGTCCGCCCAGTCGACCCCGGGTCCGCCTGATTCTGGGAACCCGGTGTTCACTTCCACGAACACGCCGTTGTCATTCCGGTAGAGCTTAGTCGCGCATTTGAATGTCGGATACCCCGTGGTCTGGCCTGATATGAGAATGTCAAGGTCGTTGTCATTGTCGAAGTCGCCCCATCGCGCGCAACCTCTATATATACCAACCATACTGGCGTTGCTGTCGCTGAAAGTGCCCCCGGTATTGCGGTAAATCCTGCTGACAGGTGCCGGATTGGTGCTTAGAGCCGCTGCAGCGTCTCCGACTATGGCCAAGTCAAGGTCGCCGTCACCGTCATAGTCTCCCCACGCCACCCCCGCATCCTGAAACGCCGGCATATTCGCGTTAGCGTCGGTGAATGTAACCGCGGTCCCAGAAGACACGGTCGCTGCGAAAATGAGAGCAACCAAGCTGAGCACTCGAAACAATCCGCACACTAATCGGTTCAACGGCTTCCTCCTAGAGAATTCTGTTGGGTTTGGACTGGAGCTCATCGCAGGAGCAACCGGCCAAGCATTGTGATTATACCATGAAATATGGGCGTGGGCCAGTTCAATTTGCGTAAGGTATAGCGCACACTGCCATGTCGTGTTTTAGGCACTGGGAAATCCCGGAAACCCTTCACGCGAAACAGGCAAGAAGCCCCCTGGAGCAAGTCCTAGCCCAGAACACTCATGAGCCCGCGTTGGCGGTGTCAATGACGTCTGGTCTTGGCTGTTGCCGGAGTCCCGCTTAGACGAAGCTGCCCTGAGTCAAGATAAGCCCTATCCCCAGTATTTCCGATCCAGGCTCCTGCACTGCACCGCCTAGGCGACGTGCTCGATGCCGATGGATTCGGAGCACGCGAGGTCGGCGATGGTGGTGCGGGAGAGTTTGAGGATGCGATCGAATGCGCGGGCAGAGAGACGCAGGTGCTCGATAGCCTGCTTGAGCATGGACTCGGCGTCGGAGTTGAGCTTGCAATAGAGCTTCATCTGGCGAGTGCTCATCTGGGCAAGCCCGAAAAAGGGAATCTTGTCCGCAAAACAGAATAAAGAATGATATTGAGCGTCATGCTATTGGGAACCTTTGAGTCATCCTTGACTTCTGAATATTATTAAGCAAGTGCACACGTGGAACGCGAGGAGGTGGGAAGATTGTCGGTGGTATTTATTGTTGCTCCGATGGTGGTAGCGGGATGGCCCGTTATGTGCGGGGCGATTGCCGCTGCAGCGGGCGCGCTGGGCTACAAGGCGTTATCCAGAGAACATGATATGCTGGATAGCGAAAGGGATTCGGAGAGATGGGTCGAAGTACCTATTGAGGAGAGTCAGATAGTCGCGGAGTCGATGGCCCGCGATAGTCAGTTCACGATCAAGAACGATGATGTGACCGCCACATTCAGCCGCTCGGCTGACGGTCGATGCACAGCGCATGTTTCCGGGGATAATAAGACAGACGCCCAGTTGCGGGCAATTGGGCAAGAACTGGTTGGAAGAGTAACGCAGCAATATGCCTACAATAAGGTTGTCACGGAACTCAAGGGCCAGGGTTTTACTGTAACCAGCGAGGAAGTGACGGCGGATCAGGCAATCAGAATACACGTGACGAAATACGTCTGAGCGGAAGGAATCAGTTGGGCAGATTTGAACACCTTGAAATGGGCGATCGTGAGCCACAGGGACAGGGCGCTCATACGGAGTATTCCGGTGTTATCGATCAACACTATTACCTGGAAAGGGCCAACGAGGCATTCGCGGAAGATGACTATGAGAAGGCGCTCGCGTTCTATTCCAGGACGCTTCAGTACGACATAAGCATGGAGGAGGGCTGGCTGGGCCAACTCCGGTGCCTCATAGAACTCGGTGAACTGCCCGAAGCTGTGATCTGGTCTAACCGAGCCTTTGAGAAGTTCCCAAAATCGGCGTCGATCCTGGCGGCGAGAGCGGTTGCGGAGGCTAGATCCGGCAGGTCCGGCGCGGCTATCCAATACTCCGACTCAGCTTTTTCGAACCAGGGCGTCGGTTCTTATGCCTGGGTGGCAAGGGGCGAAGTTCTTCTGGCGACAAGCGCTGCAAACGCTAAAGCCTGCTTCACCAAGGCGGTCGAGATTTCTCCGAACGACTGGTCGATCCGCTCGTGGATAGCCAGAGCCTATATGACCCGAAGATGCTATCATCAGGCTCTTGAGCATCTGAACCAGGCCGTCAAACTGGACCCTGAGCGGTTTACCTGCTGGTATAGGATCGGCAAATGCTCCGAGGCGCTTGGACAACTTGACGAGGCGCAAATCGCTTACAGACGGGCACTGGCAACAAAGCCGAGCTTTAAGAAAGCGCAGCATGCTTTGCGCGAGATAGGAGAGAAAGGGCCAATCTCGAAAGCAATCGACGGGTTCAGGCGACTCTTTGGACTACGGCAACCAAGTGGAGGATAAAGTTGGCAAACAAGCACGAACTTGAGATCGAGATTAATGCAAGAGGTCAGGTCGAGGTGAGGGTCAAAGGCGCGAAGGGAAAGAAGTGCCTCGACTACGTGCACATATTTAATACCGTCGGCAAGGTATCCGACCAGCAACTGACCAGCGAGTTTTACGAGCCGGAGCCCAGCGTCATTATCACGGATCAAACCCAGACTCACACGAAACTCTAGGTGAGCGTGATCTATGCAATGTCCTAGCTGTGGATTTGAAAATATGCCCGGCAGAGATCAGTGTGCCGTATGCTCGACATCGCTGTCGGCAAAATCTCCTGCTGACAACGTGGTGCCGCCAAGAGCTAAAGACCGAACGATAAGCCAGAGGATAGACTGGACTCTGGCAAATGCTCCGGGTGTAGGCACGATCAGACGCGAGATTGAAGGGATCTCATTGAAATGGTTCGGTCGACCGTGGGCTTGGCTGACTCCCAGGGCGTTTGGTCTGATATTGCTTTCCGCAATCCCGGGGTTTGCGCACGTATATCTCGTTGGCCAGAGATTGATCGGCGGATGGCTGTTTGCTTTGTCGGTGGCAATGCTTGCTCTTGCAGCAGTCTTAATCAAGTCGCCGGTTTCCAATTGGCTTCTCTATTGCATTGTGGGACTATCGATGTTCTCCATGTCAGCCGGTATTGACGAACTGCGGGGAGGTCGACGGGATATTCGCGGTCGGCTGCAAGCTTGGATAGGCATAGGGCTAATGGTCTTCAGTCTCTACCTGGGTGGCTATTGGACTCTGAGAATGGCCGCAAGTCCGTTTGCAAGCGTGGTAAGCGTCGTAGCCCAGCCGGACTCCGAGCTTGTCCAACGTGGGGATGCGTTGCTGCTGTGGTCACGCGGACGAATGGACCGAGGTGATATGGTTGTTGGTACGATTCAATGGCAAGACTATCACGCGCTGACAATTGGGCGGTTAGTCGGATTACCCGGCGACAGAATAGAGATCGGCAATAATGTGCGTGTCAATGGAAAAGCGACGGCCGTTCGACTCCCCAGTCTCGCGGGGGCACATGGCGAACCGGTTGCCTACTCAGCATATGACGTATCCGCCAGGACTCTCAGAAAGGACGAATATTGGATCGTGCCGAATTTCAACTTTGCCCCTAGCATTCAAGACATACTCGAGGCCGGTTCAATCCGAAGGACGAATATTTGGGGAAGAGTGGTCGTGATAATCGGACCTCCGGAACGTCGAAGAATAGTACAAAGGGAGCCGATGACGGCGGAATAGGATAACATGGAACTCATCGACCTGCTGAAAGTGGCCGTAAGCAAACGCGCATCCGACCTGCACCTGATGGTCGGCGTGCCGCCCGTGCTCAGGATTCACGGCGAGATTATTGTGGCCAACGGCGACCCGCTTACTTCCACCGATACCCAGAGACTTATCCTGGGCACTCTGCCCGAGGAAAAGAAACAGGCGCTGGCTAAGAACTTGCAGTTGTGTTACTCGATGAAAATTCCCGATTTGGGGTACTTCAGGGTCAGCATATATCACGAGCAAGGTGAACTCGGCGCGGCTGTGCGCATCGGAATGACACAGATACTCAGCCTGGAAGAGTTGGGGCTGCCGCCCGTTGCAGCCGAACTCACCCGGAAACCATCGGGGCTGATACTCATCACCGGCCCAACCGGATCAGGCAAGACAACCACCCTCAACTCCTTGATCGACCTCATCAATCGCGACAGGCGATGCAAGATTATCATGGTCGAGGACCCTATTGAGTATGTCCACCCGAATAAGCGAAGCATTATCGTGCAGCAGGAGGTTCATACCGACACTCACTCGTTCAGCGAGGCGCTGGTGCATATACTGCGCCAGGACCCAGACGTAATCGCCGTGGGTGAGATGAGGGATCTTGAGACGATAGCGACGGCGCTTACCGCCGCCGAAACGGGCCACCTCGTCATAAGCACTCTCCATACTCCTGATACGTCGCAGACTGTCGACCGCATTATCGACGTATTCCCGCCTGCTCAGCAGACTCAGATTCGCATGCAAATGGCATCCAGCCTCGAGGCTGTAATATCGCAACAGCTTCTCCCGCGAGTGGACAGACCCGGACGCATATTGGCGACCGAAGTGATGATAGCGAATCCTGCTGTCAGGAACATAATCAGGGAAAACAAGACGCAGTCACTGTATAACGTCATCATCACGAGTCAGTCCCAAAATATGCACAGCATGGACTCAAGCCTGAGAGACCTCTATCAAAAGGGCATTATTACATACGACACGGCTGCAACACGCGCCAAGGTGCCATCTGAGATGCGATCTTTCAATGACCGCGCAGCGGCGGTATCATCTGATGCAATTGAACAACTATAGACTGGTTGCAGATGGTAAACGGCTGCCGGCGCACGTGCATTCCGCGCGCCGGAGAGTCGGCTCGGTCTCTCTACTGGAAGCAAAGTCGCGGATAGCGAACCGAATGCTTGAATCGTGCGCTTTGTGCGAGCATCGGTGCGGAGCAAACAGGCTGGCGGGAGAAACAGGATTCTGTGGTGTCGGACGAGAGAGCTTCTACTTTTTTGAGCAGACTCTGTGGGGCGAAGAACCTCCGCTGATTCCGTCTCACGAAGTATTCTTCTCGGGGTGCAATCTCCGGTGCAAGTTTTGTTACAGTGGGCGGGCGCTGCTCAACCCGAATCTGGGCACTTGCCTTGTGCCGGAAGATTTCGCGGAGCTCATCAAGGCCCGCCGCGAAGAAGGCGCGATCAATCTCAACCTGATAGGCGGAGAACCGACAGTTCACCTGCCCGCGATTCTGGAGACTCTGCGACTTCTCGACGCCCCAGCGCCGATTGTCTGGAACTCGAACTTCTTTATGTCCGAGGAGACCATGCGGCTGCTGGACGGCGTGGTCGATCTCTACCTTGGTGATTTCAGATTCGGCTGCGATGCGTGCGCCGAGCAGTTGGGCGGAGTGAATGGTTACGTATCGACGGCCAAGCGGAACTTCAAGTCCGCCTTTGAGTCCGGCGACCTGATAATTCGACATCTGCTGCTGCCGGGTCATATCGATTGCTGCCTGATTCCGATTGCCGACTGGGTCAGCGAGAGCTTGCCTAACGTGCCGTTTAATCTGATGTTCCAGTATACGCCGTTCTTCGAGGCGCTCGATGATCTGGCGCTTTGTCGCTCGCTGACTCCTGAAGAAGAGGGGCGAGCGCTCGAGATTGTTGAGTCGCGTGGGCTTAACACCCGGAGTTGGAAGAAACCTCTGGGCAATGCGCCGCGTGGCAACGGTATCGGCGTGGGCGAAATATCGACAACGATCACAATCCGGCCTGACGGACGGGTCGGCATTATGCATTTGCACGGCGAACTGATTGGTGTGCTTCGAGCACTCGAATGCGGAGGAGAATAGCATGACGGAACAGACTAATAACCCCGTAAGAAACACTGCTCTCGACGAGATCGAGGTGCTGGTCAGGGCCAGATATCCGGTGATCTATGTGGTTAGTTGGGAAGAAACTCGCGTTGAGGAAGCCATCGCGGAGATAGCTTCCAAACGTGAAAAGAAGGTCTTCACCTGGTCGGTCTGCCGTGGAGTAGTTCCGCACGGAACATCACCTCAATCACAACGAAACACCGATGCGAAGACCTGTGATCCCGTTGTCGCCCTCAACCAGGTGCTCGATATGATGGACCCGGCCATTTATGTCTTCAAGGATTTTCACCCGTATCTGTCCGACCCAGCCGTCATCCGCAAGGTGCGCGAGGTGGCGCTGTATCTCAAGAACAGCTACAAGACACTGGTGCTGGTCTCACCAACGCTTCGTCTTCCGCTGGAGTTGGAGAAGGAAATCAGCGTAGTCGACTTCGGGCTTCCGGGGCGCGAGGATGTAACCGAACTGCTCGAAAACACTGTCGCCGAAGTCAACAAGAACGCCGGGCTGAACGTCAATCTCAGCGACACCTCAAAAGAGTCGCTGGTTAACGCTGCGATGGGCCTGACGATAAACGAAGCCGAGAACGTGTTTGCCAAGACTCTCGTAAAGACCGGCGGACTATCCGACAAGGATATTCCGATCATCCTCTCCGAAAAGGAGCAGATCATTCGCAAGTCGGGGATGTTGGAGTATTACAGAGCATCTGAAGAGTTCGGCAATGTGGGCGGCATGGAGGAACTCAAAGATTGGCTCCGAAAACGCAGGTCGGCATTCTCGTCGGAAGCACGGAAGTTCGGACTGCCCAGCCCCAAAGGCGCTCTTCTAATCGGAGTTCAAGGCTGCGGAAAGAGTTTGTGTGCTAAGGCGCTCGCATCCTACTGGCGCGTCCCATTGTTGCGACTCGACCTCGGCAAAGTCTTCTCGAGCCTTGTCGGGTCTTCGGAAGAAAACATCAGACAGGCGGTGCGGGTGGCTGAGTCGGTCGCCCCAGCTATCTTGTGGATGGACGAAATCGAGAAGGCATTCGCCGGCACGCAGAGCTCTTCATTCTCCGATGCAGGCACTACCTCGCGCGTCTTCGGAACATTTATCACCTGGCTGCAGGAGAAAACCGCGCCGGTGTTCGTTATCGCTACTGCGAATAACATATCCCAACTCCCTCCCGAACTCCTCCGTAAAGGCCGCTTCGACGAGATATTCTTCGTCGATCTGCCCGATCGAACCGACCGCACGGAGATATTCCGAATCCATATTGCAAAACGCGGTCGCAACCCCGAGGCTTTCGATCTCCAACAACTTGCCGAGGCGTCCGACGGCTTCAGCGGGGCCGAAATCGAAGAAGCCATTTCTTCTGCATTGTTCGATGTATTTGATAACGGGCAGGATCTTTCGACCGAAGCGATACTGGCTAGTATACAAGCCACGGTCCCGCTGTATCGCACCATGAAAGAGGATATCGAGAGACTGCGGGAGTGGGCGCGAAACCGCGCCCGCCCCGCAAGTGCCACCCAGACTTCCGGGTTCATATCAGGAAGAAAACTCGAGTTGTAGCGGCTATTGAGACGGCAACGAACTCGTTTTATCCACCGGTAATCAATCGAACTTTTTCGCTCGTCAAGTCGTCATGCCAAACAAGGGTGTGCATCTTCCCCCAAGTCAAGGCATATGAGCGAAATTGCGGCGGATGAGGAGGCCTGAGATGAACCGCGGACAATTCAAGTTTGCACTCGGCGTAGCCATTGCGTTGGCTCTCTTCGTGTTGGCGATTCCCATATGCTGCCACCAACTATGTCCCAAACCATTTCCTTTTCTTACAGTTACAGGGTATACAATATGCTTTACTCAAAGCGCTAGCTTGTATATCAAGCGGCAATGCACCACCAAGTCTTTCCAGATGGAAGAACCACTCATCACGAAAATCGTATATATCCCAGCATATTGGCGTTGGTGCTTCGGGAACTTTATTCCCGAAACGAACCAGAGCTACCAACTTTAGGTTCCATCCACAATCCCAAATCCAAAATCTCCCTACCCCCAATACTTCCTATCGAGGCTTCTGTACTGCACCGCCTCGGCGACGTGCTCGATACCGATGGATTCGGAGCACGCGAGATCGGCAATGGTGCGGGAGAGCTTGAGGATGCGATCGAACGCTCGGGCGGAGAGGCGGAGGTGCTCGATGGCCTGCTTGAGCATGGATTCGGCGTCGGCGTTGAGCTTGCAGTAGAGCTTCATCTGGCGGGTATTCATCTGGGCGTTGCAGAATATCTTGGAGCCAGTCAGGCGCGCGTTCTGAATCTCCCTCGCCGACTTGACCCTGTCGCGGATCAGCGTGGACGACTCGCCCGAGGACTTGCTCATCAACTCGTTCTGCTTCAGCCTCGGGACTTCGACGTGAATATCGATTCGGTCCAGTAGCGGCCCGGATATCCTTTGAAGGTACTTGTGGATCATATGGGGTGTACATGTGCAGGGCTTGATATGGTCGTTATAGAAGCCGCAAGGGCATTCCTGCGTTGCCTTTCTGCCATGTTCAACTTTGTGCCCAAAAACCTATACCAAAGGCTTATCCTCGTGAGTTGAAGATCTTGGGAGACCACTTGCGAAAGAAGCGGCTCGACCTCGGGCTTCTGCAGAGAGATGTTGCCCAAATACTTGGCGTTACTGAAGCATCGGTCTTCTACTGGGAAACGCATCGCAATTCACCGCGTGTCGGAGTTTTGCCCCAAATCCTTGACTTTCTTGGCTACTCTCCCCTAAGCTAGGCTTTGTCCATCTTTGATTTGATGGGATAGCAGGGTAATTTATGGTTCTACCAAATATCCTTTGTGAAAGAATTTGCCATGAACACCCTGCCTAGCGATATTATAGCCATTCTGGGCCGGTATTTAGCCGGCCAGTTTTTGAACATGTTAAAGTGCTCGTTTGCGGTGCTTTTCTCGCCACAGGCAAGCGCACTGTTACATCGGTCTTGCGAGTGATGGGCCTGTCCTGGTGCGAGCAGTTCGAGAACTACCACCGCGTCCTCAACAGGGACAAGTGGTCGGGCACCATAAGAAGCTCACCGACTGGGCCCGGCAGATGATAATGTAGGTGCGCAGGTGGCTGCCGGACCGTGAGATAATTGTGGTGGGCGGCAGCACTTATGCCGCCTTGGAACTGCTGGAGAGTTGCGCGAAGCTCAAAGATCCGGTGAGCCTGATAAGCCGGCTGCGGCTGGATGCGGTGCTTCATGCTTTCCCGACAAAAAGGGAGCAGGGACAGAAGGGACGCCCGCGCAAGAAAGGAGATCGCCTGCCATCTCTGCAGAGTATTCTGGCCAATCTAAAGAGGAAATGGACCCAGTTCACTGTGGATCGGTGGTATAGCCAGGGCAAGCGGGAAGTGGAGATCATCTCCAACACCTGCCTGTGGTATTCCGGCTGGATCACTGTTCCCATCCGATGGGTGCTAATCCGGGACCCGCAGGGCAAGTTCGAACCGCAGGCTCTGCTTTCGACAAACCTGAAGCTCAGGCCGGTCGAGATAATCTCTTGCTTTGTGCGCCGATGGCAGATCGAAGTGACGTTCCAGGAAGTGCGGACCCACCTGGGAGTGGAGACGCAGCGCCAGTGGAGTGATCTAGCTATCGCCAGAACAACAGCGGCTCTGATGGCTCTATTCTCAATGGTGGCTCACGGGCACTTTATGCAGGAGACTGGCCCCATGAAACACCAGACCTTTTCGGATGAGGCTGTCTCAAAAGGGCAGCCTCTTTTTATTGTTTAGTAAGCATGTTCTGTAATATAATTTATGTATGAGAAAGAAGAAGCAAAGCGCCTCAGTTTTCAAGCCCTACGTTCAGAGCCAGTTGATGCTGTTGCCTCCATCTGTGGACGAGTTAGTTGAGCCGAATCATCCTGTAAGAACCGTCAGCCGAATAATCGACCAGGTGGATTTGAGTTCCATATTGTCTAAGTACAAGGGTGGCGGAACATCCAGCTATGACCCTCGAATGCTGCTCAAAGTGCTAATTTATGCTTATCTGTGCAATGTGTTCAGCAGCCGTAAGATCGAAAGTTGTCTTAAAGAGAACATTCATTTTATGTGGCTAAGCGGCATGAGTCGTCCTGACCACAACACTATAAACCGGTTTCGCTGCGATAAGATTAAGGATTCGCTAAAAGAAGTTTTCTCCCAAGTAGTGATGCTGCTGGTGAACTCTGAGCTGGTGAATCTGAAAGAGATTTACGTGGACGGCACCAAGATCGAGGCTAACGCGAACCGCTACAGCTTTGTGTGGGGCAAATGCATAAAGAACAATGAGGAGCGAATAAGGTGTCAGCTAAATGATTTGTGGGATTACTCTCAGCAGATAGCTGCCGAGGAACTCAATGATACAGAGGATGTGGATTTTGCTGTGATCGACGCTGAGAAAGTTCAGGAGACCATAGACAAGATAAACGCTACTCTTGCGGGCAAGGAAGTGGATAAGAAGGTAAGGCAGAAGCTCAATTACGCTCGAAAGAACTGGCCTAGGAACCTAGAGAAGTATAAGCGTCAGAAGGAGATTCTCGGTGATCGGAACTCTTTTTCCAAGACCGATGAGGATGCAACTTTCATGCGAATGAAAGAGGATCACATGCGAAATGGTCAACTCAAACCGGGCTATAATCTGCAGATCAGCACAAATAACAAGTTCATCGTCAACTACTCTCACCATCCGAAGCCTACTGACACGACAACACTAACTCCTCATCTCAAAGAGTTCGAGAAGCTTTATGGTGCTTTACCTGAAGTTGTAGTAGCGGATGCGGGTTACGGCAGCGAGGAAAATTATCTGAGTCTTGAGGCGATGAATATCCAGTCCTATGTCAAACACAATGGTTTCGATAAGCGTTCTAAGTCAAAGAATAAGATCACTTTTACGTATAATGAGGAGCAAGACTGCTTTCATTGCCCTGCGGGTCGAGTCCTTGCTAGAGCATATTCTTATACCAGTAAAACTGCCAATGGCTTTATCCAAGAAAAAGTGCGTTACCAATCCTCAAATTGCGAGGGTTGCACTTTACGAGATCAATGCTGCCTTGGGGATTCCAACAGGCAATTAAATATAAACCACCGCCTACGGCGCTTGCGGAAAAAGGCTGATGAACGCTTGACCAGCGAAAAAGGAATCGAATATCGCAAGAAGCGAGGTATAGAAGTCGAACCTGTCTTTGCAAACATCAAGCACAACAAAGGTTTCAGGCGGTTCATGCTTCGTGGGGTCGCGAAAACCGAGGTCGAGACAGGATTACTCGCTCTTGCGCATAATATCGCTAAAATGGCCGCCTAAAAAACTGCAAACTCACCTCAACTAACAGAAATCACATCTTATTTCAGTATGTCTGATTGTCACATAATAGAGGCTGCCTCATTTTCTTGTGAGACAGCCTCAACTCTGGCAACAAATGGATTTTAAAATGTCACTCTCAGATACCGACATCGCAAAACCTATACGGGCTGCAATAGAGCAGATGGCAGACACCATCTGCTATGCGGCCTGAAATGGACAACGCTTAGCTAAGGTGATTCGTCACCAGGGTTATAGGGTAAGGGACCTCCTGATACTGATCGTTGCCAAACATTCAATACCAGAAAGGTCCTTGTCTCGTACCACATCAATGGTAAGTCTTCAATTTGACTCAAACACCCCTTTGGCTTCACTTCGAATGGACTGGCTATTATCCGTGAGGCCGGCCAGGTCATCCCACGCACACGCTGTCGCCTCGCCCGCTTTCTTCAAATTGCAGGCGCAGTAGAACACAAACAGGGTGAGCGGGATCACTCCCAGCAGTATGATGATCGAGTCCGGGACCAGCCTTATGGTGCCGAAGAACTTGACCAGCGGCAGGTTATAGAACTCGGGACTTCTCGCGTGCCACAGGCCGTTATTGAAGCTGTCGGTAACTTGCAGAATTCCCACCGGGAGCAGCGTTCCGATTGCCATCAGGAAGAGTCCGATGTTCAGGCCGTAGAAGCTCAGCCTAATTAAGCCGTCCCTCCACGCGCCGTGTTTCACCAGTCCCCTGAGCGCAAACAGCGTCAAGCCGATGGCCAGCATGCCATAGGTCCCGAACAGCGCTGTGTGGCCGTGGTTTACGGTCAGGTAAGTCGCGTGCTCGTAGTAGTTGACCATCGGAGTGGTGATCAGGAAGCCGAACAACCCCGCTCCGACAAACGCCCACGCCGCCGAGGCCGTGATGAACATGAGCGGCCAGGTGTGTGTGAAGTCGTGCCCGGCATCCTTGATGCTTTTATATTCCTGCCAGGCCTTGCCCAGCAGAAGGATGATCGGCACAGGCTCCATCGCGGAGAGCACGCCGCCGATGGCCAGCCAGATCGACGGTGCGCCGAACCAGTAGTAGTGGTGCCCAACGCCTACGATGCCCGTCACCATCGCGAGCAGAGCCGTAAGGTAGGCCGCTCTTATGGCGTCCTTAGGGCGGCACAGCCCGACGGCCACCGTAGCTATGGCAATGGCCGCGGCGGTGAAGAACTCGAACATACCCTCAACCCAGGTGTGGACGACCCACCATCTCCAGAAGTCGGCGATGGTAAGGTGCGTTCGCGGATTGTAGAGCAGGCCGAACCCGAAGAAACCGACGACCGCGACGGCGCTGTAGGCCAGGAAGTGCGGGATTCCCCACTTGTCTCTGCCCCTCGCGAACGTGGGAGCCAGGCCGCGCGCGACGATTAACAGCCAGAGGCCGAGTCCGACGAAGAGCAGTATCTGCCACAGCCTGCCTAGTTCCAGGAATTCCCATCCCTGATGGGCGAGCCAGAACCAGTATTTTCCGCCGCCGGTCTTAACCCCGAGGACCTCGCCGGTAAGGCTGCCTACCGCCACAAGCAGAGCGGCCACGAACAGTAGATCGACCAGCAGCCCCTGCTTCTTAGGCTCCTTGCCGCCGACCAGCGGGGCAAGGTAGATGGTGGAGCCGATCCAGGCCAGGGCTATCCAGAAGATCGGAAGCTGTAAGTGCCACGACTTCGCCCAGTTGTAGGGGAATATCTTCGGAATCTGCTCATAGCCGTAGAACTGACCGGCGTGCACGGTGTAGTGCGCCATCAGGCCCCCGAAAAGGGTCTGCACAAGGAACAGCGCCACAACCACCAGGAAGTACTTGACCGACTTTACCTGGCTGACGGTGATCGGCGCGCCGCAGAGGCGCTGGGCCGCGCATATGTCATGGTCGTGCTTGCCGCCGTGATAACCGAACCAGTGGAAGATCGCTATGATCAGGCCGAAGAACACGAAGAAAGCAATCACTGAGAAAATCGTCCACGTGAGGGCGCTGGTCGCAAGCACATTGCCCACGCTCTGATCCCCCGGCCAGTTGTTAGTGTAGGTCATTTCCGTGCCCGGCCGCAGAGTGCCCGCAGCCCAGGCTGTCCAATAGAAGAATCCGGCCAGCGCGCGGCGGTCCGCCTGGTCCTTGATGGCGCCCGACACGATATTGGCGTCCTTCAGCCCGGCGGAGAAGACCTGGTCGTTGTAGTCGGCTATCTTGTTGTAGGCGTAGGTCTCAGCCGGTGTAAGAGTGAGTGTGTCGGTCGCCTGGTCGTAGTTGTTCTTCTTGATCTCTCGAATGACCCGGCTGTCGACAACCGCCCTGTCGTCGTCGGAGAGTGCGGCGTAGCTGCTCCCCTTCTGCTGGGCGTAGTAGTCGCGCATCTCCTGGCCGACTCTGTGGAGCGTATCGGCGGTGAACTCGGTGCCGCGATAGGTGCCGTGGCCCCACACGCTGCCCAGGTCCATCAGGCCATAGCGCTGGAAAGTCGCCTGGCCTCGTAGAATGCCTTCTTTGTCGATGAGCGTTTCGCCGCCGCTTCCGACTACTTTCCCCGGATACGGCGGCGCTCCCTGGTAGGTCTTCGTGCCGCCATAGAGAGTAAGCAGTATGGCGGCAAGGATGCCGATGATGAATACGACTTTGAAATTCCTTGAAATCACCTGTCTATTCCCTCCTAACGTTGGGTGTCAGCTCGTCAGCGTGTCGCTTTCTGAGCAATCGCCTGGTTTAGAGCGGCGATGAGACCGTCGACGTCCGCTACTCCGCGGGCGCGAGCCGTGTGCTCGATGCTGTGAGCGCCGCCGCAGCAGAAGTCTACCTTGAAGTTGCCGAAGATGCTGATTGTCTCCGGGTGCTCCCGAATTACGTCTCTAATGATCATGTCTTTTGTAATCATGCCACTGCCTCCTTCCTGTGAATTATTCTGTTCAGTTTTTCGGCGATTTCCTCCGGATCAACCCCGTGCCGGTTCGCCGCGAACTCCAGCGTCACGAACCTGGGAGGCCTTGGAATTGCCGCCATATGAGAAAATCCCGCGTCGATGAGGACGCTCCGCGCCTGGGGGTAGATATCTAATATATCCGCCACGTGAGTCGCGGGCGTGACTACGTGGTCCTCAAGGAATGTGTCTTGCGTCTCGCGAAGGGTCTTAACTATATTCCAACTGAAGATGACCATCGCGGTCAGCTCCAGGTATCCCGAGAGGCCCGCCCCCGCGAATGCAACCGTGCTGCCCGACAGCGTTCCGAGTTGCCAGCCTACCCTGAACAGGTTGCCTATCGCGAGGAACCAGAAGCTTATCCTCATCGCCCTGGAGCTGTAGAGCTGAGTGCCGTTGAAGATCGGAAGCACCCTGTATGCCACGCCCATCATCAGTGTGCTTATGAAGCCCACAGTTATCGCGTGCCTGTAGGCGCCGATATACGCGTGCGGCGGCAGGTTCCCGGTGAGCAGTTGGTAGATGTCCCCGCCGAGGACCATGATGCCCGTGATCAGCAGCCAGAAATAGCCGAGTCTTACAAACCGGGTGTAGCTGTTGTCCACTCCCTCTATCTCGACCGCCGCCACCGGTTTGGTGAATACTCCGAGCGAATATACGAACAGCGCCGCGCCCGCAAGCTCCAACGCCGCGCTCATCGCGAACGGCTCAACACCGATGACCCTGAGAGTCACAGCAGCGTTATAGAGCCAGAACGCGGCGTTCGCGGGCTTCTCCAGAGGCTGCCTGAGCCCCATGAAGTTAGGTAACGTCCTGAGCGACACCCCAAGAATGATATTCGCAATGAACCCAAATACCTGGGTGTGCAGAATCCGCAGGTTGTAGATTGGAGGGATGATGTCGGAGTGGGTGCCCCACAGATAGAAAGTGGCGGAGATGTTCAGGCCACCCACGACCAGAAACCACACCAGACCCGCATAGATATATTTCTCGTAAAACTCAATGGCTTGCTCGCTCCTGCACACAACATCAAGCATCAGAGCGACGAATATGCCAATCGCGATGATCTCGGCAATCGAAGCGGCAAATCCCATAAAACCATACACAGGGTTAGTGGCAAGCGGCTGGGCGATGGCGCGCATGATGATTCCAATCATCATCAGCGGAAGCGTGCCCACCGCAATCTTTAGGAATCGCAGGTTAGCCCCTTTGAACTTCGGTATGGTGTAGTAGGCGACTCCCATTATGAAAAGCCCGACCCACCCGAATGTCTGCGCGTGGCCGTGGCTCTGTATGGCGGAGTAGTTCGGGGCCTCAAAAGAACGGCTCAGGGCGATTATCGTAAGGTTCCACACTCCCCAGACGGTCCCCAGGGTGAGAGTAAAGATGAGCGCGGCCTTCACGAACCACTTATACATTTTGCCCGAGAGCTTCTCGTCGTCGGTCTCGCGGGCTCCCTCGGCTCCGAAAGCGGCGGCAGCCTTAAGATCGGCGATTAATTCATCCACCGACACATTGTGAGCCTTGGCAAAGAAATTGATCGGTTCCGGGGGGCCGAACTGCCCACCGCACCCGCCCATTCCGTGCCGGTTGAAAACCTCGCGGCAGCCGGGGTACTTCGCGTTTACCTCCCTGACTGTCATTTCGAGGGTAATCCTGATTGTCTTGGACATGGCGCTCAACCTCCCTTCTGTATATACTTATAATACGCAAACAGGGCTGTTGAGTATTTGACATGAGTCAAGAACCAAAAAATTATTAGCTGATTGAGCCCAATTTCGGCTCCAACCCTGAAAATACACAATAAACTTTCTTAAACCTGAGCTAAGTCATACTCGGCAAGTTCGTCTTGTGGCACACTTACTTCAGCATTGATGGACTGAAGTGGTGTGGCAGCTACTCTCTAATCCATTGCTTGTTGACCTCCTAAAGCGGGGCTGACCAAGCATTTCCTCAGCGTTGTCACGCATCCCTGTCGCTGTGGCGAAAACTTGGTCAGCCTTAGTCCATTCCTTGCGTCACGACCCCAAATGCGTATTTAGCCTCGCGTCATCCCAACATATCCGCAAAAACTTGACCTAGGTCATAGTTTTCAATCCGATTAGCAACTATCATACGCTTAAAGGAGAAGTACTCAATTGGAAGATAACGTGCATCGCTCGAAAACGCAGTTTCGTTTCACTGCAGGAGTAGGCTAATGAGTCCTGTGACTCACGGACCTAACAGCAGAATAGCGCTGCTAAAGCGAAACGTCTTCTTCCAGAATCTGAACGACGCGACTCTTGACGCCATCGCCGGCAAACTTGTGACAAGAGAATACAAACGGCATGAATGCATTTGGTTTCAGGGCGCGCCGTCGAATGCGCTCATGCTCATTCAAGATGGCTATGTCAAAATGATCAAGCATTCGGAGGGCGGAAAGGACATCCTGATAGAATTGCTCGGTCCGGGAGACGTGATTGGCGCTGTCGCGCTGCTCGAGGGTAGGCCCTACCCCGCCGCTGCCTGTGCGCTCGACAGGACAACACTTCTTCTGTTATCTCGCAACCATTTTCTGGATATTGTCGCGCACAACCCCCAGGTTGCTACCCAGGCGCTGGTCGCCATAGGCGCCAGGCTCAGGCACGCCCATGAGATGATGCGCCAACTCGCGGTCAAGTGCGTGGAGGCCCGCATCGCAAACGTACTCTTATTGATGGCGTCCAGGGTTGTCGACGAAGAAGACGAGCGAGTCGTCATCCCAATCAGGCTTGCTCGCAAAGACATAGCCGAAATGGTGGGTACCGCGCTTGAGACCACGATAAGGACTTTCAGCAAATGGAAGAATGCCGGCATAGTCGTTCGAGAGCAGAAGTACACGGTAATCGCCGACATGGCCGCGCTCAAGGATATAGCTTCGGGTGAACACGAGGCCACAATATGACCCCGGTCACAGCGTCACGACAGTTAATAGGCTAGATTATATGAGCACAGGTAATATTGGATTCCTCAGTGGAGTAAAGCATTGAACGAGATGCGGCTACCCGAACCCATAGCTACGATGATGAGAGAGCACCAGACCTTGCTTGCTCTGCTTAACGATCTCTCCAACATCGCCGCCTTGGGTAGCGGCCCGGATACCAACGTATTGGCGGAGTTGGTAGGCAAGTTCTTGCAGAGTCTGGAGGCACACGTCCACAAAGAGGAGGATATCCTCTTCCCTAGTGTTCGTGCCGCGCTCGGCAATGAGGCCGATGCGCTCGAGATCATCGACGACGAGCATGCAGCCGTCGTCAAGCTGCGCATTCAGTTCAGTGACTTGGCGGCACGTCTTCAAAAGAACGGCACCCGTGCTCCGGAGAATCTTCGTCGACTTGCGGAGCTAACCAACCTGGCCGGCGACATTCTGCCGGCTCACATATTCAAGGAAGACAATGTGCTTTATCCGTTGGCAAGTCAGATAATCTCGCGGCAGAAGTTGAGCGAGTTGGCCATCGCGGCGGGAAGCGGGAGCCGGGCAGAGTAGGTATCAATGGTGGACTTCACAGACAGGTATTACGCGACGATACCTGACTACGACTACTGGAAACAGCAGATAAAGTGCCAGTACGCGTGCCCCGTACACACGGACGCGCGAGGGTACATCCGCGCCGTGGCGGACGGAGACTACGAAGCCGCCTATCTTATCGCGAGAGGACCTAACCCGCTTGCCTCGATCTGTGGCAGGGTTTGCGGGGCTCCGTGCCAGGCTGCATGCCGTAGGGGAAGTGTGGACGCTCCGCTAAATATACGCGCTTTGAAGCGCGTGGTTATGGACCTGGTCAGGCCCGGAATGGACCACAAGATAAACGCGGATTTTCCAGAGCAAGGAGCACAGATCGATGCCGCTGGACCCTGTCTAGACTCAAATGAACTGTATCATCTTCTGGAGTATCTGAAAGCTTCCGACATCTCAAAGCCGTCTGGTGAGCATATGGCGATCATAGGGTCAGGACCGGCGGGGCTTGCCGCGGCTCACGATCTGGCACTACTTGGCCTCAGGCCGACCATTTTCGAGATGGAGCCGGTGCCCGCCGGCATGCTTTATGTGGGGGTACCGGAGTATCGCCTGCCGCGAGACCTGATACGGGCCGAAGTGGCGGTAATAGAGGCGCTGGGTGTCGATATACGGTGTAATGTCCAGGTGGGAAAGGACATCTCTCTTGCTGAACTGCGAAGGGACTTCGCCGCGGTGATTATAGCTGTAGGAGCGAAGCTCTCGCGGAAAATAGATATCCCCGGCGTGGACGCAGAGGGTGTGATCGGGGGGATTGATTTTTTGCGAGATGCTGCCCTTGGCCAGCCTCCGAAACTCGGCGAGCGAGTGGTGGTAATCGGAGGCGGCAACGTGGCTTACGACGTCTCGCGAACCGCTCTGCGCCAAGAGGAATCCGATGTCTCGCGGACCGCGCTCAGGCAGCCGTCCGTTCGTGAGGTCCACCTGTGCTGCCTCGAATCACTGGAGGAGATGCCTGCGGACGAGGTCGAGATCATTGAAGGCGATGAGGAGGGAATTGTCCGCCGCAACAGGCTAGGACCGAAGGAGATACTGTTCGAGATTAAGGACGACAGGAAGGTCGTCAAGGGCATAGTTATGCGTAGGTGCTTGTCGGTGTTCGATGAGAACAGGCGATTTGCTCCAAAATTCGACGAGAATGATCTGGTAATCATCCCGGCGGACACTGTGCTGCTCGCGGTGGGCCAGGCCACCGATCTGTCATTCGTGAATACCGAGGAGGACGGCGTTGAGCTGAACGAGCGAGGGCAGCTAAAAGTCGATCTCGATACGCTAGCGACATCCGCGCCGGGCGTCTTTGCGGCTGGAGACATCGCATACGGCACAAAACTAATAATCGACGCCATAGCGAGCGGAAAAAAGGCGGCGCTGTCCGTTTACGAGTATATCACCGGCAAGAAGGTCACTCCGGAACAAGCCCAGATGCACTACCCGATCGAGAATTACGAGCGTGAACCCGGTTACGAGCTGATCGACCGAGTTCCTGTTCCGACTACTGACATCGGCGAGCGCGTCAGGAGCTACACAAAGCCTGTCGAGTCGGGATACTCCCTGGAGGCGGCCTGGAAGGAGGCTTCTCGCTGCCTGGACTGCGGCGTCAATACGATCTTTGACGGCGACAAGTGCATCCTCTGCGGGGGATGCGCGGATGTCTGCCCGATGCTGTGCCTGAAGATCATTCCGGTCGGCTGGCTTGCGCCTTCACCGGATGTTGAGGCTGCCATCGAGAGCCGATACAGGGATGACGAGGAAGGTTCGGCAATAATTAAGGACGAAACCCTGTGCATTCGCTGCGGTCTGTGCGCCGAGCGATGCCCGACAAATGCGATTACCATGGAGAGGTTCCAGTTCGCGGAGGCGTGGCGCGAAGCCCGTCCTTAGCGAGTCACGCTTCACTAATTGAGGTGCGAGAGAATGTCAAAGCAAAAGAGAGACGGTGACGGAGTCAGCCGCAGGGATTTCCTGACGAAGGGCGCGCTCGGCGCATTCTTTATGGCGATGGGCGGTGCGGTAGTTGGAGGGGCGGCCCTGCCTAAGCCCGCTGTGTCCCCGGGCCCTACCCGCAGATACAAGCTCGGGACTCCCGAGGAGTTTTCCGTGGGCACGGCCACAAAGATCGACAACGGCAGCTTCTTTCTTTTCCGCGATAACGGGGGATTCTTTGCAATCACCGCCGTCTGCACACACCTGGGCTGCATCGTCACAAAGGTGGATAATGGCTTCGCTTGCCCCTGCCACGGCTCCGAGTTCTCGCCTGACGGGAAGGTGATCGGCGGCCCGGCCCCCCGGGCCTTGCCCTGGCTGAAGGTGTCCCTTACGCCGGATGGCAAGCTGATGGTAGATGCCGACGAGGAGGTAGCCCAGGGAACCAAGCTCGCCGTATAGGCAGTTCGGACCTGGGACGCTGCGAGAAATCCTATGAAAAAAACCGCACTGGGAGAGTTTGTAGACAACTTAATATCCACGCCCGAGGCCCTGCGGGAAACCGTCGCGAAGAACGGCCTTCCGAAGTCCGACCGCGAACGGTCGCAGCTCAGTTTCCACAACTTCTTCCTTCATATGCAAAGCGTTAGGGTGCATAAGCACAGCCTGAAGTGGTCTTACTCGCTGGGGCTGGGCACCATCGCGACCGCCGCGTTCCTCATTCTCGCGGTAACCGGCGTGCTTTTGATGGTGTACTACAAGCCATCTACCGAGCTTGCCTATGCCTCTATCAAGGACATCCACTATGTGGTATTCGGCGGCAGGATCGTCCGCAATGTCCACAGGTGGGCGGCGCACATAATGGTCATCGCGGTGCTGCTGCATATGGTCAGGGTCTTTTACACGGGCTCTTACAGGCGGCCCAGGCAACTGAACTGGCTGATCGGGCTTGGGCTGCTGGTGCTTACGCTGGCTTTGAGTTTCACCGGGTACATCCTTCCATGGGACCAGTTGGGCTATTGGGCGGCGACCATCGGAGCGAATATCGCCGGTTCGCCGCGTGAGCTGACTGATGCAATCGGGATCACGCACATTCTCGATGTCGGCGGACTGAGCAAGGAGTTTCTACTGGGGGCGGGATTTGTCGGCGAGGATTCGCTGATCAGGTTCTATTTGCTTCACTGCGTGTTACTTCCGGGACTGTTGATCGGCCTCCTCGGCGTCCATTTCTGGAGGATAAGAAAGGACGGAGGCCTGTCAAGGCCGGAAAGCCTGGATAGACCCGGCAGCCCCGACTACAAGCCCGTTCAGCCAGGCGTTTTCGAGCCGGGAGCACACAAGACCTACGGCCTGATGGCGCTGGTCAAGGGTACGAAGCCGGTGGTCGGTGCTGCCCCCGAGAACACCATCATGGCCTGGCCAAGTCTGCTGTACACCGAGGCGGCGATCTTTATGTTCACGCTTCTTGTCACGGTGATACTTGGCTATTTCCTGAATGCTCCGCTCAAGGAGATGGCAAATCCGCTGGTCCCCGAGAACCCCGCGAAGGCGCCGTGGTATTTCCTGGGTCTTCAGGAATTGGTCTCCTACTCGGCGTTTATGGGCGGCATCGGGGTGCCGACTGTCGTGGTCATCAGCCTCGGCCTGATTCCATTCCTCGACAGAAACGGCAAGGACACCGGCGTTTGGTTTTCCGGGAAGCTTGGAAAGCAGGTTGCCCTGCGGTCTGTGCTCTTCGGCGCGGTGACTACCGTTGGAATGCTCATTTTCACCATCACACAGGGATGGCTCAGGGCGTGGTTCCCGAACATCCCGCAAGTGGCGATTATCGTATTCAACCCCGGCACGGTCCTGGTGGGCTTTTTTGCCTGCTGGTCGATATTCAATATCAAGCGGCACAATTCGATAAGAGTGGGCGCTATCGCGATGTTCACGGTCTTTCTAGTCAGCTTTATCCTGCTGACTTATGTTGCCGCGATCCATCGTGGCCCGAACTGGCAGTTCTACTGGCTCCAAAGCCAGTGGCCGCCGCACTAGAACCACGGCCTCGTTGGAGGATGACGACTTTGTCTAACGATCAATATGAAAGAGACACCTCTCTTGGGATGAAATGGCTCCTGCTGATTTGCAGCCTGGCTGTGTTGGCGCTCATGCTTGGAGTGGCCAAGTCCGCGATGTTCTCGGAGTGGCGGCACTACCAGAGCGAGTATCGCGACCTGCTCATGGCCAAGGCGCACAGCAGTGCCGGCCGCCAATCGGCCAGGGATTACAAGATAGAGCTTCACGCCACCGGTC
>JAMCYN010000094.1 GCA_023474015.1 Armatimonadota bacterium
CCGTATTGATCATGGTCGAGGTCACCCCGGTCGCCTGTATGGTGAAGTGCCACGGAAGTCCATCCGCCGCCACAGCCTGACAAAGACTCACGTCCGAAAACCAGACGTGCACCGAGTTCAAGTTGCACGCCCTGTAAAGCGTCGAATTCCACGGCTTGTGAGCGACGAGAGCCGAGACCGTGAACGGATGGCTTCGCACCCATTCTTTTCCAGGTTCGGCGGAACGCGACTGTGCACCTGGGCACAGCACAGCATTCATTATGATAACCGCGAGAACAAAAAAAACTCTCACAATGTACTCCTCACTCCGATACCTCCACTCGTGAATCAACCTGTGAGAACGCTTATTCACCCTATCCGCTTTGGGAAGTAGTGATTGCTTTTACTCTCCGGCTACCTTGTCGCGCTGCAAGTATGCCTGTTTTCCGGCCACCATGTACTTCCAGATAGAACCCTCGAACGCTGCAACGCGCTTCTTCTCCATATCAGTTCGGGCGAGTAACTTCGCCTCGCCCATCAGCTTGTCCCATCGAGCCATCCGTTCGTCGCTGGCAAGGTACTTCCAGTCGACCTCCTCCGCGCTCAACCCGAGCTTCTCTCCGGGAGAACGGTATTTGGGGTTCATATAGGTGTCCTCTATATCGCAGTATAGCCGCTTCATAGGCTTCGCGGCTGCGCCGTAGAAGCGCGCGAAGAATTCATCGATCAGCTTGTTCCCATCCAGGTCGGGATTATCTGCCAGTTTCCAGGTCACATATAGCTCGACCACATCCATCATACCTTGCCTGCCCACCCCTTGCGGCACATATGATGGCTGGATTAAAAGCCCGCGGACGTGCGCCTTGTTGAAGAGCTTCATCTGCTCCACAACGCTGTGCGCGAAGAAGCCGGGAAACCTCCTGCATGTGCCAGTGGTGGCATCCATGTACGGGAAGCAGTAGTAGAGCCACAGCGTAACCCTGCGATCTTTCCGGCTGCCCCAGTAGTCCAGAGCGTCTCTGTAGCGTTTCTGCCAGGACGGTACCCACCACGAATCGCGAGTCAGCATGCATATTGTGACGGCAATGTTGGGATCCAGCTCAAAGTCCGGCCTGTCGAAGTAGTCCCAGTAGAAGAAATTTGTGACGTATTTGTCCGGATGGGTCTTCCGCAGCTCGGAGGCCACTTTGTTAGCAAATCCCCAGATGTAGTTACTGGCATATCCGCTCCAGTAGTTCTGCTTACCGGCTGACGGGTTCATCTGTGCCTGACATTTCTCGCATTGGCACCATTGGCCCACATCGCTAGGCCCGATCGTGAAATAGTCGCCTTTGCATATCCCAGGTCCAGGCTCGACCCGCTCCCACAGCTTCTTGTCGGTCGCAAGCTTGCCGTCGAAACAGTCTCGTATATCATGGACCACCTGATTTATAAACTCCGGGTTGCTGAAACAGGGCTGCGGTGGATTCGCGCCGTAGCCCTGAGCAAACCAGTCCGGATGCTCAGGCGCAAGCTGGCTGATGTAGTTGTGCCAGGCGTGATTGACCACAAACTCTTCTCCGCCCATCCTCTGACGAAGCATAAAAAGCTTCATATCCACGCCGCCAACCATTGATGGCGCAGGCCCCCCGAATGTGTCGAGTGACATATCCTCCGGGATCGGCATCATATAATCGGCACCAATCCACCTGTACTTCATTGCCGGTGCACGACGGACATCCTTCCCGCTGACATTCAGTGTCTTCTTTTCCGGGTAGGCCATGCCAAACTCGCCGGGCAGGTACCAACGTACACCGCAGCACGTTTCCAGAAAATCGTACACAGCATAGCAGCTTCCTACATCATCAAAATACCTTGGAAACTCTTGGCCATTACCAATGCTGATGTAGTCAAGTTTGCCTCGCTCATCCTTGTCGCGACCCATAAGCACCAGGGTGTCCACACCTTGGAGTGGGACAACCCCCAGGAACTGGATGATATACTCCTGGGTCTTGAAGTCGCCATTGCGCAGGCCCAAAGCCCGAGTGGCGGAGCTTTCACCGACAAGAACTCGCGCGCCTTTTGCCCCAATGTCGTCAGTCACAATCTGCAGCTTGGCACCGGTAATCTTCTCTACGTGATACTGCAGCTCAATCGCAGCCAACTGGGCGGACTTGGTGGCATCCTTCGCCACCACAATGGTAGCGGCAGGTTGGCCGTCACGGACCAGTACCAGTTCGCAGATGTTTGCAGCCGATACCGAACATGTTGTACACAGCCCCATGAACATCAAGAACACCGTCATTACCAGTTTTTCCATTGTGCCGCCTATCTCTCCTCGGATGTTATGCGCTCAGTCAGCGTGCCAAGCTATTGTGCTTTTGCGACTGGATTGAATGTTAAGCCGTTGTATGTTGTTATCTGATTAAGCCAACTCTCATCACGCTTCATCCAAGTGGAATGGCCGTCTGCGCAAGCGAAGTTGGCGCCATCCTGGTGTCTTGCTCCGTAGTACGCACTTGCGAATGATGTATCACCCGCGCCATCTCTCGCGTGACCCCACCAAGCTGGTTTTCCCGTGTTTTGTTCCCTCCGGATATAGATGGGCTGCGTGCACTCAAACCAAACAACACACCTGGTAGGCTTGAAGATCTGCGAATACCTCATAGTTCTAGGCCCAGTCGCTGGATCCCAAAGCAACTGGACGTTGCAACCTAAGGCAACCCAGAACGACGGCACGCGGTCCCACCTCACAGGGAATCCGGTCTCTCCGGGCTCACCCTTCGGATACACTGCGCTTGGACAACGGAAGACTTTCCCGGTCTTCACATAACTCCGGATCAGGTACGGCCAAGACATAAAGCCTGTTTCGTTGGGGAAACAATCATTATTGTCCGCGGCGTACAGGTTGGTGCCGAAGCCTATTTGTTTGAGATTCGAGATGCAGGTAGTCTGACGCGACTTGTCTTGTACAGATGCGAACACGGGAAACAAAATCGCTGCAAGTATCGCAATGATTGCAATCACAACAAGCAGCTCTATTAGTGTAAATCCTGCAGATTTTGTCCTCATATTTACTCCACCTTCCACTGTGCTTTAATAATGTGGCCGGACGTACCCGGCCACATCCACGAGCACTAGGCGCGCCTCCACTTCGTTCAGAATGTATTCACATCGGCCCCTGCGCGCGGAAGAACCACGGGCACTGCCGCACCGGCCTGGCTAGCAAGGCCGGTCACACCGACGTACGAGCCAATACCAGGCAATACAACCGGATCAGTAGGACTAAGGGAAGCGCCTGCTCCGGCAACAACCTTTATGCCGTTGCCACCACTTCCATCGTCGATATACACGTAGCTTCCGTCTGTGGCACGGTCGATGACCTTGCCCCAGACTCTGACGAGAAGGCCCGTCATGCCGAGTCCTGTGGATGACGATACGCTCTTGTTGACAACACCCAGAGGATCAAGAGGCGTACCACCAATCTGACTGTCGATGGAGGTAAGCTCCACCCACTTCTCACCAGTCGTTGCATCCGTATGGACAACACCCGTGAAAGTTATCACGTCTCCAACGGATACTTGAGCACCACTTGTGCCGGGCATAACCTTTATACCGGCCGCCCTGTCACTCTGCTCTACATAGAAGCTCCTGTCAGCGAAGGAGTACGACGCATCCTTCGAATCAACAGTCACAACAACAGGAGTAGAGATTGCCACTGTTGTGCCGTCTGCAATCCCCTTGAGTTCGGTTATTCCGGAGACAACAACAGGCGGCTCGGCCGTCGGCACTTCAATAGTCACTGTAACACCAGTGATATCACCCATCCATACGGCTCCAGTGGCATATGAATCACCATAATCAACGACGAAGTCAATGGTGTCCCCCGCGACCGCGGCAATGACACCCGAGGTGTATGACTGAACGGGGCTGGTTCCGGACTGCGGAATTACAACCGGACCGCCAGAAGTCTGGAGAGTGGCCCCAATAAAGCCGTCAACAGGCGCATCCCACAACGGGACGCTGTTTTTCAGGACATAGACGTGTGACGTTGTACCCTCCCCAGTAAGGTCCGGTATAGAGAGAGCTGTAAACGTGGCATTCGCCTTGACCTCCACAGCGCGTGGCGCAGTCCACCGAAGGACAGCCCACTTCTTGCCGTCATCTCTGGTGGTTTCCATCCACATCTGCCCGGCCGGAACGTAGGCATACATGTCTGTCACGCCCGCATACGGAGGATACAGGTAGCAATCTCCACCAGAGGTATTCTTGCCGATTCTACCGTAGCTATAGAAATCCTCCTGTGGCCCAAAGCTGGCGTGGCTTATGGTTTCAGAGTTTGGCATCAAGTACGCGTTGCCGCCAAGGCTCGTTGACTCTCGGTAGCTCCAATCGCCGTTAACAGGCGTGAGAGGCGACCCTGGGATGCCCCAGTCGGCTGCGGCATCCCATCTGAGACGCTCAACAACACCTACCAGCGCATTCAGCCCGGTGATATCACTTAACCATGGTGCATTGTAGCCAGTGAAATCGGAGCCCTGGTCGCACACGAAGTCGATGGTGTCGCCTGTGTTGACATTTATAACATCAGACGAGTAGATCTGCATCGGGTTGGGCCCTTTCCCCGGAACCACTGGACCGCCAATAGCGGACAGGTTGGCTCCTATGAAGCCATTGATCGGAGCATCCCATAGGGCTGTTCCGTTCTTGGCAACATAGACTTGCGTCGTCGTTCCCGGATCAGATTCGCTAGTCGGCATATGGTTTCCGGTGAAGTTCGCATATATCTTGATCTTCGCCGGGTACATTGCTTTCCACCGAACTACAGCCTTCTTGTTCACTGAGTCACTACCCGGATACAGCCAAACCTCTCCGGGCCTGACGTACGCGCCACGGTCCGGCTCTACGAACGCAACAGGAGTGCCACTCTGAACTACGTTGAAGTCGTCGAGCTGTGCGCGCTCAACCGTGAGGTTGGCACCCGTGTAGAGCGACTGTTGGGTATGCTTGGCTGCCAGGATACCAGAAGACCACAAATTGGCCTGCTGCAGCGTTCCATCAGGATTCAGTAGATCAAGGGAGAACTCAATCGTGTCCCAAAGGCTGCTGCCCTGACTGAAGTGGGCAGTTGCATTCACCCGATACCACTGATCAGGATCCCAGCTATACGCCTCGCTCGGGTTCTGCGGATCCATGACCAGAATGTCCTGCGCGGCATGGATATGGATCTCACGGGGTTTGGTGGCACTGTACTTGTGTATCTCTATAGTGCCCATCATACTGTCACACTGCGCCCAGCCAGCATAAGATCCTGTTGGCAGTTCAGGCCCAAAGAAGCCAATGATATTGTTGACTGTCGCTGGGCTGACTGGGTTCAGGTTCTTTATGGCGATGGAAGCAGTTATCGTATCACCACCGGCAGCAGTTACCTCCTTGTGGGAGCTGGTTACAGGATCAATGAAATGATAGGTCACAGCGGTCTGGGCCCACTGCCCCTCGTTCATCTCCACCCCCTGCGAATCGTTCAATCCGATACCAGCGAACACAATAGGTGTATCCGAGACAGCCCAAGTGTAGTACCATCCCTCTGCCGTTCCGGCATCAACTCCGAGCAGGTTGTTGGCGGGAAAATTCTCGCCTTCGAAACCTGTGCTGTAGGAAAAAGCCGGCTGCTCCGGGTTACCATATCCGGGGTACATAAACTTCGGCGTATCGCTCGGATTATGTCCGACGGTCATGTATAACGAGAACATGTCCTGCGGCCCGAAGCTCGGATGGCCAAACGTATCGGGGCCTGCAAGCAGCGCCGATGGGCCTCCGATGGTGTCCACTTCACGGTAACTCCAAATAGAAGCATCGGAGTTAGTATTGTTCCAATCCGCCGTGACATCGGAATAATTGTAGACCGGCGCGTTGAACTCGACCTTGTCCAGGCACATTGTCGTGGCAGTGCCCTCACCCGAGTTCGCGATTATCGACATCCCGAAGTAACGGCCCACCCATTCCGGATAGTCGGCCGAGTTGAAACTGACAGAATACTTCGTCCAGTTGTAGCCGGCCCCCGTAATCTCGGGGATAGTTGTAGTAACAGTATCGTAGAGTCCATCGAAAGACTCCGGCGTTGTCAGAAGGTACAGGTTTAGACTGCCTCCCTTAAACGGTCTTTCAGGATCTCCGGGTGGGGTGTCATCCTTGGCGACATACACAGACAGTGTATACACAGTATTCGGCTCCACCGTGTTCAGTGCCGGAAGGAACTGTTGTATGCCGCACCACCACTTAGGCTGGCCCATCTGAACAAACCGATCGCCGTCGTATCGCCGCGGATCGGCCCACGTATTCACCCCCTCGCGGAAATAACCGGCTGGGAGATCAGGATCGGCAGTGTCCCAGATAGCCGTCCATTCCGACGCGAACGGGCCCCAATCCGGTACGAAATACCACTGCTCGAACGACCCATTTCTTAGGCCGGTCGAAAGCCCCCAGCACGATCCTGCCAAAACCGTCAGCAGGGCACCTATGGCGATTGTCAGCTTTAATTTCATAACATTACCTCCTTTCGAGATTGCCTGACTTCACTTAGAACACCAGGCACTTCCTTTCCCAAGTCGACTAAATGCGAACACCCACTGTGGACACCAATCTCACTTGTCGTCCGTCCAATTTCTTCTGATTCCCTCCCTTCTATCTGGTCCGAGAAGCAAATCACGTGTGCACAAGAGTAGCATATTGAGAACACTTTGCGGCTCAAAAAAACCGGTCCGCTCTCCCGTATTTGTGATTCTTTTACGAAAGGCCGTCCCCGGCTACTCTCCTGACTGGAGTCTATCACCGAACTAGTGAGTTGTCAATACCTAGTTTCAAAGATTCAAATAGGTGCATTCCAAGCTCCTGACAACCCACCCCAGTTACGCCGCGGGAGTTATCGCCTGATACTTTTGGAGGCATGGATAACCCCATCGTTCCGTACTGCATATTGGGTCATACCACAAACTTGGGATGCACCGAACAAAAATTCCGGAGATTGAGAGATGGGCGGACTCAGCATCCGCCCATCCGCATGTTACAGCCTATCTCTTCCGCTTGATCGCGAAGCCGATAAGACCGAACAGCCCACTCCCCAGAGCGAGCATTGCGCTAGGCTCGGGAATGACGGTCCCAGTCAACTGGACCAGATCATAATTTGTCGTGGTTCCGTTCACGGCATGAACGGCAACTGCAAGGCCGTAACCGACCAGTTCCGGATGGGCCGCGGAACTGAACGAGGTAGATATCTGCATCCAGCTCCAGTCCTGCATCGGATTTGTCAGAGTCGGAATATTAACGGCAAAGGATACGGCGCCGGCTGTGTTTGTGTCAGGAACATCCAGAACGCCAGGGGTAGGTGTGGCCCAAAGCCAGAGTGAGCCGCCGGTTATCTGATCCGGATACTTTGATATCCACATGGACGCCGTGTAGACTGTGTTGGCCTGAATAACCGCACTCACCGCCTGCTGGAACCTTAAATTGCCACCGGGCTGGCCGATACGGACGCCATCGTAAGCATTCGCACCTACGTCCCAACTGTACATGCTTCCCCAGTAGTCGGTCCAACCAGCAATGCCGTTCTCAAATGACGCGTTCACCAAGGGAATGTCGAACGCCCAAGCAGAGCCGGCGCCTACTGCCAGCACAGCAATCAAAACCAAGCAAAACATCGTTTTCATTATCTTCTTCCTCCCATGCATACAGTTTTGTGTGTTTTCGCTAATCTTGCTATCTATTCTTATTCTTGCGCTAGGCAGCCACCACATCCAGCATTTGCGCCAAGATTTCTCAGAATGCATTTTCACCTCCTATCCTCCTTTCCTCTCACAGCCTTCTGCCGAGCTGCCATCTACACCATACACCTCGCTAGACGAGACAACTGCTCTTCATAGCGAACACTACTGCGCCAACGAAACAGATTAATTGTATTCTCTGTTGATTAGCTCTCACGCTGGCGGTGCGATCGTGTATTGTTTTAGTTATAGCACAACTGTTCACTCCTGTCAAGGGGTAGTTGGCTAGATTTTTGAAAACAGCAAATTTACTGAGGCTGAGGCTGCGCAAGTCTGATTGAACATTAGCCAGCCCATGTTGGTCGAGAATGACAACGCGAAATCCAGTTGACAATGTGCCGATCGTTCGCTATACTGTGCATGTGCTCACTAAACAACAGGTGGGTGCGGATGTTGATCCGGTTGCACCATTAGTCAGGAAAGGGAAGAGACGATGGCCATACGTTTAGCTGTTCACGGCGGTACGCCCGTGCTCGACGACTCAGTCAAGGCCAAGTGGCCTATCATTACACAAGAGGATAAGGATGCCATCGTACGCGTGCTGGATTCCGGCGTCATCTGGGGGCTTTACGCGCCTGAGATGCGCGGTCTCGAAGCAGACTTCGCGACGTACTGCGGCACTGAATTCTGCCTTGCGATGAACAGTGGTACCGCCGCATTGCACTGTGCGCTCAGCGCAGCCGGCGTCGGTCCCGGCGACGAAGTCATTACGTCAGCCTACTCGTTTCTTGCGTCCGCAACGGCCGTCCTCCATCACAATGCAGTCCCCGTGTTCATAGATATCGATCCCGCCACCTATAACATCGACGTCAAACGAATCGAAGCAGCCATAACATCTAGAACAAAAGCAATCATCCCAGTACATATTCACGGCCTACCGGCCGATATGGACGAGATCAACGCGTTGGCTGATAAACATAACCTGATTGTGATCGAAGACGCCTGCCAGGCCCACGGAGCAGAATACAAAGGAAAAAAGACCGGCAACCTGGGTGCGATGGCGGCGTTCAGCTTGAATACTACTAAGAACCTCCCTGGCGGAGAAGGTGGACTATTCACGACTAACAGCGAGGAATACCGAGGCAAGGCGAATATGCTGAGGATGTTCGGTGAGTTCGTAGCGCCGAACGAGGGCCGCAAGTATAAGGCATTCACTATGGGTTGGAACTATCGCACCCAGGAGATGCCGTGCGCGTTCACTCGCAGCCAGCTCAAGAGACTCGACAGTTACAACACCACCGCTCAGCGGAACGGAGAGTATCTATCCCGCGAGCTTGGGAAAATGCCGGGACTCGTGCCACCTTATGTGCCTGATGATCGGACGTGCATCTACCACAAATACCGAGTAAGGTTGGAACCGGAGAAGCTTGGTGTGGCGGTCACCGGCACGGCATTTCGTGACAAGCTGCAGAAGGCGCTTCAAGCCGAAGGAGTCGACGCAGTCCTGTGGCAGCGCACGCCGATACCTGAGCAGCCCCTGTTCCAGATACTTGAGGGTTACGGTCAGGGTTGCCCGTGGACGTGCGAGAAGCTTGGAGGCGTAACATACAGCTACCGCGCGGAAGACTTCCCGGTGACGCTCGATATGCTCGCGAACTCGCTTTGCCTGTGCTCGGAGACGTACCCGATCTACTCCCAGCCCATGGAGGTTATGGAACTCTACGTCGAAGCGTTCCAGAAGGTCTTTGCGAGTCTCGACCAGGTGCTAAGTATTGAGACTGAGAATGCAAACGAGCAGGTGGCAGGAATACTTGTCAAGCAACAACAGTAATAGCAATTATCGAATGTTTATGGATTGAAGTGAATGCGCGCAGTGCCGCACATAGAGATCATCCGCAACATGGCGCAGGCGAGACGATCGGAAAGGGGCAATTCATGCAGCCATCTATTGGTCTGATAGTTGTTGTAAGCACACCCGAAGTAGGGTCGGAGCACGCTCCTGCCATCCTTCGGCAGGTGACCGACGTGTTTAAAGAGGCCGAACTGCACGTCGTCGCCCCTGCTGTGGTCAGAGATGCGAGTTCGGCGCGTGCCGCCGGGGCGACTTTCCAGGATGTGGATGCTATCTGTGTGGTCGCTGCAACTTGGTCTGAGGACTTTCTGGTACAGGACATCCTTTCAGCAATGCGATCTCCAGTTCCGGTCATCGCCTGGGGACTGCCGGGTCTGCACGCCGGATCCCTGTGTGGCACGCAGCAGCTCTGTTGCGTGCTAAAGGAGTTGGGCTATACTTACCGGTTCGTCTTCGGCGAACTGATCGATAGATCAGCACTTTCCAGAGTCATCGCATTCTCGCAGGCCGCAGCAGCACAGAGGATTCTTCGCAAGACTCGTGTTGGACGTGTCGGAAGCCGGATGAAAGGGATGGCCGAAGTCTCAGTGGACGAGTTGGAACTTCGATCAGTACTGGGCCCTAGACTTGTCGAAAAAGGTCTGGATTGGCTGGCGAAAGAGGTAGAATCAGCCAACTCAGCCGACGCCGATAAGATATGGCGAAGAGTGCGGGGAATTGCAGGGCTGAGTAAAGTCTCTGATGTCGACGGAATTCTGGCCGCGCGGTACTACCTCGCCCTTCGCAACCTCGTGCGGACTGAGGAATTGAGCGCATTCACTGTAGAATGCTACCCTGACCTGATGGGTTGCGTCTGTTTGCCCATAGCACTGCTGGCTGCGGAGGATGTGGTCGGTGCCTGCGAAGGCGACGTCAACAGCGCGGTCGCGATGCGCCTGCTTAGCTGGTTTACAGGAAGCCCCGTGCATAACACCGACCTCCTGACTTATGACAGAGAGGAGAACACATTCTCCTTCGGCCACTGTGGCTCCGGTGCATTCTGCCTCGCCAACTGCCATGATGACATCATCCTGGACAGTTGCCGGCTCACAGATGCCGGCGTCACTGTTCATTACCCCGGCAGGCCGGGACGCGTTACCCTTATCAATCTCGTCGGCCGCCACGGGACCTACCGATTCGGCGCCGCAGTAGGAGAGGCGATCCGCACGGAGTTGGTCTTCCCCGGCAATCCAGTAAAAGTGAGGCTCGAAGTCCCGATTTCAGAGTTCCTCGATGATGTAGCGGACGCAGGACTGGGCCACCACTGGATGATCGGCTACGGCAACGTGCTTCCCACGTTGCTTGAGTTTGGACGATTGACCGGTATCCCAGTGCACGTTCCTGGTTTGCGTCCGTTGGGCCACATAGAGCCGCTGGAGGACATTGATCAGATACTCTCCATTCACAGTCTCGGGCTTGCTCGTGGTGCAACTCAGCCGCAGCACCAGGTAGAGATGGTTGGAGTTGACAGTTCCGATGATGATGATACAGATACTGCCCAGTTCTGAATGCACACGCATGGCAGCTTTGATTATTATAGGAGATTCACAATAAGTAATGACGTCTAAAGAGAGGATCATCGCGGCGTGGAACGGAAAGCCTTCCGACCGCGTTCCACTTACTACATGGTGCTTTGGACTCGGTGTGCCGGAGCACGTAACATGGCAGAAGAACGGACGTAGCGTCCGGCACTGGTATTCGCTGCGCATGGAACATCTTCACACTCTTCCAGAACCGTGGGAACTAGAGGACGACTTCAAACGGGTGCTGGCTTGGCACTCCCTGGGGGTGGATGACATCCTCGACGTCTCCGTGCCATGGGGCACTGATCCTGAGATGAGTTGGACGGATAGCCATGTGCCGGCCTGTCATTACGACAAATACCCCATCCTGCTTCGTGAGTACCAGACACCGTCAGGACCGTTAAGACACGCCGTTCGGCAGACCGGCGAGGATACCGGAACGGGCTGGGTGGTCCAGCCCGACCACGTGCCACTATTCGAAGATTACAACATACCGCGGGCCGTCGACCACATTGTCAGCAACCCGAACTGCGTCTCCGCGATTCGCCATCTCTATACTCCACCAGACGATAATGCGCGCGAGTGGTTCGCCGCACGAATGGCGGCTATCAGGCCGTTTGCTGACCAGCACGGAGTGCCTGTGCAGGCTTGGTCCGCATTCGGAATGGATGGGGCAGTCTGGTTGACCGGTACCCAGGGAGCCATATTGATGGCACTCGACGCACCCAATGCCTTCGCAGAGCTGTTAGAAATCATTGCGAAAGCAGATAGAGGCCGTACCGAGCTTGCAGCTTCCACGCCTGGAGTCGACATGGTTGTACAGAGGGGTTGGTACTCATCAGTCGATTTCTGGTCCCCCGCACTCTTTGAGGAGTTTGTATATCCGCATGTGTGTGAGTTGGTGGACATAGCACACAGAAATGGTGTAAAATTCGGATATGTCATGACCACGGGTGTCGGTGTACTCGGACACAGACTTGCAGACGCCGGGGTTGATGTGCTGTATTTTGTTGACCCTGTGCAGGATGGGATATCCCTCGAGAAAGCACGCGAGCTCGACAGCCGGATGACTCTCGTTGGAGGCACAAATGCGCTCAGCCTCGCATCTGGCGATCAGGACCGAATACGTGAGGAAGTGCGGTGCTCGCTTGACGTATTGGGGCCCGGCAATCGGTTCATCCTCCACCCGGTCGATGCCATCTTCCCCGATACTCCGTGGGACGGAGTGGAAGCTATGATCGAGGCATGGCAAGACTACAGATGACGCAGAAGATCACGGAACCACAAATGGACAGACTCTTCCAGACAGATGCTCTGACGAAACGCGAGCGAGTCGAGCGCACGCTCAATCATAAGCCTATAGACCGAGTGGCAATACACGAGCAGCTCAGCCTCAATCCGCGCGTAATAGAATTCTACACCGGTAGGAAGATCAGCGGCTTCGACTATACGATCGAGGACATCTGCAGCGTCATCCGCAAGACCTCGGATATGTGCTTCCCACCGGTTGCGCCTCGTGGCACTGGTGTGGAGACAACTCCGGATGGCTTCGTTCTCCAGCACGATAACTGGACCACATGGCACGTGAGCCGCCCGTTTACAGACGTTGAGGGAGCGAAAAAATGGCTCCTTTGTCGCACGGATGAGCTCAGACAGACCCCGTTCGATCCCGATAAGGAGCGCGAATCTTATCACAGTTACATGGGCGACCTCCAGAGAATGATCGGCGACACTGTGATCCTCAATTACAGTTCCGTTGGCTTCTGTAACGTATTTGACTCGATGGGCTTGGAGATATTCGTGTTTTTCTACGAGGATCATCCACAGGTCTTCTCCGACTTTCTTGAGGTATCCATGGAGCGTGAGTTGAGGCGTATCCATGCAGTAGCGGAGGTCGATTTGTCGCCGGTTATCCTCATTCCCGAGGACTTCGCCACGAAGCAGGGGCCGATATTCCCTCCGAACTTCCTGGCAAAGGAGCTCTTCCCGCACGTTCGGAGGCTGACTGAAGCCTGGCACAGCCATGGGATTGAAGTGCTCTACCACAGCGATGGCAACTATAAGATGGTGATTCCCGACCTGGAGACCTGCGGAGTGGACGGCTTCTACTGTTTGGAGCCAAACGTCGGTATGGACATAGTCGAACTGAAGAACACATGGCCGGAGTTTGTCTGGGCCGGGGGTGTGGACGGTGTCGACTTGCTGGAGCGTGGGCGGCCGGAGGATGTGCGCGCCGAAGTCCACCGCCATATCGCCGAAACAAATGCCCTGCTTACCGGCGGCATGTTCGTTGCATCATCAAGCGAGATCAATCCACCTATTCCACCCGAGAACTTCAAGGCGATGGTTGACGCCGTCGGCGACCTGACTAATCCCGATTATCCTAAGGAGCAATAATATCGAGATGGATTCACTGGCTGGATTGACTAGACCGTGGGAAGTCTATATTGTGCAACACACGCACGTTGACGTCGGGTACTCGGAGCCGCAACCGATAGTCCTGCGAAAGCATGCGGAGTTCATCGCACAGGCACTGGACTACTGCACCGCGACTGATCACCTGCCACCTGGAGAGCGATTCACGTGGGCGTGCGAAGTATCATGGACTGTAAGAACGTTTCTCGACCGTTACCCCGAGCGGGCCGACGAATTCTTTCGTCGAATACGCGAAGGTCGGATAGAGGTAGCCGGGATCTATCTCCAATTGACGGACCTCTTCACGGAGGAACTGCTCGAATGCGCGCTGGACTACGCAAAAGACCTGGCTCGGAAGCACGATTTTGAAGTTGTGACGGCGATGAATGACGACGTCAACGGCTGGCCTTGGGGACTGCCGCGGATGATGTTCGCCCGCGGCATCCGTTATTTCGACACGGCCATAAATGAGACGCGCGCGCTTGGCGTTCGCCCGCGTCCGAGTCCATTCTACTGGGCATCTCCGGATGGTAGCCGCGTGCTGATGTGGCACGGTAACGGGTACTTGGATGGCAATTTGCTGCGACTGGGCGAACCTGGCGCCGAAGATCGTGTGGCAAATCTCCTCTCGAAGCTCGAAACCTCCGGTTACCCCCATTCGGCTGTTGAGATGCGCATCAGCGGTGAGTTTCACGACAATGCTCCTCCCGGCCTATGGGTATGCGATGCCGTGCATAATTGGAATGCGCGCTACGAGTACCCAAGGTTGCGCCTTTGCACACCGCGCGAGTGGTTCGAGCATCTGGAATCGAAGTGGCCGGAGCCAATAAGGGAATTCCGCGCGGGATGGCCGGACTGGTGGGCGGACGGGAACGGCAGTGCCGTTTACGAAGCCTCGCTAGTGCGGGCCGCTCAGGCCAATATTCTCACCGCCGAAGCTGCCGCAGCCGCCGGATGCAAGCTCGACCGCGATCGTTTGGACCAGATCAAAGAGGATGCGATGTTCTTCTGCGAGCACACCTGGGGCGCTTGGTGCAGCACGGATGACCCCCACGCGCTGGAAAGCAGAGCTCAGTGGAACATAAAGTCCGGCTTTGCATACAGGGCCGCTGTGGAATCGAATGCCCTGGTTCGTGACACAATCAGAATGAACTTCAGCGAGCCGGGCGATGGCCCGGAAATAGTCGTGTTTAACCCGTTGCCTTTCCTCCGGTCGGATGTTGTGGAAGTGGTGATTAGGAATGACGCACTCGGCGGCGACCCAACAATGCAGGTGCTGGGTCGGGAACACACTGAGGATGGTCCCGCGCTCCACTTGGTGGACAAGGAGACCGGCAAAGTGACCTCCGTGGACCGCCGTCCGACGCTCGCTGACAGCAGCCGACGTCCCAGCCAGTTGGTGCGCTTCATTGCAAGCGATGTTCCCGCGTGCGGCTTCCGTCAATACCGTGTCATGGAGGGATCACGGGACGCCGCTCCTTGCACGCAGGCGCGAGACTTGACCATCGAAAATGAATTCTTTCGCCTAGCACTTGACGAGAAAACAGGCGGGATTTCCAGCCTGATACACCACCGCACAGGCCGGGAACTGGTTGTGCGAGGAGACTATTCGCTTAATCAGCACATCCATGAGATCATCGATTCCCGCAATGGACGGGAGGCGCTCTCTGATTGGACCGGCATGAAGTATGACACGCCGTTCTGCCGCAGCACACCGGATATGACCATTTGCCAAGGTCGCGCTATGCCGTTCGGCGCGAGTCTGGTTGTTGAGGGCGGAGGCGGGGAATTCCCTATGCTGAGAAGCGAGATTATCCTTTACGACGACATTGACAGGATAGATCTGCTAAACTACGTGACCAAACCACCCATCGACCGTGCCGAAGCTATTTATCATGCCTTTCCGCTTGGGCGTGAGGGGGCAACGGTGTATCTGGACGTTCCCGGCGCAGTGATGCGACCGGGGCTTGACCAGGTACCAGGCACGGCGACGGACTGGCACAGCATTCAGCACTACTTTGCTGTCGAGGATGGCGAGTGGACAACCGTCGTCGCTTCGCCCGATGTTCCACTCGTACAGGTGAATGGCATCAACACTGGCAAATGGCAGCCCACACTCCCGCCGCACAACGGGCTTGTGATGTCGTGGGTGATGAACAACTACTGGTTCACTAACTTCCCGGCGACGCAGAACGGTCGCGTTTCCTACAGTTACAGCCTCTGTGGTTACGAGGGACACTTCGACGCCGATAAGTCGTCCCGGTTCGCGAAGTCTATTCGCCAACAGTTCGTGGCAGTAGTTCTGCCATTCGGAGGCAAGCTACGGCCGTAGTTGGACTTTTCCACTCTTATCTGAGGTATTGATTCTGTTTCTGAACAGTTATTAATGAGGCAGCACAGTCCCTTGCGAGAATATGCGAACAGATGTTACAATAGCTCTGCTCTTCTTGGCCGCAACGAGAAGATTGTGGAGGCGTACAACCTTTGAACCATCAGAAACTCGACCCCAAATCAATTGGGCTAAAAATCAAGTGGATGCGCGAGGAGAGGAAGCTATCGATGCGAGAGCTTGCCTCGAAAGCTAACCTCGCTGTGAGCTATATCTCAAAGATAGAGGCGGGGAACGCTTGCCCAACCGTTATGTCTCTGCAGAAGATATTGGATGCCATGAATCTGGACATCTACGAGTTCTTCCTCAATAAGCACGACGATGATCCATCAGAGAGGATAGTTTTCAAGAGATCAAGAATGGCGCTTTCGAATGACGATGAGCGTGTTTGGTACTACGCGTTCCCGAAGCACCCAGATATCCGAATGGAGCTAACCTACGAGGAGTACCAACCCCATACCAAGATTATCGAGAAAGAGAGCTATAAGGGCGATATGTGCGGCATGGTCGTCTCGGGCGAGTTGACGCTGGAGGTAGTTAACAGCGGCACATTCAGGGCCAAGGCTGGTGATGCTTTCTACGTAAAAGCGGGCAAGTTGCATGCTGGTAGAAATGATAGCGATGACGTGCTGAAAATCGTGGCAGTCCTGATGGTCTAGCTATGAAGTTGCCGGTCAAGCCGGCTTTGATGAGGGCGGAATCAAGGCAGGTCACGACGGGTATTTTTGGAAGCGATGTATTCACTATAGGCACCATGCGTGCACCAGTAACGGGTTCTTATTCCTCAAAGGGGCGAGTAGATGAAAGTTCACCTTGTCCTCGACGAAGCGTCAGTAGAAGCTTCGAGTGGCGTAGGCTTTCACCTTAATCAGGCTGTGAAGCACCCGGAAAACCCAGTGATTGTGCCAGGCTTTCCGCACCAATGGGATGGGCTTCAGATCAACTGGCCAAGCGTAGTGCTATATGATCGTGAGGAGAAGCTGTTCAAGTGTTGGTATTGCGGACAGGATGCGGCCCAATACGACGTGAATCATTACCCTGAACGGAAGGGCTTCGCAGCGTGGCTGGGTCGAATGTTGCGCAACGGCTACGCGGAGAGCATCGATGGAATTCACTGGGTTAAGCCGCTACTTGGACAGCACGAGCACCGTGGTGCTCCCACAAACTCCATAGCGACAGATTACGAGAAGTCTGGAACTGGTAGAGGATGGGATCACTTTACAAGCCTTGTGGCAGTCTGGATCAATCCGAAGGCAAAGTCTGCAGATGAAAGGTATCTCGCGCTCTTTACCGAAATCGGCTCAGATGAGGAGGGCAATCGCACGTTTAAGGAGTTTCGTAAAGTACTTTACGCCTCTCCTGATGGCAAGCGGTGGGCTCGCCGTACAGTGGCGTATGACGGCGGCTCTCCTGACGGAAAGCCCGCCCCCGGCATTATTGACATCAACAGCGTAATCTACGACATGGACGATCCTGATCCGCAGAAGCGAGTGAAAGCCTACGGGCAGAGCGACCGACCGATCAGGCCGGGGCGAGGGAATCGCGGTGTCGCGATGGTCTACGGGTCGGATTTCTCTTCGCTTAGATATGATGGACAGATTGTTCTAATCGAGGGGCAGGAGCCGTATGAAGATGAGATTCACTGGAACACGGTTCGCAAGCTAGAGAATGGATACTATCTTATAGTTCACGACAGTAGCCGATTCGACTATGACAATGGCGTCGAGCCGCCGATTTCCGACATTCGGATCGCCATGAGCATGGACGGGATAATCTTCCGCCGGATCCACCCGGATACTCCGATCATCTCGCGTGGAACTAAAGCAATGTTCGACGCAAACCAGTTGGTCAGCAGTTCCGCAGTCGAATTTGGGGACGAGGTGTTCATTTATTATCACGGCACGCCGTGCATCTATAGACCATGGCCGCACACGCCGGCAGGAGTGCCTCACGAACTGCGCGCCGCAACAGTTTATCCGACATTCATGGGGCTCGCCACTCTGCCGCGAGACAGGTTCGCTTACGTTGCGCCGGCAGGAAGGTCCACAGGGACTTTAGACATTAAATTATCGGATGTTCGCGAAGGTGGAGAGGTATGGTTGAATGCCGATGGGGATATTGACTCGTTCGGCCTGTCATTGCTCACCGACGACGATAAAGTTGCGGCCACCGGGCGATTAGGGGTGAAGCGTCTGAAAACGGTTTACCGCAATACTGTTTGGGACAGCGCGATATCCGCCGGAATCTATCGGCTGCGCGTCCAACTGCGCGATTCTGCGCGGCTCTATTCTATAGGGGTGCTGACTAAGAATTATGCAGAAGATCAACGTTAGACAGGGAAAAAGATACGCATTCAATACACACATTAACGAGATACTCCTGCCTCGCGAAGAAGCGGAGAGCATGGAAGCGTTCTACGTGATCATAGAGCCGGGCAACTATACCCATTGTCACTCGCACTCCGACACCGAGCAGTTGTACTATGTAATCTCGGGGAGCGGCAAGGCGGTGATCGTGTCCTCTAATGGCACTGCAGAGTTCGAGATGGTTCCGGAGGATGTTGTGCACGTTCCAAGGAACACGGAGCATCAGATATTCTGCACGAGCGCAGCTGAACCTCTAACCTATTTGTGTGTGGATGGCTTCCCGACCGGGAGACCGGCGGATGAACCTACGTGGGAGGATCATTATAAAGCGGTTGTCGAACTGCAGAAAATGCAGGAGTGCGCCTCTCCATGAACACACTTCTGGTCGATAGATGCGCAGAGCTATACAGAAAAACGCTGATCGAGGATATAGTGCCATTCTGGATGAAGCACGCTATCGACAAAGAAAGTGGCGCCATCAACAACTGCTTGGACGATGCTGGCAATCAACTGTCAAAAGACAGATATCTCTGGTCTCAGGGAAGAGCTCTTTGGACATTCTCGGCGCTCTACAACCGCATTGAGCCGAGGGATGAGTGGCTGGATGTTGCACACGGAATCTACAGGTATGTCAGCAAACATGGGCGGGACCTTGAGCGTCGATGGGTGTACAGGCTTGATGCAGAGGGGAATGTGCTTGATCCAGACATCAGCATCTATGTGGATGGGTTCGTCGTGAACGGGTTGGGAGAATACTACACCGCGACCAGTAACAGTGACGTTGCTCTCCTTGCATCTGACACGTATGATAATATTTTGTCAAGACTGCAAGACCCTGGCAGTTACCGCATTGCTCCATACTCAATACCCGATGGGATGAAGACACTTGGCATCCCGATGATCTTCTCGTTCTGCTTCTACAACCTGGGCAAGGCGATTGGCAGGCCAGACATATCAGAGGTAGGTCGAATGTACGCGCAAGAAATCCTTACAGATTACTACTCCCCGGAGAACGATGCCATTATGGAGTTCGTGGCACTAGGCGATAGGCGGTTCGACTTTTCGTGTGGGCGAGTTTGCATTCCGGGGCATGTGATCGAGGCGATGTGGTTCCTGATATCGATATTCGAGGAGACAGGCGACAGCACAAGCGTTGCCAGATGTTGTGAACTGATCAAGAAGCATCTTGAGCTGGGATGGGACGAGGAGTATGGTGGCATCAGACTCGCCATTGATGTTGATGGTAGAGAACCTGTTGAGTGGCAGAAGCCTGACTGCAAGCCGTGGTGGGTGCAGGTCGAAGCATTGGTCGCTACGGCATATGCATATTTGCATACGGGATCGGAGTGGAGTTTGGACTGGCACAAGAAAGTGCAGCAATATGCCTACTCACATTATCCCGTGCCGACTGGCGAATGGACGCAGTGGCTTGATCGATATGGCAATAAGGCTGAAACTGCGGCGCTTCCTGTGAAGGATCCGTTTCACCTTCCACGTGGATTGATATATCTGATGGATCTGTTTGAGCGAAGAATTCCGAAATGGATGGTGGCCGATGAATCGACGTGAGGCTATGCAGGCTCTGTTATCCGGGGATCGACTTGAATCAACTCCTCAGTGGCTGATGGCCTTTGCGAACACCCAACTCGCAGAGAGCTTGGTCCCGAAGGAATGCCACTACGATGGTTATGGTGAGTACCCGTCCGAAGGCGCGTATTCATTCAGTAGTATGAGCGAGGCCAGGTTAGCCAAAGAGCTTGCCTTTAACCTATACATAGATCGCTGCGCATTCCCGGTCGGTTGGGGAGCCAATGGAGCATTCGGCCACGCTGGACCGGGCGAGTTCAACAAGCGGGTGATCGAGAAGAATGATGACTTTATGATCGTGGAGTACGAGACGGGAGCCAAGCGGGAGGTTCGCTTCAATCCTCACTATGCGGATACGTTTTACCTACCTGTGAGGGACGAGGCGGACCTGAAAAAGCTGGAACTGCCCGACCCGGAGGCCGATGAGCGTTTTGACGGGTTCGCGGAGGATGTGGCTTGGGCCAAAGCCCACGACGAGTGGACTGTCGGCTGGGTGAACGGTTTTTTTTCGGGGGTTCACTATTTTCTTCGGGGCTACGAGGAGTTCTCCGTGGACCTTATGCTGAACCCGCAGTTTGCCCGCGCGCTTGTAAAGAAGGCGGGCGATTGGACTCTCGCCGTTGCGCGGAAAATGTGCGAAGCTGGAATAGATTGCATAGGCTTCTGCGATGATCTTGGAAGCGGACAATCAATGCTGATAAGCCCAGCGCTTTATCGTGAGTTCTTCTGGCCATGGCACAAGAGGCTATGCGATCTGGTCCACGACTTTGGTGCGGTTGTGCACATGCACAGCCATGGTGCGATCATGCCGATACTCTGCGACATTGCGGAAGCAGGCATCGATATCCTGAACCCGCTGGATCCGGATGACTATATGCCGATGGCGGAGGTCCGCGATGCAATCGGGCCGGAAGTGATCCTCTGCGGAGGCTTGAATAAGCACTTCTTCGATTGGTCCAAGGATGAACAAGTCGAACATCTGCGCGAGGTAATCGCGAGCGGACACAAGTGTGGCCCTCACATACTGATGGATTCCGGGGGTATACCGACAAACGTGACGCAGCCCTGGTTTGAATGGTTTCTGTCGGCAAGCAAAGAACTTAGAAGACCGAATGTGAACAACCATGGAAATAATCGATGATTTACTTGCTCGATCTTCTTGGAGTTGCTATCTTTGCCGTGACCGGCGCACTGGCAGCCGGCCGGAAGAGAATGGATATCTTCGGCATAGTCGTGGTGGCGATTGTGACGGCGCTCGGAGGCGGTACGCTGCGGGACATCATCCTGGGGAGCAGGAATGTCCTGTGGGTCTGTAACCCGACCTATGTGATCGTCGCTGCTGCTGCGGCATTGGCCACGTTCGTGTATCCTCGGTTCATAAAGTATTCGCAACTCGTATTGCTGGTGTTTGATGCATTCGGGCTGGCGGTATTTACGGTCATCGGCTGCCAAAAGGCACTGGAGGCAAATGTCTCCAGCTACATCATAGCCGTACTAATGGGAGTCATGACCGGTGTTGCCGGCGGAATAGGGCGTGATGTGCTTTGCGGCGAGATTCCACTTATCTTGCGCAGAGAGGTATACGCGACGGCTTCGCTTGTCGGGGGGGTTCTATTTGTCGGAATGTCTCGTCTGGGAGTAAATAAGGCCTGCACAACCGTAGTGGCGGCATCTATGGTGCTTGTGGTGCGGCTAGCGGCAATACGTTTCGGGCTTTCGCTCCCGGTGTTTGTGACAATGGATGCCAAGGCTTCGAGTCTTAGTTGGAGAGATGAAAGTGATTCTGACGAGAGATGAATGACAATCCGTATTTCGCGTATCTTACGGGCTCGTGTCCGCAGTTCGAGAGCGGCGCTGTCTTGGTGCCGAGGTTGGGAGACCCGTTGATATTGGGAGGTCCCGAAAGTGAGCCTTTCGCAAAGCTCGATAGCGCTATCACTCGCACAAGAAACTTCCCCGTCTTCATGGTTCCCGATGAAGAATATCCGAACGCGACCATAATAAGCTTCCCGGAGCTTTTTGCCGAGTTGAACTCGATGCTCGGGCAAGTCCGACGTGTGGGTTTGGTCGGCGGAGGCAGGATGCCGGCTGAATGCTATAAGATCATCAGCGGATTTAGTGACGTCGAACTCGGCGCAAGAATTGAGACTGGCTACGAGATCACCGAGATTGGAGCTGTCCCATTCAGTCAGATAATGGAGCAAACCCTGCTCTCGAGGTAGGCAGCGAAGAGGTTGAATATCATCAATGGTGTCAAATGCATGTTTTGAATAGACTTCAAACGTTTCTTGTCCGAAATAGCGAACTTCTGCCCACGGATGCTCTGGCGAACTACCTGGGCACAGATGAGGTTGTTGTCCAAGGCTGGCTTCGAGAACTCGGCTTGCCGGAGATGGAGACAGTGGATCGTGAGAGGGTGTTTCCGCTGGTCGTCCGGCGGAATCACGATCTGCTTCCCGATGAAGAGATCGCTAAGCTCCTGGGAATGTCGATGGGCCATTACCGCAGGACGATGCTGGAGATGGACTACCTCGATATCAAAGTTGGCAACAAGCCTGCCGGCTTGACGGGTATCGAGGCCGACCGGGAAGGATGGAACGCATCGGCCGCCGCGCATTTCAGATCGTGCAGTCAGGGCTATTTCAGCGACTATATCGACTGGGAAAAACGCTTCGGTTTTCTTGACGAGTTCGCGCAGGTGGAAGAGCCTATACTCACTGGGGGATCTGAGCCCGAGGAGCCTCGAATAGGGCTCAAAATGATGTACAGCTATACGGCGACGCACGGCGATTTCCTGCTCAGTGGCGAGGAGTTCTACAGCGAAGGTATACTCAGTCGCTTGCGAAACCGCGGGGTTAATGCCGGTTGGATGCCTGGGCTTCTTCGGGACCTCGCGCCAAGCGGCATCTTCCCCGAGTTCGGCGAAAGTCACGAGATTCGCATTGCCAACTTGCGCAAACAAGTCGAAAAAGCCCAAACCTACGGCATAAAGCTGTTTCTCTATCTGAACGAGCCTCGCTTTATGCCGGAGGAATTCTTCGATAAGTATCCCGAGTCGAAAGGTATGAGGGCACTTCAGGACAGCTACTACGGAATGTGCACGTCGGATCCCCGGGTTCGGGAGTGGCTCCACGAAAGCATTGCGTTCATTTTCTCGCAGGTGCCCGATCTTGGCGGAGTTGTAGTCATTAGCGCATCGGAGAATCGGACGAACTGCTATTCGCACTCGTCCTCGAACATCTCCTCCGGGCGGAACGTAATAGGCTTCGGAGACGAAAAGTGTAAGTGCACGTGCCCGCGATGCATGCAGCGAGGGGCCGAGGAGGTTCTGGCGGATGCAGCCAATATCTTCGGCGATGCGCTCGATTCGATAGGATCGGAAGCCGAGGTCATTGAGTGGGTGTGGGGCTGGGACTTCGTCTTGCCCGTGGACGCCGTTAAGAAAGCAATAGGAAAACTTTCAGATAGGGTCACGGTGATGGTGGACTGGGCCAGGCACACCAGGTTCAATCTGTTTGGCAAAGAGGCGACCGTGATCGAATACACGCTTGCCTACCCGCAGCCTTCCGATTACGCTTTGGACATCATAGAAGCAACGAAGCTGCGCGGGAGAAGGGTGTTGTCCAAGTGCTCGTTGGTATCGACGGTCGAGATGAATGCTCTGCCTTATTTGCCCGTGTTGAGCAATGTGCAGGAACTGCTGCTGGCGATCAGAGACAACGAGGTTGATGGCCTGTTGGGCTGTTGGATATTCGGCGCGTATCCGGGTCGAAACATGGAAATGCTGGCGCACGTAAACGACCCATCGCCACTCGAGTCATTGGCGGCAAAATACTACGGCAGCTCGGCGTCGGAAGCCGTGAAAGCGTGGGATTGCTTCTCGTCGGGGATGAAATACTTCCCCACTATCATATCCGTACTCTACCACAGCGCTCTCAACAGCGGACCGGGCGTTAAATTTCGCCTGGAGCCGGCCGGCTGGCAGTTCGGAATGGTGGCGGTGCCCACCGAGCGCATAGAGGAGATATGTAAGCCGCTGGGGTCTGACGTGGTAATCAAGGGATTTCGGAAATGCGCTGAGTCCTTTGCGCAGGGACTTGTCTACCTGGAATACGCCACTCAGAACTCGGACATCGAGCAGTATAAGCAAGACAATCTGAGAGATCATGCAATCTGCAAAGCGTGCATGCTTCATATGCTGACAGCCGCCAACCACGCAGAGTTTATTCTGACTCGCAACAAATGGTTGCTTTGCCCCAGCGATGACGCCTTGCGATCCTATCTCGTGCGGATACTAAGGGACGAACTGGAGAACTCGGAAGCCATGCTGGTGATCTCGAAATCCGACTCCAGGATCGGTTACGAAGGCTCTATCGGGTACTTCTACACTCCGTCAGAGATTATTGAGAAGATCTATGATATTAGGCTCGCAGTGAGCGCTTTGGAAGAGTAGTGCCTGCTACTGAATACTATGACGGAACGAAACCAGTAACGAAGGGTAGATCACAAATGACTTCAAAAGAGAGAATGAACATCGCGATGCGGCGGGGCAAACCTGACCGCGTGCCGTTTATGTGCCAGCTGAGCATCGGCCACATGCTGAAGAACAGCTCGGTGCGCCCCGTGGAAATATGGAACTCCGCGGAAGGCTTCGCGCGGGCCGCCACTGAGTGCTGTCTGCGATACAGGATGGATGGTCTCCTTATCAACGTCTGGCCCGAGGATCGGTGCTGGCGCGACAAGATCGAGAGTATCGAAAGCCACGAAGAGGTCGACAGGGTAACCTGGCGGGACGGGCGGATTGTCAACTACTATACGAATGGGAATGTCATCGAGGACAAGACCCACGCGCACACCGATATCGAGGACGTCCTGGGGGCGCTCGATGCATCTCTGGAGAAACAAGCCCCGATTGCGACAGAGATGTATGATGTGCTTGACATCATCAATTCCAGCGTCGGCAAGTCCAAGTCGGTCCACTGGGAGATCCAATCGCCCTACCTGTGGCACGCGCGGTATTGCGATGGGCTGGATTCCAGCCTGTGCGCTCTCATCCTGGCGCCGGAGAAGTGCCACAGTTTTTCGCTGGCGGCCTTGGACCGCGTAAGCGAAATAGCGAAGGGCGCGATAGACCGAAATTGCGATGCAATCGTAATTTCTTCGCCTTATGCGGGCGGGAGCTTCATATCGCGGAGCAGCTACGAGGAGTTCGTGCTCCGGTATGAAAAGGAGTTGATTCACCGCATACACGAGCATGCGTCGGACATGCCGGTCTACATTCATACTTGTGGTTTTCTGGGTGACCGACTGGATCTGATGTTGGAATCCGGCTGCGACGGAATCGAATGCCTCGACCCACCGCCGCTCGGTAACGTCATTCTGGAGGATGCGGTAAAGATAATCAACGGAAGAACGTTCATCAAGGGGAACATAGACTCAGTTAACTGCCTTCTGCGGTGCACCTCTGATGAGATTCGCGCCGACGCCGAGAGCAGAATCGCTGTGGCCGGCGCGCACGGCGGGTACATTCTGTCAACTTCCTGCTCGGTAGCTCCGGATGTTCCACCGGCTGCTTTAGATGTGCTTTACGAGACCTGTCGCATCCAATAACTATGGTTGGTTTGGTCTTGCTCTGTATTTACGGACACCCCATTTAGCGCGGATAATATTAGTTAGTTGAGGTGTCGAAAAATGCAGAAAAGAGAGTATTCTGAAGAGTTTCGGTTCGAGGCGACAGTGTTCTTTACCGATGGATTCGCAAGGCTGAGGGCAGGTCGACGGCCCAGCGTGCTACCGAAGCAACAATCCGGTAATGTTCAAGTATCAGGGAAAAGCCAAAGTCGCGGCGCTCATTAGAAGGAGTTCTGGCTCGACGAGAACGGCAACAAGTGGCTATTCAAGCCGGTAGGCAAAGGCGGTGACGACTTCATAGCCCACGGTGAGGAGGTCGCTTACTTGGTGCGGGAGACGGTTTTAGGACAAATCCTCGTCGACAGCTACAAGACAATTGTCACACCAGCGCGCATTGCAAATTAACCTGCGCAATACGTGATGATAACAAACGTGAAATGCACTGAAATAAACATTGTGTTTGGATGGTTAATCGTGTAAATTAGAACTGGGTTCAGTTCTCGGGGTGTTTTGGGTCGTCGGATAAATGCCATAAACATTCCCAAAGAGTTCGCGCAGTTGATGATCTTACAAGAGAAGAGCCCAGCCATAAAGGAGGCATAATATGCGCGTGCAAGCCAGATTGCTGACAAGTATTGTGTTTACGATGATTCTCACTCCTCGCAAGTATCTTGTGTTGTGCTCAAGAACAAGTCGATCCTGAACTTGCCCAACTACTGCATGAATCCGGGGACTATGCCGCGACTGCGGCAGCTTACGAGCTGCTAATCGCGGAGAATCCGAGTTCGCCGAGGCTCGCGGAGTTCTACCGAGGCTTAGCGGATTGCTATTGGCACCATCCCGTTCAGGATTTGGATAAGTCCTTCGCGGTGCTCGATAAGGCGATAGAACTAGCCTCCGATTCGGATCAGAGGGTGCAATACCGATTAGATCGGGCGAAGGCATATTGTGAGTTAGGTCAGTTAGATAAAGTGTTGGCTGAGTTCCAGCAGCTAATACAGGACTATCCATCATCGCAGAGGCTCGCGGAGTTCTACCGGGGCTTAGCCTATTGCTACTGGCGCGATCCCACTAAGGATATGGATAAGTTCTTCGCGGCACTCGATAAGGCGATAGAACTTGCGTCCAATTCGGATCAGAATGTGCAATACCGAGAAGACCGGGCGAACGCATATCGTGACCTGGATGAGTTTGATAAAACGTTGGCCGAGTTCCAGCAGCTAATCAAGGACTATCCATCGTCGCCGAGGCTCGCGGAGTTCTATCGGGGTCTAGCCGATTGCTATTGGCACGATCCCACTAAGGATATGGATAAGTCGTTCGCGGCGCTCAATAAGGCAATAGAACTAGCATCGGATTCGGATCAGAATGTGCAATACCGACTAGATCGGGCGAACGCATATCGTGAGATGGGTCAGTATGACAAAACGTTGGCTGAGTTCCAGCAGCTAATAAAGTACTATCCGACCTCGTCGAGGCTCGCGGAGTTCTACCGTGGAGTAGCAGATTGCTATTTGCACGATCCCAATAAAGATAGGGATAAGTCCTTCGCGGCGCTCAATAAGGCAATAGAACTGGCGCGCGATTTGGATCAAGAGTCGGATCAGAAGTTGCGATACCGAGTAGATCGGGCGAACGCATACCGTGAGATGGGTCAGTATGATAAAACGTTGGCTGAGTTCCAGCAGCTAATCAAGGACTATCCGACCTCGTCGAGGCTTGTGGAGTTCTACCGGGGAGTAGCCGATTGCTATTTGCACGATCCAATTATTGATAGGGAGAAGTCTTCTGCGGCGCTAGATAAGGCGATGGAGCTAGCGTCCGATTCGGATCCGAAGATGCAATGCCGATTAGATCAGGCGAACGCATATCGTGAGATGCGTCAGTATGACAAAATGTTGGCTGAGTTCCAGCAGTTAATCAAGGACTATCCGACCTCATCGAGGCTCGCGGAGTTCTACCGTGGAGTAGCAGATTGCTAT
>JAMCYN010000016.1 GCA_023474015.1 Armatimonadota bacterium
TCCAGAATACATACCTGGATGAACGACTTGTGTACATCCAATCCGCCGTATTTCATTTTGGCTGACCTCCTCTAAGGTTTATTACTTCTAATGCATCCTTAGAGGGTCAGCCATCTCATTACTTCACATACACCTAGCCTCTTGCCTCTATTTGAGCAAATACTCTATCAGCGTGCCCGTGCCCATACCCGTGCTGCCCTTTTTGGCGAGGTCGGCGTCTTTGTCTATCGTCGCCGAGGAAAGGTCTATGTGGGCCCAGGGAGTGTCGCCGACAAAGCTTTCGAGGAACAGCGCGCCATTGATAGCCGCGGCTTCCCTGGGGCCGGTATTCTTCAGATCGGCGACATCACTCTTCAGATGCTCCTTGTAGCCTGCATGCAAAGGCAGCCGCCACATCTTCTCCCCGCACGACTCGCCCGACTCCAGAAGGCTCTCCGCCAGGCTGTCGTTATTGCCGAAAATTCCAGCGATCTCGCGGCCCAAGGCGACCACGCATGCGCCGGTCAACGTGGCCAGGTCCACTATCTCGTCCACATCCGCATGTCTCGCATAGGCAATTGCATCGGCCAGTATGAGTCGCCCTTCGGCGTCGGTATTGTTTATCTCGACGGTCTTCCCGCTGTAGGATTTGAACACATCCCCCGGATGAATCGCCCGGCCCCCGATCATGTTCTCGACCGACGGGATCAGCGCAACCACATTTACCTTCGGCTTCAGCTTGCCGATGGCGCGCATCGTCGCCAGCACGTCCGCCGCTCCGGACATATCGTCTTTCATCCCATACATGGAGTCGTGCGGCTTGAGGCTGTAGCCACCGGAATCGAACGTAACACCCTTGCCGATAATCGCGACGGTCTTGCTCGCGCCGGGCGACTCGTATCTGATCTCGATAAACCGAGGCTCCACGGCGCTTCCCCGCGCCACGGCCGCGATCAGGCCCATCCCTGCCTCTTCGATTTCAGCGCGATCCCGAACGCGGCACTGCATGCCATTATCGCGCGCTATCTCCTGGGCCAGCTCGGCGAGATAGGATGGGGTGACGACGTTGGAAGGCTCATTTCCCAGGTCGCGCGCGAAGACAATCGCGTCGCCAAGCGTTTCCGCGAGCCTCGTGCCGCGCTCTATGCTGTCCATCTTTTCAGCCGAAAGCTCTACAATATTGAACTGATCGATGGTGTTGGGCTTGACGTTTTCGGTCTTCAGGCGCGTGTATTCGTATGTGCCGAGGATAGTGCCGAGAATGGTGGCCTTTGCGCAGTCATACGGGGGCATGCCGGCGACCCCGGCACCGTGGAGGATGCTGGAAACCGTGCGCGCCCTCAGCGACCGGCACTTGCGGCCCGCGCTCGCCGCCGCGCGCATGATGGCTTGGATCCCGAACTCTTCCCGCTTGCCCAGGCCGACCAGGAGCACCTTCTTCGCGGGAATATTCGCACACGCGGCAAGCACGGCGGTCTGACCGATGCTCCCCTCGAACTCCTCATCCCTGATCAGCTCGCTTATGGCTCCGCCGAGCGCCCTGTCCACTGCACCCGTCGCCCCGCCCGGCTCGGTGACTCCCTGAAACAAATTGACTATAAGGATATCCGACGGCTGATCAGTCAACGAACCCTGGATTACGCTGAAGTTCATTCAAACCCCCGTAAAATGATGAATGCAGAATGGGAAAGGGCTTCCCTTCATTCTGCATTCTTCATTCATCATTCTGCATTCAAGAACTATCTTCGCCTCTGTCTTGAGGAAAGTATCTTCTGAGCTTCGCGGTACTTGACCACCGTGCGACGGGCGACGTTGAAGCCGCGCTCCTGGAGAATACAGGCGATCTGCTGGTCGCTGAGGGGGCTTGTCTTGTCCTCGGCTGCTATCAGCTCGAATATGAGGTCCTTTGTTGAGACCGAGCTGTCGAAGAAGAAGTCGAACGGTACGACTTCTTCGCTGGGAAGTTGGACATACTTGTTCGCGGTCGCGCGGCTCACGGTGGACTCGTGCATCTTCAGCATTCGGGCAATCTTGGTGCGGGTGAGCGGCCTGACGAAAGACTTCGCGCCAGTCTCCAGATAGCCCTGCTGGAACTCGACGACCGACTTGGTGATCTGCCTCAGCGTTCTGCGGCGCTCGTTTATGTAGCGGATAAACATATCGGCGCGCTCGACGAACTCGACGATGTGCTTCTTGTCGTTCCCCGTATACGTCTTGCCGCCGCCGTTCCTGATGTCTTCGTACATCGATCTGTAACGCGAGTTGATGTTGAGAAAATACTGATCGTGGCCCGCGATGTCGATCTCGTAGCCGGCGGCGGTGCGCCTCACCACCACATCCGGCCTCACCGACGCGCCATGGTTGTCGGCGTCGGTCTGGTACGGCGGCCTGAAGCTGTTGCCCGGATACGGGTTCAACTGCCTCTTGACGAAGTTGATGGCGCCGATCACTTCCTTGGCGGTCACCTTCAGTCGGCGCGCGATCCTGCCGATCTTACCGCCCAGCATGTCCTGCCAGTAGTCCTTGACGATAGCGAGCGCCAACGGATTGCCCTGCTCATCTTCCTCCAGCCTCTCCAACTGAATCCTGAGGCATTCCTGGAGGTCGCGGGCGCCGACTCCCGGCGGATCGAATGTCTGTATGACCGCGAGGACCGACTCGACCTCGTCCACGTCCTTGTTTAAGTCATGGGCAAATTCTTCTACAGAGCCTTCCAGATAACCGGAATCGTTGAGGTTGGAGATGATATACTCGCCCACTTCCCAATACTCGGATGACAGGACGGCGCGGAGAAGCTCGGTGAGGTGGTCCTGGAGGGTGATTGCGGCCCGGATGTTGGCGATGAAGTCGCCCTCGCTGTCCTCGAAGTCGGCGGCGAAGTCGATGGGCTGCTCAAGCTCATACACACTTAGATCTAAGTCGTCGGCAGTCACGGCTTGCTTGCGGAACGGACAGTCGAGGCAAAGCGTCTTCGGCTGATCACAGTTCTCGCATGGATCGTCGTCGGGGACCTCAAGCGCCGGATTTTCGGCCAGCTCCTGCTCGATGACCTGCTGCAGCTCCATGGATGAGAGCTGAAGTATATTGTTGGCCATGATCAACTTGGGGTCGATCTTTTGGGATAGTGATTGTCTTAGGCCCTGCTCGATCAGCAATCCTTAGCTCACCTCCCTCGCATAGAGGGACAGACGGGTAGAATAGGGCTGCGCAGCAAGTCGGTTACCGCGGGGCTCTCCTGATGCGCCGGATTCCTATTTCTGTCCGGTCAATTGAGGCATACTATCTAACTGGAGTATACCATGCGCCCTTTACACTGTCAACGAGAGTCACCAACTCTTCCATATTTGCGCAGCGCCAGGTCCCTCGCCGCAGCCTTGTCACCCGGGAGCAGGTTCCCCTCGATAATCTCGTGCTCCAGATAGGCCTTGATCTTCCCGATCTCCGGCCCAGGCTCAAAACCGAGCAGGTCGATTATCTCGCGACCGTCCAGCGGGCTCGCTATCTTGCGCCCCGCCAACCGCTCCTTCGCCCGCTCCACGTGTGCCCTGAACTCATCCAGGTCTACCCTCGGCATAGCGGGGTTGGAAGCGCCCTTGTCGGCTGCCGTCAGCAGGATCAAATCCTCCAGGTGATCGCCGGCCTCACGTATGAGGCGGCGCACAGCGGCGTCTGACCACTGTTTATCATATTCCCCAACACGCAGATGCCTTGAGATGAGAAATGCAACCTCGTCGATTTGCGAGTTCGAAAACCTCAGCCGGTGCATCACACGCCGGGCAATATCGCTGCCTGTGTGCTGATGGTCGTAGAAGTGGACCGCACCGATTTCGTCAACCGTCCGTGTCTCGACCTTGCCCACATCATGCAGCAAAGCGGCCAGCCTAAGGATGATACCCGATTCAACCGGAATTAACTCAAGAGTCTTGATTGTGTGCGTCCAGACGTCGTGGATGTGGTAGATGTTCTGGGTCACGCCGTACGTCGCCGAAAGCTCCGGCGCGAACTGATCGAGCAGAGTAGTTTCACGCAGCATTTCGAGGCCGGCGACGGCATCCGGCCCCATAATTATCTTGACGAACTCCTCCCTGATGCGCTCGCCGCTCACTATGCCCAGCCTCGACGCGCACGAGCCTATCGCCGCGTAGGTCTCCTCGTCTATTCTGAAGCCGAGCCGGGTAGCGAATCGGATCGCGCGGAGCATCCTCAGGGGATCATCGGCGAACGTGGACGCAGGGTCCACGGGGGTGCGGATGAGCTTATCCCAGAGGTCCACCATGCCTCTGCCCGTAAGGTCGAGTATCTCGCCGGTGTGGAGGTTTTCAAGGAGCGTGTTGATGGTGAAGTCACGGCGAAGGACGTCGTCCAGGAGGGTTCCGGGGCTTGTGGAGGGCTTGCGGCTGGTCGGATCATACGATTCCCTGCGGGCGCCTACAAGCTCGACCTGCGTACCCCCTACGGTGATCATCGCCGTGCCGAACCGGGGATAGGTGACGGGCGCATGCTCCGCAACACCTTTCTCGTGCAGGAACTCGGCAAGCTCTCCGGCGTCGCCCTCCAGCACTATGTCGATGTCTTCGTCTGAGGGCTTCTCCAAAAGCTTATCGCGGACGATTCCACCGACTAGATAGAGACGGCCGTCGTACCGGCCGCCTTCAGTCGCCGTCCTTAAGATGTCCAGTACGTTGTCCATTGTGCAGTTCGGCAGAGTATTGGCGAAAATACGAAGGGGAAGGGAATTTTCACCACGAAAGCCCGAAAGGACGAAACACGAAAAGGGAAGGGAGGGATTATAAATCCCCAGGTTGCCCATTTCGTCCCGGATTGCAAATCCGGACGAACAGCGGGGCCCTTCTGTTCCCTATTCCCTGTTCCCTATTCCCTCTTCAGGACCTATCCGCTCCATCGCCGTCTCGATCGCGGTTTCGAGTTTTCGCTGTTGGAGCAGCAAGGTGATGTCGGCGCGGGTGCGCTCCAGAACGCCGCGCACCATATCGGTCTGCCGCCTGAGACCCTGGGTGACCGCGTCGGGGTAGTCGAAGGTGATCAGGACGTAGTAGACCTCGTCCATGATTCCGAGTATGCGCTCGGCGCGGTCGAGATCGCCGTGGCGCATCACATCAAGAACGTGCCTGCGGCTCTCGCCTATCGCCTCGGCGAGCCCGTTCAGATAGGCCGGAGCTTCAACGCCGAGGTCGGACAGCTCGGGAAAAGGCATCTCGCGGATGATCGCATAGGTGAGCTCCGATTCGGCGTATTCCTTCTGTGCGTCTTGGACGTAGCCGGTGTAGTATATCTCCAGCTTGTCCTTGAGTATGTTCCTGGTCTCCTCGACCTTCTTCCGGGCGAGGGCCTTCAGCTCGCAGGCCTCGTCGAAGTCCTCCCTGTGGCTGGCGCGTATCGAGTTGGCGGATAGCCGCACCGTCTCGCGTGACAGCTTCAGAGCGTCCTCTCTGACCTGGTTGGTTTCATCGAGCAGCCCACGTAGCTCTTCCGCAATTCGTCCCACACTATTATCCATAGGTATCTCTCGGTCCCTTCTATCTCGGTTTTATCCGCATCAGTATGTTCTGCATATCATCGGCGCACCTGTGCAACTCCTTGGCAACGTTCACCATCCTTGCATGGTTCTCCTTCGTATGCGCCCGCGACGCGGATTCGTCAATCTCACCCATCACCGCGGCAATTCTATCCTTGATCGATCTCAGGGCCGATTCATTGGCGTTCATAGCCTGTATTCTAGCACGCGAGGGAGAATGCAGGCAACTCGCAAACGCACAACCGATCCACGCCCGCCTGGCTTTTTTTTTATGGTAGCGGGAACATAACTATCGCATAAAGGGTCTACAAATCAGATGTAGCCGCGTACTCTTGTCAGGTTGCCGGGACCCGTTCGCGGAGAGGCCGGTGACGGGGGAGAGTAGTCGGCTTTGGTTTTCGTTGACACGAAAGTTTGCTTTGTGCTAGGATACCCATGAAGTGTACGTGTCAACTGAACGGACACACAAGCTGGTGATATCGTCGTCGAATGCTGAAACAGGAAAGGGTGGTGTAGCGGAGGGAAACACTAGAGATCAGGCACTATTGTATCCGTAATTCAGCCAATGGTAATGCTTAACAACCTGAAGGAAAATAATGTAGTGAGGAGAATACAAATGAAAGGTCGCAAAGGCTTTACATTAATTGAGCTCTTGGTCGTCATTGCGATCATAGCCATCTTGGCCGCGATCCTGTTCCCGGTCTTTGCGAAGGCCAGGAGGGCCGCTCAGGCATCCACCTGCCAGAACAACCTGAAACAGATAGGCACATCCATGAAGACCTATCTGACTGACTGGGACGAGACTTACCCGACTAACAGGCTATGCCTCCCTCCGGGCAGTGCGACCCTGGGCGCTTTGTACCCCGATGTGACGCTGACGCCTGTCGTGGATGCCTCCGGGAATCCTTATGTAGATGCCGAGGGCAGACAGATAAGATTCTATTATGGCGTGAACTGGGTGGAAGGCCTTTATCAGTACGTGGAAGCCGTGGTCAAGCAGGGTGACGCTCAGTCTTGTTGGAAATGCCCCGCCGCAAGCTCCGCGACAGCCCCCTCCGGGACTGGATACCAGGCTAAGAATGCCGCCGTCACCTATACAATGAATTTCAACATGCTCGAGCAATCCGAGTCGGTGGTCAAGACCGCATCCAATCTGATGCTGGTGAGGGAGATGGACAGGCTGGTCAACTCCACCGCCAGGGGCGGCAGTTCCAATAACCTGCAGTGTGTTGGCACAAGTACCTACGTCCCCAGGTCTCCGTTTCTGACGGATAAGGATGCGTGGATAGGAAGCCCAACGCCGTTGACCAGCAGGCTCCACAACAATAATGGTTCACACATACTCTTTGCCGATGGGCACGTGAAGTTCTTCCAGATCGGGATGTTCCCAACACCCCTATCCAACGGCAATGTTCCATCCGTCTGCTACGACGCCAGTGATACGACCTGGTGGAATAATACCAACTCCAACAATAGAGCCATGTACAAGGTCATCGCAATCACACCGTAGCTGACCGTATGAGTTCAACAACCTGATTGGGAGGTGATGCGGGCACAAGCACGCGCAACTTTCTTTATCTATAGCTAATATCAACGAAGTAAGAGTATTTTTGAGGAGGAGTTTCAATGCCTGCACGAAGAAAAAGTGGCTTTACCTTGATCGAGCTGTTGGTCGTTATCGCGATCATCGCCATCTTGGCCGCTATCCTGTTTCCTGTATTTGCCCGTGCCAGAGAAGCGGCACGAAAATCGAACTGTCAGAACAACCTGAAGGAGTGCGCGATCGCGCTCCAGGTCTACTGGAATGACTATGATGCAACCATCCCGTCGTCGGCGATTGCCGTCAGCAACGGAGGCAACCAGCTTGCTTTCGTGACCGGCAGCGGCAACTACCCGATTCCGTCTATCGGACCCATTAAGATCTCATGGGCGCAGATTCTCTACGATCACATGAAGAGTAAAGACATCATGTGGTGTCCATCCGACTCAGCCAAGGACACTTACCCCAACTCGGGCTCGCTCTCTTTCTGGTGGAAATCCGCCGCCGACATAGCCTGGAACGATACCGCTGTGGCGGCCCGCAAGGAAGGCGATTTCGTCTACAACGCGGACCAGGTGATTCTGTATGAGCACGCGGGATTCCACTCCGGCGACACCGGAATTAAGGGCGGCACTCAGATCAATGCGGCTTTCATGGACAGCCACGTTAAGACCATCAATATCCCGGCCAGCGATGGCCCGGTGAATACGACCACCGTCACCGCGACCAACGTCACTGCTCAAGCATTTGCGCCCGCGTTTTACAACTGGCAAATGGATGACCCAAGCAACCCCGGGAACTTCAAAGCACAGCGCCCGACCGCTGGTTTGAGCATTACAGCCGCCAACAACAATCCTCGCTACTACGCGGACAAGTTCTAGTGTAGCGATGTTGTCGGCCAAGCCAGCTTGGCTCTATGACACTGTGGGCGGGCCCTCGAGGGCCCGCCCTTTTTGCATATCGGAATCCGTGTCTTGACCATACGTAGTGTGATGCCGTAATCTTGTCATACTGAGCCGAGGGGAAAGCATTGATGAGTTTGCTGAACTTCCATGACATTATAATCATCGGCGGTGGGATGGCCGGTTGCGCGGCGGCTGCATCCGCTGCCCGCTCCGGCCGGAAGACCCTGCTCATCGAACGCTTCGGCTACCTGGGCGGATGGGCGACCGCGGGCCTTGTGAACCCATTTATGACGCACCTTACGTCCGACGGCGAGCCGCTTATATCCGGACTGTTCGATGAGATACGCCAACGCCTCATGAGCGCGGGCGGGCTGCTGGGTAACTCCTTCGACCCGGAAGTAATGATGTATGAGCTTCAGGAGATGGTACTCGAGTCAGGAGCGCGGCTTCGCCTGCACACTACTCTTGCCGGCGCGGCATTATCGGATGATGGCGGCATTATCGTCAGGACCATGTCCAAGTCAGGCCCCGAAGAGTTCACGTGTCGTTGCCTGATCGATTGCAGCGGCGATGGGGATGCGGCCGCCTCGCTTGGTGCACAGTTCGAGATGGGCGACGAGAACAACCTCCCGCAGGCGGCAACGCTGATGTTCGACGTGGGCGGCGTCGATCTTGAACGATCTCTTGAATACGTGCGAGAACACCCTGACCAGATACGATTTCCCAAACTGACCCCGGACGCGAACCTTGCCGAGATCGCGCGGGGAGTCGTGTCGGTGGCGGGCTATTACGACCTGGTTCGCCAGGGCCGGGAGGCCGGTGATTATGGCGCCCCGGGCGAGATGATATTCTACATCAGCCGTCCGCGTAAGGGCGAAGTGGTGTTCAACACGACCCACATCGGCTCTGTGAACGGCACGAACGCCGAGGACCTCACCCGCGCGGAAATCGAAAGCAGGCGGCAGATGATGTCCGTGGTGAAGTTTGTCAGGAAGTATGTCCCCGGCTTCGAGAACGCATATCTGCTTCGGAGCGCGGCGCACGTGGGGATTCGCGAGACCCGAAGGATAATCGGCGACTACGTTTTCAGCGCAAGGGATGTGATCGAGGCCAGGAAGTTCGACGACGCCATCTGCCGGCTCGCCTATCCGGTGGATGTGCATTCGGGCAAGGGCGAGGGTTACACCAAAGACGAGGAGTTGGTGACGGGCCCCCAGAAGCCGCCGCCCGGCGACTGGTACGAAATCCCCTATCGCTGCCTGCTGCCGGTCGGCCTGGAGAATGTGCTGGTCGCTGGGCGGTGCGTTTCGAGCACGCAGGCGGGGCACGGAGCCATTCGCATAATGCCCGCATGCGCGGCCATGGGCGAAGCGGCCGGTGTGGCGGCCTCGCTCGCGATTGCCTCCGGTACGACGCCAAGGTCGGTCGACAGGAACGCCTTGTTGAGCGAGTTGAGAAGCCGGGGCGCGCTGGTCTGAGCGAAATCGGGACAGGAGATGAGGGGATGGTCAGAATTACTTGCTATGACGGCGTCGGCTGCATCGGCGGGAACAAGATACTGCTTGAGGACGGCGACCGGCGGCTGTTCTTCGATTTCGGACGGAACTTCGGCGCCGAGGGGGCGTTCTACGAGGAGTTCGTCCAGCCCAAGACCATCTCGGGCCTATATGAGCACGTGCAGATGGGGTTTCTGCCGCCGTTCCGCGACCTTTACCGCCGTGATATGGTGCCGGAGATGTGCGACCCATGGGATGGGATCGATGCGCTGAAGGCGGGGGAAGTCGGCGGGGTGCTGGTGTCCCACGCGCACGTCGATCACATAGGCTCGCTGCACTATCTGCGCACCGACATCCCCATCTACTGCTCGTCGATGACCGCGGCAGTCTCGCGCGCCCTGCAGGACACCGGCGCAAGCCCCACCCAGGCAGAATATTGTTACTATGTCTATCGCGCGGAAAAGGACGGCGGCTGCCTGGGCGTGCCGCACTACAAGACCCACCCCTACGCGGGCCGCAAGTATCACATCACCGATATGCCGTGCTCCCTACCATTCGAAGCCTTCTGGGATTGCACGCCGGACAGCCGCGAGCTTGAAGCGCTGGTATGCGAGCCGGTTTCGACCTGCGCGGGGATGCGCGTTATGAGCTTCCCGGTGGACCACTCCGTGTATGGCGCGACCGCATGGGCTGTCGAAACCGAGGCCGGTTGGGTTGTCTACTCGGGCGATCTGAGGACCCACGGCGGCTACGGGGACTACACCCGGAGGTTCGCCGAGGAGGCCGCGAAGTTGAACCCCATCGCGCTCATCATCGAGGGAACCAGGATTACCTCCGAGAGCGACTACACCGAAGGCTCCGTCAGGGACGCGTGCATGGAGGTCGTGAAGAGAACGGAGGGACTGGTGGTGGCGGATTTCGGGCCGAGGAATGTGGAGCGGCTGATATCGTTCCTAGAGGTCGCCAAACAGACCGGACGCGAACTCGCCATCCTGCCCAAGGACGCATATCTGCTGGACACAATGCGCAAGGCAGGCGGCGTACAGACCGTACCCCCGCTGGACGGTTCGGGAATGCGAATCTACTGGGAATACGCCGGCTCCAGCAACAAGTGGCGCGATCAGATCAGGGAAGCCTACCCGCATCTGGGTGTGACGCCTCAGGATGTGGCCGCTAACCAGGACAAGTACATCTGCTGCTTCAGCTTCTGGGACGTGAACGAGCTGGCGTACCTCAAGCCCGTGCCGGGGTCGGTGTGGATATACTCCTCATGCGAAGCGTTCAGCGAGGAGATGCGGATGAGCAGCGAGCGGCTCCAAGAGTGGATCAACCACTTCGGGATGCAGCGATATGGACGCCTGTTCGACTCCGAGCCGCACGACGACCCGTTCCACGTCTCGGGCCACGCTTCTGGTCCCGACCTTCTCCGGATTGTCGAGACCATCCGTCCGAAAACACTCATTCCCGTGCACTCGGTTCATCCCGAAATCTACGCCGAGCGGCTCGGGGATATGTGCCGGGTAGTGATGCCCGAGAAGGGCGTGGCGGTGGAAGTCTGAGAAATGAAGAATGCAGAGTGCGGAATGCAGAATGAAAGAACCTCTCAATCATAGGTCAATCTGCATTCTGCATTCATCATTCTGCATTGCATTCCCCTCGACTTATCTCGCGCGAAGTGGTACAATGGGATTGTGAGTTTTCTCACAATCTGCAAGCAGGGGTTCGCCATGGCAGTGCCGGATGCAAAAGTAGGATTCATAGATGAAGCGGGGATCTTCTCGCTCCTGGACGCAGCCACGCACGTGGGAAAGAAACGAGCGCTAGAGGTCGTCGCCCAGGCCAGAGATTGCAGGGGGCTGGGCCTCGAGGAGCTTGCGATACTACTCCAGGCCAAGGATGAAGAGGTAGCCCAGGCCCTATACGAGGCGGCGCTGTATGTGAAAGACACTATCTACGGCCGCCGGATGGTGTTCTTCGCGCCGCTGTATGTATCCAACGTCTGCGCCAACAACTGCCTCTACTGCGGATTCCGAAAAGACAACAAGGTACTTGTCCGCCGCGTGCTGGACGCTGACGAGATCGCCCGAGAAGTCGAGCTACTCCTTTCGGAGGGTCACAAGCGCGTCCTGCTGGTCGCTGGTGAGCACCCGACCTTGAGCGGCATAGATTATATTGAAAAAGCCGTCGCGGCGGTCTACGCGGCCAAAGCAGGGAACGCGAGCATCCGAAGGGTCAACGTAAACTGCGCTCCGCTGTCGGTCGATGATTTCAAGCGGCTCAAGGCCACCAAGATCGGGACATATCAGTGCTTCCAGGAGACCTATCACCTTTCCACCTACCGGACCATGCACCCCTCCGGGCCGAAGAAGGACTATCTTTGGCGGCTGAACGCCCCGGGCCGCGCCATGGAAGCCGGCATCGACGATGTCGGCGTCGGCGCACTGTTCGGGCTGACGGATTACAAGTTCGAAGTAATGGCCATGCTGATGCACGCGCAGTATCTGGACAGGACTCACGGCATCGGGCCGCACACGATATCCGTCCCGCGCCTCGAGCCTGCCCTGAACGCCCCGGCGGCGAACAATCCTCCCCACGCCGTCACCGACGATGACATGCGCCGGATAGTCTCCTGCCTGAGGCTGGCCGTCCCCTACACGGGCATAATCCTCTCGACCAGGGAACGCCCCGACTTCAGAAACGAATTGATGAAGCTGGGAGTCTCGCAAATCAGCGCGGGGTCGAGAACCTCCCCCGGCGGCTATCACAGCGCCAGGGCCCACAAGCCCGAGGCGGAACAGTTCAGTATCGGAGACGACCGCACGCTCTCGGAGGTCATGTGCCAGCTCTGCAAGGACGACTACATCCCCAGCTTCTGCACGGCGTGCTATCGAACCGGCCGCACCGGCGAGAAGTTCATGGGCATGGCCAAACACGGCGAGATTCACCACATGTGCGGCCCCAACGCGCTGCTTTCCCTCAAGGAATACCTCATCGACTACGCCGAGGGCGAGACCAAAACCGAGGGCGAACGCGTGCTGGCCGAATGCCTGGAGGACATTCCGGCCCAGTCCCGCAAGAAGACGATGGAAATGCTCGCGCGAATTGAAAACGGCGAGCGGGATGTGTATGTTTAGATGTTAGAGGTTAGAGGTTAGAGAGTTAATGCACCGTAAGCCCTGAGTAGGCCGAAAGGCCGTATCGAAGGGCGGCTGCGAAGGTACAAGGCTTGGTTGAGATTTACCCGGCCCTTCGATATGCCCACCAGCATTCTCAATTATATCTAGCTTCTACTGGGCTACTCAGGGCCTACGGAGTATCGTATAACAGGCAATGTCCGCTTCCCTTGGGGTACTAGAAACGTGAACTTGGATAACCTGCTCGACAAGTGCATAAACTCCGGCGACCTCCCCCGGGAGGAGATACTTTTCCTGCTCAGGCTGGAGGACCAGGGTGACATCTACCGGCTGCTGAACGCCGGGGATACGGTTCGGCGCGAGTGTTGCGGTGATGAGGTGCAGATTCGGGCGCTGGTCGAGTTCTCGAATGTATGCGCCCGGCAGTGCAACTACTGCGGCCTCCGCGCGCCCAATACCAAGATCAAACGATACAGAATGAGTCCCGATGAGATCGTCGAACTGGCGGTGCATCTCAACGGCAAGGGATTGAAGACTGTCGTGCTGCAATCCGGCGAGGACCCCTACTACACCGGCGAGATGCTGGCGGATGTCGTTCGCCGGATCAAGGTGGCGTGCAACACGGCGATCACGCTGTGCGTCGGCGAGCGGTCTTATGAGGATTACAAGCTCTGGAAAGAGGCCGGGGCGGACAGGTATCTGCTGCGGCACGAGACCGCCAATCGTGAGCTATACCAGCTTCTGCACCCGGACAGCGATTTCGACCATCGTATGCAGTGCCTCGGATGGCTGCGGGAGCTTGGATATCAGACCGGCGCGGGGTGCATGGTCGGCTCGCCCTGCCAGACTATCGAGCACTTGGCCGACGATATCGAGTTCTTCAAGGACTGGCAGCCCGACATGGCCGGCATCGGCCCGTATATCTCCCACCCCGACACGCCTTATGCGAGCTGCGAGACCGGCACGTTGGAGATGACCCTGAAGATGGTCGCGCTTGCACGGATCGTGACCAGAGACGCGCTGCTCCCCGCCACGACCGCCATCGGCTCGATCGAAGAGCAGGGCCGCGAGATGGCGTTGGAGGCAGGCGCGGACGTTGTAATGCCCAACTACACCCCGCTCGAGTATCGCGAGCACTACGAAATCTACCCCAACAAGCGCTGCATCAGCGAAGACCCCGAGCACTGCCACGGCTGTATGCGGATGAGGATACAGTCGGTAGGCAGGACGATTGCTATCGACCACGGCCACTCCCGAAAATCCCGGTAATTTAACCGGGTAAAAATACCCTCCCGGTAATCCGAAAAAATTAAAACAATAGATGTAGAGTCAATCTACACATCCTACGTTCACAACACAGACCGCAATTTGAGGCTAGGGGAGTGCCGTCATGAAACCCTTCGACGATTATCCGGGAGAGGGAAAAGAGTTACTTGGAAAGCTGAGGAAGAACTGGAACTGCCGACATGGCTACGGCGTCGACCTGCTGCGGCGCACCGGCCACCGGCGCTGCGCATACTGCGGCGTCAACCTCGTGGATGACTACCATCACTGGCTCCTGCTGTGCGTCGATCACGTCGTCCCCATCGCCGAAGCGAAGAAACTCAGCGTGCCCGATGATTTCATTACCGACATGATCAACCTCGTGATCTGCTGCATCGGCTGCAACGGTTTCGGGAACCGTTTTGATTTCTCCACGGTAAAGGCGCACGAGAAGTGGACGGTGAAGGAGTTCGTCAAGCTGCGGGACAGGGTTTTCGCGCAGCGAATGGTAGGCATAGGCGAGCGAAGGGCCGAGGAGATGTCCTATTTCGACAGCAAACCCTGGGAGCCGGCCGGTTACCCGCGCGTGGTGACCTTCGACCGCACGTTCTATCCGGAAGATCTGCCTCCGGGCCTCAATTGCGTCGATTTCAATCCCAGGCGGTATCAGCCTTTGGAGGCCGTCGCCCGGACGCGGGTTGGATAAGGCAACATGCCTTAGGCAACAGGCAACAGATGGGAGCGGCACACCGCGAAACAATCTATGTTACAATGATGGAGAGATCATACCAGCGGAGCTTACTATGTGGTTGTGGTGTCTTAATCGTTACTCGCGGGCCGATGCAGAGAGCATAATGACAGCTGTAAGGAACGGGAATCTTGAAGACGTCGAGAGACTTGTCCAAGCTCATCCCAAGTTAGTCAACGCAAGCTGGCCTTTTCTCAGCAACCAATTTCCACTCTCAAATGCGCTGCTGTTTGGCTATGAGGCAATCGCATTACATCTGATAAATCGTGGAGCCAGCCTTTGGAAAGGTGCAAATCAATATGGCACGCTCCTTCATTTCGCTGCGGGCAACGGATTGGCAAGAGTAGCCGAATTGCTGATCGCAGCAATAGATGGTGTTGACGCACAGAATTTTGAACAAGAGACTCCGTTGCATCATGCAGCATACGGAGGCCATACTGAGATTGCATTATTGTTGGCACGTTATGGTGCGGACCTGAATGCTCGTAATTGTTCAGGGTTTACAGCATTGGAGATTGCTGCTCATCAATCGCATTTCGATCTGGTTAGGAAACTCATCGCAGTCGGTGCGGGATACAGTGGTCTTCATACTGCCGCGCTATTGGGAGATTTGCCTCTGGCACAGGAGTCTTTGTTGGCCGGTGCTGATGTGAATGGCCGCGATCCATCCGGCATGACGCCACTCCATTGGGCTGCACTGGGCAGATCGGACTCAGCCAGCGTTGCTGAATTACTTTTACGTCGTGGTGCTGATCCAAACGCGACTGATCAGCACGAATCTACACCCTTGCTTACCGCTGCGTCCACCGGGAACTATGCTGTGGCTGAAGCGCTACAAGAACACGAAGTGGATGTCAACGCTTGTGATTCTGAAGGAGCAACTCCACTTACTAGGGCTATAAGGAATGGCCACTTGGCATTTGCCGAACACGTGGTCATGCGCGGCGACGACGTTAACATCCTGGACCGAAGTGGCCTGGGAGCGGTGCATCTTGTGTCCGCAGCAGGTGATGCGTATCTTCTGCATCTATTGCTTGAGCGTGGTGCTAAGCTGACGAATAAGATAGAATACACCCCACTGCACTTCGCAGCCTACAACGGACACGCAGGGACAGCACGATTGTTGATAGATTATGGCGCCGATGTAAATGCAAGAGACTCAAGTGGTCGCACGCCGATACATGAGGCGGCTGAAACTAACAGCGCATCTGTAATTGAGTTGCTGGTGTCCAGTGGCGCTGGAGTGGACATGCGCGATAATGGAGGGAGGACCCCACTGCAGGTCGCAAGAGAAAAACACAGTGAATTGGCGATCAGACTATTGGCCGGCGAGACGGGCTGACTCATTGAGTGTCATTCCAGTTGTCTCAGCCACAATAGAAGGGATTGTTCACAGGCTGCGCGACGCGTCGAACCGCTCTCGCTCGATGACAAGCAGGTCCACGTCCGAATTCTCCCTGGCCGTGCCGCGCGCATGCGAGCCGAACAAGTAGACCCGCTCCGGGTCCACTTACTTCACGACACTCGCCACCATATCCGCCAACAGCCTGTCATCAATATCAGTCATAGCCCTATTCACTTCAGCATGCGCTTAGCTACGGGCCATCATTTCCTTCCCAACCTACCGCACCCCGCCGCCTATCACGCGCCCGACCACCAGAGTTCTCACTGCCTCCGCGATGCCCTCGGCCGTCAGCCCCAGCTTTTCCCGCAGCGCCTCGGGGGAATCGTGCTCGACGAACGCGTCCGGCACGCCTATGCGCCTGACGTTGTCAACCGGATAACCCCTGCTCGACGCCAGCTCGATCACCGCCGAGCCGAACCCGCCGATTATCGTGTTATCTTCGATGACTACAACCGGCAGCTTTCGCTCGAACACATCAAGGATCAACTGCTCGTCCAGCGGCTTCACGAACCGCGCGTTGACCACATCCACGCTCAGCCCTTGCTCCATAAGCATCTCCGCCGCCGCGACCGCCGGGTAGACGGTCGAGCCGACGGCTATGATCGCCGCATCGTCCCCGTGGAGGATTCGCTCGCCCTGCCCCATCGAGAAGATATCGATTTCGCCACGCTCGAACTTGCTCGGCCCTCCGCCTCGGGGATATCTGATCGCCATCGGACCATCGTGCTTCAGGGCGGTCGCGAGGAGGTTGCGAAGTTCATTTGTGTCCTTGGGCGCGGCGATAGCCATACGGGGAATGTGCCTGAGATACGATAGATCGTAGACGCCATGGTGAGTGGGGCCGTCCTCGCCCACAAGCCCCGCACGGTCTATCGCGAAGACCACCGGCAGGTTTTGCAGGCAGACATCGTGCACGATCTGATCGTAGGCCCTCTGAAGGAAAGTCGAATACAGCGCCACCACCGGCCTCAGCCCCCCCGCGGCCAGCCCGGCGGCGAACGTCACCGCGTGCTCCTCTGCAATACCGACATCGAAGAAGCGATCCGGGTATGCCTCCGCGAACTTCGCAAGGCCGGTCCCATCCGGCATCGCGGCTGTTATGGCGACGATCCGCTCGTCCTCGGCGGCAAGCTCGATCAGGGCCTCGGAAAATGCCTTGGTATAGCTCGTGTTTCCGCTCGCGCGCTCGATCTCGCCGTCGGCTATGTCGAAACCCGAGATGCCGTGGAAGATACGCGCGTTGTTCTCCGCGAACTCGTAGCCCTTGCCTTTTTGGGTGAGCACGTGGATGAGCAGCGGGCCTTTGATCTTCTTGGCGGCCTCCAGAAGCTCGATCAGAAGCTCCGTGTTGTGCCCGTCGATGGGGCCGAGGTAAGTGAAGCCCAATTCCTCGAATAGCACCCCGGTCTTCGACCCCAGCAGCCTTGTGACGCCGTGGCTGAGACCCTCGGCGGTGCGGGCGATGGTCTTTCCGGCGGGAATCCTTTCTAGGGTCTCCTTGGCGCGAGTCTCCATTCGCTGGTAGATCGAGGCCATACGGAGTTTGCTGAGATGCAGCGAGACCGCGCCGACGTTTTCAGAGATCGACATCTTGTTGTCGTTGAGGATAACAATCACGTCGGTGTCTAGCGGCTCGGCGTTGTTGAGGCCTTCCATTGCCAGGCCGCCGGTCAGCGCGCCGTCACCTATCACCGCGACCACATGCTCATCACCCCCGCGCAGGTCACGAGCCTTCGCCAGCCCCAGCGCGCAGGATATCGACGTGCTCGCATGGCCCGCGCCCATCGGATCGTGCTCGCTCTCGTCGCGCCTGGTAAACCCGGATATGCCCCCCCTCTGCCTGAGGCTGTAAAACTGGTCCCTGCGGCCAGTGAGGAGCTTGTGGGCGTATGATTGGTGGCTGACATCCCAGACGATCTTGTCTTTCGGTGATTCGAACACGGTATGCAGCGCAATCGACAGCTCTATAGCCCCCAGGTTGGACGCCAGATGCCCACCTGTCCGCGAAACCGTATCGATTATGGTCGCCCTGATATCCACCGCGAGCTGCTTGCGGTCGGCCTCGGTCAGGCCTCTCAAGTCAGCGGGTGAATTGATCTTCCCTAAAACATCATACTGATCTTGCATAAAACCACCTTGAAATTAAGAATGCAGATTGCAGAATGCAGAATGAAAGGGAGGTCCCTTCCCCATTCTGCATTCTTCATTCATCATTCTGCATTCTCCCTTCCGCGCTTCCCGACGGCGAAAGGTACTTCCGCACCGCTTCCACATCCGACGGCTTGTCCACGTCCTCACCGATTTCCGGATGAGCGCTCACGACAGCCGACACTTTCGCCCCGAGCATCCGCGACACGGCGCGTTCGAGCGTGGCCACCGACAACACCGGCGGCAGGGCCTGACCCACCATTACCCTTACCAGCACTCCCACACCTATCATACGGGCAAGCTTGAAAACATGTTTCCTGGCGGCGTAGGCGTCCGCGATGGCGTCCCAATGCTGGGCGATGAAATCCGGGCTGACGAGCATCAGGTTCCCGCCGGTGAAGACGCCGTCGCCCGTCCTGAGATAAGTCCGCGCCAGACCCGGGTAGCGCTTCTCGCAGTGGGTCCTGGGGATGATCGGATAGGCCAGATCGACATCCGCCTTCTCCGCCCGTTCAATGAAATCTTCGACGGCCTCCGGGGTCAGCAGAGGGATATCCGAACTGACGATCAGCACGCGGCCGTTCGCCCCGAGCGCGTCTATGCCCAGCTTGATGTTGCTCACCAGGTCCGGCCCGGCCTCGATGACCATATCCAGCCCCTCGGCGTCCACATCCCCGACGGCAACGATCCTGCCGACCGACTGCGACCCCCGCAGCGCGTCGACAACCCACTGGAGCATAGTCTTATCGCCCAGCCGGATCATCGCCCTGCTTTTCAGGCCGCCGGACGGGTTCAGGTCCGGTCCGGCGGGGGCGCCGGCCAAGATTATCGCGTCTATTCTGTCCATACCTTCAGTTCAAAGCAGATGCTTCGCTACGCTCAGCATGACAAGATTACAGGTCAGCATAAAACGCCAGGCAATGATTCTCGCCTCATCAAAGTCCGGCTCACAAACACGTGCGGGAACATCCCTGCCATCTCCGCGCCGACTGATTCGGCTTGCTCGCGTGAGGCAAATACCCCAAACACCGCCGAGCCGGAGCCTGAGAGCAGGACGGCTTCGGCCCCGCGCGCCGTGAGCGCCTCTTTGGCCGCCCGCACATCATCCAGCGCGCGAGAGACCACGGGGTCGAAATCGTTCCACAAGTTTCGCACAAGCTCCGAGCGCTCGTGATTGCGCACAGCACGCGCGGCGGCCTCGGTGGCGCCCCGATGGGTCCGGCACAGTTCGTTATCGAGTTCCGCGTAGGCCCAGGCGGTCGAGACACCTGTATTGGGCTTTACTATAACCAGATCAAGCTCCGGCGCATCAGGGAGCACATCGATAATCTCACCCCGACCGCGCATGCGAGCGGTCCCGCCATATATGAACAGCGGCGCATCAGAGCCGACCTTTGCCGCGATTCCGGCCATCTCATCATCGGTCAACCCCGACTCGAAAAGCCTGTTCAGCCCGACAATCGCCGCCGCCGCATTGCCGCTGCCTCCACCAAGCCCGGCCTGAGCTGGGATGCTCTTGGTCAGATCGCACCGCACCCCCGCGCGGAAGCCGACCCCCTCAAAGAACTCCCGGCACGCGGCATAGACAATGTTGTCCCTGCCGGAGGGCACCTCCGGCGCGTCGACGGTCACCTCAATAGCAAGATCGCCGATCTTCGTAAGGACCAGCTCATCGGCAATATCGATCAACTGCACGATGCTGTCGATATCGTGGTAGCCGTCCGTTCGCAGACCGGAGACCTCGAGCGTGAGATTGACTTTGGCGTAGGAAAACAGCCTGATCTCATCCATCTCCAGGCACACCCCCGATCATATACGGCAGGGGCGACCAGGCAAGCCCCGGACGCCCTTAGTAGTCTAGCAGCGACCGGTTATGGTGTCAAATCGAAGGGAATTGAAGAATGCAGAATGCAGATTGCAGAATACCTAGCATTGTGAGGTCCCTTCATTCTGCATTCTGCATTCATCATTCTGCATTTATCTCTTCCCCGACTCGTGCGAACTCTTCGATCGTCAGCGTCTCTCCGCGGCGCTCTGGGTCGATTCCGGCGGCCGCGAGCATAGCGGCTGCGCGGTCTTTGCCCCAGTCCAGATCATCAGATGTACCCAGCGCGTTGAGCAAGGTCTTGCGCCGCTTGCCGAACGCCGCCCGGACTATCGCGAAGAACTGCCGCTCGTCCCGAACCGCCACCCTCGGCGAGTCCCGCACGGTGAACCTGATGATCTCCGAATCGACGTCGGGAATCGGATAGAACACGTTTCTCGACACCTTCATTACGCTATCAATGTCGCAGTGGTATTGCACGAATACGCTCAACGCGCCATAATCGTCCGAACCGGCCTCAGCCTGGATGCGATGCGCGACCTCCCTTTGCACCATCAGCACGATGCTCGAAATACGGCTCTTGACCTCCAGCAGCCCGGCTATGATCGGAGTCGTGATATAATACGGCAGATTTCCGACCACCACCCACTTCCCCTCGCCGCGGCTTCCGAGAAACTTCGGCAGGTCGAGCTTCAGGAAGTCTTCGATAACGATCTCGACCTCCGGAGTATCCGCCAGGGCCTCGCGCAGCGCCGGTTCAAGGTCCCTGTCCGCCTCTACGCAGACGACCCTCGCGCCCTTTGCTGCAAGCTCGCGCGTTACCACTCCCAGTCCCGGCCCGATCTCCAGCACATTCACCCCCGGCCCCGCGCCGGACGCGTCGACAATTCGATCGAGCACGTTTTTGTCTATGAGGAAGTTCTGCCCGAGCCTCTTCTTCGGGCGCAGGCCGTGGTCGGATAGGAGCTTCTTGATTTGTGGAGCCGAAGTAAGGTTCATGGATTATGAGTAGGGCCGCCAAGCGGCGGCCCATTTATCTGCAACATGTTGGTTGGAAGATCGACGCTACCTCTGCAAGAGGTGAACGACCACGTTCCTGCGTCCGAAGCGTATGGCTTCGCGATAGGTGTTGAAGCCGAGGTCTATACGATTGCCTTTGATCGCGCTTCCGGTGTCACCGGCGATAGCGTAACCGTAGCCCTCGATGTATAGTCTGCTCCCCAGCCGGATCACTCTCGGATCGACCGCAACCACTCCGTAGCCGGCTCTTAGTCCGCAGCCTGTCCTGCCGTCGGCGGATTTCCCGCAGCTTCTGGGGCCCGGGTCATACGCCGAAGCGGACATTCGCAGAATGCGCCGTGTCCTGTATTCACCTCGGCTGGTGTAGTGGCCCTTGAACCCGATGGCGACCATCTTGCTCGAAGGCTTCCTCACCACTTCCTTGCCGACCACGGTCCACCGGACCGGCTTTCCGTCCTCATAGCGGACGGAGTAGCGCACCAACTTCTCGCCTTTTTCGCCGGGCTTGGTCACCTTGACCTGTCCCGGCTTCAGAAATCTGGTGAATGTTTTAACCGTGTCGAATGGAATGGGCTCGTTTACGGCCTCAATCTCTTCGCGCACTCGAACGATCGTGATCTTCATCCCATCACGCAATCGCTCACTTGTCGCAGGCACAACCACATCCAGTGGCCCCACCTCGATCCCTGCATCCTTCAGGGTCGCGCCGACAGTCATCTGGGCGGTATGCACATGTCGCTCGGCCCCATCTATCCTTAGTATTGCCGATACCGTCTCCAGGCGCTGGGCTTGCACGACGTCATCTCGGTTGACTCCAACCGCCATCAACACCAACAGCATTAGCGCAGCCAGTGTGGCGGTTCTTGCGAGCCGATTGTTTCGTCTTCGCAAATCATCGCCTCCTTTCCCGGCCCAGGTTACCCGCTAACGGATGCCAGGCAAACCCTTTTTTTCGGGTCAACCGGCCTCCAGGCAACCGGACAAGAAAGGTTGATGTTATCATATGAGGACCGGCTTGTCAAATTTTCGTGACAACCCCATTGACAGCGCCCCCGCCAAAGAGGAGAATATAATTGACACGAACCGCCAGTGCCTGGATCAGGAGGAAAACATGGGCGATATCATATACCTTGACCACGCAGCCACGACCCCCATCGACGACGAAGTGCTGGAGGCTATGCTGCCATATCTCAAGGACAAGTTCGGCAGCGCCTCGACGCTATATTCAATAGGCCGTGAGGCACGCGAGGCAGTGGAGGAAGCTCGCATTAGCGTTGCCCAGCTTATAGGCGCGCAGCCCGAGGAGATCTACTTCACCAGCGGCGGCAGCGAGTCCGACAACTGGGCCGTGTTCGGCGTCGCGGCGGCAAAGGCGAAGAAGGGCAAGCACATAATCACGAGCAAGATCGAGCACCACGCGATCCTCGAGCCGTGCCACACGCTCGAAAAGCAGGGCTACTCGGTTACCATACTGGACGTTGACGCGAACGGTTTCGTCGACCCAGGCCAACTCGCCTCGAGCATCACTGATGAGACAATCCTTATCACCATAATGCACGCGAACAATGAGATCGGGACCATCGAGCCGGTCGAGGAGATTGGTCGAATTGCGCGCGAAAAAGGGATTCACTTCCACGCAGACACCGTGCAGACCGCTGGGCACATTCCGGTGAATGTGGATGATATGAACTGCGACTCCCTCGCAATATCCGCGCACAAGCTCTACGGCCCCAAGGGCGTCGGAGCGATGTATATTCGCAAAGGCTCGCGCGTCGAGCGCCTCATGCGCGGCGGTGGCCAGGAAAACAACAAACGCGCGGGAACACACAACGTGCCTGGGATAGTCGGGCTCGGAAAGGCCGCGGAGCTTGCGCTGAAACGCATGCCCGATGAGGCCGAACACACGACCAGACTGCGCGACACTCTGATCACGGGCATCGAGAGCCGCATAAAGGACATCAAGATCAATGGCGACCGGACAAAGCGCCTCCCCAACAACGTTAATTTCTCGTTCGAGGGTGTCGAGGGCGAATCGATGATACTGCTGATGGACATGAACGGGATATGCGTCTCCTCCGGCTCGGCCTGCACCTCCGGCTCGCTGGACCCGTCGCACGTGCTGATGGCCCTGGGCTTGCGCCACGAGCAGGCCCACGGCTCCCTGCGAATGACCCTCGGCAAAGACAACACCATGGCCCACATCGAAAGGGTGCTGGACACATTGCCGGGGATAGTTCAGAGGCTAAGAGAAATGTCCCCGATTTACGCGGGAACGAATTAGAGGGAATGCAGAATGATGAATGAAGAATGCAGAATGGGGGAAGGGAGGGGTTTCCCTTCATTCTGCATTCTGCATTATGCATTCTGCATTATGCATTCTGCATTCATCATTTCTTAGGTATTCAGGGCTGCGTCGATGGCGGCGGCGATTGGCTTGAACGCATCGGCGGAGTATGCGCTGGGCTGGACCGCTCGCACGTGCGAGTTCTTGTCGATCACGACCACCACGGGATACTTGCTGCTGACCGTGTAGGCCTTCGCCGTGCTCCCGTTAAAATCGAGCATCAGAGGGTCTTTGGTCTCCCTGCGGACCCTTGACCTCGCGATGCCGCGCCCGATTCCGGGGACGGTGTGCAGGTCCAACAGGCCGAGTGCCTGGATACGTATACCATATTTGGACTTGAGATTATCCATCCATGGTCCCAATGCCCTGCCGGAGTCCCGGTCCGCGACAAGCAGAACAATCACGGTATTCTTAAGGCCAGTAAGCGCCCAGGTCTTCCCGAACTGGTCCGAAATACTGAACGGCGGCGCGGACTCCCCGACTTGCAGCGCCCACGCCACGCCCGACAGAGCCAGGACCGAAATAACAGCCGCAATCGCGGCTACGTGATACTTTGTCATATCCGACATCCTTCCAATGCGATGACGATAGTTCTGCTCATAGCTGATCCAAAAATGAGAACCCGTTAACATATACGTATGAGCCGTATTTCTCGTTACCCACCACGCCGAATCACCAAAACGCCCACAGACCCGCTTGGCCTGCTATTGACTTTCGCCCTGGTGCGGGAAATAATATTGTATAACGATGACTGCAGGGAACGGCGCGTGTTAGGCCGTTGTCGCACGCATACCGCATCTCCGGGCATGTGCTCAGGAGGTCTACCCTGGCCAACGATCGGATTGAAAACCGAGCGGACCAACCACGGCCCGAACTCCCGCAATGGGCCGAATACGCCATCACGGCTGCCGGGGTAGCCATCCTGACGGGTGTTCTACTGGCGTCCGACGGCTATATTGCTGTTTCCGAGATGGATGTCGCCTACATCAGCGTGACAATGGCCGCCGCATACCTGTTCGGCAAAGGACCCGCGATTCTTGCCTACATTTTGGGCTTCCTGGCCTACGGCGTGCTCTTCATTCCTCCTCAGCGCCAGGTCTGGCCGCTTGCGGAGACGGTTGAAGGCTGGACAATGGTAGGCGTGTACCTGGTATTCTCGCTTGCGGTCGGAGGGGCCGCGCTCTCCGCGCGCCGGCGAAAGATACGAATTCAGCAGCTTGCCGCCGAGCTGGGAGAAACCTCCCGCCGCTTGAAGTTCCACGTCGAAAACTCTCCGCTGGCGGTTATTGAATGGGACCCGGAATATAGGATCACAATGTGGAACGAAGAAGCCGAGCGTATGTTTGGCTGGAGAGCCAAAGAGGTGCTGGGCAGACACATAGAGGAGTTCCCGTTTGTTCACGAGGAAGACTGGCCCGCGGTCCAACAATTGATAGCCGACATGCTCGCAGGCAGGAGCCCGCGAAATGTAAACCCAAACCGCAACTACCGTAAGAACGGTTCGGTCATATACTGTGAATGGTACAACTCCGCGCTGAGGGACGAGTCAGGTCGGCTGGTATCGATACTTTCACAGGTCCAGGACATCACCGAGCATGTGACGGCACGCACGGAACTGGAGCGGGCATACAGCCGGGAGCACCGCATCGCCGAGACTCTTCAAACCAGCCTGATGCGCCCCGTTCCGGGCAGAATAGACAACTTCGAGTTTGAGACCCTATACAAGGCCGCACTGGACGAAGCCCGCGTGGGAGGAGACTTTTATGATGTCTTCCAGATAGATGACGACAGGATTGGGGTAGTGGTCGGCGATGTCTCCGGAAAGGGGCTGGCGGCCGCCGTTCAAGTGGCCACGGCCAAGTATAGCATAAGATGCCGCACTCAAGACTGCTCGAGTCCTTCGCTGGTGCTGGAGCAGGTGAATAACTCGGTGGTACAGGACACGAACGTCGAGGGGTTCGTAACCATATTCCTTGGGCTTCTCGACCGCGAGCATAAGACGCTGACCTACGCCAATGGCGGTCATTCACCAGCCGTGCTGTGGGATGCCACCAAGCAAGCGGCAACCTTGATAGAGCCGACAGGTCCCGTGCTCGGGGTCGAGCGCGGACTGATATATACTCAGCGGATAGTCCAACTGCGGCCTCTCGATGAGTTGCTGCTCGCGACGGACGGACTATACGAAATCCGTTATGACAACCATCCTTTGGGTATAAGCAGACTGCTGGCGGAGTACGCCGGACTCAAGAAGGCCGGCGTGGACTCCGCCACACAACTACTACAACACATTACCGAAATGTGCCACGGCGATCTGCGCGACGACGTCGCCATCCTGCGAATAACCCTCACAAAATAGCCGTGGAGGGGCTAATGCTGGGTTTGATTTGTAGTCCAATACGCGTACACTGAATTTGCAGCTATTGGTTCAGCACTCAAGACGCCAATACGAGCAGAGGATTTACTTGAGTAATCCCAATTCGAATACCGGCGATCTTCTTTCACAAGTAAAATCGCCGTGGTGGGTCGGGTATCTGGTTACGATAGTCGCCGAGGCCGGATTAACCTTGGGGTTGGTCGTTCTCGAGCCGCACCTGCCCCTGGGTAAGTTCCCAATTCCCTATGTTGTGCTTGTGATGGCGATAGCGTATTTCTTCGGCACCTGCCCGGCGCTGCTCGCATTCGTGGCCGGTTTCTTCATGTACGATTATTTCTTCGTCCCCCCCGAACATACTATCTTGCCTCACACATTGACCCCCGAGGGGTGGGCCGGGACAGTCGCGTTCTTTCTCGGGATGCTGATAGTGGGCTCGGCCACGCTGCTCATGCGAAGGAGTTGGCGTCGCATTCAGAGGCTCAACGAGGAGCTTGTGGCCGCGAAGGAATTGGCGGAACAGCGCCGGGCGCAGGTCGAGCGCGAGAGCGCGCTGCTGCAGGCCAGCTACGAGCGAGAGCACAAGATCGCCGAAACATTGCAGGAAAGTCTCTTGTTGCCTGTTCCACGGCAAATAGACAGCTTCGCGTTCGAGACCACCTACCGCGCCGCCTCGGATGAGGCCAGTGTGGGGGGCGATTTCTACGACGTGTTCCGAATTGACGATACCCGCGTGGGAATCGTGATCGGCGACGTTTCCGGCAAGGGACTCAGTGCGGCGATCCAGGTAGCCGCGATCAAGTACGCCATAAGGGGACGAGCATACGAGTCGCCCAGTCCTGAAGTTGTGATGGGACAGGTGAACAAGACTGTCCTGCGCGACCTGGACGCGGATAGCTTCATCACGGTATTTCTGGGTGTGCTTGATAGCGAGGAAAGGACGCTGATCTACGCGAACGCTGGCCACTCGCCGGTCTTTCTGTGGAGACACGCCGAGCTAGGCGCAACCATGCTCGCCTCGACCGGGATCCCCGTGGGTATATGGGACAACGCAACTTACGAAGAGTTCATTGTGCGACTGCGGCACGGCGATGAGCTCTTGCTGGGCACTGACGGGTTATATGAAGTTCGCTGCGGGGCCGGATTGCTGGAAATAGACGGCCTGCTGAATATCTGGTCCGAGATCAGGAAAACCGGACATTTCATCCCCACCGTGCTCGTGGACAGGATTATCGACGTATGCCGAGGCGGCCTGCGCGACGACGTGGCCATACTGCATATCTCATTGGTCAACTGAGCCTTCGCCTCCTCTTCTAACCCCCAACCTCTGACATCTAACTCTTAAGCGGGCTGACTAGGACTTCCCCGCCCCCAACGTCGATAGTGTACGGCCGAGAGATGGGCGGAACCAGGCAGGTGTATGAGCGTTTCAGGAGCACGTTCCATTCGGGCGATGGGCAGCTGAGCCGGCAGTCCCCCATGGTCGCGGTCACAAGGTGCATGTGCTTCGAGGATCGGACGGTGATCTTTTCGCCGACGGCCTTCACCACGCAAAACGTCGGGAACTCCGTAAGCGTCTCCACTCCCTCGGCGTCGATGTCCAGCCCTTTGTCGAGAACGGGCAAATCGGGACGCTGAGCCATTACAGCCCGGCAGCCTTCGTCCAGGTGCAGAGCGCGGCCACGGTTGTAGTCGAAGAGTCGATATGTGACCTG
>JAMCYN010000001.1 GCA_023474015.1 Armatimonadota bacterium
AAGAACGACTATGCGACGACTCTTGTACTTTACTGGTATATGCAGGGGCAGATATCCTATCCTAGGACGGAAAACCTCAGGGCCCTCAGACGCGCGGATATGATGGAAGACATACGGGCGGTAGTTGCCCGTCCTTGGAAACTGGATAGCATTCGCCGAGAAGCGCATTCGCGTCAGCTTGTTTGGTACAGGTTCTCGACGGAATCGTATGATGACGAGAGATCGGACTTAAGTTTCCTGAAGGAGTTCATTGATCAGTTTGTGTCCGGCGTTGGACAGTTTGGGGAGCAATCGCCTACGGAGTCTGTACGGTGAGAGTACTGCTGGTAAACGCCACGTTCTATCCGGGCAATGGCTCAGCTACGCACATGTTCAATTTGGCCAGTCTGCTCCAGAGGCACGGGCACGAAGTCGCGTTTTTCTCGATGGAGGATGATCGAAATCTTCCGGACCCGAATGCCGATCTCTTCGTCAGCAATATAGATTTCCGGCAGATCAACAGTAACAGGTCCTTGGCGGCTGGGCTGAAGGTCATGGCGCGAGTTATCTATTCGACGGAGGCACGCAGGAAGTTCGCCGCATGTCTGGACCGAGTGAAGCCCGACCTCGTACACTTGCATAACATACACGGACATATCACGCCTTCAGTCATTTTTGAGGCCAAACGGCGTGGTTTGCCCGTGGTGTGGACCTTGCATGACAACAAGCTTATATGCCCGAACACCCACTTTCTCATTGATGAGACACACGCGATATGCGAGGCATGTGGAATACGAAGTTACTACCAGTGCGCGCTGAAGAGATGCAAGAAGGGGTCGTTCCTGGCAAGCCTTATGGCCACTATCGAGGCATACTGCCATCGTGCCATGCGCGTGAGGGAACGGGTCGATGCGTTCATTTCGCCGAGCAGATTCCTCAGGTCCAAGTGTGTGGAAAGGGGTTTCGATCCGGACAAGATCACAGTCATTCCTGGGTTCGTCTCAGACTCAGTGTTCAGAAGTCCATCAGAAAGCCAGGGCTACTTCTTGTTCCTCGGTAGACTGGAGCAAATCAAGGGGGTCCCGCAGCTTATCGATGCCTGCAGGATGGCTCCCGAGGTTCACGTGAAATTAGCCGGAAGAGTGGCCGAGGATCTAGCGGATTCGATACCTAGCCAGTTGCCTCCGAATGCGGAATACGTCGGAATGAAGAGTGGTGAGGAACTCATTGATCTTGTTTCCGGCGCTTTGGCTATCGTGGTGCCATCTATCCTATACGAGAACCAGCCGTATAGCATCCTCGAGGCATTTGCTTGCGCGAAGCCGGTAATAGCATGCAACCTGGGCGGTATGGCGGAACTTGTGGAGCATAAGGTGAGAGGGTTGCTAGTGGAATTGGGCAACACGGAAGATCTTGTGGAAGCGATGAAATGGATGTCGTCGCACCCCGAAGATGCAAAGCGCATGGGAATCCAAGCCCAAGAATACGCACGCGAATTGCTCAATTCCGAAGACCAGTACAGAATGCTCATGGGCGTCTATGATAAGGTGGCAAAATGAGAATCGCCTTCATGGGTGTAAAGGGGCTTCCGTCCAGAGGTGGTGCGGAGAGAGTAGTTGAAGCGATAGCTACCCGAATGTCCCGTTTTGGCATCCAGGCGGTGGTGTACTGTGATTCGCGATATACGCCGCGCGGTACGGTAATAGATGGGGTCGAGCTGATACGAGTACCGTCCTTGCCCGGTAAGCACCTCCGGCAAATCAGTATCAACGTCTTTGCCGCTTTACACGCCTTGTTTTGCGGGCGATATAACCTCATACATATGCACAATGTCGAGGCGAGCTTTATCCTGCCAATCCTGCGTATTAGGTATAGGGTTGTCGGCACGTGTCATGGGTTGGCTTACTGGCGGACAAAATGGGGACCGGTGGCGAAGTTCGTAATGCGCATGATGGACTTACCCTTTGTGAGAATGTGCAACGTCGTGACGTGTGTTTCCAACAAAGACATCAAGAATTTCAGGACCCGTTTCAGACGCGAATGCGTGTTTGTTCCCGTTGGTGTAAACCTGGGATTTCAACCCAACATGACTGAAGCCCGGCTTATAGAGTCACAATACGGACTCAAACCCGGCGAGTACTTGCTCTTTGCCGCCGGCAGGATAGACCCAACGAAAGGAGCCCACCTCGCAATAGAGGCAGTGAAGAGGGTTGCCCAAGACGTTCCACTGCTTATTGTTGGGGATGATTCTCATTCTCCCCAGTACAGCAAAGCACTGCGCGATTCTGCTTCAGCAAACGTGCATTTTCATCCTTTGATTGAAGATCCGGAAGTGTTGCTGGGAGTAATGGCTGATGCTGGCTGCCTGGTGTTTCCGTCATTCATGGAAGCGATGTCCAGCGTGTTGCTGGAGGCTAGCAGCGTGGGGTTGCCGATATTGTGCAGCGACATACCCGAGAACGTCGCGGTAATGCAGGATGATGCGATATACTTTAAGACAGAGAATGTTGAGTCTCTTGCGGAGCAATTGAAGTGGACCCTTGAGAACCGGGATGCGGTGTCGCTCATGGGTCGGCGTGCTCAGGAAAGAATACGAACCCATTGTAATTGGGATACCATCGTTGCGCAATATGCGGAGATATACAAACGCGCGACGTCACCCATTCGGGAGTCAACGAAAACGTGAGTCGTCAAAGGGGTGCGCTGGCGCGGATTAGGCGGCAGGGACGCCAGCCGTCTCTACGCGCATACAAATTGTGGAGGTGAAACCAGTTGGACTACGATACAAGCTCGCATCCGTGTCCAATCTGCGGCGAGGGCAATCCCGATTCATTCCGAATATGGTTTGACGGCTACATAAAGCTTTTCAGGTGTTTATCCTGCGGATTCGTGTCTCAGTTTCCAGGACCAGGAGCATCGACGATCGTAACATGCTACGATGATGTATACTCGCGGGACTCTTTGAAGGATGGAACTGAGTTCTACTATTCCAATAGGCAGCCGGTATTTGAAGACATCGTCGAAAGGATAGCGGGAATGCAGCCGAGCGGGAAACTGCTCGATATCGGGTGTGCGGATGGGCACTTTCTTTCGGTCGCGCGCAAGAGGGGGTATGACTGCACCGGCATAGACGAGAGCATAGCCCTTACGGACTACGCCGCCGGCATCATTCAAGGGCGAATTGTCCAGGGCGCCTATGACAAGGAGTCGTTTCCACAGAACAGTTTCGATGTGGTCACGCTTCTGCAAGTGATCGAACATATCCCTGTGCCAAAGACCGCTCTAGATACGGCGTACTATCATCTGCGACCAGGCGGTTTGCTCGTGGTTGAGTGCCCGTCCATCAGGTCGCCGCATTTCCTGGCCTATAGGGCAACCGGTTTGAAGTGGTTCGTGAAGCCTCCGGACGGTGTTATCCACTGTCACTCCGGTTACTACTCGCCGGCGACGCTTGAGAAGCTGGCAATCGAATGCGGGTTTCAAACTCGTGCGATGGTTACCGGGCGATGGAAGTGCAAATATCGCGGCGCGTTGAAGTTGATCGGCGCCATGCTTGATCCGTTTTTCAATGCCTCGCGCATTGGCGGCATTTTATATTTTGGCGCTAAGCCGGTGGATGTCGGCGTAGCGCATTCCGGATGTTTTGATGGAGGAGGCAATCTCCCTGATCCCACGAATGAGACTTAGATATACTCTTGATCGGTCGTTGGGGCGGCTTGTCCAACTGGCCAAAGCCCTAGGATGTCAATTGCCCAGTGTGATGCCTTGTATCGTGAGGGCAACTGGAGGGCTGCGCCAAGCCATCGCGCCGAGTTGGCGCAAGCTCGTTCGGCTTGGAATTGTGCTCTTGGGTCTCGGCGTATTCGCTATTATCCAATGGGAACTGGGCTCAGTTATTAACAAAGGCTTCTGGCTTCAGATCATTCTATTGATGGGAGTCGGCTTAGTAATTACGTGTTGCATTGCCTCGCCTATCGTAGGCTTCATTGGCCTGTTGGTACTCTCACAGTACGTAAGGCTGTTCTTTACACCATTCTTGCCGTGGTCGGTTACAATTGATTTCTACGCATTATGTCTCCTGGCCGTGATTTTGACGTTGAGGGCCATAGCAAACCGACATCCCATCAGGAATTTGCACCTGGCGGAGTGGCTGTTGATAGCCTCATACATATACGCTATGTGGATACGTAATCCCGAGCTTGAGCCGCACGTGTATCAGATACAGAAACTCGTGTTGACCGCGTGCGTGGTCTACTTCGTGGCACGGGCGGTAATCACCAAGAGAGAACATGTGGCGTGGATATGCATTGCTCTGGCTGTGGTCGGACTGAGCTGGGCGTTGATGGGTATTTATGAGCAGTACGCCGGGAATGCGTGGTTTAGCCCACTGCTGGGTGGAGAGTATATGATACAAGGGGAACACGACATAGGGGCGGGGCGTTCGACTGGGCCGGCAGGCCAATACTATGTGTACGGCAACGTCCTGATCCTCGCGTTCCTGCTCTGCCTCCATCTGGCAGCCTGGACTAACCAAAAGCACGCGAAGATGTTCTACTACATCTCGTGTCCGGTCATTCTGTTGGGATTGTATTATGGATACTCACGTGGGCCATATCTTGCTCTTGCAATTGCCTTAATCGTGAGGTTTGCTTTCGAGAAGGCACACCGGCTCCAATATCTTGTCGTTGTTGTTTGCCTTGCGCTGGTCGCGGTGGTATTCGCCATGCCCAAATTGTGGTCCATCGAGGCCTTTCGGCAGCGTGTAGAGTGGGGTCCAGGCACTCGGAGCGCCATCAACGCCACGAGCCTTAACATGATAAAGAGTAACCTCTTGTTTGGAGTCGGCACATTCAACTATGGGAAATATGTTCCTGACTATGTGTCTGGAAGAGAGCATATCAGACGAAGCACGCGGCAGGGGTTCATAACCATGTGGGGAAGGCCGCATAATGAATATGCGCTCATATTCGCGGAGCAAGGGCTGGTCGGTGGCTTGCTGTACTTCGGAGGACTGCTCGGGTTCATCGGGATAGCATTCCGCGCGCGTAGTCTTCTTGGCGAGTCGGACATTCTGGGTAGGGGTTACGCAGCGATTGTGATAGCTTTCGCGATAGGTGTAATGGTTACCATGGCGACTGACGAGTTCCAGTCCTGGCCATATATGTATGTCGTGCTCTATACCATGTTCGCAATGGTTGTGCGCCTTTTGGAGTTTCGTTTGGAGGACGAGGAAGCTAACCGGCGGCGAGTGTCTTGAGGTCGTCGGCCAGCTTATTGCCAATAATGCTCCAGGAATAGAGTTCGGTTCCCACACTTAGTGATTCCCCGGACATCCGCTTAGCCGTTTCCAAGCTGCTTGTTATTGTCAGGATTGCCTCTGCCAATGCCTCGGGGTTCCTTGGTGGCACGATGAGACCGTTCCTACCGTGAATCACCTGTTCCGGCAATGCGCCGGTATTTGTCGCGATGCAAGGCATGCCGTTCGCCAGGGCAACAGCGGCAACCCCGGACTGCGTGGCCGACGTATATGGGAGCACCATTAGTCCATGGTCGGCAAGCACTTCTCTGAGATCACTATCGGAGATGAACCTGTTAGTGAGCCCGACCCCGAGATCGAGAATGCGACCACGCATTCGACGACCGAGTTTACCCGCCCCTACAACGTCCAGCCGCAGGCTGGAATCATCTTCTCGCGCAATTTCGAACGCCTCCAACAGAACGTCCAATCCCTTATACGGCTCGATGCGTCCGAAGAACAAAAGCCTCTTTCGCAAAGCCGCGATCTTGTCCACTTCAATGTGCTCGTTGGACATGATCAGACCATGCCTTGACTCGATGTGGACCTTGTTGGGATACTTGCGAGCCATTATTCGGTGGGCATACTTGGACAGACTGACCACTGCTTGCGCACTCATCGGACATAGCCAATCGGGAATCTCATTCAAGAACCCGGTAAGCCCAGGATGACGCTCCGGGTCGTGAAGCATCGCGGCAACGGGCACTCGCGAATATAGATGTCCGGCTACAACGTTTGCCCACCCCCCGCTTCCCGTATCCAGAACAACGTCGGGCGCGTCGCGGAGGACTTCACTGACCACTCCTGTTGTGTCTCTGCCAGTTAATAGTGCCCAAAGCAGGATCCTGTAGCCCCGATGCATGGGAAAGACCTTGACCTTGCACGGCAGGACCTTGAAATCGTCAAGCATAGTGTTCTGGATGGGAAGATAACAAGTGACGTCGGCAAGCTCGGACAGCGCGCGCCCCAACTCGAGGGTGCAGTGCGAAATTCCTCCGCTTTTCCCAAGATAGATTATGGCTACGCGCATCGTTTGTGGCGCTCCGGTGGGGGATGTCCTAAATGGATCCGAGCTGGTCGACCTTCAGCGTGCTGTAATGCGTACCCATTGAAGAGCATCAACCTCGAGTCTGTAATAGGTTTTGAAGATCAGATCGATCTAAACTGATCTATCTTCGAGTTCAGTTCGTGTATGCCGTTCCTGAATGTTCGATTTACCTTGTCAATCACTTTCCTGGAAAACGTCCGCCTAATTTGGGGAAGTTCGCAACTATGGAACCCGCGTATCGAGAAGTCCGTGTGGAGATTGTGCCTGGCGAAAAGATCGACCACGGCATCCTTGTTCCATCTGCCGCGGATTATGCCGGTGTGCGTGTAAGGAAAAATCAGGCGGGCAGTTGGGTTAAACACGTGCCTGTTAACTGTAAGCAGCCTCTCATTGATGCGCTGGGCTCGCAGGGAGCCAACCTCTTCGAAATTCCAGCCGGTGTCGTTATCCCGCAGGTACTTCAGCATGCTGCGTGTCTTCCACAGACCAGCCTGAAGGCTCAACCTGTATTCCGCATGTTTGTCAATCTCCCAAAGCAGAGGGTTTTCTGTAAGATGAAACGGGCTGTGGCTGCCGTAATGGGTGAGTCCTATATGCGAACAGTCCTGGCGTGACCAGTTAGTATCAGTGATGCAGCCTGCAAATTCCTCGATCTGTGAAGGATCGACCGGCCCCTCCAAAAAGTAGTCCTCCTGGAGATACAGTATGACCTCCGACTCGACCATGTTGAGACATTGTCGTAGACACCATCCCCACGGGGGACGCGCGCCGCGGTAGCCTTTCCCTACCTTTGAGCAGGTGATGTTCAGACCAGGGAAAGAGAAATCCTTGGTTTCGGTATTGAGTACTATGGGTTGCCTGCAATCCGGCCAGTAAGCCTTGAACAGCGTGAAGAACGGGATCCAGCAGTCTTCAAAGCTGTCCGTGGAGTTTACTAATATCGTGAACATATTGCTCATACGGTGCATCCTTGTTCTGCTTTGCGTTGGAACCCACGAGCCCCCCCACATTCTTGCTGGGGAAGAACTCTGCAACGTGCTTCATCACCGTAGCATACTGCTCAGTGCTAAAATACTGCACCCTCCGTTGGACAGGCGAAAGCTCAAGTTCGCCACACGTTGGCTTTAACGAATATGGTGTTGTGATACGTATCCGCGAATACGATGTAGCCCTTAGTGGCCAGGAAATCTAGGATATCTGTCTCCTTGACTCCATTTCCTGTGCGGGAGTATGTGATTGTCTCCACACAGATTACCGTGGGTGAGGCATTCTCGTAGTCAATCGACTGGAGTATAGTCATGTCTAGGCCCTCGACATCCAGCGACATGAAATCCGGAAAGCAGCCTTTACAGTAAGTGTCTATGATATTTCCGATGGTATTGGTCTTGATCTTGCGTACTTCCTGGATCGAGAATAGGTTCTCGTTCGCAAGGCGCTCAGCCTCTACGCTGGACATAGTGTTCATCGCCCGGCCAGACATGATGTAGAAATCGGCTTCGCCCTCTTTGTCGGATATTGCCAGGTTGAGGTTGACGTCGCGCCTTCGGACCCTCAGAAATGCCTCGAAAAGTGTAGGGTCGGGTTCAATATTCACACCGGTGGATCCCTGAGCGTAGAGCGCCGCAGTGTTGCTCATACAATATGGGTCGTGTGCTCCGATGTCAATGTATGTAGGTGTCTTGATGCCTATTGCGTTGAATAGGTGTCTGACAATTACGTCCTCACCGGTCTGGGAATAGCTCTGCTTAGGGAGGGGACTCTTCTCAAGTCGCAATATCCTGCGTACTCCGTCGACCATCTTGCATATCATCTGAACCTCCTTGTGCAGATTCCGTACCCGCACATGCGCCAACTGCTTACATTTCTTGCCTATCACGTTTTTATCGGATTGCGACGATCTCGCTGTCGTTATTACCAAGCAACAATCCTGCTCCTACCGCGCGGAATGGCTGCTCACCCATTGCCACAGTGCTTACATTGACGCAGGCAGCATTATCGCAAGAGTAGAAAGTGCGCTCGTTCGTCGACAACCCTAAGCAGATGCTTAGCTGCATAGACTTCACCGGTACGTCACACTCAAACTCCGCCTTATACTGTCCTGGTTCCAGGTCTCGCGGCTTGGACCAATATGTGACAATAGGTAGGGACTCTCTCGTATTGATGCCCACTGAAGCAATGACATGGCGCAAGGGTCGCGTGAGATCAAACTCCAGGACTATACGCCACCGTTCACCTAGCATGAACTCGGTTCGCGGGGTTCCATCGACTGACATAATGCCTAGTCTGATTCCCCTCCCTGGCAAGTCTGCCGCGCCTGGAGGCAGATCAACTGAAGCACATATGCTCGACGCGCCGAGCCTGAGGTAGTGATCTATCACTTCATCAGTCTTTCCTTCCATGACCTTGGTACCGTCCGACAACATGATGGCCATAGAGCACAGTTTGCGTACCGCTGCCATGTTATGACTGACGAACAGGACGGTTCGGCCCGCCTTTGCCACGTCGCTCATCTTGCCAAGGCATTTCTTCTGGAATTCCACATCCCCGACGGCAAGCACTTCGTCTACAACCAGGACCTCGGGTTCCAGGTGTGCCGCCACCGCGAAGGCAAGCCTGACGTACATTCCACTAGAATAGCGTTTGACTGGTGTATCAAGAAACTTCTCAACTTCGGAGAACGCGACTATTTCGTCGAATTTCTTGGCAATCTCCCTCCGGGTCATTCCCAGTATGGCGCCGTTGAGGTAGATATTCTCCCGTCCGGTCAGCTCGGGGTGGAAACCCGTTCCTACTTCAAGGAGGCTTGCAACGCGTCCACGTCGTATAATCTGGCCGGTAGTCGGCGGAGTGATCTTGGATAAGACTTTAAGGAGCGTGCTCTTGCCCGCGCCGTTTCTGCCTATGATGCCGACCGTCTCACCGGCCTCTACATCGAAACTTATATCTCTTATCGCCCAGAACTCTCCCAGCGCGGCGCGTGCCCGCCTGGCGGCGGGAGACAGCCATTTCATTATCTCGTCGCGCAGGCTCAGATACTTCTCTCTGTTGGCGCCGATGCGGTAGCGTTTGCCAATACCTTGTATCTCTATTATGGGTTTGGACATCAGACAATATCCGCGAAGTAGCGTTCGGTATTACGGAAATAGTAGAGCCCGCATATGAAGAATACGAGGCTCATGGTAAAGGAGATTCCCATTGCATTCCAGTCAATCGGGCTGTTGCCAATGATGCCGGCGCGAGCATTTGTTACGACGCCGGATATCGGGTTCAACCACAGCATTAAGGTCTTCGCTAAGGGATGGTCGTCAAGAATTTTGACGGGGTAGATAATCGGCGTGAGGTACTGAAGGGACGTGATGAAAAACGGCAATGCGTATCGTACGTCGCGATATTTAACGTTTATAGCCGCCAGGTATAGCCCCATACCCATGCTGGCTAGTATGATAGTCACAAGCAGGATCGGCAATATCAGCAGCCCGATGAGGTGCGGCTTGAAGCCGTAGTAAGCCATTATCCCGATCATGACAAAGCCCGATATTGATAGGTCCACCAGGCCCGTTGTCGCTGCGGTCGCAGGTACTATCAATCTTGGAAAATAAATCTTTTGAACCAACTGGGCGTTCAATACCATCGAATTGGAAGCATTGGAGAGAGTGCCTGAGAAGTATATCCAGAATAACTGACCCACAAAAAGGAAGATCGGATAGGGTGTGCCATCACCACTGCTGAGTCCCAAGAGTGTGCCAAAGATATAAGAGAAAATCACCATATTGATGAATGGCTGAAATATCGCCCATAATACACCCAGTGCCGTTTGCTTGTAACGGACCGCGATATCCCTCCAGGCGAAAACCAGAAAGAGATCACGAAAACGCCAGAGTTCGCGCCAGTCGATGGAGATAAACTTCTTTGGTGGAGCTATTACGTCTTCGAAGTTGCTCATTAGAAGGTTAATTATCCAATCCTACATGGTCTAGTGGCAATACACGCGTTGGCTTACTTGACCCAGTATACAGTATTCCACAAGTGCCGCTATTTCTTGATTGAGGTGGCCACAATGTTCACCGTGCGCGCGATAGCTTTATCTGATTGCCGCAAGTATCTATGGGCCAATTGACCCTCCAATGAAATCCTCACAATTTTTCTTGTGCATTTCAGTAAGAGTAGTAGGAAGCGGCTGTATTGTGACGTCTTGCCGGGTCCCCACTGCCAGTAGTCAATGGCGCCAAGGCCGGGCTTCTCGCAGATAAAAACTTTCTCGCGTATCGTAAATCCCGCTGCTGATTGAGCCTCTGAGAATTGGCTGTAATCGTACTCTCTGGCATAGAAGTTGCGCTGGCATCCGGATCGTTCGTAAACCGGTCCATCTTGATAGACAACGTTTCGCGTTTGCTTGAGCGGCACCGATACTGTCAGAGCGCCAGAATCCGTCATTACGCGTTTGATAGACTCGAGCGCTTGAACATCTCCACCTACTTCTGGCGCAATATGCTCAAGAACGGAAATGCTAACCACACGGTCAAATGATCGTGACTCAAAGTCGAGTGAACGAACATCTTTTTGTTGATAATTGATATTGTCTACACCGAGAACAGCGCTTGCATCCCTTATTTGATCGAGTTCGCTCTCGAGAATGTTGATATAATAGAACTCGACATCCGGATTCTTCATTGCCATGCATAGGCTAAACCATTGGGGGCTGGATACGTCAAGCACTTTCATACCTGGTTCCAAGAGCATCTGCCCGGCTGCCAATGGGAACTCGGCGCACCGCATATAGTCCACCGGCGTCAAGACACGCGCTAATGTGGCGTTCTTGGCCTCACCGTCCGCAAGCAATGGGACGGCTTTAGCTGCAGCTTTCCGTATGCACGTGAAAAATGGTTTCGCGTCGATTGGTTCCAGCATTGCGCCGACTCCTCTCGTCGTTCATCGGATGTAAAAGGTTATTGGTTCCAATCCGTAACGGAGTAGTCCTCGGATCCCGCACAATCCGGCGGCGATACTTGCATCGCCAGCACCTGACCTGTCATTCCATATTCTACAACAAATGTGTGCGGGAGACAACAAGTCATGCGTCCGCCGCCAGGGCAATCGCACTAAAACCGGGGCAGCCCCCCGTATGCTGCGGGAACGGCTAATTGCACTGACCTACCAATTCTGCACGGTCAAGAGTTCCCGCAGCACGCACTGACGTAAGGCTGTACAAGCTGCGGGAACTCACGTCCGCAATAATTTGATCACTTCGTGGAAACCGCCGTTCCCGCAGCATAGCCGGGGTTCACACATCATTTACACGTGCGTAGGCCCTGCGTCCGCCGCGAGTATTCGCTCGGGCCTGGGAATGCGCCTTGTTGTTTTGTCGTATAATGTTGTGGTTGGTGTTTCAGGCCTTGTGATAGCGCGGGCAATATGCCATCATTAAAATGGGTGGTTGATGGCTACCCAATATAACCTCAGGGGTCTCGACTATGAATCTTTGTGTTGTCGGCACGGGCTACGTCGGTCTTGTGACGGGCACGGTCTTTGCCGATCTTGGCTACAGTGTTTGCTGTACCGATAAGGATGAGTCTAAGATAGAAATGCTCAATGCCGGACGGATGCCGATATACGAGCCGGGGTTAGAGGAGATGGTTCAACGCAACGTCGGGGACGGTCGCCTTTGCTTTTCCTCGGATGTGGCGGAGAGCGTGAGTCAATCGGACATAGTTTTTCTTGCCGTGGGAACGCCGCCCGGAGAAGACGGTTACGCTGATCTCACAGCGATCCGTGAAGTCGCGGTTACCATAGCTCAGCATTTATACAGCTACAAGGTGATCGTTAACAAGAGCACGGTCCCGGTGGGCACGGCTCGGATGGTGCGCGATCTTGTCACGGCCAACAGAGTGCGGAGCGACGTGGATTTCGATGTCGTCTCGAATCCGGAATTCTTGCGAGAAGGCAACGCGATACAGGATACGCTTCAGCCCGACAGGATAATCATCGGCGCGTCCAACCAGAAGTCGGCCATGAGTCTGGTCGAGCTGTACACCCCGCTTGAGCGGCCGATTGTCGTGACTGACCCGAGCTCGGCGGAAATGGTGAAGTACGCGTCCAACGCGTTCCTGGCGACCAAGATATCGTTCGTCAACGCGATAGCCAACATATGTGAGCTTGTCGGCGCGGACATCTTGCAGGTTTCAAAGGGGGTCGGCCTCGACAAACGGATAGGCAGCGCTTTTCTCAATGCCGGATTGGGGTGGGGCGGCTCCTGCTTTGGCAAGGATACGTCTTGCCTTATCGCGACGGCGGATAGGGCCGGCTATGATTTTGAATTGCTCAAGGCCGTTGTCTCGGTAAATGAGGAGCAGCCCAGGCGGTTCGTTGACAAGATATTGGAGACGATGGGCGGAGTTGACGGGAAAACCATCGCAGTACTCGGGCTTGCATTCAAGCCGAACACAGACGACCTCCGCGACGGCAAGTCCCTGGAGATCGTTTCTCAATTGTCCTCTGCCGGCGCTCGAGTTCGCGCCTATGACCCCGTAGCGATGGACAACGCAAGAAAGCTGCTTCCGGACCTCATGTATTGTGCATCGGCTTATGAGGCCGCCGACGGAGCCGATGCGCTTGTGCTGGTGACGGAATGGAAGGAGTTCAAGTTCCTTGACCTGGACAGGCTGAGAGATATGATGAAATCCCCGGTCATATTCGATGGCAGGAACGTCCTGAATCCCGAACGGGTGAGAAGCAAGGGATTCGTTTATCATTGCGTCGGCAGGCCTGCATCGGGTCCGGGCGAGTGTGGGCAACGCTGAACCAAGCCGCACGGCGAACGGCGGAGGCACCCGGGATAGTTCATGCTCGGAGGGTGGTGAGGTGAATGGTGGAATGAAAACCACTGATTGGTTGAAATCGCGGCTGAGGCATATGATCGGTCGAGATGTCAGGTTTCGTCCCCAGCTGAGCCTGCCTTGCACGGTTCTGGGCAAGAACTGCGCATACGCGGTTGACTTGACCAGGATTAGCGACGAGAGCATCGTGTATTCATTTGGCGTGGGTGAGAATGTGGAGTTCGACCTGGAACTGATCGAGCGTCGCGGCTGTCGGGTTCACGCTTTTGATCCGACCCCACGCGCGGTTGACTTCCTCAAGTCGATTAACCCGCCGGATCGCTTCATAATGCACAATGTGGGGCTGGCTGGTTACGATGGACGTGCTGCCTTTCATCCGCCCAGCAACCCGGATCACGTTTCGCATAGCCTTATGTCTCACGTCGGGGTAAAAACCGAGGTATCTCTGGAATTCGAGGTGCGGCGGCTTGCCACTATCATGTTTGACTTGGGGCACGCGAGCGTGGATCTGTTGAAGATGGATATTGAAGGCGCGGAGTACGCGGCTATAGAGGACATAGTGGCATCTAGTGTGCCCGTTAAGCAGATCGTATTGGAATTCCATCATAGATTTGGCAGCGTTGGACCACGACCCACCAAAGACGCTGTGAAGAAGTTGATTAAAGCAGGCTATCGGATCTTTTGGGTTTCCGACTCGGGAGAGGAGTATTCCTTCATCCATTTGGAACGCTGACCTGTCGCGGTCGTGGCAGAGATTGAGACCGCGTGCGTAGCCAGATGGTTGAGGTTGCAGGCATACATGGACCCTAGAATCACATTCGGCATGATCGTTTTGAACGGCGAGCCATTTACGATCTATAACCTGCGCTCTCTTTATCCATTTGCACACGAGATAATAGTCGTGGAGGGCGCCTGTCCATCGGCGAAGAACATAGCCACGGAGAATGGTCACTCGCGCGATGGAACGCTTGAGATTCTGCGCCGGTTTCAGGTTCAGGAGGACCCGGACCATAAGTTGACCATCGTTACCGCGGAGGATGAGGGTCACCCGGATGGATTCTGGACAGAAAAGGACGAAATGTCCCAGGCCTATGCCCGCAGGGCGACCGGCAACTACCTATGGCAAGTGGATTCCGACGAGTTCTACAAATCGGAGGATATGACGAGAGTCATCTCAATGCTGCGCCATGATCCCGGCATCACGGCGGTTTCTTTTCGGCAGATTTCATTCTGGGGCGGTTTTGACTACATTGTTGATGGCATCTATCTGCGTGGGGGCGCCGAGATTTACCATCGTCTGTTTCAATGGGGGCCAGGTTACACTTATGTCAAGCACCGTCCACCCACAGTGCACGATTCTCAAGGCCGAGACCTTCGCGACCTGGGATATGTTTCAGGTTACGATCTTGAGAAGCAGGGGATTGTAATGCATCACTGCTCGCTGCTGTTTCCGAAGCAAGTCACAGAGAAATGCGATTACTACTCGAATGTAGACTGGACCAATCGGCGGAAAGCTCTTGAGTGGGCGGACGACGTGTTCTTCAATCTCCGCCGGCCCTATCGGGTGCATAATGTTTATGAACATCCTAGTTGGCTGGAACGGTTTGAAGGAACGCATCCGGAACAAATCCTGGCCATGCGCAACGATATTGAATCCGGACGACTGGGTATCCATCTGCGACGCACGGATGATATAGAGCGGTTGTTGAGTTCCCCGACCTATCGTTGCGGACGCTTCGTATTGAAGTCGGCCTCCCCCGTATACTGTGCGATGCGGCCGTTCGTATCAAGATGGGGAGGTCGAATACATCTTGTCTTGCGCCAGCCATCTTTGGCGGTTTCCAAGGTGCTGACCAGAATACGTTCTTTGCCATCACAAAGGAAATAGAAAGATGTCCTCACGGTGGATTGGGGAACAGAGTGGTTGGTGGACTTGAGAATCCTGCAGATAAATACATACGACGTAGCCGGCGGAGCGGAGCGGATTGCACTCACGCTCCATCAGGCCTACCGCGCGCTCGGACACGACGCGTGGCTGGTTGTAAGGCAGAGGAAGACTTCGAATGAAGCGATTGTTGAGCTTGACGAGATGCGCTTCGCGGGCGGGTACGGCCGATTTTGGCGCGGCATGGCTCGCTTACTCAGGCCTCTTGACGGCAAGGTTCGAGGGGCGAGTCGGGCGCGCCGCTGTTTGGAGGCATGCTCTCGTCCCGGCGCGATGGTTGATAGCAGGCTCGGTCGCGAAGACTTCAATTATCCATCTTCGAGGCATCTGCTGGAGCATATACCGGCTGAACCCGATATCATCCACTGCCATAATCTGCACGGCGGATACTTCGATCTAAGAACGCTTCCTTGGCTAAGCACTCAGAAACCAGTGGTTGTCACCCTACACGACGAGTGGATGCTCACTGGACACTGCTCCTATGCCGTGGGCTGCGAACGATGGCAATCGGGCTGTGGCGAATGTCCCGATCTTAACTTGCCCCCCGTAGTGAGGCGAGACGCCACTGCTCTTAACTGGCAGCGAAAGAAGCAGTTGTTGGAGGGAAGCCGGCTATATATAGCGGCCCCTTCTCAATGGCTTATCGATCGTGCGAAGAAATCAATACTGGCTCCGGCGGCAGTTGGGACGAGAGTCATTCGTAATGGTGTCGATCTGAGCGTTTTTCACCCGGCGGCCAAACAGGAGTCCAGGGAACGGATCGGTGTGCCTGCTGATGCCGATGTACTACTATTCGTAGCGCAGGGTGCAAAAAGTAATCCTTTTAAGGACTACACCACATTGCGGTCGGCGGTCGCCACGTTGGCGCAAACCGATTTGGGAAGACCGCTGGTGTTTATAGCAATCGGACAAGACGCGCGGCCCGAACAGATTGGTAGAGCTCAAATCCGGTTTGTGCCATTCACTACCGATGCCGGAGAGGTGGCTACGTACTATCGAGCGGCGGATATTTACATACATGCCGCCCGATCCGACAATTTCCCGACTACGATATTGGAGTCGCTTGCTTGCGGCACGCCGGTTGTGGCAACTGCTGTCGGTGGGATCCCAGAGCAAGTGGAGGATGGTGTGAACGGTTGTCTAGTCCCGCCGTCAGACCCGCATTCAATGGCGGAAGCTGTTATCAGGTTACTGAAAGATCGGCCTGCCAGGACTGCCATGTCGGAAGCCGCCGCTCGCGCTGCCGTGGCGCGCTACGATCATAACAAGATGGTTCATTCGTATCTGGCATGGTACGAGGAAATAGTCAGACAGCGGCTTGGCCGACCATAGTTGGCGCATATGGATTGAAGCTCATGAATACCTACGATTGCCCGAAGATATCGATCATAACAGTCTGCTACAACGAGTCGGCGGCGAAAATCCACGAGACTTTCGACAACATATCTTCCCAGGACTACCCTGATATCGAATGGATTGTGGTGGATGGTGGTTCCGGGGAGGAGACTTTGGCTGCTATAGGCGAGTATGCGGATCGAATCGATGTCCTGATCTCCGAGCCGGATAATGGTATTTACGATGCAATGAATAAGGGCGTCGCGCGTGCGACAGGTGAGTTTATCAGCTTCATGAATGTCGGAGATGAGTATTTGGAGCGTGATACGCTATCAAGAATAATGGAAGCCGCGCGGGTCAGACCCGACTGTGACTGCTTCTACGGAGATGTCTTGTGCGTCGATCAGACAAGTGGCAGGAGTTGGATCGAACCCCAGATAAGACCGGTGAGCCGCTTTCGACTCTACTATCTCACGGTCTGCCATCAGTCCGCGCTTACCCGGCGCGCCCTCTACGATAGGATCGGCGGATTTGATTTGAAATATCTTATTGTTGCGGATCGGCAGTGGATAATACGTTCACTAGACGTCGGCGCGAAATGGCTGCACGTTGAGATGTGTATATGCCGTTTCGACCAAGGCGGAATCAGCAGCGATATCGCCAAGCGCGAGGCCGAAATTGCCAAGTTGCTGCGTGAGCAGTATAGTTTGTCGGAGAGAGTTATCTTTTCCCTCGGCTGGTGGCTCATCAGGCTTGGTTGGCGCATATGTCGCACTCTGAAAATGGGACGTGCATACAGACTGGGGGGACCGATTCGATGACACCGTCGGACATATTTATCAGCGTAATAATCTGCACGCATAGACGCCCGGATAGCCTGGCTAATACGCTTGAGAGTCTGGTCGAACAGACCTGGAAAGGCAGCGAGTGGGAACTGATAGTGGTTGAGAACGATAGAGATGCGTCGCCACTTGTTGCCAAGGTCGTTCAAGAATTCCAAGACCGGCTGCCTGTAAGATGGTGTATGGAGACTGTCCCCAACTTGAGCCGAGCGCGCAACCTGGGGGCCAGGGAGGGCCGCGGAGAGTACTTGGCATACCTTGATGATGATGTGGAAGTGTGTGCCGAGTGGCTGGAGCAGGTGATGCTGGGCTGCAAGGAACACAGCCCCGATTTTTGCGGGGGACCGAGTTACCCGTTATACAGAATTTCCAAGCCGGGCTGGTTCAAGGACGAATACGCAACGGGGTACGTATATGGAAACGATGTGCGCGAGCTGCGAGACGATGAGTACTTCGGAGGAATGAACTTCACAGTGCGTAAAGAACTTGTCCAAACACTGGGTGGTTTCCGTGAGGAATTGGGCAGGGCAGGCAACAAGATCGGATGGGGCGAAGAAACTATGCTTATGGTGGAAGCACGTAAGCGGTATCCGAACTGCTGCTGCCTCTACCTTCCAGGCATGGCAGTTAAGCACGAAGTCGTTTCCCAGAAGATGTCGATCAAGTGGCACATTCGTCACCACTGGGAAGCTGGGTTCGATTACGCTCTTGCCAACATGACGAATGCAAGCGCCCACAACGTCGCCATAAGCACTTGCCGAATCATGGCCTCGCTTGCTTCTCAAATGTCTGGATTGCTTGTGGCTCTGGCTAGATCAGTCTTTTCTCCTCGTGAGAGCCCTTGGCGGCGTTACTTGAAAGAAAGAATGTTGGGGAATCTCTTCCAATTATCGTGCCACCTGGCGAGATTGCTATATCCATCTCGACGTAAAGCTGTATGGAATGAGGACGATGATATGAGCGATAATCACAGCGTGCAATGCACTCAGGAAGCCTTCGAATCATTGGCAGATATTTGCTGCGACGATGCCGAAAGAAAGGAAGTCTTGGCTTCCTGGTTCAAGGAGGACACGGCTGACTTCTGGAGACACAACAGAATGTATCAAATCGCGTATTGCGTTCTCCACAAGAGAAGCGCTACTTGGTTGACCGTGGGCGATGGTCGTTTTGGCCTTGATTCCATAAGACTCAAGAAGAAAGGCATACTGAACGTCACTCCGTCGGACATATCGGAGAATCTGCTTGCGGCGGCCAAGGAAGGCGGTCTAATCGCTGACTACTCTGTACAGGATGCTCAGCATATGACTTTTGAGGACGGGTCATTCGATTTCGTGTTCTGCAAGGAATCATACCACCACCTTCCGCAACCCGCCTTGGGACTCTACGAGATGCTGCGGGTCGCTCGCGAGGCGGTTTTTCTTGTGGAGCCTAGTGACCCCGTGTTCACACGAAGTCCTTTGTCTCGGTTGAAGCAGTTAGCCTTGCGCGTCTTGCGAGGACGGGCTGAAGTCTATGCGGATTACGAATCGGTTGGCAACTACGTATATTCCATATCTCGGAGAGAGATAGAGAAACTGGCTTTGGGACTGGGTCTTCCACACGTAGTGTTCAAAGGCCTAAATGATTGCTACATAAAGGGAGTAGAGTTCGAGCCTGCGGATGTCAAAAAATCCCGAGTTTTCAGGAAAGTCAGGCGGCGCATATGGCTGGATGACATTCGTTGCGCTCTTGGCCTTCGAAGTCATGCCTTGCTCATGGCCGGCCTCTTCAAGGCTGCTCTCGATCAGGAAACGCGTTCAAAGCTCAAGGATAATGGTTGGACCGTGGTGGATCTGCCCAAAAATCCATACGTTGATGCAGACTGAACGCTTGTCTTTGTGTAAGCCGAAGTGGCTGGCGTTCCAAGGCCACATTCGGACAATATCACCATTGGCGGAGCGACACTATTATGAGAAGATATGTCAGTGCTTTATCCGCCGTGCTGCTGACACTGTTGTGTGTCTCAGCCAACGCGGCGGAGGTCAACCGTGATTTCCTGCTCGGCATAGGCGAGTTCACAAAGAGCACATACACTGTGCGTCTTGGTGGAGATGTGTTTGGCGATCCTTCCTTGCCGGCGGATACAGTTGCCAACGGATGGGTGCGCGTGGCCACCAGCCCAGGGCTCACATCCGACAACTACATATTCGACTTGACAACCACCCCAGGCTACCAGTATATAGCATTAAAAAATATCACGTCGAATACGGCCGCTCTCGAAGTATTTACGCAGATTGTGGTGGATGATACAAATCCCTACTGCCTGCATACCGGCGACACAGTAACTTTTGCCATTGAACGGATCAAGATGCGGGATTGGTCCGGGATTTCCTATGTGGATTCTTACATGAGCATAGTTGGCTTGGGTAGCAAGAAGCTCTCATACTCAGCAATAGACTCCTCCGATTCCATAACAGCAACCGTACCCGTTGGAGCCAGCACCATAAAGCTCTCTGTCCGACTCTACACGCAAGGCGATCTGGGCATTCACACGCCCGCTCTCCTCATTTCTGGCGCGCACCTCTATGTTACACGCGCGGGAAGCAGATCCCACGAGATGGAGTATGTCCCGGCGGTACGCAACAGGAACATAGCGACCAACAATGTAGGCTGGCATCCCAACTACAACAACGTCAGGTCCACGGCGCGAGACTATGATGAGATATCCACGAATGGCTGGGTCTATCCGAGCTTTTCGGCCATGCGTAAGCTCAACCCAAATATGCGGATATATCTCTACCAGACGGGTATGGCCATTCACGATATATCACCCGAATGGAACCCGCGGTGGTCGCAAAGCCCTCAGAGTTTCTCGGAAGTATTGTCCGGACATCCGAACTGGCTGATACCCGGCATCCCCGGGATACCGAATGGATACAAGAACGAGCATGGGTACCTTAATCTCAACGGATATGCCGACAAGTACGCAGTTAGTGTTGTTACCGCGAGCGAGTATCAGACCAATTGGGTGCAGACAGTCATAGCAAAAGCAAAGACGTTGGGAGTAGACGGCGTCTGGATCGATGATTGCGGTACCTTAGTTCCAGAACATGACGCGGCTGTGCGGCAGCCGTGGGAAGTGCAGCAGTTTCTCCATGCGGTCATACCCAAGCTCAAGCAAGCCGGACTGCCGGTGGTGATCAATCAGGCCGAGGCCAACCTCGACGGAAGCTTGTCCTGGAACCAAAACCCGCCACTGGTCTACCTGAGCCCGTTTTGGACACCGGATTCCACCTACCCGGCATCGGCGGGCTACAGCCCCAATACGGTTGATAATACGCCCGACGTATTCTTTCGCGAGTACAGCTTTATACGGTGGAACAGTCGATACGACAGCGCCTATTGGCTGAAATGCCTCAACGATCCCGCCATTATCGCGGATTGGAACTCAAGACTACCTGCGAGCAGTAATAGACGCCTGCAATATTCTGTCTGTTCCGACAACGAAATCAATTCGGCCTATGGAGCCGACGGATGGGTCCAATTTGCGTTGGCGAGCTACCTGCTTTGTCAGAATTCCTATACGAGTTTTGGGGCGCATCTCGGGGAGAAGAGCGGATTCAAGTATCCGACCATCGACTACTCCATCACCAAACGCCTCGGCGCTCCCGACGGCGACCATCAACCGTACAATGGCGACGCCTACCTTCGCTACCGCCGCTACAAGTCCACTGCCGATGGCGGCGTGGGCGGGGTGGTGGTAGTGAATGGCAATACCGACTCGTCGCGAAATTACACGCTCGACTTCGACGCCATTGATGAATCCGGAAACCGCATCGCCACAGGCACGGTGATCACGCTAATGCCTCATACGGCTCGGATATTCCTTCAGCGCACCGATTCAGTAGATATCAAGATCACAGCTCCCACGCAGGGCGTCTCTCCGGGCCAGGTTATCACAGTTGTGCTCGACTACACGAATAAGAGCGCTTCGGAGGCGAAGAACGTTCAGTTGCGAGCGCGGGTTCCCGATGAGCTTACTTACGTTTCCGGCAGCGCGGAGCAGTCCGGCGGGTATTTTGATTCAGAGACTAATACCGTGTGTTGGGTGGCGGCGACAGTCGGCGCGGGTGAGACCGGGTCCAGGCAGTTCAAGGCGCGAGTGAACTGACGCGGCGCTCACTGCGGGTAATGTCCGTCCAGAACTTGTCTCAGCCTCGCCGCTACCATCCGGCATTGCTCCTCCGTCAGGTGCGGCCCGATCGGTATGCTTAGAATTTCGCGATGAATCGCCTCGGATATCGGCAGGTCGCCTTCGCGGAAGCCGAGTTCCGAGTAGGCTTCCTGCAGATGCGGGGCGATGGGGTAGTGGATCAGAGTGCCGACGCCGGCGTCTTGGAGAACCTGCTGTAGAGCCTCACGCTGTTTCGTTCGTACGGCGAACACGTGCCAGGCCGGGTCGGCCCAATTCGGCACGTGAGGCAACACCAGCCCCGTACTTTGCAACTCTTGCAGGTACACATCCGCGAGATTCTTGCGTCGATGGTTCCATTCATCCAAGTATTTCAGCTTGACGCGCAGGATCGCGGCGTGGATTTCTTCCATGCGGCTGTTCATGCCCTGAATTTCATTCACATACTTCTGCCTTGAGCCATAGTTGCGCAGTAGGCGGATTTTGTCGGCGAGGGTGTCGCTGTCGGTGGTGACCGCCCCGGCGTCGCCGAACGCGCCGAGGTTTTTCGTGGGATAGAAGCTCCATGCTGTGATATCGCCCAGCGCACCCACGCGCTTGTCTTTGTAGCGTGCGCCGTGGGCCTGGGCTGCATCTTCAAGGACTAGCAAGCCGTGCCTGCGGGCAATCTCGATGATTGGGTCCATGTCCGCGGGCTGGCCGTAGAGGTGGACGGGCAGGATCGCTTTGGTGCGTGGCGTGATGGCGGCCTCTATCTTTGTCGGATCTATGTTGTAGGTCCGCTCGTCGGGCGCGACCGGGACAATCGTTCCCCCGGCGTAGCTGACCGCCAGCCAAGTCGCGATATATGTGTTGCTGGGGACTATGACCTCGTCTCCCGGCTCGACTCCCATGACTCGCAGCGATAGATGCAGCGCGTCCAGGCCGTTGCCGACTCCGACGCAGTGCTTCGCTTCGGTGTAGGCGGCGTATTCCTGCTCGAACGCTTCCAACTCCTTGCCGAGCAGATAGAACCCGCTGTCCATCACTCGCGCGATGGCCGAGTCGATCTCGGGCTTGAGTTCGGTATACGTCGGCTTTAGTTGGAGAAACGGAATGAAATCGTTCATTATTGCGCCTTCTTCAATGGGATTGCAAATCCCTAGATTGCCCTTTCCGTCCCGGATTGCAAATCCGGACGAACGAAGTGTAGCCAACTATTATATCGGCATATTGCGATGTGAGCTTACAACAATTCGCTTGTGAATGGGATGATAATGGCCGATATAAGAATGAGCCGGGCATTTGGAGGGTGGTCAGGAACGTATATGCGTCCCGGCTGCGTATGGCATAATAGGGATGAGGTTATCTTATTCAGCGGACATTGGAGAGGAGGGCGGAGGTTTGACGACCCCCGAAGTGATACTCGGTAAGGATGTAACAATTGACGACGCGGTCAAGCTTGGTTATCTGACCGGGCGGAAGATCAAGGATTACACGCTGCGGATAGGTGACGGCGCCTGTATCAGGTTTGGCACTGTGATCTATTGCGGCACGACTATCGGCAAGGGTCTGGCCACCGGCCATAATGTCACTATCCGTGAAGAGAACGAGATCGGCGACAATTTCAACGTCTGGAACTGTACCACCATCGACTACGGCTGCAAGATCGGCAATAACGTCAAGATTCACTGCAATTGCTACGTCGCGCAGTTCACCGTCGTCGAAGACAACGCATTCATGGCGCCGGGGGTGACCATTGCGAACGATATCCACCCCGGCTGCGATTTCTCGGGTAAGTGCATGAGGGGGCCTCACATCGAGGAAGGGGTCGAGATCGGTGTTAACGTGACGATTCTCCCGTTCGTGCGGATCGGCGCCCACTCGGTCATCGGGTCGGGCACGGTCATCACCAAGGACATTCCTCCGGGTTCGGTTGTGGTCGGCAACCCCGGAAGAGTGATTTGCTCCATACACGATCTCAAATGCCAGTCCGGGTTGACAGAGAGGCCATACGGGGATATACTCCTTAATGGCTCCGCTGTGCCCCGGCAAGATTAGAGGTAGTTAATGGTTCCCCTTATCGATCTAAAAATCCAGCACCGCTCTATCGCACCTGAAATCGAGACGGCAATTAAACGCGTCTGTGACAACACAGCTTTTATTCTAAGCGACGAGATGAAGGAGTTCGAGTCGGAGTTCGCGGCATACTGCGGCGCGAAGCACGGTGTCGGCGTTGCGAACGGAACCGAGGCTCTGTTTTTAGCCCTGACGGCCATGGGGATCGGCCCCGGCGATGAAGTAATCGTGCCCACCAACACGTTTATCGCCTCTGCCGCCGTAATCTCCCACGCGGGCGCGACTCCTGTGTTTGTTGACTGCGACCCAGAAACCTACTGCATCGACCCGGCCAGAGTCGCGAGCGCCATAACACCAAGGACGAAGGCCGTCATACCCGTGCATCTTTATGGGCATTCCGCCGATATGGACGCAATTATGAACATCGCGCGCGGCAGCGGTATAAAAGTTATCGAAGACTGCGCGCAGGCCCATGGAACGCAGTACAAGGGGCGGCAGGTCGGCTCGATTGGCGACGCCGCCGGGTTTAGTTTTTATCCCAGCAAAACGCTTGGCGCCTACGGCGATGCGGGTATTGTGCTTACGAACAGCGATGAGATTTCCGAGAAGCTCAAGCTTCTGCGCGACAACGGACGCACCACGTGGTACGAGCACGCGATCATCGGCTATAATATGCGCCTGGACGGCATCCAGGCCGCCATTCTGAGGGTCAAGCTGAAGCATCTGGACAAGTGGGTGGACGGCAGGCGGGCTCATGCAGCTCAATATCAGGAAATGCTCTCGGATGTCAGCGGACTTGCGCTACCGGTCGAAAAGCCTTATGCCAAGCATTCATACTATGTCTATGTGGTGCGGGTCAAGGACCGCGAGAACGTGATGGCCAGGCTCAAGGAGAAGGGCTGCGGGTGCGGGATTCACTATCCGCTGCCGCTGCACCTCCAGCCGGCGTTCAGTTTCCTTGGTGGAAAGGCGGGGGACTGCCCCGTCGCCGAGGAGTATGCAAAGCAGATAGTATCGATTCCGATGTTCCCGGAGCTTACCAGGGAGCAGGTTTCCGAGGCGGCATCGATTATAAGGGAAGTTGTCGGTTGACAGTTGTCAGTTGACGGTTGAAGGGAGTATTCCCTTCTCCAACTGTCAACTGTCAACTGAGAACTGTTTTTTGAGTCGCCGTAAGAGCGGCCATGCACACCGAGAGGGGTAATGGAGAGAGGTAACCGTGGCATGTCTACGCTGCAAGGCGCTGCCGGTAGTGAAAGCGCAACACAAATCTACGAAGTGAGAGCGATCAAACCATACAGGGCGAAACGGGTATTTGACCTGATTGCCGCGTCGCTGGGTCTGATTATCGCGGCTCCGCTGGCCGCCGTCATTGCTTTGCTGATAAAGCTGACGAGTCCCGGCCCCGTGCTGTTCAGGCAGTCGAGGATCGGTAAGGACGGCAAGGAGTTCAAGTTCTACAAGTTCCGTAGTATGCGGAGCGACTGTGACGACGCGTCCCACCGACAGTATATGAAGCTCTTTATCGAGGGCAAAGAGGAAGAACTCGGCAGGCTCCAGCGAGGGAAGAAGCTCTATAAGATGACCTGCGACGACCGGGTCACCGCTATCGGCCGGTTCCTCAGGCGCACGAGCCTGGATGAGCTGCCGCAGCTCCTGAACGTGCTAAACGGCGACATGACGGTCGTGGGGCCAAGGCCGCACATTCCTTATGAGGTGGACCTCTACAAGGACTGGCATCGTCGCCGTCTCAAGGGCCTACCTGGAATTACCGGTTGGTGGCAGATACATGGCCGGAGCAGGGTCACGTTCGATGAGAGCGTGAAAATGGATATCTGGTACCTCGAGCACCAGTCGCTCATTCTCGATATCCGCATCATGTTTCGCACGGTCACGAAGGCAATCGTTGGCAGGGGCGCGTGCTGAGAACAGTTACGGGTTATGAGTTGAGAGTTTTCGGGTTGGCGAAGGGACTCTTCCCAACTCGTAACCCGCAACTCGCAAACCTATAACTACGGGGGGAGTCATGTCTATCAAGCTAGGTGTAGTTGGGGCGGGCTATTGGGGACCCAACATCATCCGCAACTTCAATCAAATTCCCACATGTGAAATGGCCGTATGCTGCGACAAGGACGAAAAGCGTCTGACGCACATGGGCCGACTTTATCCGACGCTCAAGACCACGACGAACTACGACGACATCGTAGGCGATTCATCGATTGACGCTGTCGCCGTCTGCACTCATGTCTCCGCGCATTATCCACTCGCTAAGAAGGCGCTCGAGGCGGGCAAGCACGTCCTGATCGAGAAGCCGATGACGGCCAGAGTCGACGAGGCCGAGGAACTGGTCGCGCTGGCGAAGAAGAACGGCCTGGTGCTGATGGTGGACCACACTTTCGAGTATACGGCCGGCGTCAACAAGATGAAGGAGATCATCGAGAGCGGCATACTTGGCGATGTGCTCTACGTGCACTGCTCCAGGCTCAATCTCGGCATTTTTCAGCGCGACATCAACGTGGTCTGGGACCTCGCGCCGCACGACCTGTCGGTGATACTCTACGCGACCGGCCTGAAGCCCAGGAGCGTCCGCACGGTCGGCATGAAGCTGCTGCACCCCAAGGTCGAGGACATGGCGTTTGTCACCCTGAACTGCGCCAATAACGCCAGCGCCGTCATCCACGTGAGCTGGGTGGACCCGCGCAAGGTCCGCACGGCGTGCGTGGTCGGCACGAAGCAGATGCTGGTCTACGATGATCTCGACCCGCTGGCCAAGATTCAGATATTCGACAAGGGCGTCGAGAACCCGCCGCACTACGACACCTTCGGCGAGTTCCTGTGCTCGTATCACTACGGCGACATCCACATGCCCCGCCTGCAGGAGGCCGAGCCGCTGAGCGTGATGTGCAAGCACTTCCTGGAGTGTATCGAGACCGGCAAGACCCCGCGCAGCTCCGGCGAGAGCGGGCTGAATATGGTGAGACTGCTGGCCGCGTCAGACCAGTCGATAGCCCAGAACGGGGCGGAGATTACGCTGTAGGCTCCAACCTTGTCATTCTGAGCCGCAGGCGAAGAATCTGCTTTTTTGCCTTGGTCATAGTGCATACCTTCGTTGCAAAGCAGATTCTTCGTCGTTCCTCCTCAGAATGACAACTTGTGTGACGCTCGGCATGAGATGTCACTTCATTTGGCACTCGTGCATCTCCCTCAGCTTCAGCGGCGGTACCTGACCGCAAATCTCGCAGACGAAGTGCGTCGGATCGGAGTTGTCTGACTCCTTCGCCAGACGGGCGTAGCCTGGGGAAATGGTCTTAAGTTTCTCGTAGTCCTCGTCGGTGATATGATAGGCGTGCTCATCGCACATCAGCAACTTCTTCAAATTACCCCGCTCACGTCCATTCCCTCGAACAGCGCCGTGCTCAGGTATCGCTCGGAGGCGTCGGGGAAGATGACCACTATCGTTTTGCCCGCGAACTCGTCCAGTCGGGCGATGCGGTCCGCGACCGCCATCGCCGCCCCGCACGATATGCCGACCAGTATGCCTTCTTCTTTCGGCAGCCTGCGGGCATACTCGATGGATTCCTCGCTGGTCACGGTCTCGACCCTGTCCACGAGCGAGAGGTCCAGCACGTCCGGCACGAAGCCCGCGCCTATGCCTTGAATCTTGTGGGGGCCGGGCTTGATCTCCTGGTCCATTATCGTCTGGGTAAGCACCGGCGACTCGACCGGCTCGACCGCTATGGATGTGATATGCTTGTCCTTGACGCACTTCATGTAGCGGGATACGCCTGTAATCGTGCCTCCGGTCCCCACACCCGATACAAGCACGTCGATTTTGCCGTCGGTGTCGTTCCATATCTCGGGGCCGGTGGTTTCCTCGTGAACAGCGGGGTTGGCGGGGTTATTGAACTGCTGAGGCATGAAATACTTGTCCGGGTCCATCCCCACCATCTCCTCGGCCCTCATAATCGCGCCCTTCATGCCCTTTGCGCCCTCGGTAAGGATCAGCTTCGCACCCAAGGCCGCGAGCACTTTTCGGCGCTCGATGCTCATCGTTTCGGGCATGGTGAGCGTGACTGGATAGCCCCTCGCCGCGCCCACGAAAGCCAGCGCGATGCCCGTGTTGCCGCTCGTCGGCTCGATGATATGCTTGCCTGGGTGGAGATTGCCGCGCACCTCCGCGTCCCATATCATCGCCGCCCCTATCCGGCATTTGACCGAATATGCGGGGTTGCGGCCCTCGATCTTCGCAAGTACAGTTGCCTTCGCCCCTTGCGTGATGTGGTTGATCTTCACAAGTGGCGTGCGTCCTATGCTGTATGAATTGTCCTCGAACCAGTTCGCCATTTCATCCTCCGGCAATCGCTGAGTCTATTTCCTAGTTACCCGTGGGCTGTGTGCGGCAAACTCAGCCTCTCAGCCGCTCAATTAGTCCAAACATTATATCACTCCCGATCTCGCATCGCGTTGGCAAAGGGAAGGAATTTAACCACGAAATAACGAAAAAAAACGAAAGCACGAAAGGGAATGGATGCCCTTTTCGTGTTTTCGTTCCTTTCGTGCTTTCGTGGTTGATTCCCTTCCCAGGAGCATTCTTGATGAATAAGCGGCAGTGTTTTCCAAGACCGGCGGTGTCGGCTGTCATAGTTCGCGATTGCTCGATACTGCTGGTCAAGCGTGGCTTTGAGCCGAACGAGGGTGCATGGTCGTTTCCCGGCGGGCGGATCGAGCCGGGTGAGACGGCGCGTGAGGCAATCGAGCGGGAGGTGATGGAGGAGACTTCGCTCCGGATCGAGGTCGGCGATGTCGCCGGTGTCTACGATGTGATCTCACGTGACGGTGATCTTCTGCTCTTCCACTATGTCATCATCAACTTCCGCGCTCGGGTGATCTCTGGAGAACTGAAGCCCGCATCCGATGCCGCGGACGCCCGCTGGTTCAAATTTGACGAATTGGCAAGCCTCCCGACCACACCAAATCTGCTCGACCGCCTCCGCGCCGCCGTGCCGAGCTTTCCAAGTCGGCCCCAAACCGATAAAATATAGTGTAGAGGGAGATCAGTTGTAAGATGCGAGAGGTGGCGAGTTTGGAGAAGATCAGCTACGCGGAGGCGAGGGAGTGGTTTTGGGTCAGGACCGCGATATGGTGCATCCCGGCCATGGTCGTGTCGATGGCCGTCCACTTCGTGCTCCTTAACGAGCTTGGCATAGCGGGCCGGGCGTATGTGTGGCTGTCGATCGTTTCGGGGATACTGTCCGTTCTGCTCGGCGTGCTCGCGGCGCTGATCTCGATGCAGCTTCCGTGGATGCACACCGGATGGCGGTTCGGATTTCTACTCACCGGCCCGGCCTGCGCGGTGGTCGGCGGCCTGGGGGCATTTATGCTGGGCGGGTTGTGGATCGCCTACATGCGCGGCGACCCTCTGCACCTGCCGTCCGCCGAAGCGATGGCATCCGCGTTTCAAGCATTGCAGTTTGCAGTCGGTGCGGCGGCGATGTGGGGCTTCTTATTCGGAAGCTGGTTCGCCCTACGGCGCGATAGATATTTTGTAGAACCGATATGAATGAGTTAGAGAAGTTGTCAGTTGACAGTTGTCGGTTGGGCAAGGGACTGCCTTCAACTGACAACCGTCAACTGCTATTACCAGGAGACTATTTGATGACCAACAACCAGCAGACGACCCTGTCGACCGTATACGACCCGACGGATGTCGAGAGCAAGTGGTATAAGTTCTGGCTCGATAAGGACTACTTCCACGCCGAGGTGAACCCGAGCAGGCCCAAATACTGCATCACGATTCCGCCGCCGAACGTGACCGGCTCGCTGCACATTGGCCACGCGCTGTGCTATACGATCCAGGACGTGCTCATACGATGGAAGCGCATGCAGGGGTTCAACGCGCTGTGCCTGCCGGGCACGGACCACGCCGGGATCGCCACGCAGAACAAGGTCGAGCAGCAGTTGGCCGAGGAGGGTCTGACCCGGCACGACCTCGGGCGCGAGAAGTTCCTGGAGCGCGTGTGGGCGTGGAAGAAGCAATACGGCGGGCAGATTCTGCATCAGTTCAAGAAAATGGGCTTCTCATTCGACTGGAAGCGCGAGCGGTTCACGATGGACGAGGGCTACATCGACGCCGTGCTGGAGGCGTTTGTCCGCCTGTTCGACAAGGGCTATATATATCGCGGCGCGCGGGTGATTAACTGGTGCCCCCGCTGCCATACCGCCATCTCGGACATCGAGGTTGAATATGTGGAGGACCACAGCCACCTGTGGCGTCTGCGCTACCCATTGGAAGACGGCTCCGGGTATGTGGTCGTGGCCACCACGCGCCCCGAGACGATGCTCGGTGATACGGCCGTCGCGGTGAACCCGTCGGACGAGCGCTATCTGGGCGTGATGGGCAAGAATGTGAGGCTGCCTCTTACCGACCGCATGATCCCAATGATCGAGGACGACCATGTGGACCCCGAGTTTGGCACAGGCGCGGTCAAGGTGACTCCTGCGCACGACCCGAACGATTTCGAGATCGGCTTGCGCCATAACCTGCCGCAGGTGGTCGTAATCGCGCCGGACGGTTCTATGACCGCCGATGCGGGCGAGCGTTATGCTGGGCTTGACCGTTACGAGGCCCGGAAGAAGGTAGTCGCCGATCTGGAGGCCCAGGGGCTGCTCGATGGGATAGATGACTATACCCACTCCGTCGGCACGTGCGCGCGGTGCGATACGGTGATCGAGCCGCTGCTGTCCGAGCAGTGGTTCTGCAAAATGAAGGAGCTTGCCGCGCCGGCCATCGAGGTCGTAAAGCGCGGCGAGGTGAAGTTCATCCCCGACCGCTACAAGAACATATACATCGAGTGGATGGAGAACGTGCGCGACTGGTGCATCTCGCGCCAGCTTTGGTGGGGCCATCGGATACCTGTCTACACTTGTGACGAGTGCGGCCAGACGGTCGCGGCGAAGAGCAAGGCCGAGGCCGTGGAAAAGCTGAAGTGCGGGCATGGGAAAGTGACTCAGGAAGAGGACGTGCTGGACACGTGGTTCTCGTCGGCGCTGTGGCCGTTCGCCACTCTCGGCTGGCCGAAGCAGACCCCCGAACTGAATTATTTCTATCCGACGGATGTATTGGTGACCGCCCGCGACATCATATATCTGTGGGTGGCGCGCATGATCTTCTCCGGCATCGAGTATCTGGACAAGATTCCGTTCGACGATGTGTATATCTACGCGACCGTGATGAACGAAGAGGGCAAGCGGATGAGCAAGTCGCTCGGGACCGGCGTGGACCCGCTGGAGTCGATTGCGACCTACGGCTCGGACGCCCTGCGCTTCGCTCTTATCCAGCAGACCGGCAAGAACCAGGACATAAGGTTCTCCGACAAGCGCGTCGAGCAGATCCGAAACTTCTGCAACAAGATATGGAACGCGAGCCGGTTTGTGATTATGAACCTGGACGACTTTGACCCGCGCACCAAGATCGATCAGGCTGGACTACGGTTAGAGGACCAGTGGATTGTATCCAGACTTCAAGACACCATAGTAGACGTCAACGACGGCCTTAAAGGCTATGACATGGATAAGGCCGCGCGCGCATTGTATGAGTTCATATGGGACCACTACTGTGACTGGTACATCGAATTGGCCAAGCCACGCTTGCGAGAAGGTGGAGGTGACCGCACACAGGTTCAGGCAATCCTTTGCTATGTCCTCGACGTGGCTCTGTGTTTGCTGCACCCAATTATGCCGTTTATCACGGAAGAAATCTGGCAAGCTCTCCCTCACAAGGGAGAGAGTATAATGGTCGCGCCTTATCCACAGAACGACCCTAGGCTCAAAAACCAGAGGGCCGAAGTCGATATGGAGACTATCATAGGCGAGGTTCGTCAAATCAGAAGCCTTCGAGCCGACATAGGAGTGGCCCCCGGAAAAGTCATAGACGTTCTCGCGGTGTGCCCCCAATACGCCAGAAACCTAATCGAACCGAATCTTGCGTTTATCAAGCGGCTTGCAAAGGTTAACGAGTTCAGGTTTGTCGACTCAATTCCTGAAGAGGATATGAGCAAGTACATGAGTTCTCACGAGGTCGGATCGGACCTCTACGTCGAGGTCGCGGGCCTGATCGATATAGAAAAGGAGCTTACTAGAATAGGCTCCGAACTGGCCTCCATCGAGAAAGACCTCGCGCGGTCGTCCGGCAAGCTCGCCAGCGAGAGCTTCACCTCCAAGGCCCCGGAGGAGATCGTGGAGAAGGAGAAGAAAATCGTCGCCGAGCTTAGCGAGAAGAAGCAGAGGCTGGAGGAGCGAAAGGCCGCGCTGTCAAACTAGTGTACAGTCATTAATAAGTAGGAAGGCTTCGAACAGTGACAAATAGAGAAAGAATACTTGCAATACTCAACTATGAGGCGTACGATCGTCTGCCGGTCGTCCATTTTGGGTTTCTCAGAGAAACCCTCGGCAAGTGGCTCGCGGAGGGCCACCTGACCAGCGAACAGCATGACGCGGCGTGCTGTGCCGACCAGGATGTGGCCCGTGACGAATTGACTCGTCGGCTCGGCTTCGACTGCTGTTACGAACGCATCTTCGAGCTGGCTTTTCGTATCTATCCGGCATTCGAGCGCAAAGTGATCGAGACTCTGCCGGACGGCACGCGCAAGGTGATTACCGTCAACGGCGCCATCGTCATCGAGAAAGATGACGCCACGAGCATTCCTATGGAGTTCGACCACGTGCTCAAGGGTCGTAAGGAATGGGAGGAAATATTCAAGCCGCGTATGCAGTTCTCCGAGGAGAGGGTGAATATCACTGCCGTTAATTGTGAGACCGAGATGCGCCGGTTTGATGAGGGCGGGCTTGAGTATCTGCGGCAAGATGACAGGGAGAACCATTACCTGCTGTATTGCGGCAGCCTCTACGGAGTCTTGCGGGACTACATAGGTATGGAGAACCTTTGTTACCTCGCCGCCGACGATCCTGATCTTCTCCTCGAGATGATCGATGTCAACGCTGAGCTCTGTTACAGGTGCGCCGAGCACACTCTCAATACCGGGGCGAAGTTCGACATTGCCCATTTCTGGGAGGATATTGCATTCAAGAACGGTCCGCTGGTCAATCCGAAGTTCTTCGCCGAGCACGTCGGGCCGCACTACAAGCGCATCACGGATATGCTAAAGAGTCATGGAATCAGCCTGGTCTCTTTGGACTGCGACGGCCTCATCGACAGCCTCGTGCCGATCTGGCTGGAGAACGGGGTTAATGTGATGTTTCCGATCGAGGTGGGGACCTGGGATGCGAGCATCAGGCCCTGGAGGGAGAAATACGGCAGGCAGGTTCGCGGAGTGGGAGGCATGAGGAAGTATGTCTTTGCCCTGGACTATGCCGCCGTTGATGCCGAGATCGAAAGGCTCAAGCCGCTGGTCGAATTGGGCGGATACCTGCCCTGCCCCGATCATCGCATCGCGGACGACGCCAAGTGGGAGAATGTCCAATACTACTGTGAGAAGATGCGCAAGGCATTTGGATAGCACAAACTCACCCAATAAATGCGCCGCAAGGGTATTGACAAATGCCCGACGGCACGCCATAATAGTATAAGTAAAGTAAATTGACCGGAAAAGTAAGACACTGGCTGACCAGATAACTGGAGGCCGGCGGACTCTCGCAACAGGAGCGTCTTGCCGGCCTCTTTTTTCATCGCGAAAGCCCGAAAACCCGAAATCCCGAAAGGGGAATGGAGTTTGAGGGTAGGGACTCTACGTAAGGATTTTCGCTATGGATATCGAGACTTTAGCACTGCACGGGGGGTTTGCACCGGATGGGGTGGCGGGGTCCACGGTTGCGCCTATTCACCAGACCACGGCGTTCGCCTACGCAAGCTCTGAGGGGCTGTCGAACGCGTTTACCGGCCGCGGCCCGGGATATATCTATTCGCGAATAGCCAACCCGACATCCTCGGCGTTCGAGAAGCGGCTGGCCGAGATGGAGGGCGGCGTCGGCTGCCTTTCGTGCTCGTCTGGGATGGCGGCGATTGCGTCGGTCGTGATGGGCCTGACGCGTGCGGGCGATCATATAGTGGCGTCGAGCGGGATATTCGGCGGGACGGTGTCGTTCTTCGCCAAGACCCTCTCGCGCTTCGGCGTCACGACCACATTCGTAGATGCGGGAGACGTGGAAGCGTATCGAGCCGCGATATTGCCCGAAACGAAGCTGATATTCGTGGAAACCATCACCAACCCGCGTATGGACGTGCCGGACCTGCCCGCAATCTCCGAAATCGCACGCGGGGCCGGGATTCCGCTGGTGGTCGATAGCACAGTGACCTCGCCCGTGCTCGTGCAGCCCGGCAAGTGGGGCGCGGATATTGTGATCCATTCGGTCTCGAAGTTTATCAACGGACATGGAAACTCGCTGGGCGGGGCGATAGTCGATACGGGCAACTTCGATTGGCGCAGCGGACCATTCGAGGATATCGCGCAACTGGCGAAGCGTGCGGGGCAACTCGCGTTTCTAGCTCACCTTCGGACGTTGATCTATCGGGATTTAGGGTGCTGCCCGTCGCCGTTCAACTCGTTTATGCACCTTACAGGCATCGAGGGCTTGGCGCTGCGGATGGGGGCGCACTGCCGCAACGCGCTGGCGCTGGCGGAGTACTTGAGCGAGCATCCGAAAGTCGGGTGGGTGAACTATCCGGGGCTGAAATCCAGCCCGAATCACGAGACGGCGAGCCGACTGTTTGGCGGACGCTTCGGCGGCGTGTTGACCTTCGGGCTTGGCTCGGCTGAGGGGGCGTATGCATTGATCGATCACCTTGCGCTCGCCCAGAACCTGGCGAATATCGGCGATTCGAAGACCCTCGTGATTCACCCGGCATCGACCATATTTTCCGAGTTCACACCAGAGCAGCGGCTGGCCATGGGCGTACCCGATGATCTGGTGCGGGTGTCGGTGGGGGTCGAAAGCGCGAATGACATCATCGCCGACTTCCAATCGGCGCTAAGTAATGTCTGTCTTTAGCCGTGGGTCCAGTACTATCCAGCATGCTGAGCCTGTCGAAGCACGCGGTCGGCTATTGTTGAAGCCTTCGATTAGAACTGGCCGCACCCTTCGACAAGCTCAGGATGCTGGGTTAGGGCATATCGGCAACAAGGAACGGATGCTACTTAGAGATAACGTGACAGGAGAGACAAATGCAGATAACCGTAAACGGAAAACCGGCGCAGGCCACTGATAACATAACCGTAACCGAATTGCTCGCGGAGTTGAAAGTCGAGACTCCGGAGTATGTTTCCGTGGAGCTTAATGGCGAGATACTCGACCGGCAGGACTTCGGGACGATTGTTGTGTCTGAGGGCGACGTGGTCGAGTTCCTATACTACATGGGCGGAGGCGCGCGATGAGTCTGGGAGTAGAAGACATTGAACGCTACAGTCGCCAGATCCTCCTGAAGCAGGTCGGGGGCAAGGGGCAGGAGAAGCTGCTCGCATCAAAGGTGCTCGTGGTGGGCGCGGGTGGGCTGGGCTCGCCGGTCGCGCTGTACCTGGCTGCGGCGGGGGTCGGCACGATTGGGCTTATCGACGGGGATAATGTCGATGTCACGAACCTCCAGCGGCAGATCGCGCACTTCACAAGTGATGTCGGCACGCCGAAGGTCGAATCGGCAGCCGAGAAGCTCAAGGCGATCAACCCTGCGGTCAATGTCGAGACGTATCACGAACTGGCCCTGGCGCACAATATTCTCGGCATCGTGAAGGGCTATGATTTCGTTATCGACGGGACGGACAACTTCCCCGCCAAGTTCCTGATCAACGACGCCTGCGTGTTCGCGGGAGTGCCGTTCTCACACGCCGGGATACTGCGTTTCGACGGCCAGTTGTTCACGGTGGTTCCGGGGCAGAGCGCGTGCTATCGTTGCCTCTTCGGCGCGCCGCCGCCGGCGGGGGCCGTGCCTACGTGCTCGCAGGCGGGAGTGTTGGGAGGCGTCGCGGGCGTGATAGGCAGCCTTCAGGCGACCGAAGCCCTGAAGTACCTTCTCGGAGTCGGCGAACTGCTTATTGATAGGATGCTGGTATTCGACGCGCTCGGAATGCGATTCAGGGAGGCGAAGTTCAGGCGCAACCCGAGGTGCCCGATCTGCGGCGAGAACCCATCGATCACGGAGCTAACAGACGAGCAGCAGATCGCGTGCGACCTGAAGGCGGCGCGGGCATGATCGTCATACCACTTAACATATTGAACGATATGGTGGAGCATGCGAGGGAGCAGGCCCCGCTGGAGGCGTGCGGGCTGCTGGTGGGGCAGAATGCCGAAGTCAAGAAGAGCTATCGTCTGACCAACATGGATGCAAGCTCCGAGCACTTTAGCCTTGATCCGAAGGAGCAGTTCGCGGTCGTGAAGGAGATCAGGCCAAATGGTTGGGATGTGCTCGCGGTCTACCATTCACATCCGGCCACCCCCGCGCGGATGTCGGAGGAGGACCTGCGCCTGGCCCTGGCCCCCGAGATGAGGTATGTGATCGTCTCTCTGATGGACGACGAATGGCCAAAAGTGAAGAGCTTTACCGTGCGGGATGGTCAGGCGGTGGAAGAGCCCGTATCGACGGAGGAATCGCAATGATTGAAGCAACTTATCGAATACCCGAGAGCGTCTTGGAGGACACCCGCGCGTTTCGCGGCCAGGTGGAGAAGTATCTCGCCGGAGAGACATCGCCGGTGGCCTTTCGCGGCATCCGGGTGCCGATGGGCATCTACGAGCAGAGGGAAAACGACACCTATATGGTCCGCGTGCGCGGGGCGGCGGGGCTGTTTCTCGAGCATCAGGCGAAGGTGATTGCCAATCTCGCCGATACCTACGGCAACGGCATCGTCCACGTCACTACCCGCCAGGACTTGCAGATACATGGCGTCAGAATCGAGGACACGCCACTTATACTGGACCGGCTGCTGGAGGTCGGGCTTTCATCGCGCGGCGGGGGCGGGAATACGGTTCGCAACATATCCGCGTGCCCGCATGCCGGGGCCTGCAGCGATGAGGTGTTCGATGTCACGCCGTACGCACTTGCCCTTACCGAGTATCTGATACGCGAGCGGGGCAATTTCAATCTTCCGCGCAAGTTTAAGGTGGCGTTCTCAGGCTGCGGCAGGGACTGTGGGCTGTGCTCGGTCGCCGACCTGGGGTTCTTCGCGCACGAGCGGGATGGCGCTCCCGGGTTCGCGGTATATGCCGGTGGTGGAATGGGCGCTCATTCGGCACTGGGGGTCCTTATTGAAGAGTTTATACCGTCCGACGCCGTATTTGAGGTGGCAGAGGCGGTTAAGAGGCTGTTCGACAGATACGGCGACCGCGCGGACCGAAACAGAGCTAGGCTGCGGTTTGTGGTTCAGCGGCTTGGTGTGGAGGTATTCAGGCGGGCTTATCGTGACGAACTGGAGCACGTCAGGTTGGAAGGCATATCGACCCCCGGCATAGACCGCTCCACGGTTCATCGGCGCAATGATGCCAGGCATGCGGTAACGCTGCGGCTCCCGCTCGGCGATATTCCAGCCCGGCGGCTTGAATTGCTGGCGGACCTGGCTTTTGCTCACGGAGATGGGACGCTTCGCACCACCCAGGAGCAGAACATACAGCTCAGAGGAGTTCCCGAGGGGAGGCTTCAGGACCTTCATGCGGCTCTCAGGAGTATGGACGAAAGGTACCTCGCGCCCGCATCGATCCGGTGCGTTGCATGCGCGGGGGCATCCACCTGCAAGCTCGGCCTGTGCCTTTCGAGGGGTCTGGCGGAAGCTCTGGACGCCGAATTGCGCGGGATCAAGCTTCCCCTGGACGCCGTGATTCGCATCAGTGGCTGCCCCAACTCCTGTGGGCATCATCCCATAGCCGCGCTGGGGCTTTACGGGACCGCCTCACGCGTGAACGGCAGGCTCGTGCCGTTCTATAGGCTCGTGGCCGGTGGCCGAGTAGCCGAGGGGGACGCGGCGCTTGCTCAGCCGGTGGCGAGAGTGCCCGCAAAGGCCATTCCGGCGATGCTGAAGGAGTTCTGGACCGCCGCCGCGACCGAGTTCAAGGATGACGAGGCCCTGCACGAACTTATGGACCGCTGGGGTATCGATAAGCTGCGCGAACTGGCCGGAAACTACGAGCAGGTTCCGTCATACGATGCTGAGCCGGATTACTACCGCGATTTCGGATGCGTAAAGGACTTCTCGCTCGCGGGCAGGGGTCCGGGCGAATGCGGGGCCGGGGTGACGGACGTGATCGCGCTTGATATCGACCAGGCCAAGCGCGCGCTTCTGGAGTCGCGGCTGTACGACGCCGTCATCGCCTCGGCTCGGGCGCTGCTGATCACTAAGGGTTTGGAACCGCAAAAGGATCGCGAGGTCCTCGCGGCCTTCTCCGAGCATCTGATTGCGCCGGGGTGGGTTGCCAAGCAGACGCAGAGCCTGCTCGACGCCGCCATGGACCTCAAACTGGGAGACCGTGACGATCTCAACGATCTGCGGGATGGGATCGAGGCGCTGGTGGCGCGAATCGAGGAGCTGTTCCATTCCCTGGACTCCAATCTCAACTTCCGGGTGGACTCGGTTGAAGAGTCGGAGTCGGTCGACAGCCTTGTTGGTCGGGGGTTTAGACCCCCGACCAACGAAAATATTACCGAACTCGACCTGCGCGGGGTAGCTTGCCCGATGAACTTCGTTCGGGCAAAGATACAGCTCGAGCAGATTGATCCCGGCGCGGTGCTCGATGTTCTGCTCGATGATGGCGAACCGGTGCGCAACGTTCCGGCAAGTTTCGTCGAGCAGGGGCAGGAAGTGCTGTCTGTCGAGGCCGAGCAGGCGCATTACAGGGTAAGGGTGAGAAGGGTCGAGTGATTGCAGAATGAAGAATGCAGAATGCAGAATGAAGGGACCTCACAACGCAGGTCATTCTGCATTCTGCACTCATCATTCTGCATTCCCCGACGCTTTATGAAGGAATTGCGCGCTTGGCCTTATAATAAGTCTCAGGCGGTGGCCATGCGGTCGCCGGCATGAGTTAGGCAGGAGGGAACTATGGCCAGGCTATTCGGAAGAACTTATACCAAGAAGGAACTTCTAGACAGGGTAGGGGACATCTCGCAACTCGGCGGGGCTCGGCAGGCGAAGCTGGTAGGCGGGATGGAGGACGGAGTCGACGTTGTGGAGTTCCGCACGGGCTCCGGACTCAACTTCACGGCGGTGCCGGGTCGGGCTCTGGATATCAGCATCGCCGAGTTTAACGGACGCCCTCTGGCGTGGCGTTCGGCCTCTGGGGAAGTCCACGCGGCGCATTACGAGGAGCCGGGGATCGGTTGGCTCAGGTCTTTCTTCGGCGGGTTGGTGACCACTTGTGGCCTCACATACGCCGGCGCGCCGACGGTCGATGAGGGGGAACCGCTCGGCCTGCACGGACGGATTTCCAGCACGCCTGCCTCGAATTTGCACGTCGACGGCGAGTGGGACGGAGACGAATACCGAATGTGGGCATCTGGTAAGATGCGCGAGTCCCGTCTATATGGCGAGAATCTTCTTCTGAGACGCAAAATTTCTGCTGTTCTAGGGCAGAACAAGCTGTGGATCGACGATAAGGTCAGCAACGAAGGCCCGCGCCGTACACCGCACATGTTTCTTTACCACATTAATGCCGGCTTTCCCGTGGTCGATGCCGGGGCCGAACTCGTCGCCCCCATCATAAGCACCCGTCCCCGCGACGCCGAAGCCGAGGTGGACCAGGAGCACTACTATCTTTGCGATCCACCGACTGTCGGCTTCAAGGAACGCTGCTACTATCACGACATGGCGACCGACGAGAACGGCTTCGTCTGCTCGGCTCTTATCAACAGAAAGCTCCCGGGCGGTCCGTTCGGGTTCTACGTGAAGTATAAGAAGAGCCAGTTTCCGAAGTTCACCCAGTGGAAGATGAACGGACCGCGGGAATATGTGATCGGTATGGAGCCGGCGAACTGCTGGGTCGAGGGGCGCGCAATCGAACGGGGACGCGGCGGGTTGGAGTTCCTCGATCCGGGCGAAACTCGGGAATACAACATGGAGATCGGTGTCCTGTCCGGCGATGAGGAAGTTTCGAGGTTTGAGGAAGCGATCAAGTCGATCAAGAAATAAGCGGCCTCTTGAATCACGAAATCAAGTGCAGCCCATCCAGCATGTGGTGCCTGGTTTCTGCACGAAGCCATAAGTCTTTTCATTCTGAGCCAAAGGCGAAGAATCTGCTTTGAACCGTTCGTGGTAGTCCATGCCTTCAGTTCAAAGCAGATGCTTCGCTTCACTCACATGACAGGATTACAGCGTCCGTGGAGAAACAGGCACGGCGTCATGCTATATACGCGCATTCCGGCGTGCCCTCGATTGTCGCCCGCTTCGGGTCTTTCTTCCTCAACTCCATGTAATCCATCACTCCCTGAGTTACGGCTTCGGGGGTGAATCCCAGTTGCTCTGCTATCACCTTAAAGGGCGCCGACGCGCCGAACCGGTCTAGCCCGATGATTAGCCCATAAGGCCCGGCATAGCGATACCAACTCATCGGCGACGCGGCTTCGATCACCACTCGATTCAGGATATTTGGCGGGAGTATGCGGTCCTTATAATCCCTTGGCTGATGCTCAAAGAATGCTTGGCTTGGAAAGCTGACGACTCTCGGTCGCACACCTTTCTCCTCCAACATCTTCGCCGCCTCGACGGCAATCTGGACCTCCGAGCCGGTGGCCATCAGTATCAAATTCGGTTCGCCATTCTTAGGATCGGAAATCACATACGCGCCCTTTTCGAGGCCCCTGGCGCTATTTTGCCTGGCGATGGGCGGGAGCTTCTGCCGGGTGAGCGCGAGCGCCGTGGGGCGGTGGTGGTTCTTCAAGGCCGCCGCCCAGGCGACCGCCGTTTCCGCCGCGTCCGCCGGGCGTATGATGTTCATACCGGGTATCGCGCGGATCGAAGTGAGGTGCTCTATCGGCTCGTGGGTGGGGCCGTCCTCGCCGAGAAGTACGCTGTCATGGGTGAACACATAGATCACCTGCACGTGCTGCATCGACGCGAGCCTCATCGTTGGGCGCATGTAGTCGGAGAATATCAGAAACGTCGCCGCGAACGGGATAATGCCGCCGTAGAGCGCAAGCCCCGTGCAGACCGCGCTCATGCCATGCTCCCTGACGCCGAAGTGCAGGTTTAGTCCATCAAACCTATCCTTAGCTATACTCCCGTAGTCCTTCAGCAAGGTCTTGGTGGAGGGGGCAAGGTCCGCCGAGCCGCCGATGAAGCTGGGCACCAGCCTGGCTATCTCCTGCATGGCCTGGCCGCTCGAGTCCCGAGTCGCCGCCTCTTTGTCTACGTCCACCGAGGCCAGCAGCTTGTCGGTGATGTCATCTGGCACATGCAACTCCATCATTTCGGTCCACAGCCCGGCCATTTCGGGGTATTCGGCGCTGTATCGCGCGAACATCTCTTCCCACTCGTGGAACCGCTTCTCAAGCTCCTCGCGCCGCTGGGCGAAGAGTTCATAAACCTCCTCCGGCACGTAAAACGTCGGCTCCAGCGGCCAGCCGAGGTTCTTCTTCATCGCCTCGGCTTCTTCGGGGCCGAGCGGCTCGCCGTGGGCGTCTTTGGTGTCCTGCTTGTGAGGCGCGCCATAGCCGATGTGGGTCCGCGCGATGATCAGGCTCGGCCTGCGGTCCTCTTCAATCGCGGCGGCGATGGCCTCGTCCGCGGCCCGGCGGTCGTGGCCGTTGATTCGCTGCACGTGCCAGCCGTAGCCCTCAAACCTTTCTTCCACGTCGTCGGTGTAGGCGAGCTCGGTATCCCCCTCGATGCTGATGTGGTTATCATCGTAGATGTAGATGATGTTCCCCAGCCCAAGGTGGCCCGCCAGCGACGCCGCCTCGTGCGAGATTCCTTCCATCAGATCGCCGTCGCTGACGATGGCGAAAATGCGGTGGTCGATGATGTCGTATCCAGGTTTATTAAACTTCGCGGCTATAATCTTGGACCCAATCGCCATCCCAACGCCGTTCGCGAACCCCTGGCCGAGTGGGCCGGTCGTCGCTTCGATTCCTGGGGCGAGCCCGTGTTCCGGGTGGCCGGGCGTAATACTGCCCCACTGTCGGAAGTTCTTGATCTGCTCCATCGGCATGTCGTAACCCGACAGGTGCAACAGCGCGTACAGCAGCATCGAGCCGTGCCCGGCGGAGAGCACGAACCTGTCCCTGTTCATCCAGTTCGGAACAGCGGGATGAAACCTCAGATACTTCGTCCAGAGCACAAACGCGTAGTCCGCCGCACCAGAGGGCATGCCGGGGTGGCCCGATTTGGCCTTCTCGACGGCGTCCACCGCCAGGAACCTTATCGTGTTTACGGCAAGCTGCTCAAGTCGGCTGTCAGATTTCGGCATGGTAGGTCTCTGTCCTCTCCAGTTCGGCGATCTCTCGAACACGGCGCTCGTGTCTCTCCTCGTGACTGAAATCGGTGTCGAGCCAGTTCTTGGTAATCTTTTCCGCTTTTACCTCATCCATAAACATCGCCCCGAGGGACAATACGTTGGAATTGTTGTGCTGCCTGGTAAGTCTAGCGAGATCTTCATCGTGAACCAGGGCGGAGCGCACGCCCGGAATCTTATTCGCCACGATATCCACCCCTATCCCGGAGTCGCAGACCAGCACCCCCCTGTCCGCTTCGCCGTTTGCCACCTTTTCCGCCGCCGCGATGGCGTATGGAGGGTAGTCGTCGCCGGGCGTGTACTTGTGTGCGCCCACATCGATCACCTGGTGCCCCTCGCCCTTAAGGAACTTCTTGAGCGCCTCTTTCAAGTGGTAGCCCGCATGATCAGCCCCAATAGTCACCTTCATTTGCATTCTCCTTCGGATGAAATGGGTATAACCTCAGATGCAGGATATCACATCATACCCAAGGTGAAACAATGAATATAGAAGTGGGAGTTCACGAGGACGCTAATCTGATACAGGCTGTGCGCGAACTGGCGCTGGAGGGCTACCAGGGGCCGGGCAAGCCGGAGTACGCGAGCCGGGAGAAATATGTCTGGCTCCGTGAACTGACCAGTCGCCTGTGGCTCGACACCGGCGACGCCGAGGCCGCGCACGGGGCTTGGTCTCCGGAGATGGAGGCGCTCACGACCAACAATACGCTCGTGAACCAGGTGGTCCAGACCGGCGCGATGGACGGGCTAATAGGCTACGGCGCCAGGAAGGTTTGGGACGCTCGCCCGGACATTTCCGAGAATGACCTCGCTGTCGAGGTCGCGTTTCTGGTAAACGCCAGGCTTGCGCTGAGCTTGGTCCATCGATTCGGGGCAAAGGTCAGCGTGGAGCTTCATCCGGATGTAGCTCACGATATCGAGCAGATCATAGTGTCCGCCCGTCGCTACTTTGAGATCAACCCCGACTACTTCTATATAAAGGTACCGCTGACACCCGACGGCTTCATTGCGGTCAGGCAGCTTGCGTCGGAGGGAATTCCCATCAATTTCACCCTGGGCTTTTCCGCCCGCCAGAACTACCTTGCGGCCCGGTTCAGCCGCCCGAGGTTTGTGAATGTGTTTCTAGGCCGGCTCAACGCGCTGGTTGAGGAGAACGAACTCGGCAGTCCCGAGAACGTCGGTGAGAAAGCGGCCCTCGCATCCGACGAGATGGTAAAGAGCCTGCGTGCATCGAACCCCGAGGTGCGCACCCATCAGATCGCCGCCAGCATAAGAAACGGCCGCCAGGTGGTGACGCTCGCGGGAGTCGATGTCTTGACGATCCCGCCCAAGGCCGCGCGCGAGTATCTGGATATGGATGTCTCCAAGGACGATATCTATCAGCGCAACTGGCGCGACCTCGAAGTTAATATGAACCCGGATCACGCGGTCGACACGAACGCCCTGTTGCAGCTTTGGGAGATCGACCCCAGGTTCATATCATTTGTGGAGGACGCGGTGAAGCAGGGGGACGCTCTGGCTACCGGCCGGCAGTTGGTCGATCTGGCGCGCTTCCACCACGTCGCGCTGTTCCATGACTGGACGCCGGAGGATCGGGCCAGGATACGGGAAAAAGGCAAGATCCCGGACCTTTCGCAGTGGCCGGGGGTGCCGGTCGACGATCTGATGTCGGTGGCGGCGCTGGAATCATTTGATAAGGACCAGTTGGAGCTGGACGAACGGATAAAACGGGTGATCCGGGAGTCCGGCGTGCACACCGTAAGTTAATACCTCCAACATACAGTAGGGGTTAAGCATTTGCCCTTGGGTTTGATGTGGCTCTCAAATTTCAACGCAAATGCTAAACCCTAACGCCGGGGCGAAGCATTTGCGGCTGGGATTACAGGCTAGATCAGACACAAGAGCTAGTATATAACCCAAGGCATAATCATAACTGCGGGCAAATGCTTCGCCCCTACGCTTGCATTCCCACTTGTGACATGTATCCGTACTCCGCTATCCCGAAAAAAATTCTCAAAATATTCTCCGGCCCTATTGACAAGGCAGCATGAGCTTGGTAAACTCTTACCGCGTCCAGTTGGAGTCTCTGTGGTTACTTGGTGGCATAATAGATTCTAGCTGGGCGAAATCTGGAAACTTGATGGAGATTCAGTGGCATCTTGATGGTTTCTAGGTGGAGAGGTCTGGGACGCGAGGATGTTCGGCGGCTCGTTCACCCACAGTCTGGATTCGGCGGGCAGGTTCGTAATGCCCAAGAGGTTCCGATACGACCTCGGTGAGAAGTTTTTCATCACCAAGGGACTCGGATGCCTCTGCGTGTTTGATACGGACTGGAGAAACAAGCTCGAATCCGAACTCAACGGCCTCGGAAACGCCCTGGAGCTCCTTCTGAACCCGCACATTTCGCGGCTGCACCGGCATTTCTTCGGTGAGATGATCGAGGCAAGCGCGGACGGCCAGTTCAGAGTCCAGCTTACACCTGAGCACAGGCGCTACGCGGGGATCGAGGACGAAGTAGTTGTCCGCGGGTGCGGGAACCACGTCGAACTCTGGTCACCCAAGGCGCTTGAAGAATACGACAAACAAAACGACGGCGTCGGGGACCTGATAGCCGCCGGCGCGGCGCTCTTGGCGACGCCGGTCGGGAGGGCGCTTGGAGAACGGGATGCCGGAGTATCACAAACCGGTCCTGGTTAACGAGACCATAGCGCTGCTCGACCCACGGCCGGGCTGCGTTTTTCTTGACGCAACCCTAGGCGGAGGCGGGCACGCGGCGGAGATATTGAAGCGGATCGGTCCCGAGGGACGCCTGCTCGGCGTAGACAGAGACCCGGAAGCTCTGAAATATGCTCGCAAGAGGCTTGAAGAGTTTGGGGACAGGGCGGTCCTGATTCATGGCGACTTCCGGAACCTGGCGGGGATTCTGACCGATGCGGGCATCAGCGCCCTCGACGGCGCGCTGTTCGATCTTGGGGTTTCATCTCATCAGTTAGACACAGAGCGGGGCTTTGCTTTTGCCCGTGATGAAGAGTTGGATATGAGGATGAACCCGCTGGAGGATACGCCCAGCGCGGCGGACATTGTCAATTCTTATAGCGAACACGACCTGGCCGATGTGATCTGGAGATACGGCGAAGAACGTTATTCCAGGCGGATCGCCCGCGCTATTGTCGAGAGGCGAGCAAAAACGCCGGTCACACGCACCGGGGAACTTGCGGACATCGTTACGCAGGCTATTCCGGGGAAGTATCGCTGGCAACAGGGGATTTATCCGGCCACTCGGGCGTTCCAGGCGATCAGGATAGAGGTCAATCGTGAGCTTGAAGCGGTAGAGCAGGGAATACCAGCCGCGATTGACGCTCTGAAGGTCGGCGCGAGGATCTGTGTGATATCGTTCCACAGCCTCGAGGACAGAATCGTGAAGCGGACATTTCGGCGATATGCCGGGCACTGCGAGTGCCCTCCGGAACTGCCGGAATGCCGATGCGGAGCGCGAGCCATCGTGAAGATTATAACATCAAGGCCGGTGGTTGCAAGCGCCGAAGAAATTGAGGACAATCCGCGCTCAAGAAGTGCAAAGCTCAGATGCGCGGAGAAAACGCAGGGATAGAAGCCGGACTGTTGGGATCAATTCTAACATCTAACTTCTAATCTCTAACTTCTAGACGAGGGGGGTACCAGGGATGGCTGCTGTTGCTCAACGTTGCTCCACCACAACTGAAAGACCGTCCGCTAGCCATCGCGTACGCAAGGTCAGGCGGACACGGGTCAGGCGCTCGCCTCGAATCGGCTTCTGGCTGACCTCCAGGGCGGTGATCTGCGTGATCGCGGGGCTATCGCTGTTCGGCTGGATGAGCGTCTACGCCAAACTTACCGTCACCGGCTACAGCCGCAGCAGGCTGCTTCAAATGTGCAGGCAGGAGCAGCTCAAGCACGAGCGGCTGGAAGTCAAGTGGAACTCCCTAAGTAGTCCCCACAATGTTGTCGCGGCGGCGGAGAAATCCGGCATGGTCTACGCTACCGACTACGACTACATCCGGTCGCCGCAGACCATTGCCAGCGTTTCGCGAAGCGACGAATGATAGGGAACAGAATCTAATGCAGATTGATGATTGCAGATTGCAGAATGAAGGGACCTCACAATGCCAGGTCAATCTGCATTCTGCATTCTGCAATCTGCAATTCTCTTCCCCACGAAATTCAAGAGACAGGCTGCGGTTGAAAGATGGCATCAAGGCATAGAGGATTTGTAAGGAAGCGGACGACTTGGCTCTTCTTCGTGTTTGCGCTGATCTATATGAGCGTGAGCGCGAGGCTGGTCTACGTTCAAGTGTTCCGAGCAGAGTACTTCAAGCAGAAAGCCGCCGAGATACGCTTCCGCGAATACCCGATTGTGGCTCCGAGGGGGACAATTTGTGACCGCACGGGCCGCACGCTGGCTGTGAATATCGAGACTGCGTCGGTGTTCGCCAGACCCAGGGAGATTCCGAATACGCCCGAAACCGCTGTGCGCGTGGCGGCGCTTCTGGGCGAGGAAGCTCAGACGGTCGAGAGCAAGTTGAACGGCCGTCGCGGCTTCGTATGGCTGGGCAGGCAGGTGGACGCGAGTGTGGGCGACAAGCTCGGCAAGATGCGCAAGGAACTGCCGGGCATCGGCTCGCAAAGGGATACCAAGCGAGTCTATCCGGTCGGCCCGCTGGCCGCGCAGATAGTCGGATTTACGAACATTGATAATGTTGGAGCCGAGGGCATCGAGAGTGCCTTCAATAGAGAATTGGTTGGCCGGGATGGGTTATTCAGAGCCGAGCTGGACGGCGCGCGGAGGGTTATCCCCGAGACGCGCCGTCTGGTGAGGCAACCGGAAAACGGCAAGGATGTCTACCTGACCATCGACGTCACCATCCAGCACATAGCGGAGCAGGCCCTGGCAAAGATGGCCAAGACGTACAACCCAAGCAGCGCGTCCGCGATTGTGATGGACCCCAAGACCGGTGAGATTCTTGCGCTCGCGAACTACCCGACCTATGACCCCAACAAGGCGCGATCCGTCGAGGCCAAGATGTGGCGGAACAAGGCGGTCGCCGACCTGTATGAGCCGGGGAGTACGCTGAAGTGTGTCACGATTGCCGCCGGTCTGAACGAGGGCTTGAATCCGCACGTTCCGGTGGCCTACTGCAATGGCCGGGAGAAGATGAAGGGCGGCAGCATTCCGTGCGTGTTGCACAAGCCGTACTTGTCGGGGCATGGCGCGGCGGATATGTATAGGATTATCCAGTATTCTTGTAATATCGGCGCCGCGCATGTCGCGCTGCGGCTGGGGCCGGACAAGCTGCGTGAGTACGAAAAGGCCTTCGGTCTGCTCGATAAGGCGGACGCGGGGTTCGGCTGCGAGGCGGTCTGTCCGAAGATTCCCGAGGATGAGTGGAGGCCGATCAGGGTAGCCAACGTCGGGTTCGGGCAGGGTTTGGCCGTGACTCCGCTCCAGATGGCGTGCGTGTATTCGACGATAGCAAACGGCGGAGTGAGAATGCGCCCGAGCATCGTCCGTGAGATCAGACGGAGCGATGGGACCATCTGCTCCCCGTTCAAGCCGAAAGTGGCCGGACGGGCTGTCTCCAAGAGCACCGCCGATGAGCTTACGAAAATGATGACCAAGTGTGTCCAAGAAGGCACGGGTAAACCTGCTCAAATCGAGGGGCGAAGCGTGGCGGGCAAGACCGGCAGCGCCCAGGTCGTGAGAACGAAAGGCCGCGGGTATGAGTCTGGCGCGTATGTGGCTTCGTTCATGGGCTTTGTCCCGGCGAACCGACCGAGACTGACGATTGTGGTCGTGGTAAATCGTCCGAAGAACTCGCACTGGGGCGCCACGGTTGCCGCGCCGGTGTTCAAAGAGATTGGAGAGAAGGCGCTGTGGTATCTGAGGGCGCCTTCCGATGCGCCAACCAGGCAGGAGATAAGACAGAAAAAGGATGTGGATAGGAAGAGGCTGGCTTGACGGGAGTTTGAGAGTTTGAGAGTTAGAGAGTCCGGAACCCTCAAACCCTCCAACACTCAAACCCTCAAACAGCCGTGAGGCAGGTTTGGGACAGCGGGCAATACGGGGAGCAAGAGGGATCTTGGGCGAGCCCTATTTCTCTCTTCCGCCGTCCCAACTTCTTAGTGTTCGCCCCGGAACCCAGGTGTTTCGGGAATTTATTCCCGAAACGAGCTTCGATCAGCGGTTCTAGGGCGCATTCTTAGCTCTTCGCCTTATTGGGCGAATGATCTTTGGCGAAGGGCGGAGTAGCCGGTAGCCGAAACGCCGGTTGCTGGACGTGGGGTTGTGTTTTGACAGGCAAGGTCACTGGGCGAGTCTTGTTTGTGCGACACAACCCCGCTTTTTTTAGTGCAGAATGAAGAGTGCAGAATGCAGAATAGCTTGGCGTGCGGGCGCCTTCATTCTGCATTCTACATTCTGCATTCTTCATTTTGGGTATCCCTAGACTCGTCGGGGCGTTATAATTAGAAGTATGCTGTTTTCTGATCTCGTAAAATGTATAGCGGACGCTCGGGTGGTCGGTGATGGTGATGCCGATGTGACCGGGGTTGCCTACGACAGCCGGCAGGTGGAGCCGGGGTTCGTGTTTGTGGCAATGAAGGGCGGGTCGTTCGACGGCCACGAGTTCATCGGCAGAGCGCTGGATGCGGGCGCGTCGGCGATTGTGGCCGAGCGAGAGGTGGATGAGGCCGTGAAGCGCGACGTGCCGTATGTGGTCGTGCCCAACGGCCGGGTTGCAATGGGCGAGATCGCCGCGCCGCTGTGCGGGTTTCCGTCAAGAAAAATGAAGCTCGTGGGGGTCACGGGGACCAGCGGCAAGACGACGGTCACTCACCTCATTCAGGGCATATTCAACGCGGCGGGCAAGAAGGCCGGGCTGATCGGGACCGTCGGGGCGAAGATCGGCGGGGAGATTCTTGATACGAAGCACACCACGCCCGAGTCCGCCGATTTGCAGAAGCTGCTATCGTATATGGCTGAGCAGGGCGTTGAGGTGGTGGCGATGGAGGTGAGCTCGCACGGCCTGTATCAGGGGCGGTCGCTGGGCTGCGAGTTCGACTGCGGGGTTTTTACCAACATCGCGCGGGACCATTTGGATTTCCACAAGACCATCGACGCGTATCTCGACGCGAAGATCATACTGTTCCGTGACCATCCGAAGGCCTCGACCAAGCGGTTTCACGCCGTGATAAACGCGGACGATCCGTCGGCGGGCAAGGTGCGCGAAGCGGCGCAAGGGCGTATAATAACATTTGGCATGAACTCCGGCGCGGATGTCACAGCCTCGGATGTTGAGGTGACCGACAAGTCAGTTTGGTTCACGATGAGTCACCAGGGGCGGAGTGTGCCGGTACGGCTCGGGATCGGCGGCGCTTTCAATGTGTATAACGCCCTCTCGGCCGCCGGGGCCGCGATTGCCCTTGGGATGGACCTTGACGAGATAGCGCGCGGTCTCGCGACGGCCAAGGGCGCGCCGGGGAGGTTCGAGTCGGTCGAGTGCGGGCAGGATTTTGGGGTAATTGTAGACTACGCCCACACGCCCGACGAGATCGAAAACGTCATGCGTACCGCGAAGAATCTCACCCAGCGTAAGCTCATCGCCGTGTTCGGCTGCGGCGGTGATCGAGACAAGGGCAAGCGGCCACTGATGGGCGGGCTGGGCGCGGAAATCGCGGACGAGGTGATTATTACCTCTGACAACCCGCGCACAGAGGATCCGAACGCGATAATCCGCGACATCCTCGCGGGCATTCTCGAGCATCGAATCGACAAAGTGACCGTGCAGGCGGACCGCAAAGATGCCATCCGCGAAGCTATTCATAGGGCGCGGACGGGCGACATCGTCGTAATCGCCGGTAAGGGCCACGAGGACTATCAAATTTTCGCCGACCGAACGATTCATTTCGATGATAGGGAAGTGGCGAGGGAAATCTTAATCGCGAAAGCGCGAAAGGGCGAAAACGCGAAATAGGGAACAGGGAACAGGGAATAGGGAACAGAAGGGACCTACCCTTCTCCGTTCGTCCGGGGTTTGAGCCCCGGACACAAGTTCCCCGGGCTTAAGCCCGTCCCTTCTCTTTCGTTCTTTCGTGATTAAATAAGATAGATCGCTACTGTTAGAACGGACGCTGAAAAATGCAGACGATCAAAGCTGAAGAGGTTTTGCAGGCGTGTCACGGCGAGCTGCTGGCCGGTGAGCTTGATACGAAGATCACCGGGGTCAGCACCGATACGCGCACGCTGGAGGCAGGTGACTTGTTTGTCGCCCTGACCGGCGAGAGTTCCGACGGCCACAAGTTCCTCGCGGATGCGCTGTCGAAGGGCGCGAGCGGAGTTGTGGTCTCGAAGAAGGTCGAGGCCAGGCGGCTGGCGATTCGGGTGGAAGATACCCTGATCGCGCTCGGCGACCTGGCGGCGTATTATCGAGGGAAGTTTCAGCCGGTGGTGATCGGTGTCACGGGCAGCGTCGGCAAGACGACCACGCGGGAGATGATCGCTGCCGTCGTGGCGGCGCGCGGGCCGGTGCTTAAGAGCGCCGGGAACTTCAACAACGAGATCGGCGTCCCCCTCACCCTTTTTCAGCTTAATCCCAGGCACAAGACCGCCGTGATTGAGATGGCTATGCGCGGGCCGGGCCAGATAGAGTATTTGGCGAAGATCGCGCGGCCATCGGTCGGGGTCATTACCAATATCCATATGTCCCATATAGAGCTCCTCGGCAGCCTCGATGCCATCGCCGATACCAAGGGCGAACTGCTCGATTATCTGCCCGATGATGGCGCTGCGATCTTAAATGCCGATGACGCCTATTTTGATTATTTTAAGAGGCGCTCGAACGCGCGGGTGATCTCGTTCGGCGAAAGCCCGCAGGCGGACATACGCGCGGTCTCGGCGGGGTTGGACTCGAAGGGCTGCTGCACGTTCAAGGTGGAGACCCCGCGCGGGGCGTTCGACGTGCGGATTCCCGTCCCCGGAGAGCACAACATCAAGGACGCACTGGCGGCGATAGCCGTGGGTGAGGTGCTGGAGATAGCGCACGATCACACGCAGGAGGTGCTTGCGAACTTCAAGCCCCCGGAAAAACGCTCGAACGTGGTCCCGACCCGGCAGGGGTTCGTGGTGATAGATGACACCTATAACGCCAGCCCGCCGTCGGTGCAGAGCGCGCTGAAGACGCTAAAGATGATCGAGGGCGGCCGCAAGATCGCCGTGCTGGGAGATATGCTGGAACTCGGCGAGCATGCGCTGGACGCCCATCTGGAGATAGGCCGCGCGGTGAAGGAAGCCGGGGTCGATATGCTTGTCGTCGTCGGCCAGCTCGCGAAGCTGATCGCCCGAGGAGCCATCGACGCCGGAATGCCGGTAAGCCTCGTGCAAGAGTTCGACGATAGCTGGCGCGCTGCCAAAGAATTGCCCGAAAAGCTGTTGGAGCGGGATGTGGTGCTGGTAAAAGGCTCGCGTGCGATGAAGATGGAGCGAGTCGTGGAGGCGTTGATTGCAGCCTGACGTCGCGTTGTGGGTTTTACCGTTCGTTGTGGCGTTCGTGGTTTCAATAGTCGCGGGCCCTGGTGTCATCGGGATGCTGAAGCATTGGGGAGCCGGGCAGACGATCCAGGAGGACGGCCCGGAACTGCACAAGCCGAAGGCCGGCACTCCCACGATGGGTGGGATTGTCATATTGATCGGTATCTTGGTCGGAACGACAGCGGCGCTGTTTGCCATGAGTAAGACGACCCTTCATGATCTAGTGGATTTCGAAGTGTCTAACCACGTGATTGCGCTGCTTATATTGGTGCTGGGTTATGCCGCGGTTGGATTGATTGATGACTACCTGACTCTTAAGCCGCTTAGCGGCATACGGGGCATCGCCAGCAAACCCAAGGCCGCGATTCAATTCTTGCTCGCCGTAGGATTTGTGCTGTGGCTTCGGTCGATTGGATGGGAGCCTGTGCTGTGCCTCGGTGGCAGACAGTTGTTGTTGGGGGAGGCGTACTGGGCGCTCGCCGCGCTGTTCATCGTGGGGATGGCGAACTTCGTCAACATTACGGATGGGCTGGACGGTCTGGTTTCGGGATTGGTACCTGTTGCGGCTGTCGCGTTCTTGTTGTGCATTTTTCTGCCTATTACCAGCGATGTGTACACCGGCAATCCGGGGCTGTTCTTTGTGTTTGGGCCGCTGCTTGTGGCAGCGGCGGGGGCGTGTGTAGCGTTCTTGTGGTTCAACGCAAACCCCGCCAAGGTCTTCATGGGGGACACCGGGTCGCTTGCACTTGGAGCATTACTTCCCGCTGTGGCAATTCTAACTCACAAAGAGATATTGATGATCGTAATAGGGCTGGTCTTCGTCCTGGACGGTTTCTCTACGATCATCCAGTGGGCGGTCTTTAAGTATACGCGAATCACGACCGGCACCGGCAGGCGGGTCTTTAAGAAGAGCCCGATTCACCACCATTTCGAGATGTGCGGGTGGCCGGAGCAGACGGTCGTCGTTAGATTTTGGATTTGCGGAGTGATCGCGGCGGCGCTGGGGTTCGCCGGAGCCGCGATGGGCTGGTGGTAATGTCTGACTATCAGGGCAAGCGAATAGCGGTAATCGGCCTGGCGCGAACGGGCCTGGCGGTCGCGGAGGTAATGCGCGACTTCGGCGCGAACGTCGTTGTATATGACAAGAAGTCCGTATCCGATCTTGGCGAAGCTATTGAGGCCGCGCGGGCGCTGGGCGTTGAGACCAGGCCGGGGGCCGAAAATATCGACCTCGCGGGCGTCGATTTACTCGTTCCAAGCCCTGGAGTGCCGAAAAGCGCGCCGGTATTTGCCGAGGCGAAATCGCGCGGGGTCGAGGTCATATCGGAGATCGAGCTTGCGTATCGGCTCTCGAAAGCGCCCATAATCGCCATCACGGGCACGAACGGCAAGACTACGACCACCGTCCTGATCGGCAAGATGTTCATAGCCGACGGGCGAGATACCTACATCGCTGGGAACGTGGTTGCGGGGGACATCAGGCTGCCGCTCGTGATGGCGGCGCATCGGGCGAGTCCCGAGAGCGTGATCGTCGCCGAGATCAGCACATTCCAGCTCGAATGGATTCAGAGTTTCAGGCCGAAGGTCGCGGCTCTCTTGAACGTGACCGCCGACCACATGGACCGCCACGCAAGCATCGAGGAATATCGCGACCTCAAGGCCCGAATCTTCGAAAACCAGGCCGAGGGCGATTTCGCGATCATCAACGCGGAGAACCCATTCACCGCCTCGCTTGCGCCGAAGCTCAAGGGGCGGGTCATGGAGTTCGCCCGAGCGAGCGAAGTTGACGAAGGCGGATTCGTTCGCGGCGAAGAACTAATCATAAGACTGAACGGCATCGAGCACGTGATTTGTACGCGCGGGGATATCCCCCTGCGAGGGGAGCATAATGTGGAGAACGTCCTCGCGGCGGGGTGTGCGGCGATTGCCATGGGCGTCAGGCCCGAGAGCATACTTAAGGCCATCACGGAGTTCACGCCGGTCGAGCACAGGCTGGAGCCGGTTGCGGTGATCGACGGCGTGCAGTATATCAACAATTCCATGTGCACGAACGTCGATGCGGCGGTGCGCTCCGTTGAGGCGATCTGCGAGCCGCAGATAGTGATCGCGGGCGGCAAGGACAAAGGCTCCGACTACACCGCCCTGGGACAGGCGTTCAAAAAGAATGCGAAACACGTCGTGTTGATCGGGGCCGATGCGGACTTGATAAACGATGCCGCCGAACGCGCGGGTTTCAGTGCCATATCGAGAGCGAAGTCGATGCGGGAAGCCGTGGAGATCGCACGAGGATTGGCCATGCCGGGAGACGTGGTTGTCCTCACCCCCGGCTGCGCGAGCTTCGACATGTTCGACTCGTTCGAGCACCGGGGACAGGTTTTTAAGGAGACAGTGAAAGAAATGCAGAATGCAGAATGCAGAATGCAGAATGATCTGGAGAGTTAGGTCCCTTCATTCTGCATTCATCATTCTGCATTGCCGGAGGGGCTGGGATGAGAAGAAAGGAAACCTGGCTTGTTGCGCCGGATGGCGGGCTGCTGGGCGCGGTGGTGCTGCTGCTGGTCGCCGGGGTATTTCTCGTCTTCGACGCGAGCTACGCCAAGGTCGGCGACGCGAAGTGGGCCAACTACGACATTTGGTATATGGTCAAGAGGCAGGCCTTGTATGCCCTGGTCGGGATCGGGGTGATGTTCTGGGTCTCGAAGATCAAGATGAAGAGCCTATTGAAGATCACCCTGCCGCTGTTGGTAATTTCGGTCCTGATGCTCGCCGCAGTGCTCGCGCCGGGCGTGGGCTACAGGGTCAACGGCGCCGACCGGTGGCTCAAGGCGGGACCGATCTCGATCCAGCCCTCGGAGCTTGCCAAGGTCGCGGTGGTGCTTTATCTGGCGGGGATGCTGGCGCGGCGGAAGATGCTGGTGCGGCGGCTGAGTTCGAGATGGATTGGGCCGATGTGTGTTATCGGGGTCGTCACCGGCCTGATCTTTATAGAGCCGGACCTGGGCACGGCGATTGCGATTGTTGGCACGTGCTTTATAATGATGTTCGCGGCGGGCGCGATGAAACGGCATCTCCTGGCGATTGCGCTGGGGGGTGGGCTGCTCGTGAGCGTCGCCGTGATCTTCGAGCCGTATCGACTTCAGCGCATCTGGGTATGGCTGGACCCTTGGAAGGACAGATATGGCGACGGTTATCAGATAATCCATTCGCTGATCGCGCTGGGGACCGGCGGGGTCGGCGGCGTGGGGCTGTGCGAAGGCAGGGAGAAGCTCTATCTGCCCGCCGCGTCCACCGACTTTATCCTGGCCACGCTCGGCGAGGAAAAGGGGCTGATCGGCTGCCTGATATTGCTGGGCGCATTTATGTTCTTTGTCTACCGTGGGCTGGATGTGGCGCGCAGGTGCAAGGGGAGCTATGGGAACCTAGTGGCGGTAGGGATAACCTCGCTGGTCGGGCTTCAGGCGGCGATCAACGCGGCGGTCGTGAGCGCGTCGATCCCGGCGACCGGCGTTCCGCTTCCATTTATAAGCTACGGCGGGTCGGCGCTGGTGTCGATGCTGGCCGCGACCGGTATCCTGCTGGCCATTTCCAGGCAGACTAACGCCGACATAGAAGAACAGGACTTATATGAAAGTAGTTTTGACGGGTGGCGGGACGGGCGGGCACATCTACCCCGCCATCAGCATCGGCCAGGCTCTTCGAAAGGCCGATCCCGGCGCGGAACTGCTGTTCGTCGGTAGTTCGCATGGGCCGGAGGGGGAGCTTGTATCTAGGGCGGGGATACCGTTTCGGGCGGTTCCGAGTTCTCCGCTGACCAGGTCCATGTCCGTGCGAAATGCCGTGTCCATGTCGAGACTTGTGGCCGGTGTTTTCCGCGCGAGACGGATACTAAAGGAATTTCGGCCGGATGTGGTAGTTGGAACCGGCGGCTACACCACCGCCGCGGTGCTCATGGCCCAGCGGATGCTCCATGGTAAAATTGTGATTCATGAGCAGAACGCCATTCCCGGCAAGACCAATCTCTGGCTCGCGCGGATCGCCGACAGGGTCTGCGTAACCTTCGACAGCTCCGCCGCGTTCTTTTCAAAGGAGAAGGTTGTCGTTACGGGGATGCCGATCCGCGCGGAGTTCGCGAAGCTGCCCTCGAAGGCCGAGGCGCGGCGCGCGCTGGAGTTTGACGAGAGCGCATTCACCATCCTAGTGGTCGGCGGCAGCCAGGGCGCGAAACGCCTTAACGAACTCGTGCTGGAGGCATGGTCTCGTATAGATGACGGCTCGACGCAGGTGCTGCACCAGGTCGGCGCGCGGAATTTGGATGAATTGCAGACCAGGCGCGCGGACACCGGGAATCGGTATCGGATTGAGGCGTATGTAGACATGCCCGTGGCCGTGGCTGCGGCGGATATTGTAATCTGCCGAAGCGGGGCATCGACCATCGCTGAAATCACGGCGGCGGGGCTGCCAGCGATACTGGTACCCTTCCCTTACGCCTACGCGAACCATCAGAAACTCAACGCCGAGCATCTGGCTGAACACGGCGCGGCGATTATCTGCGAGGAGAGCGTGACATCAGCCGATATGCTCGCGACCGTCATTACCGATCTCAGGTCGTCACCCGAGAAACGCGCGTCGATGTCGTCGTCGAGCGCATCGCTGGCCAAGCCGGACGCGGCGTCGGAGGTCGCGAAGGTGTTAATCGCGAAAGCCGGTTGAGTCGGCGGAGGCCGACTTTGTGCTCTTGTTGCCGTGGTTTTAACCGCCGGGTCAGTTTACCGGGCGAATAAATTCACGGCCACAAATGCACGAAGTCCCCCTCCGGGGACTCAACCGTCGAAAGGACTTCTAATTGCATTATCATCTAATCGGAATCGGCGGCGCGGGAATGAGCGCAATCGCCCAGATACTTCACGAACGCGGCGAGAGCGTCAGCGGCTCCGACCGTCAGGAGAACGAAGCCGTCATTCGCCTGCGCGCCGCCGGGGTGAAAGTCGATATCGGCCACTCGGAGGGCAACGTAAATGGCGCGGACGTGGTGGTCTACACCGCCGCCGTCTCGCAGGACAACCCGGAGCTTGTGGAAGCCCGCCGCCGGGGTATCGAGACCCTCGAGCGCCCCGCGATGCTTGGTCGGATTATGGAGCCTTATAAGCACAGAGTGGCAATCTCCGGCACGCACGGCAAGACAACTACGACCTCCATGCTGGGGGTCATTCTCGATCACGCGGGAGTCAACGCCAGCGCGCTGATCGGCGGCGATGTGAAATCGCTTAACGGCAACGCCGTGCTCGGCTCGGGCGAGATCATCATTACCGAGGCGTGCGAGGCTTTCGCGTCGTTCCTGCATCTGCATCCGTCAATTGCCGTGATCACGAATATCGACGCCGACCATTTGGATTACTACGGCACTATCGAGCGCGTCGAGGAGACGTTTAAGCAGTTCGTGAGCCAGGTGGACCCGGACGGCTGCGTCATCGCGTGCTCCGATGACGAGCGCGTGCGCAAGGTGCTGGACGGCCCTTCGACAAGCTCAGGACGGCGCGTAATATGGTTCGGATTGACCGGCTCCCCGGACGTTCTTGCGGCGGATGTCGATGTGGCGAAGCCGAATCCGACCTATACGCTGGTGCGTGGGGGTGAGGCGCTGGGGACGGTCGAGTTGCGGGTTCCCGGCGAGCAGAATGTGGTCGATTCGCTCGCGGCGGCGGCGGTGGCGTTCGAGCTCGGCGTCGGGTTCGATGATATACGCGACGGCCTCGGTGAGTTCCACGGGGCGGGACGACGGTTTGAGATTCTTTATGATGACGGGCGCGTGATGGTAGTCGATGATTATGCGCATCATCCGGCGGAGGTCCAAGCCACCCTTTCCGGCGCGCGCAAAGGCTACGGCAAGCGCATCGTTGCCGTGTTCCAGCCGCATTTATACTCTCGGACGAAGATATTCACGAACGAGTTCGCCCAGGCGCTCTCGCAGGCCGACGAGGTCATCGTCACTTCGATATATGCTGCCCGCGAGCAGCCCATGGAAGGCGTCACAGCGGAGGGCATTGTTAATCGCATGAAGTCGGTAGGCTTCGCCAACGCGCGCTACGTCGCCGACAAGGACACCCTTCCCGGAGAATTGGCCGAGCGCATCAGGCCCGGCGATATGGTCATGGTCATCGGCGCGGGGGATATACGTAAAGTAGGCGAGGAACTGGCGGCGATACTAGACCGAAGGGAGATTGCAGATTGATGATTGCAGAATGCAGAATGAAGGGCCCCGTTATTGTAGGTCAATCTGCAATCTGCATTCTGCAATCTGCAATTGTCCTTTCCCAGGATAAATCTTTACTGGAGGCTGCTTAGATTTGGGTCACGTTGACGAACTGCGGCGCATTGTGAGAGGTCGGGTACTTGAGAACGAGCCGATGGCTGGTTACACGACCCTCGGCGTCGGGGGGCCGGCGGATTATCTGGTCGAGATCGCCGACGAGGATGAGCTTTCGGCGCTGATGAAGTATATCGCGTCGAGCGGCCTTCCGTGGATGATCATGGGTGACGGCGCAAATCTCTTAATATCCGACAAGGGGATTCGCGGTGTCGTGATTCGCCTCGGGGAGGAGTTCTCGCGTATCGATATTGACGGCCTGAAGATCAGGGCAGGGTCGGCGGCGCGGATATCGAAAGTCGCCGATGTCGCCGCGAAGCATAACTTGAGTGGCCTGGAGGGTGTGGGGACGGTTCCCGGCAGCCTCGGCGGCGCAATTGTGATGAACGCCGGGACCCATCGCGGCTATATAGGCGATGTTGTGGAGAGCGTGTCGGTCGTGACGGATACGGGCGAGAAGCGCGTGCTCTCGCGTGAGGAGTGCGGGTTCACCTATCGCAACAGCAGGTTCCAGACGGACAGGTCTCTGCTGATCACCTTCGCGACTTTTCTAATGCGTCCGGGCGACGGGACGGCCATCGAAGAGCATTTGGAGAGCGTTAGACGTCACCGTGCCGAGACACAGCCCCAGGGCAGGAGCGCGGGGTGTTTCTTTAAGAATCCTCCTGGGATGAGCGCCGGAAAGCTGATTGAGGATGTCGGGGGCAAGGGCCTGCGCGAGGGTGGGGCGCGCGTCTCGGATGTTCATGCGAACTTCATAATGAATGTAAACAACGCGACCGCTTCCGATCTGTATACCCTCGCCGAGAGGGTGCGGAAAATGGTGCGCGATGAGCACGGAATCGAACTGGAATACGAGGTCAGACTGGTAGGCGAATGGTAGAGCGCAAAGGCAAGATCAGAGTCGCGGTGATGATGGGCGGGTTCTCCTCGGAGAGGGCGGTGTCGCTTTCCACCGGCAAGCAGATATTGGAATCGCTGGACCGGGACAAGTATGGGGCAATCGGCGTCGATGCCGCTATGCTTCCCGGGAGCACGAGGCAATGTCTGGAAGGAGCTTCCGAGGAAGTTGGAGCGATAGCGGCGGCGGGCAGCGCCCTGGCGCAATCGACTAAGCTCGTCTCGGTGCAGGACATATCGAGTAACGGCTCCGGACTGCGGCCCGATGTCGTCTTTATAGCCCTTCACGGGAAGTTTGGCGAAGACGGGACCATCCAGGGGATGCTCGACCTGCTCGGCATTCCCTACACTGGCTCGGGGGTGTTGGCGAGCGCGCTTGCGATGGACAAGTCAATGTGCAAGAAAGTCCTCGCGGCGGACGGCGTGCCCGTGCCGCCGTCGGTGGACTTTGCCTGCAAGGATGGCGAGTGGGATCGGGAGGCAGTCGCGAGCGCCGTAGCGAAAATCGGCTACCCTGTAATAGTAAAACCAAGCCGTCAGGGATCAAGTATCGGATTGACGAAGGTGAACGCCCCGGAAGAGTTGAATAATGCAATTAAAGAGGCTGCCGGGTACGATGGGCTGATAATCGTCGAGAAGTACCTGGAGGGCACTGAACTGACCGTCGGCGTGCTCGGAAATGATGATCTGACCGCGCTGCCGGTGATCGAGATAGTGCCCAAAAGCGGGACGTATGACTACAAGTCCAAGTACGATCCCGGAGCGACCGAAGAGATCGTGCCCGCTCGAATCAGTGAGGCCGACACGGCGCGCGCTCAGGAGCTTGGGCTTGCTGCTCACAGATCGCTCGGCTGCCGGGGAGCTTCAAGGACGGATATTATCATGACCGCCGACGGGATGTATGTGCTCGAAGTTAACACCATCCCAGGCATGACGCCCACCAGCCTCCTGCCGACAGCGGCGGCGGCGGCGGGGATATCGTTCGGCAGGCTGCTGGATATGATGATTGGATTTGCACTTGAGGAGGGGGGCGAAAAGTGAAGACCACGAAAAGGCGAAAGGAAGCGCGGACCGGAACCCGTTCGGTCAAGAAAGTGCCGCGCAATAGGCCGAAACCGAATTATCTGATGCTGTTCGCGGTGTTTGTCGCCTCGGTCGCGATCTCGGGCGGGATATCGTACGCGCTGAAGACCCCGGCTCTCAACGTGAAAGAGGTCAATATCCGCGGGGTGCGCTATTGTGGGGAGGACGCCGTCAGTGGAGCCGCCAAGCCCGCGCTGGGCAAGAATATCTGTCTTCTTCGCAAGTCCCCCATAGTCGCGCGGATTCGGCGGCTGAGCGAAGTCGAGGACGTGAAGATCGGGCGAGTCTTCCCCGACAAGGTCTGGATCAGGGTCCGGGAGCGCAGGGCTTGCGCCGTGGTGTCCTATGGGAATTCCTGCTGCCTTGTCCAGTCGGATGGGCTGGTGTTCCACCAGGTCGAGGGTCCCGTGAAAGGACTGCCGGTCATCTCGGTCTCACGGGAGTGCCCGCTTGAAGTGGGCCGGAAGTCCGGCTCGGTGGATGTCGGCTACGCCCTTGAAGCGCTCAAGCTCGCCGGGGACAAGGCAATCAAGGTGGACAAAATTTCCGTTGACCATGAGGGTGATATGTGCTTAAATATGGAGAGTGACTTCTTCGTCAAGCTTGGACAGCCTGATGATATGGCAAAGAAGATGTCACTACTGCGCAGGACGCTGGATTGCAAGCCTGCGTTCGCCAGGGAGGCCAGCTACGTCGATCTGAGCTGCCCCAGCGCGGTCGTGTGGAAGCCGAGGATGACCGCGCAGGCCGCTTTGTAGCGGCAGGAAAAGAATTCCGATGTCAACGATAATGCCCACCGTTCGAGGCAAGTCCTGGGTTTTCCAAGTGACGGGCCTATGTATTGTACTAGGCGCCCTGCTGGGCCTGTCGCTAAAGACACAGCGCCAGGTTGCCCAGGAAGGTGGGGTGCCGAACAGGATGCCGGCTCTGCGCGTCGCGCTTGCCGAGCAGAAACAGCTCAACGAGAAGCTCAAGAAGGACGTCGTCTACTATCGGACCCGCTGTGAGGACCTTTCAAAGGCGATGGCGGAGGGCACGACCAGTTCGAAGAGCCTGGAGCGGACGCTGAACGACGCGAAGATGCTCGCGGGGACCATCGCGGTCCGCGGCCCGGGAGTGGTGCTCTCGATCACCGACAGCCCGCAGCTCAGCAAGTCCGTGACGGACCCGGAGGTGATCGAGCAGTATGTGGTGCATGACACGGACCTGCGCGCCATAGTCAACGAGCTCTTCGCGGCGGGGGCGGAAGCGGTATGCGTGAACGGGCACAGGATAGCGGCCACATCGTCCATTCGGTGCGCCGGTTCGACGATTTTAGTGAACAGCGATCGGGCAACTCCTCCATATGTGATAAAGGCTATCGGCAAGCCCGACGAGTTGGAAAGTGCGCTGAGGATGCCGGGAGGTGTGCTTGAGCTGACAGGTCTCATCCAGCTCGATATGGTTACCATCAAGAGAGAGCCTGACGTGCTCATACCCGCTTATGCGGGGAGCACACATTTCAGTATCGCGAAACCGGTCTTGGAGCGGAGAAAAAATAGATGATCTGGCTGCCTGTTTTGGGCCTGGTGGTGGGATTTATCGTATTTTGGCTGCCTGTCAGGCTGCCTTCGGACTGGGCGAGCTATCTGGGCTTGGCGACGCTGGCGGGGCTCGATTCGATATTCGGAGGAATTAGGGCCGGTATCGAGGGCAAGTTTCACGACGATATCCTGTTCTCGGGATTCATAGTCAATACGCTTTTGGCGGCGCTGCTGGCCTATGTGGGTGATCAGATAGGTGTAGATTTGTTCCTTGCCGCAGTTGTCGCATTGGGAGGCAGGGTGTTCTTGAACCTGTCGCTGATACGCCGCTACTACCTGACTCAGACGAGCCTGAGCAGGAAAAGAGAGTAAGAATTTTATATTTTATAGTGGATATTTTATATTGCAGACATTTGCATTATTCATTACAAAATATAAAATATAAATTGGAGATCACCATTGAGCCGAAGAGAGTTTGTCGCTGGACTTGATATAGGAACCACCAAGACTTGCTGCGTTCTGGCGGATGTTGAGCTGGACGGCGGGTCGGTCGATATTATCGGCGTGGGGCTGACGCCGTCGAACGGCCTGCGCAAAGGGGTGGTGGTCGATCTCGACGCCACCACCGAGGCAATACGCAGCGCGGTCGACAAGGCCCAGCATATGGCCGGGAGCGTGATGATCCGCTCGGTTGTTGTTGGAGTCACGGGAGAGCACATAAGCTCGCTCAACAGCCGCGGGGTTATCGCGATCACAAGCCCCGACAGGGAGATCAGCCAATCGGATGTCGCGCGGGTGATCGACGCCTCCAAGGTGATCGTGCTTCCGCCGGAGCGAGAGATTATTCACGCCATTCCGCGCGGGTTCACGGTCGATGGACAGGATGGCGTCAAGGATCCAATCGGCATGTCCGGCGCGCGGCTCGAGGTCGAGACGCACATTGTCACCGGCTCGACCGCTTTCCTGGACAACGTGGTCAAGTGCGTTCACCGCGCGGGGCTGGAGATCGAGTTCACGGTCCTTGAACCGATAGCCACCAGTGAGGCTGCCGTCATTCCGGCGGAGAAGGAACTCGGCGTGGCGTTGATCGATATCGGCGGCGGCACGACCGATGTGGCGGTGTTTACGAACGGCGACATCTACTACACGGCGGTGCTGCCGGTCGGCGGTAACCATGTGACCAAGGATATCGCGGTCGGCCTGCGGGCATCACAGGACGAGGCCGAGAAGGCAAAGCTCAAGTGGGGATGCGCGATGGTCAGCCAGGTCGAGGAGGATGATTCTTTCGAGATCACAAGCCTGGGAGCCGAGGAATCGAGAGAGCTTCCGCGCGAGATTCTGGCAAGGATCATCGAGCCCAGGATGCAGGAGATTTTGCAGATGGTCCGCGAGGAGATCATTAAGTCGGGCTATATAGATCTGCTCCCGGCGGGGGCGGTGGTGACAGGTGGCGGAGCACAGATGCCGGGCGCGGCGGAGTTCGCGGAGAAGATTCTGGGAATGCCGGTGCGGATCGGCCTGCCGCGCAATATCGGTGGGCTCAACGATACGGTCCAAAGCCCGATATATTCAACCGCCGTTGGGCTGGTTTTATATGCTTCAAAACGGCATTCGGACTTGCACAGGGAAGAGAAAAGCGTTACACTTAAGCGGAGCCTGGCTGACATGTGGAAGCGGCTCAGGTCTTAGAGTTTCTTGTGGATATTTGCGGCTGATTGCCGGTGTTTCGGGAAGCTTGTTCCCGAAACGAACGGTGCGTATCGGGAATAAAGTTCCCGATACACCGCAACAAACGACATCACTGAATCATTCTTAAACCGAGAAGGGGGCTTAATCGGATGGCGAACGGTAACGGGGACTACTACGCAAGGATAAAAGTAATCGGTGTGGGCGGCGGAGGTATGAACGCTGTCAACCGGATGATAGACTCCAATGTATGCGGCGTCGATTTCGTGGCGATGAACACCGACACCCAGGTGCTAGAGCTTTCGAGCGCGAAAAGCAAGCTCCAGATTGGCGCGAACCTGACCAGGGGCCTGGGGGCCGGGGGCAATCCCGAGATGGGCAGGGAATCGGCGGAAGAGAGCCGCCCGGAGATTCGCAGGCTTCTCGAAGGCGCGGATATGGTCTTCATCGCCGCCGGGATGGGCGGCGGCACGGGGACCGGCGCTGCTCCCGTCATTGCCGAGATGTCCAAGGAGATGGGCGCGCTGACCGTGGCGGTGGTCACCAGGCCGTTCAGTTTCGAGGGCCCGCGGCGGGCGAGAGTCGCGGATGTGGGCGTTAAGGATCTCAAAGACCGGGTCGATACCCTCATCGTTATTCCCAACGACCGCCTATTGAACGTCGTTGAGAAGAGGGCGACGCTGAACGATGCGTTCATGGTGGCGGACCAGGTCATCCAGCAGGGCGTGCAGGGCATTTCCGACATTATCACGATCCCTGGTATGATCAACGTCGACTTCGCCGATATTAAGGCGATTATGGCCGACCAGGGCACGGCACTTATGGGCATCGGCCACGCGAGCGGCGAGCAGAGAGCGGTTCATGCCGCCGAGATGGCCTGCGCGAGTCCGCTTCTTGAGACTACCATCGACGGCGCGCGCGGCGTGCTGATCAATGTCACGGGCGGACCCGATCTCACCCTCACCGAGGTCTACGAGGCCGCCGACATCGTCTACAAGGCCTGCGACTCCGAGAACGTGAATGTAATCTTCGGCACCGTCATCGACCCCAGTATGCAGAACGAGGTCAAGATTACGGTCCTTGCGACGGGATTTGACGTGGTGGAAAGACAGCAGCAGGCGGTCGAGACCAGAGCTGCCGTGGTAGCTCACGGCGAATCCGCGCCCCCAAAGCCTTCCCTGGCGGTTGCCACACATGACGCGGCGCTGATCCCCGAAGGAGAGCTCGATATACCGGCGTTTCTGCGGAGAAGATAGGGAACAGGGAACAGGGAACAGGGAACAGAAGGGACCGCGTACGTTCGTCCGGATTTGCAATCCGGGACGGAAAGGCAATCTGGGGATTTGCAATCCCTCCCTTCCCCTTTCGTGCTTTCGCCCTTTCGGGTTTTCGTGATGAAATTCCCTTCCGCAATCTTGCACGGAGTCTGCACAGCAGCATAATATGAACTTCGCTGACATCATCTCACCTGGCTACTGGATGCAGCTTTGGCGGCAATACGGCGAACTGCTGGCTTTCAGCGCGTACCGCGTCGTTCTTATCCTTGTCATTTACTTCGTAGTGCGCCTGGTACTGTTTAAGCTCATCAACAGGATGGTCCGGCTACCGATTGCGAATGGGGCATCCGAGGTGCGCAAGGCCAGAGTGCGGGCGCTCCAGAGCGTGACGCGGAGCGCGGTTGGCTTCATCCTCGGCTTCCTTGCAGGGATAATGGTGCTTCAGGCGGTCGGGGTCAATATTGTTCCCCTGCTCACTACCGCGAGTGTCGCGGGTCTTGCTATCGGTTTCGGCGCCCAGAAACTTGTCAAAGACGTCATCTCGGGCTTCTTCATCCTCACCGAGGACCAATATGGCGTCGGGGACTACGTCACTATCGGCTCGCCCAACGGCGTCAGCGGCGTTGTAGAAGATCTTGGCATGCGGACTACCCGCCTTCGCGATACCTCCGGCAAACTCTTCATCATCTCCAACGGCGACATTGTTCAGGTGTTCAACCATTCGCGCGGCGCGCTGCGGATGTGGACCGACGTGACTGTGCCCGCCGATGAGGACCTTGAGGGCGTCAAGCGAGTGCTGAGCGAGGTCGGCAGCGAGATTGCAGAGCAGATACCTGATAAGGTGCAGTCGCCGTTCGTGTGCGAAGGTCTGCCCCAGATAAGCGGCGAGAAAACCACCGTGCGCCTCGCCGGGAGTGTGTCCGCTCAGTTCCAGGACGCGGTGCTGCTTGATCTGAACGAGAGGATCAAGTCGGCATTTGAACAAAATGGTCTGCGGCTGGGCTGATCTGACCTCTCGCCCCGAAGTAGTAAGCCCCACGCGTCATCATTGTATCGCCCCAGTCACACAATGCGAACCTGCACAGCTGATGTCTCGTCCGTGATATGTTTGCGGCTTGATTGCGCGCGACTGCACGTGTTCTTCACTGATTTAACTATTGACAGTATGTTAAAGTGGTGGTATCATCCGGCTATGCTTTTTTCGCCTGGTTGATTGAGACACCGATAGCACTTTGCGACTGCCTGAAAGGCCTGGTTTTGCGCCTGACATATGGGAGAGGTGGTGCCGTGAGGATCTTGTGATTCACTGTGAAACGATCCTGGGTCCAATTTGCCAACCCGCTGTGGTTGAGGGACGAACTCATTATAGAGAAGGAGGGAACGAAATGGAGAATCGTAGAAATCGATCCATCTCCGTCTGTTTGCGCGTCGCACTGTGCGCGGCACTGGTTCTGAGTTTTGGAACAGCGGCGACTGCCGTTTGGCAGCCCTATTTCTTCATCGATTCACTTCCCGAGTGGGACGAGGCCATGGGGTTGGGCCGGATTAAGCCCATGACCGAAGCCCAATGGGGCGACTACATGCACCAGTGGGAGACATACCCAGTGGAAGGGCAGCCGTACCCGCCCACTCGCTTCATGCTGCCGGAGCTATATGTTTGGGGCGGCGGAGGTGGCGGCGGACTCTATCCGGAGGACGCCGGACTGGTAATGGTCTGGAATGGGTCCGATGACCCGGCCGTCAAATACTCGAGCGCCTGGCTATATGACTACGGCCCCGACCCCGACTTGTCCAACTCGACCATCACGCTGACGGTTACTGCTCCGCAGTGGAGCACGACGCCGCCGACCAGCCAGGTCAACAATGTGTCTTTCGGCATCCAGGACATAAACGGGAACGTGCGCTCCTGGCACTGGACTTGTGGGCCATCCCCGAATCCGATTCAGTGGAACACATCGACGACAATCACGATCAATACGTCGATCGCCGGGGTAACGGCGGCCAATCCGGTCGCCACGGGCTATGTTAACAGCCCGGCGTTCAACATTGTGAATAGCCAGAACTTCATCGTGGACGAGAACGGGACATGGGTCGGCAGCTCGCAGCCGGTTCCACCTCCGGGGCAGACGCTCCCGGCTATGTGGAACTATTGGCACAACATAAGCGTGGCCCCCAACCAGCCTGTAAAGGGTCAAGACCCAACCAAGTGGAGCCAGCCCCCGGACTTTTTGTCGCTGGGGCCCGGTAACCCGATCATCAACGGCTGGGATGAGAGATCGATGTATCGCGAGGGTCCGCCGATTGTGGCGGATGACTGGGAGTGCAAGGATGAAAGGCCGGTTACCGACTTCCATTGGTGGGGGTCGTTCATTGGGTGGACTCAGCCCTATCCACCCGTGTTGCCGAATGCCTTCCACCTTGCTATCTGGACGGATGTGGCCTCTAATCCGCCTGAGATTCCATTCAGCCATCCGGGCAGAATGGTATGGGAACACTATTGCTACGATTATACATGGAACTTCGCGGGCTACGACAAGGACCCGCGAGGACTGGTTGAGAACGAGGCGTGCTTCCAGTTTAACCAGTGGCTGCGTCCGGAGCACTATTTCTATCAGGAACCAGGCCCGGACGGCAGAAACGTCTACTGGCTGAGTATCGCCGCCGTCTACGATGAGATCACCACGCTATACCCGTGGGGCTGGAAGACCAGGCCGCACCACTTCAACGATGACGCGGTCCGCATATACCAGGTCATAGACACTGCCGGAAATACCCATTGGCCGCCCGTTTTGGGCAGCATCTGGGATCAAGGTGAGGAAATCCGATTGGGTGAAGAGTCCTGGGATTTGGCGTTCGAGCTTACAACGATCGAAAGCGGCATGCCCTACAACGATCTCGGCGACGCTCCCGACCGCACCAACTCGATGGGGGCTATTATGACCGCTTATCCTCCGGGCGGGCCTCCCGGTGTGATTGCCAACTATCCGACGGTCTATGCGGGCCCCGCGCCCAACGGCCCGCTGCACTTGAAGCCCCAGGCGGTGGCATATCTCGGCCCGGCGGTTACTCTGGAGAACGATGCCGACACATTGCCGGACCAGGATCCGACCACCAATATTCTGCCGATGCTCGACCAGCCCGATCAGGACGTGGCCGACGACGGCGTGATATTCCCAATAGCGCTGCCGAATTGCCAGTCGACTACGTTCCAGTACTTGGTGAACGTGGTAATTCCCAACCAGCAGCTCTACGCCAACGTCTGGTTCGACTGGAACCGCGACGGCGACTGGGATGACACCTTGCAGTGCGCGACAGCGGCCGCGCCCGAATGGGCGGTGCAGAACCAGCCGCTGATCTTCGCCGCGCCGGGACTCTACACCGTTACATCGCTGCCCTTCCTGCCGTGGCAGCCACACGATGCCCTTGTTCCAATCTGGATGCGGATCACGCTCTCTGAACAGAAGTGGCAGCCGTTCAGTACATTGCTGGGCTACGGCGGATCGGGACCGGCGGCGGGTTATCAGTTCGGCGAGACTGAAGACTACTACTTCTGGCCGCTAAATCAGCAGGAGCCACAGGACTTCGGCGACGCGCCCGATTCGTACATCACGAAACTGCCTAACGGCGCTCGGCATATGATCGCGCCGGGTATGATGATGGGCAACGCGATAGACGCCGAGGGCGACGGCCAGCCGAATGCCAACGCGACCGGCGACGACCTTGCCGGCTTCCCGGATGATGAAGATGGCGTCACGATCTCCAAGCTGGCGCAGGGATGCCCTGGGGCGGCCAAGGTCAGCGTAACCTTGCCGGGAAGGATAGATGCCTGGATCGACTGGGCCAATGACGGGACCTTCGCGACGCCCGGCGACCAGATCGCGGTGAGCACGGCGGTTGTTCCCGGAGTCAACACCTTGAAGTTCCTGGTTCCCGCCGCCGCCTCGCTTGGCGATACGTTCGCCCGCTTCCGCTACAGCTCAGCGGGTGGTCTGTCGTATATGGGGTTCGCAGGTGACGGCGAGGTCGAGGACTACATGGTGCGGATCAATCCAACGCCGTTTATAGTCAACAAGGGCAGGGCGAAGCTGCTGCCTCTCGACACCGACGTCCTGATTCAGAAGGATGTTGTAACAGCGAACTTCGGCGTGCTCGGCTGGTACTTCGAGGAGCCGGAACGGACGATTGGTCCGGCTAAGATCGGCGGCCGATTCGCTGGCCTCGGAGTTATGGGTGAAGAGCCGTGGGCCATCAACGACATGGTCACCTGCTACGGCAGGACCGTTCTTTCGGGCTGCGAGCTGATGCTCGACGAATACGCGTCCATGCTCGAAGGTAGCGGCTCGATCACGCCGCTCGGCCAGACCAACAAAGGTTCCGGCGGCGGCCCGTTCGGCAACCAGCCCGGCCTGATGGATATCATCAGCGGCGTGGGCATACCGAGACCGGCTTACGGACTCAACAGCGTCGGCCTGCTGGTCAGGCTGTGGGGCCGCTGCACCTGCATCGAGGAAACCACTGGTGGGCCGGTTCCCATCCAGACCAACTTCTGGATCGACGACGGCAGCAATCTGTGGGATGGCACGATGTGCCCGATCATCGATAAACCGGCGCTGGGCGTCAAGGTGCGCGTTCCCGACGGGTACGCAGGTCCGCCGATTGTGGGTGGTGCGTACTACTGCGTGACGGGCATCATGCGCACGACCGGCACGCCGGTGCTGGACTGCGCCAGGTGGCTCTGGCCGAGGATGGACACAGACGTCCAGCTTATCCCCGTGCCTATGTAAGGGAATACTGTCTGCCTAAGACAGCTTAAGGCCGCCACGTGAGAGTTCTCGTGGCGGCCTTATTTACTCAAAGCCGCACCCGCGTCGCGCTAGGCCCGGCCCAACAGCTTCTTTAGTGCTCCCCGGAGTTCCGCCCAGAGGCTCGGCTTCGGGGGCGTGCTTGGCACTACTTCATTCTCGAAGAGCAACGCGTTAATCTCGCCATATTCCATCTCAATCGAATGCATGGCATCGCGTATTGTCTCTATGTCGAATTGAAACCAGCCTCTCCAGCCACATACAAAGCACTCGTCGTTGTGTACCGGGTTCAGCGCGCCGCACAGGTCACAGACCTTGAAGTCCCACTCGGTGTAGCCGAGCCTTCCGGAACCTCGCTCTTGCCACTCCATGACAATGCCCTTCTTTGCGCACTATTTGGGATCGTCTCTATCGCCCCACCAACTATATTGTGCCCGTGACGGAAGAGCGAGTAAACCGGCGTGTTTTTCACGCTCGAATTAACCATCTTGAAAGAACGAACTCGTGCTCAGCATGAGCTTTGATCTGTACCCCAGGGCGAACGCATTTCAACTGACCAGCATGCGTTCGAGTTAAGAGTTATGGCCCGTACCCAATTGTACGGGTACTTTGTTAAGCAACAATGACGGCCTTGTGCGTTACGGGCACAAGCCCGGGGAACGCGGGTCGGGGATTCAAACCCCCGACCATCGACATTCCAGTAAACTATCTAACCACCGAATCCCTCACGCCACCGGCGCGCCCAGTATTGCGTTCAGGTCCTCCTGCGGGGTGGAGATCGGCATTATGTTGAAGTTTTCCACCAGCACGTTGAGCACGTTCGGCGAGACGAACGCCGGGAGGCTCGGGCCGAGGCGGATGTTCTTGACTCCCAGGTGGAACAGGGTCAAGAGGATCGCGACTGCCTTCTGCTCATACCAGGAGAGTATCAGCGAGAGCGGGAGGTCGTTTACTCCGACTCCGAACGCATTGGCGAGCGCCACCGCGATCTGGACCGCCGAGTAGGCGTCGTTGCACTGGCCGATGTCCAGCAGCCTCGGAATACCGCCGATGTCGCCGAAGTCGAGCTTGTTGAACCGATATTTGCCGCAAGCCAGGGTCAGGATGACGCTGTCCTGGGGGACCTTCTCGGCGAACTCGGTGTAGTAGTTGCGGCCACTCTTCGCGCCGTCGCAGCCGCCGATCAGGAAGAAATGCTTGATCGCGCCGCTTTTGACTCCCTCGATCACCTTATCCGCCACGCTCATAACCGTGTTGTGGCCGAAGCCGACGAGGATGGTCTTGTCGGAGCCATTCTCCGTGAAGCCCGGAGCCTCGAGCGCGGCCTGGATTACCGGAGTGAAGTCGCTATTGGCGATGTGTTCGACGCCCGGCCAGGCGACCAGACCCGACGTGAAGATGCGGGCCTTGTAGGTCTCCTTGGGCTTCTGGATGCAATTGGTGGTCATCAGGATAGCGCCGGGGAATGCCTCGAACTCCTTCGCCTGATCCTGCCACGCGCCGCCGTAGTTGCCGACGAGGTGCTTATAGGCGTGGAGCTTCGGATAGCCGTGGGCCGGGAGCATCTCGCCGTGGGTATAGACATTGATGCCCTTGCCCTCGGTCTGCTTGAGAAGCTCTTCCAAATCCTTCAGATCGTGGCCGGATACGAGGATCGCCTTGCCCTTGATCGGCTCGATGCGGACCGCCGTCGGGGTGGGGTGGCCGTAGGTTCCCGTGTTGCCGGTGTCAAGCAGGCCCATCACCTTGAAGTTCAGTTCGCCGACCTTGAGCGCCATCCCGACAAGCTCATCGACCGTTCGATCCGTCTTGGTGAGGAAGTCGAGCGTTTCGTGGAACCCGGCGTAGACAGCATCATCCTCCTGGCCGAGTATCTGGGCATGGTCGGCATAGGCAGCCGCGCCCTTGAGTCCGTAGGTTATGATTTCCTGAAGGCTCACGACGTCCTCGCCGAGCGTCGCGGTCCGCTTCTCGATGCTGAGATCAAAGCCCTGGGCGGCGAGACCGTCGATGTCGGCGGCGGGTGTCCATGCGGCGGGTCCGCCTAGGGTCTCGGGGGTCTTGCCGGACTTGGCGGCGGCGTCCTCATAGAGTCTCTTCGCCTTGGCCTTAATATCGGCTGCCGTCTTGAGCAGGCCCTGTAGGCGCTCCGGGTCGAAATCGACGTTGGTTACCGTGGAAAAGAGTGCCTCGATGGTGAATACGTCGATCACCCTGTCCCCGGCGCCGAGCTTCCTTGCGCGGTGGGCATACATCGAGATGCCCTCGGTCGCGTGCAGGAGCAGGTCCTGGAGGTTCGATACGGTCGCGTCCTTGCCGCAGACCCCGCGCAGAGTGCATCCGGCACCCATGGCCGTTTGCTCACATTGATAGCAGAACATATTACTCATTGATCAGGTCCTCCGTTTTCTTGTGTGGCTCGTTTACAGGCATATTCTACCGCGCCGGCGGGGGTCGTTCTTTGATGTGGGTCAAGTTCGTGATTCTTTTCACGTTTTTTCTTGCCGGTGAACGATCACACAGTGGATTGCTTTCGCTCTAACGTGCCTACTTTCCATCGGTCTGCTTAACCAGCGGAGCGATCGCGGCTTCCAGAGTATCGTCGGAGTCGCCGGCGTCGACATCCTTGAACAGGAACCAGTTCTCGGTGTGATTGACGCTCTCGCCGGGAGCCAGCGTGACGAGCGGGCCAAGGCTCTCGACTTCCAGGAAATCCCCTTCCGTATAGGTCTCATAATTGCAGCCGTAGTCGGGGTAGTTCGCGCCCTCGATGTAGGGGAAGCGCTTGACGAACAGCGTTCCCTGGCGCAGATACCCCGCCCAACCCTGCTTGTCACAAACGCCGATCTTGTTCGCCGTGGTGTTGTTCGCGTCGGTCGCGAGCCGGATGAACTTCTCGCCCAGGCTCAAGCGGCTGTCGGCGAGGTTCGTGAAGTGCCACAGCGCCAGCGGTCGGGCCGGCAGCAGGTAGTCGTGGTGCGAGATGAACGGCTCCCGCGGGCAAATACTGGCGCCGCCGCTGCTCATAATCGTCAAGGCCCAGGGCGCGACCTCTATCGGCCAGACGTTGTGATTGGTCAGCTTGTGATCGACTGTCACCCGCGTGCCGCTCGGGTCGAGGCTGACGGCAAGCTGCTTTTGGACCTTCGGGCCGGTCTCGAGCGCCGGGGTGACGCGTACCGTGTTGTCGTCCAAGACATCCGCGTCTATCGGATCATCATCAGGCCAGTAGCTTCGTGGCGACACCTCAGGCGCGTGCCAGAACCTGTGCCCTCCCCACGGATGCCACTTGCCGTCTTCGTGCTTGACGACCGCTTCGGGGCCGAGTTCCCTGAGTATGTTCGTATCCCCCACGAACCTGTAGCAGATGATCCGTGGGCCGAGGTCCGTGGTCACGAACAGCTCGACGCCGCCGTTCGAGAGCTTGAGGCACTGCCCGTAGTGCGAATACGTGGTCTTTTCAACGCTCATCTATCGTTATTTCCTTTCGATCTGCCATGGTCAGATAGGGACTACGTCAGCCGCATGCCGAAATCCTTCCCGGCGCACTTTGGGCAGGGGATATTCGGATTAAGAACAGTTCGCTGGCAGCCGATAATATCCTTTGGAATACATCCATTGGAGCATTGCAAGGACACCTATGAACCAGCCGCTTGTTACAGATAACCTCACCAAAGTTTACAACCTCGGCCGAAGGAAGGCCCCCAAGACCGCCCTGGACTCGCTTTCGATAGAAGTCCCGGAAGGGGTCATATTCGGGTTTCTGGGGCCGAACGGGGCCGGCAAGACAACCACCATCAAGCTGATACTAGACTTCGTGCGCCCGACACGTGGGTCGGCGACTGTATTCGGCAATCCAACAACCCGTCCCCGGACGCGCGAACTGATCGGCTACCTGCCCGAACAGCCATATTTTCACAGGTTCTTGAAGCCCATGGAGGTGGTGGCCATGCACGCTGGGCTTGCGGGAATGAAGAGCGATGAGATACCCGTCAGGTCCATAAGCGCGCTGGAGAAGGTGGGAATCGCGGAATACGCCGACACCCCCATCGCCAAGCTCTCGAAAGGGTTGACCCAGAGGGTGGGAATCGCGCAGGCTATAGTCGGCGACCCGAAGCTGTTAATACTCGACGAGCCCACCTCGGGGCTCGACCCGATAGGCAGGCGGCACACCCGCGACCTGCTGCTGAGCCTCAAGAACGAGGGTAAGACCATATTCCTGAGTTCGCATCTGCTGGGCGAGGTGGAAAACATCTGCGATATCGTCGCGGTTCTTAAGAGTGGGAAGCTGGTCGCCTGCGGTTCGCCCGATATGGTAAGGGGCGGCGATGCGCAGGTGGTTGTGCGGACGTCGCTGATGGACGAGAACACGCGGGACAGGCTCAGGTTCGCAGACGCATCGATTGAGCGGCAAAGCGACTGCACCCTGGTTCGTGTCGAACCCGGCAAAGTCTACGAACTTATGCGCGTGATGGAAGAGCTCAGCCTGCCCATTTTTAGAATTGACACTCAACGCGAATCGCTGGAAGAGGCCTTCCTGCGGCTGGCGGCTTGAGGAGGCTAGTAGTTGTGACTCGAATATGGATTATTGCGAAAATGTCGTTGTTGGAAAACAGCCGGAAGCAGGTGTTTCATGTGCTGTGCCTTCTGATGCTGACCCTGATCGCCGCATCGACCATGGTGTCGATATTCACCGAAGGCGTGCGGCTGAAGATACTTAAAGACCTGTGTATGAGCTGCATCCTGTTCGGCGGGGCCGCGCTGGCGATCGCGCTGGGCTCGATGGGCGTTCCGAACGACGTGGAATCGCGGACCATCTACCCTATCCTCGCCAGGCCGGTAGGGCGCGCGCAGTATATAATTGGGAAGTTCATCGGCACGTTGCTTACCGTTACGCTGGGCGTTGTCTCGATGGCGGTGGTGTTCGGGATACTTATCTGTTCATACGAGCGCAGTTTTGACCCGTTCCTGCTGGCTGCGATAGGATTTACCTTGCTCGAAGTGGGGGTGATAGCGGCGGTCGCCACGGCGGTATCGACCGTCGCCACGCCGGCGGTAACAGCCGTGCTCACATTCCTAATCTATATATGCGGGACGATCAAGATAGGGTACTTTGGGAACATGATCGAACGCACGGGGAGCGGGGCGGCTAAGTCGGTCTACTACGGCGTCTATCATCTGCTGCCGAACCTGGAGTGTTTCAATCTCAAGAACGCGCTGGTGCATCAGGACGCGGTGCCGATGTCGTACCTGGTACAAGTAGGGTTGTACGCGATATGCTACGCGGCTTTCGTGCTGTTCCTGGGGTCGCTGTGCTTTTCGCGGAAAGAGGTATAGGTATGGCGAGATATGCCCGGCGGTTGAAACCGCGGCAACAACTACGTAAAGTCGGCCTGCGCCGATTCAACCATGCTCTGATTGCCTGCATGACCGGGTTATGCACAAGCGCCCTTGCGCATGGAGACGCTGAAGAGCTGGGCCATCATTGGGAGGTCAAGTCCTACGTGGGTGAGATGCACTTCCAGATAGCGGTAATGGTGGTCGCGGCGCTCGCGATAGCCGCGGGGAAATATCTGCTGAGGTTCTGGAGAAACTGGAGCGCCGAAAGATGACATTCAGGATCACGTATGCGATTACAATCCTGCTGATGTTCGGCGCGATATGCGTTCTGGAGAACAGCACCGTCAAAGCCAAGCCACCGGAGCCGGCTGAGCGTGGGGTATCATCGGTATATATGCTCGCCGGGGAGTTCAGGACGGTCTTCGCCAACCTGCTGTGGATAAAGGCGGAGCAGTATCACCACGAGTTCCTCCAGCACAACAAGGATTGGGCCAAGAACAAAGAGCTTGTCGGGCTTCTCAATCTGATCACCAACCTCGACCCCCACTTCCCCGAAGCCTACGCGGTCGGAACATCGATATACGCGGACGGGTTCAATGACAAGAACAGAGCACTGCGCTATCTGATCGAGGGAATACACAACAATCCGAGGTCGTGGGAGTTGCATAGAATCGCGACGATCATGTACGCCAGGCACTTACATGACCCCCAGCGCGCCCTCTTCCACGCGCGGCTGACGGTGAAGTACTGCGACGATCAATGGTACGCGCCAAGCCTGCACAGGCTGCTGCAAACGGTTCAGAGGCTTGCGGACAAGCCGGAGTAGTTCGCGGGTTACGGGTTTACGGGTTATGAGTTTGGAACCCGCCAACCCGCCAACCCGCAAACTCGCAAACTCCTACAGCCGCCCGTCCTTGACCACGATAACATTGAGTTTGTCGAGGAACCCGCTCTTCGCGTTCTCGGAAAGCATTATCTGAGCGTCTTCATCGCCGATAACCGGGTCTGAGTTGAACCTGCCGCCCGCTCGGCCGATGGCCTTGATAAGCAGTGGATTGGAGCCGCATCGCGGACTCGTTTTCGCGTCCTGGAGCGTGGTGGCATACGAAACCACGCCGCGCTCGAGCACCAGGTCGGGATCGGCCTTCACGGAACCCCAAACCTCGGAGCCGTCGTCGCGGCGAATCTTCGGACTCATGCAGCGGTCCAGCTTGTAGCCGGTGGTGTCGATAATGACCGATGAATAGCCGGGGTCCGTGGACGCCCTGGCCGGCTCAATCGTGATTTCCTTGATCGGCTTGAGGTCCTGCTTCAGCGTAACCTTGACATTGGTTTCGACGGAGATCTCCGTCTTCCCGCCTTCGCCTACCTTGGCCTTCTCTTCTTTTATTTGCTCACCCAGGAGCACGGTACCCGGGCCATTCTGGCCGAACATCGGGGCGCGAACCTCGACGATCACGACCGTGTCGCCCTCGATCGTCTCCTTGGACGTCTTGGTGATCTCCACGTTCTTGACGTAGCCTTCGATCTTCTGGCGGACGGTGGCCTCTTCCATGTAGTCCTTGCCTGTCGCCTCGAAGCTGATAGTCGTGCCCTCAACGGCGGCGAGCAGGTTCGCTGTTGCGGCCATACGAGCGTAGCCTTTTGCCTTGAGGTATGCCCGCGCCCTGTTTGGCTCAGCCTTGACCGACGGCATTGCGCCCTCGCCCGTGGCGACGTACTCGAGCTTGGTCCAGTTGATCCTGGCGTTGTCGTTGAGCTTCTGCACGCTGTCGGTGGCGATGACCTGAGAGGCCGCCACCAGGCACAGCGATACAGCCGCAACTACCACACTGATCTTACGCATGAAAATTTCCTCCTCCTATAGATGAATGATGTCCGGGAGCAATTCCACAAATTAATTCGGCAGCAACCCGTTGCTTCCTTACCCCCCACGCGCTTCCCTGCTTCCAAAAGTTCCTATTACCAGGGACGCAGACAGCAACTGAGCATTGCATATTATATTTCGCCTCGGCGCGCCCGACTCCTTCTTCTTGAAACGAACTCTTGTATTTGTTATGCTGGTAGAAAGAGTTGTGCACCCTGCACTCGATCAGGTTGAGGTGGCCGTATACTATGATGAAATGGATATTACTGATAGTGCTCGTTGCCGCAATGGTGGGCTCCTACAACTGGCTCAACGAAACCCCCACGGAGTTGCACCGCGAGGAGATCCAGCAGAAGCCGACCGCCGAGTTGCTCAAGAGCCAGGCCCATGCAACTCTGACCCCCGGGAGCGTGGTAGAACTGCAAACGAACAAGGGACAGATCGACTTCGTATTGTTCGAGAAAGACTGCCCTACAACGACGAAAAGGGTCGCGGCGCTGGTGGCGGCGGGGGCGTATAACGGTGTCAAGTTCCCGCGCGTGGAGGGATGGGTAATCCAGACCGATATGGCCAAGGCAAAGGTGAAGCCGATGGGTATTGAGGTTATGAAAGGCCTTGTCAACTCGAAGGGAGCCGTCGGGATGGCGCGCACCAGCGATCCCAACAGCAACACGAGCATATTCTATATCCTGCTCGATCCGCAGCCTGGGCTGGACGGTCAATATACGGTATTTGGCCGTGTGATCAGAGGCATGGATAACGTCATTAAGATCAAGAAGGGTGATGTCATACGCAGGGCTAAGGTTCGGCCATTGACCGACAAGGACCGGAAAGACTTCATGGAAGCACTCAAGATCGAGGCCGAGCGCAAGACGCAGTGAACCGCATCACGTTAAATTGCCGCATTCAACCGAATTTCGAGAAGGTTTATCCCGCGGCGGTGTATTATAAAAATACTATACAAGCTCACCAGGACAACTCTCTAAGGGGGCTGATTTGTGGAAGATGGTGATATACAAGTTTTCTCGGTTACGATCACTTGGTCGCCGGAATCGGGCGGACGCATGACCGAAGGTGACCTGAAAGAGGCAATCGAGCAGATGGTGCTCGAAATTGACGAGGATGCAATGGTGGACGTCGCGGAGGGCATAGAGTGAGTGCGGAGTTAGGAATGCAGGGTGCGGAATGAAGAAACCCTTTTCCATTCCGCACTCACTCTGCGCTCACTGAAGCAGGGATGGTGATTTGACGGAAGCATTACGTTCTATGACTCTGGATGCCGGACAGGCTCGGAAAGTGGTCCTAAGTACGATCCATGAGATCGGGAAGGAGCAGGCCGGCATAATAAACGCCTGTCGCAGGACCCTCGCGGAGCCGATACGCGCCGAGGATGATATGCCACCGCGCGGCGTTGCCGGGGCGGGTGGGTTCGCGGTCATCTCCCGCAATACCCTCGGGGCCAGCGAGAATGATCCAAAGCGGCTGAGCGTGCTGGCGGAGTCGGTTTCGCGGGAGACCCGCCTCGTGTCCGGGACGGTAGTGGCGGTTCGCAAAGGAGATATATTGCCGCTGGATGCGGACGCGGTGCTGGGCGTGCGCGGTGTCTTTAGACCCCGAAACGACCCTGAGGTGCTGGTCCGCGCCGAGGTGAAGCCGGGGGATAACGTTCGCTCTGCCGGATGCGATATCTCGAAGGGCGAGCTGCTGATCGAGAGCGGCACGGTGATTACCGGCCGTGAGATGGGTCTTCTGGCGACCATCGGCAGGCACGGCATCACGATCAGCCGCAGGCCGAAGGTGTCGGTTATCACGAGCGGGAGCGGCGTGGTCGACGTTTTGGAGAACCTGCGGCCCGGCGAGGAGCACAATAGCGCTCGCTACTCTCTGGTCGGGTTCCTGATCGAGGCGGGCTGCGAACTGGACCGGCTGATACACATAAAGGAAGGCAGGGTCGGCCTCGAAAGGGCGCTAGCGGGCTGTGCGAGCTCCGATGCGACGATTGTGACGCTTGGCCCCGAAGACAAGCACGACCTCGCGGTCACGGCCTTGGAAAACTGCGGTAATGTCCACTTCAGCAAACTCAACATCGAGCCGGGAATGGCGACGGCGTTCGGCACGGTGGAGGGCAAGCCGGTCTTCATCACAAGCGCCGAGGCGATTCTCGAAGTCTTCGAGGCGCTGATCAGGCCGGGGCTTCTATCGATGCTCGGAAGGGCCGAGATAGACAGGCTCCGTGTGAATGCCTCCATGCAGACGATGCTCAAGCTCAACCCCGGGTATCGACACTACATCAAGGCCATCACGCACTTCCACGAAGATGGGTGCGCAACCCAGCCGATAGGGCCGTACTCGCCCACCACCAGGCCGTGGGCGATCCCCAATTCGCTCATTGTGGTTTCGGAGAATGTGAGCGGAGTTGCACGCGGGGAGAAGGTTGATGTGTGCCTGCTGGGTTAGGCGCGAAGACTAGTTAGCATCGGGCCAAGAATGGCCTTGAAGAGTGGTCGGGGGCACGAATACCCCCGACCAACTTATCCAGTCACTCACCCACGAGCGTCGGAAACCAGCGCGTGCAGGTCATCGTCCAAGACCTGCTTCTTGGCATCGGCAAGCCTCAGGAAGCGCTCGTGCAGGCGCTCCAACTCTTCATCGACGAACACATACCCCAACGCCTCCAGCCTGTGGCGCACCGCGTGCCGGCCCGAACGGGAGGTGAGGACGATCTGCGTCCCGGAGGCGCCCACATCCTCGGGGGTCATTATCTCGTAATTGTCAGGGTTTTTCAGCACGCCGTCCTGATGGATGCCGGAGGAGTGCGCGAACGCGTTGGCCCCAACCACGGGCTTGTTGCGGGCGATGGCAAGGCCGGTCAGGCGGCTCACCATGCGGCTCGTACGGTATATCTCCGACGCAGTGATGCCCGTCGAGACTCCATAGTATCGAGAGCGAACCTTGAGACCCATCGCTACCTCCTCCAGTGAGGCGTTGCCTGCTCGCTCGCCTATGCCGTTCACGGCGCACTCGACCTGCTGGGCCCCCGCTCTGATTGCAACCAGGGAGTTGGCGACTGCCATTCCCAGGTCATTGTGGCAATGTATGCTCAAGATTGCGCGGTCAATGTTATACACATTTCGGCGAATGTCGGCGATCAGCCTCCCCCATTGTGCGGGCACTGCCCATCCCACGGTGTCCGGAATGTTGACCACCGTGGCCCCTGCGTCGATCACTGATTCGACTACGTGGAACAGGTATCGGCGGTTGCTGCGGGAGGCGTCCTCGGTCGAATATTGAACGTCAGGGCATAGCGTGCTGGCATACCTTACCGCGTCAACCCCCATCTGGAGCAGCTCCTCCCGGCTTCTGCCGAACTTGTGCTGGGCATGGATGTCCGAACTGCCCAGGACGATGTGTATGCGCGGCCGCTGAGCATCGCGCACTGCCTCCCAGACGGCATCTATGTCGGACTTTACCGCCCTGGCCAGCGCCGTAATCACGGGCCCTCTCACTTCGCGGGCAATCTCCCGCACCGCCTCGAAGTCGCCGGGTGATGAGGCGGCGAACCCAGCCTCGATTATGTCGACATTCAGCCGCGCAAGCTGTCGGGCTATCTCCAGCTTCTCTTGTGCGGTCAGGCTCGCGCCGGGTGACTGCTCCCCGTCGCGCAGGGTGGTATCGAAGATGTAAACTTTGCGTTCCATGTTGGTCTCCTTTTCAAGTTCAGTTCCGTAAGGTCGGTAAGATCACTAAGGTCACTGGGTTCCATCTTCAGCACCACCCCCTTCCCCAATCCACAATCCAAAATCCGCAATAAAATAAGCCCCTCGTCTCTGCATGCATACAGAGACGAGGGGCTATAATCCTCGCGGTACCACTCTGCTTGACCGGCGCTCACGCGCTCGGCCCGCTTATCCGCCACGGCCCCGACTTACTCGAAGCGATGGCGTCTTCCTTGTAACGGTGGAAGTTTCCGTCCCAGTCTAATCTCGAAAGTTCGGCAGTTCGGCAGTCCGAAGGTCCGAATGTCGATTTCGGTGGGCGACTCAGGAGGGAGTTCGGGAGGACCCTGTCGACGCCGGTTTCCAGCGACCCGGCTCTCTGGTAGTCCGGTTTTCCACCTTACTAGTCTCCATCATAGTCTTTGGTGCGATATTTGTTTGTGTAGTCTAATTATGGTCAGAATTCGCCTGTCTGTCAAGACAAAAATGAGGATGGCCCCACTTGTTGAAGATAATGAATGGGCCATCCTCGTTTTTGAGCATTGACAGCCTGTAACTTTAGTGGTAAGTTGAGCTTAGGTTGTAGCTGCACCTGAGGACAGTCAGATACTAGGGGGTGGGAACGATGTTGGACATCAGTGTCCTTCTAGATGAGATTGTCAACCGGGACGGGTCAGACCTGCATCTTGTGGTCGGCGACCCCCCTACCGTGCGAGTTCACGGGCATTTGGTAAGGCTCGAGGAATACGGCGAATTGACTGACGAGGTCACGCAGGACCTCACCAGACAGATCATCCCGGAGCGCTGCGTGAAAGAGCTCCAGGATGAACGAGGTGTCGACTTCGGCTTCGCCTACGGCGACAAGGCGCGTTTCAGGGTGGCGGTCTTCTACCAGAAATACACGATGGCCCTCAACCTGAGACTGATCCCCTACAAGATCCGCTCGTTCGAAGAACTCGGCCTTGATCAGCATGTGCAGAAACTATGCCATGCTCCCAGGGGCCTGGTGCTGGTGACCGGCCCGACCGGCAGCGGCAAGACCACCACGCTGGCCACGATGATCGACTACATCAACCGCAATCGCGACTGCCACATCATTACCATCGAGGACCCCATCGAGTACCACCACTCCCACAAGAAATCCATCATCAGCCAGAGGCAGGTGGGCGACGACGTCCCCACGTTCGATGTAGGCGTGATTAAGGCGCTCAGGCAGGACCCGGATGTGATCCTCGTCGGCGAGATGCGTGACCTCAAGACCATCTCGGCGGCGGTGCGCGCGGCGGAGACGGGCCACCTCGTGTTCTCGACCCTGCACACCACCGGCGCGGTGCGGACCGTGGACCGGGTCGTGGATGTGTTCCCATTCGACCAGCAGGAGCAGATTCGATCCCAGCTCGGTGGCAACCTGCTGGCGGTCATCTCACAGCTTCTGCTGCCGACACCCGACGGCACGGGACGACACTCGGTCTACGAGATTATGATCTGCACACCGGCGATCCAGCACATGATACGCGACCGCAAGACCCACTCCATCTTCTCGGCGATCCAGACCGGCCAGCAGTTCGGCATGAAAACCCTCGACGATTCGCTTCTGGCGAACTACCGCAGGGGTCTGCTTGCCAGGGAGGAGATGCTCCGCGTTGCCGAGCATCCGGGCGATGTTCTGCAAAAGTTGGGCGAGGCGGTGCCGCAGCACATGGCGGTGCACAGCCAGCCGCAGAATAGCAGCCAGCCACAGCAGCGGCCGCCCTATCCTGGCCCTCAGCAGAACGCTCGGCAGTAAGGCAGTCGGAAATTGTTGGAAAGTTCGTCGGTAAAGAGGTTCAGGTGTTGGAGTTCTAACCTCTAACCTCCAACCTCTAACTTCTAAAAACGGAGGATATGCAAATGGCTGAGATACACGATGCCGTGGTTCAAGGCAACATCAATAAGGTCAAGGAACTGATCGAGGTCGATGGGCACATGGTGAATCTGCCGGATGACTACGGCTGGACACCATTGCACTATGCGGCGCAGGAGTGCAAAGCAAACTTGATCCGTGAGCTACTGGGCAGTGGGGCGCGGGTGATCGTCCGCAACAGCGACGGCGAAACGCCCATGCACCTGGCGGTGCGCTTCAAGGAAGAGCGGGCGGCAGCCGACCCGGAGGTATCCGAAGTGCTGGACCTGCTCCGCAGGCACGCTGGACCGCAGTGCCCCAAGTGCGGCGAGCCATATTTCAGCACGAAACGCGTCCGCGATGAGTCCGATGACGGCGAGACCATCGACTTCTGCATCCTGTTTTGCTCGGACTGCGGGCACATACTGAGGGTGCGGTGAACCGCTGAGGTCGCAGGGAGCTATTCGGCTCTATCGATACTCACCATCTCGCCGCTCGAGACCTTCTTGAACTCCTTCGGGTTGCCTTCGAGTTTACCGAAGACCTCGACGGCGCTGGCGGGGCGGATTTCGTTGCCCCGGCTCATGGGCGTCGGTCCGAAGAAGATGCAGAAGCAGCTCCCCTCGAGCCAGTAGCCGAGATCGCCGAGGTCGACGGTCGTCCTCGGGCTTTCTGGGCCGCATTCGACCGGAATCCCGAAGTAGATCTCATCGCCCCAGGTGCTGGCTTTTGCATGAAGCGGCAGCGAGTCCCAAATGCTTTGTGCGCACTTGCTGTCATTCAATATGGCGGTCTGGCTTACCTGACCGGCGGTGATCCTGATCTTGTTCGCCATCGTCATTCTCCTTGCCATAACAGGGTCGTGTAATGACTCTTCGGCGGGAGTTGCGGATAATCCTTCAGCAGAGTATGCGCAAAGGCGCGAGTTACTTGTTATAATGGAATTCGTAGCGCACGTGGCAAAAGGTTATCAGGAGGGCCACTCACGGTGAGATATATACACTTTATTGGGCATACCGCCGCCGTTCTTTTTATCAGCGTCGTAATCGGGTGCTGCGCCTCGGCGGGCGTTGTGACGCTGGATGTCGCCGCCAAGTCAGCGGTCAGCGACACAAGCACACTGGCAATGGGTAAGGTGAACGTGATCGAGCAGCAGGTTGGGGTCACGATAAAAAGCACCATCCTTACCCCGCAGAAGTTCACGCTCAGAGTGAATGGGATCAAGGAAGACGACTACGACCTCTACGTAAACCAGAGTTATGTGGGAGAGAAGAGCTACAAGGAACTGACAAGCGGCTTCGAGCTGTCGATACCCGGCAGGATTGTGGACGAGGGCCTGCTTCGATGCGCCAGGCTGGTGGAATCCAAAGTCGATGCCGAGATGAAGCGGCTGGGGCAGCCTCAGGAAGGCGAGCCGCAGAGGGTTTCATACACCCTGGGTCAGGCCCGTGATTGGACGCATCTAGTGGTCGGCAAAGAAGAAACATATCGGTCGGTCGATATCATACTGGCTCCCGCCGGGAAGATGCTCAGGCAGATGTCCACAAGGAACAGGCTCGACGCCGAGCACCTGGTCGAGGCGCTATTCAAAACATGTGATCTGCTCCAGCAGGCCAGGGACCGGATGTATCGGGTCATTCGGGATGGGGCGCTGCGCAACGACGCGGTCGTGGCCATGACGCCGGTCGATTTGACGGCGGCCTACACGACGGCGAAAGGCAAGCAGAGGATCATAGTCGCGATCACCAATAGCTGTGATTTGCCGGTGAGGGGAGTTGTCGGTTTGAGGCT
>JAMCYN010000027.1 GCA_023474015.1 Armatimonadota bacterium
CTGCCAAAGGATCATCCAGAAGGGCAAAACCCGGAGGCGTGATTGGAGCAACAAAGATCGCATGAAAGCACATCAAGGGGACATTTTCGCTCAGCAATAGAGGGGACAGAATCGCTCGGCAATAACAGGGATATTTTTGGTGGATTTGTGGGCTTACTATTGATGTGTTACACATTACCAGGTTGCGGATAAGGGTTATCTCTGGTATTGGTTATTTGGCAAAGATCAATACTAGGAGGTCCCTTACCCGCATGACTAGTATACGACAGATGGCCTACTTTCGTCAGCGTGTGATAAAGCACGCGATCAAGACAGGCAACATAAGCTCTACGGCTGAGTTCATAAAGTGAGTCGGCAGAGCGTGCACCGGTGGATATCTTGCTGGGATGGGACTTTGGAGAGCGTGATGGATCGCTCACATCGTCCACAGCGACATCCATCTCAGCAAACACAGAAGGAGATTGATCTGGTTCTCAAGGTTCAGCGTCACAACAAGCGACTGGGGCTCGTATGCCTGTGGGTCCACCTGACGATGAACTTCGGTTATGAACGGACCCTGACGGCGCTCTACAAGCTGCTGAGACGTGAGGGCGTGTTGGCAGCTCCCAAGAAGCACAGGAGGCGCAAATCCAAGCCTTACGAGCCGATTCTTGTGCCTGGAGAGCGATTCCAAGTCGACGTAAAGTATGTGCCAAAGCAGTGTCTAGTGGGGAATCTTTCCGGTAGGAAGTTCTACCAGTATACCGCAATCGACGAGTGCACTCGATGGAGGTATGTTGCCGTCTTCGACGAGCTTTCCACCCACAACTCGGTGGAGTTCCTCTATCAGCTACTGGAGCGTTTCCCGTTCATGATCGGCTGTATCCAGACTGACAACGGTGCTGAGTTTACCAGTCGATATACCGGTTCCAATCATCCCTCGCCATTCGAGGCGGAACTGGCCACATTCGGCATTCGACACAAGCTAATCGCGCCAGCAACGCCCAGGCACAACGGTAAGGTAGAGCGCAGCCGCCGATCCGACCAAGAGAGATTCTACGACGGCAACAAGTTCTTCAGCATCAAATACCTAAAAGAGCAAATGAACCGATACCTCAGGGCATCCAACCGCCGACCGCTGATGGCCCACGGATGGAAATCAGCACAGCAAATGCTAGAAAACTACCAGCATGTGCTGTAACACATCATTGACAAGTGTACAGCTAGCGGCCAGGGCGAACGCATCTAATCTGTATTACCCTACCAAAAGGGCACAAACCCAGCATCCTGAGTATCCTGAGCTTGTCTAAGGGTCGAAGGGTGCGGCCGGTTTTGATCGAAGGCTTCAACTATAGCCATCGCATACTTCGACGGAGCTCAGCATGCTTACCTTTGTGCTCAATCACACGTGTCACGAATTAAGATGCGTTAGCCTTGAGCTAGCGGCCGGCTGGGACCGCGTCCTCCATCATCGCGTTGAATTCCTTCGGGTTCGTCGCAATCGCCATGGCTTCCTTCCTGTCGACAAGGCCCTTCTTGACGAGAGCCGCCAGGTATTGGTCGAGTGTCATCATCCCCTGCTTCGCACCGGTCTGGACGATAGAGGTGATCTGGAATGTCTTGGACTCGCGGATCAGGTTTCGGACAGCCGGGGTGTTTACAAGCGTCTCAAACGCGGCTATACGGCCCTTGCCGTCCGCTCGCCTCAACAGGTTCTGGGAAACAACGCCCACGAGGTTGTTCGCGAGCTGCTGCCTGACCTGCGACTGCTGATACGTCGGAAAAACGTCGACGACGCGGTCTATGGTCTGCACGGCGTCCGGGGTGTGCAGCGTCGCAAACACAAGATGGCCCGTTTCAGCCGCCGTAATCGCGAGATGGATGGTTTCGAGGTCTCTCATTTCACCGACCAGGATCACGTCCGGGTCCTGCCTGAGAACGTATTTCAAGGCGTTATTGAACGAGAGGGTGTCGGTGCCGAGCTCGCGCTGGTTAATGAGCGAGTTCTTGCACTCGTGCACGAACTCGACGGGGTCCTCGACGGTCATTATATGCTCGACTCGATTAACGTTGATATGATCGACCATCGCAGCGAGGGTGGTCGATTTTCCCGAGCCGGTCGGCCCTGTCACCAGTACCATGCCCCTGGGCCTCTCACAGAAATAGCGGCACACCGGCGGCAGGTTGATCTCGTCCATAGTCTGCACCTTGGACGGGATGACCCTCATCACTACCCCGATGACAGAGCGCTGCTGCATGATATTCGTACGGAATCGGGCCAGCCCGGGTATCTCATACGCAAGGTCCATCTCAAGCTCTTTTTCGAAGCGCTTCTGCTGGGCCTCATTCATAATGGCATAGGCGGCAGCGCGTGTGTCCTCGGCCGTCAGCACGGGGAACTGCTTGCGCGCCTCGAGTTCGCCGTAGACCCGGATCAGGGGATGGTTATCGGCCTTCAAGTGGAGGTCCGAACCATCCATCTTGCACGTAAGCTCCAGTAGCTGGTTGACGTATTCGATGTTCATCTACTTCACCCCCGCCGGCTGCATCGCCTTGGCCGCCATCCGCTCGAGCTCGCGCGGGTTGGATGACTTGGATATGGCGTCCTCGTATTTGACCAGCCGCTTCTTCAAGAGGCCGAGCAGATACTGATCCAGCGAGATCATACCGTGCTCGCCGCCGGCCTGGATGTCCGAGTAGAGCTGGTGGGTCTTGCCCTCGCGGATCAGCGACCTGATCGCCGGCGTCGCCGTCATGACCTCGAAAGCCGCGATTCGTCCGCCCTGGGAATCGATCCTGGGCAGAAGCTGCTGGGAAATGACGGCCTGAATCGTGACCGAAAGCTGCATCCTGATCTGGCTCTGCTGCTCGGGGGGGAAAACGTCGATGACGCGGTCGATGGTCTGCGGGGCGTCGGTGGTGTGCAGCGTGCCGAAGACGAGGTGGCCGGTTTCCGCCGACGTGATAGCGAGCGAGATCGTCTCGAGGTCTCGCAGCTCACCGACCAGGATCACGTCCGGGTCCTGCCTGAGGACATGCTTCAATGCGTCCGCGAACGAGTGGGTATCGAGCTCGATTTCGCGCTGGTTCACTGCGCAGAGCTTGTCCTGGTGCACGAACTCGATCGGGTCTTCGACAGTTATGATATGCTCGCGCTTGTGCATATTGATGTGGTTGATCATGGCGGCAAGGCTGGTCGACTTGCCGGAGCCGGTCGGTCCCGTCACCAGCACCAGCCCGCGCGGCTTCATGCATATCTGCTTGGTAACCTGCGGGAGCATAAGTTCGTCGATGGTCTTGATCTTTATCGGAATCTGTCGCAGGACCGCGCCCATGTGGCCCCTCTGTTGGAAGCAATTTACGCGGAACCGCGCCAGGCCCTTGATCTCGTAGGAGAGGTCGAGTTCCATGAACTCCTCAAGACGCTTGCGCCGCTCTTGACTGAGGATCGGGTATACGATGTCCTCCACCCTCTCGATCTTGGCGAACTCGGTGCGCGTGAGCTTGCCGTGGATTCTGAATATCGGCGGCTCACCGTATCTTAAGTGCAGGTCCGAGCCCTCCCTCGCGACCAATTGTGTAAGCAATTCATCCAGAAGCAAAGTGCGATCACCTCTTAAAGTTCGGCAGTCCGATTGTCCGGGTGTCCGGCGGTCGGGATTCGGATCCGCTGGTCTGGAATCCGGGTGCTGCCCATCTAACACGCGGCGCTTGGTCTTCGAACGAAGCCATAAGTTTTGTCATTCTGAGCCGAGGGCGAAGAATCTGCTTTGAAACCTTCTTGGCAATTCATGCCTTCAGTTCAAAGCAGATGCTTCGCTTCACTCAGCATGACAAGATTACAACGTTCGCGCTACAATCCGGCACGGCATCATGCTATACATGCTATATATGAGCAGCACAGGAATCTGTAATACGTTGTGCGTTTCCGGACTCCCGGACATCCGGACTCTCGGACTTCCCTTCTACTGCCTTCTGAGCATCTGCCTGAGTTCGGTGAGGTTCCCCGCGTTCATCAGGGCCTCTTCCTCGGTAATTATCCCCGCCTTGGAATATTTCCCCAGGCACTGGTTCATGGTCTGCATGCCCCAGTATTCGCCCTCGGAGATGGCCTGGTAAATCTGGCTCGATCTGCCCTCTTCGAGCATCTTGCTGATGGTCGGATTGGCGATCATAATCTCTACCGCCGCCACACGCCCGCTGTTATCCGCCTTCGGAACCAGCTTCTGCGAGACGACCCCCTTCAGCGCCACCGACAGTCTCGTGCACACCTGTGGCTTATCGTGCGGGGGAAACATGTTCATGATTCGGTCGAGAGTCTCGGCAGCGCTGCAAGTGTGGACCGTGGAGAAAACCAAATGGCCGGTCTCCGACGCCGCCAGGGCGACGTTCATGGTTTCCACGTCGCGCATCTCGCCGATCAGTATCACGTCCGGGCTCTGGCGGACCGCATACTTGAGTGCGTCGGTGAAGGAATCGGTGTCGATACCGATCTCGCGCTGGCTCACAATCGCTTTCTTGTCCAAGTGAACGAACTCTATCGGGTCCTCGATGGTGACTATGTTGCACCGGCGAGTAGAGTTGATAACATCGATCAAGGCCGCGAGCGTGGTGGACTTGCCGCAGCCGGTCGGCCCCGTCACAAGCACCAGTCCCTGCCGCTGCGTGGCGAGCGTACCGAGGCTCTCCGGCATTCCGAGTTCCTGGAGGGAATAGATCTCCAGCGGAATGACCCTGAGGACCAGCCCGATCGAGCCGCGCTGTTTGTAGACGTTCGCCCTGAACCTGGCAATGCCTTCAATCGTGAACGCGAGATCGAGCTCGTGCCTTCGCTCGAACCGGCCTATCTGTTCGTGCGTCATGATGCTGTAGGCCAGGGTCTCCATATCCTCAATCGTGAGATTCGGGTAGCTGTCGACATTTGAGACCGTGCCGTTAAGGCGCATCATCGGCGGCGCATCAACCTTCAGGAATATATCCGATGCTCTTACTTGCGCGGCCTTTGCCGCTATCTCTTTAAGCTCCATTTGAGTCTCCTCGCCGGTCGGATCTCCGGCTCCGCGAGATACAGGCGACCAGGAAGTAAGCCACCACCGCGCCGATCAGAGCGAAACCAATTACAAGCATCACGCGTGCCCCCACTGGCGTCGATTCACGCGGCGCGGCTACATGCTCGACCTCGGGTCTGAGCGGCAGCTTGAGGCGGGTGAAGTCCTTGTCCTTCACCCGGACCCTGTATACATACGAGTTCCCGGTCTGGCTCATCGCTATTTTAACATATCGATTCTCAAAATCCCTCAACCCGCGAAAGCCGAACCTTGAGTCGTATACCAGGTAGTTGACCTGAATCGAGCCGAACCTCTTTAGGGCCGCGATGAACGGCTCCAACGCCAGCAGCCCTTCCTGCGGCTTCACTATGCCTGGGGTCTTGAACATCACGGCGGTCGTCGGCTTGGCGCCGGGCCTGTTGACGGACTTTGTCGTAACCTCGACGTTCCGCACCATCCAGCCGGTGTCGCGCGCGAGGGCGGCGACATCGTTCTTGGCGTCCTGGTCTGGAATAGCGGAGGTGTAGTTGATGGAGACCTGATCAAATGGGCCCAGCCCGTTCAAGACCAGCACCAGCACGTCGGGAGAGGCGGTTGATTTGTCATTGGGCGCGGCGCACACAGTGCCGGCAACGACCAGAACAGCAGCAACCGCGAGAAGTGCACGCAGTGAACTAGAGCCTCGTCCGCAAGGCGGGCTATATCTGTTGAGGATGCCGGGCAGATAGACCAATTGTATCGCCTGCAGGTGGAATATGTAGAAGATGGTGGAGCTGAGGGGACTCGAACCCCTGACATCTACACTGCCAGTGTAGTGTTCTCCCAGCTGAACTACAGCCCCACACTGTTATCGAACGCAGGCATTATACCACGGTTTGGGGAATGTTGGCAATAGACTTTCAGTAATGTCTATCCGATCAGTTTGAGCCCCCGGTCCTCGAAATGTTTGTCATAGACAAATACGGATTCCAGCCCCAGCCTGTCAATGATTTCGAATCCCACACAGTCAACCAGGCTCGGACCACGCCTGCCGCCCGCCATCATGGAACCCACCGCCAGCCTATGCACAGATGCATCGACCCATTCCAAATCGACCACCGCCAGAATATCATGCTGGAACAGCCTAACCGCCGACAGGCCAAACCTGCGGCGCAGCACGGCGATGGCCTCCACCACCGTATAGTTGGAAGTAATGATCGCCGAGCCGGACTCTACAATTTCGACCCAAGCTGATTTGGCTTTCCCGTGGTTCGGGTCGTCTGAATCAAGCACCGCGAGAAATGCGGAGGTGTCGACATATACACTCATTCCGCGAAAGCCTCCGCCGCATACTCATCATGCCGAGCGGACAGGTCACCAGTGCCTGAATGAAGCGCGCCCGCCGCCGCGATAGCCTTGCGCCTCAGCACCGCGTCATCCGACACGCGCTCAGCCACCAGCATCTTCTCGACCGATTTTCGTATTAGCGCGGCTCGCGAAACACCCCGCTTTGCCGCCAGCGCGGCAAGCCTTCTAGCCTGCTCTTCCGTCAGTTGTATCTGTGTTCTTACCATTGTGGGCCTCCATATGATTACATGATACCACAATCTGTCGGCATTGCACCTGCTTGATGCATCCGGCCAGCTTCCAAAACCGCGAAAAGCCCCCGGGTACATCCCCGGAGGCCTTCAATCACAGTTTGTTATGGCGCCCCACAACCTACTTGAACCAATACCACTGCTCCAGCCTGTCAATCCTGAAGTAAATGGCTATCAGCGCCACGATCACACCCAGCGCCACGATCTGCTCGTGGTTGGCGCATACTTGCGACCAGGCCGCTCGCCGGTTCTCCGACTTGGAATACGGCTTCAGCCTCGGCAGCCACCTGCGGACTTCCCCGCAGTAGTGCTGGTAGTCCGGCGCGAATATCTCGGAGAGCCTGCGCTCTTCGCGGCGAACCCTCAGCGGCCCGTAGATCGCATAAAGCACCACGTAGGTGATGATGAGACAGGGGCTCCACGTCATTATGAATATCCCCAGCCCCACGAAGAACCTCCCGAAATACATCGGGTTGCGGACGTGGGAATATGGGCCGGAAATTGTGAAGCGAGTGTCCTTGTGAAGATGGGATGTAGCCCACATCTGGATCAGCTCGCCCAGCAGCGCAACCGGCGCCCCGTACCAGAACGCCTTCTCTATATGAATGAACCCCAATATCCCGACAAACGCCACCGCCATCAGCGGCACGCGCCACCAGGTTATGGTGCGATGAACTCTATCTTCAAGCGTTTCTCCGCGCGCGGTATCCACGGACAAGACACACCTCCGATCTAGAAATTAGAGGTTAGAAGTTAGATCGGACCCAGCGGCCTGGACAGCAAACTCCCACCCATTACCCTGTCCCTTCGAGACAGTGAATGAGTGAAGTCTACCATATCCGCCCCCGACGGTCAAGGCGAAAAAATACTCCAAAAACTAGTAATCATGACTATTGACTTTTGCCTCGGCAACGTGCTAACTTACTGCGGATGTACGAACCAGGATGCATCCGAGGAAGGCAACGTGACCGTGTCTGCCGATGTTCGACGGACAGCCCATACATTCTGTGCAAGGGCCCTCGGTCGTAAGACCGCTCTCCTTTTCGCGCCGCAAACAACCACAGCCATAACCTCAATGTTAGCAAACGCCTCGCCTGAAGAGTTCGCAAGGAGTAACGCACGATGATTAGTTCGTCCCCGATTCTCGACGTGGCTATAGTGGAGGGGTCGCCGCCGACGGTGCGGCTGACCGGCCAGGTGGATTTCCGGAACCGGCAGCAGGTTTCGGATGTGTTCGACTTCCTGCTCGCCGACGGGGAATGCACAATCCGCGCGGACCTCAGCGGGGTCAGTTACGTAGATTCCAGCGGGCTTTCAATACTTGTCAAGTATGCCGCCGAAGCGATGAAGAGCGGCGGCGCAGTAGAGCTTGTCGGGATCAGCCCCCAGGTGGCAAGAGTGGTGACACTCTGCGGCGCGGCGGCGTTCTTCAAGTCGAGCATACCCGATGTTCCTGTGTGCTCAGACGACCACACGATGCCGTCCCGGAACTTCTGGCACGTAAGTGATTTCCACATTCCCGCGCGCCCTGAGTCCGCGGCGATGGCGCGCAACCGGGTAGCGAATGTCCTAAACTCACTACCCTTCAGCCGAGCCGAAAGCACCGATATCCTGCTCGCGGTCGGGGAGGCTCTCGCCAATGCGATCAAACACGGCTGCGGGTACTGTGCCGACAAGAGTGTATCGGTGAGGTGCGTGGCCGGACCCTCGCGCCTGTCGATAGATATAACCGATCCGGGACCCGGGTTCGACCCGGACCGCGTGGCGCCGCCCATACCGAGCTCTCTGGCCGAGGGAGGCATGGGAATCTACATGATGCGGTCGCTTATGGATGAGGTCTCGTTCGCTTTTGAAGGTCGGACCAACGTGCGGCTCGTTAAACACATAGGAGCGCCGGCACGAGACAGCGCGGACCTGCTCGAGGCGCTGGTGGAAGCGTAAAATTCAGAATACTGAAGAGGCCCTTCATTCCGCATTACACAAGCCTTATTTTGCCTTAAGCAGATAGAGAAAAAATGGCGCTCCGAGCAGGGCCGTCACTATCCCCACCGGCAGGCCGCTTGGTGGAAGCACAGCGCGGGAGGCAAGGTCGGCGAGCACGGTTAGCGTAGCACCGGCGAGCGCCGATGTGGGGATCAGAAGTCGATGGTCCGGGCCGAAGACCTTGCGGCAGATGTGCGGCACTACCAATCCCACGAATCCTATTATCCCGCTCACCGAAACCGCGGCGGCCGTGATGAGCGACACCACGGCTATGATGATCATTTTCAGGTTCTCCGTCTCGATCCCCAGGTGCCTGGCGGTCTCTTCGCCCATCGCGAAAACATTGAGGTCGCGCGCGAACGCGAACAGGGACACCAGCCCAAACACCGCGAACGGGAACGCCACGTGGACGGTGAGCCATGGCTCGCGCGCCTCGAAGCTGCCCAGGAGCCACGATATTATCTTACCCTGCGCCTGCGCGGGGTCTCCGGCGGTCAGCGCGAGCACGAAGCTCAGCAGCGCCCACAAGAACGAGCCGACCACGATACCCGCCAGCAGGAACGAATGTATCGACACTCTCCCCCCCGACCTTGCGAGCGTGTAGACGATGAACATCGCACCCATCGCAAACAGAAATGCCAATAAGGGAGTTCCGTAGTCGCTCAACGGACCGGTGAGGTGGAACCTGGCGACCAGGACGGTCGCCACCCCGGCTCCCAAGGCGGCTCCCGACGAGACCCCCACCGTGTACGGATCTGCCAGCGGGTTTAAGAGCAGCCCTTGCAGCGCGGCCCCCGCCATCGCGAGCAGCGCCCCGACGATCAGCGCCAGCACCGCTCGCGGAACTCTGATACCCCACACTATCGTCTCATAGTTGAGGTCCGATTCGCTGAGCTGCGTGCCGCGTCCGATAATCGGCAGGTGCGAACCGACCACCCGCCCCACGGCGCCGAGTGGCACATTCGATTCCCCGTAGGAAACATCAAAGGCAAGCGCGAGCGTAAGTAATAGCAGCAGCACGGCGCAGCCCACCAGAAGCCGTAATGCTATGTTGGGACACCCACCTGATGCCATATTATTCTTGTGGCTGCTCACAAACCAAAGTATACGTTACACGGGCACAGCGGTCAACAAACCTTTGACTTTTCGCACCCCGCCGGGTTAACATGGAGACCGAGCATGAAGGCAGGAATGCATGACGGCTAGATTGATAATTGCGGCGAGAGCGGTTGCGATAGCGATCCTGATACTGGCAGTGGCGCTTATCCTGCTGCGCTGGCGGTTTCCGGTTAGGGATGCCGCGCCGGGCGAGAGCTCGCCATACTGGAAACGCCTGCTGGGAGCCTGGCGTAGATCGCGGCGTGGGCACTCGCGCCGCGCCGAGGATATAGCCCTCCTGCGCGGGAAGACTGCACTCTTGATCGACCCGGACCCCAAGAGCGCCCGCGTGATGCGGTGGAAGCTCGAACACCTGAGGTGCGGGGTCATCTCAGCTTTGAACGGTAAGCAAGGCCTCGAACTGTCCCGCGGCCGCGCGATTGACTTCATTATCGTCGATTCACTGCTGCCGGACCTGCCGGCGGTCGATTTCTACAATGCGCCGGAAAGGCCGGATGTGCCGATCGTCTACGTGGGCGTGCTTCGGAACCAGTGGGACGAGATACACAACCTGGGCGGCAATGTCGGACTGCTGCCCAAGCCTTATGATCCCGAAGAGGCCGCAGCGGTCGCCGGCCGTTTGTTGTCGAGAGGAGCGAGTCGAAATGGAAAAGAACATGGCAATCCGCTGTCTTAAGGTGCCGCTGCTCGTCAAGCGTTGCATAGTTGCTATTATGCTGCTCGGTCTCACTGTCACATGGGCGGTCGGCCACTTCCGAAATGCGAAATCGCTCATAATCGTCGACGGCAAACCGGTGGCGTGCGTGCCGTGCGAGCAGGACGCCGAGGACGTGCTCAGTCAAATTAAGTCGAAGACCGGTTGCAACCCCTCCGAGATACAGTTCAGGGAGGAGGTCCGCGTGGCGAGAGCGCCTTATAACGCCCGGCCCGTGAGCCGGCATATGGCATATAACACTGTCCGGGGCGTGGTTTCGCCGCTGGTCCCCCGATGGGCGATCATTGTGAACGGCAAGCCGCTGGTGGCCGTGCCGAACCGCAAGGTGGCCGGCGAGGCGCTGGATATGGCGAAGCTGAAGTTCGGCAAGATGGTCAGGAACCTTGCCGAGGAACCGCAGATCAAGGAGAACGTGGCCGTAGACATCGCGGCGGTCGAGCCGGGCATCTTCCGCGCCACCGCCGAGGAGGCCGTCAGCCTGCTCTTCACCCCCAAGCGCGCCGTCAGGACCGACGCGGTGTATGAGGTTCGCAAAGGCGATGTGGCGGTCGTGATCGCATCCAGGCATGGTATCTCGCTCGATGACCTCATGAAACTTAACCCCGGAGTCAACCTGGACCGCCTGCACATCGGGGACAAGCTCAACGTCAAGGCCGTAAAGCAGGCTGGGCCGGGGTTGACGGTAGTTGTACGCGACCAAAGCGAGCGCGAAGAGAGGATTCCCGCGCCGGTTCACCGGGTCTCAAGCGCGAAGCTCCCGATCGGGCAGGAGTTCGAGCTTGCCCCCGGCAGATCGGGCCTGCGAAAAGTCAAAGTAGCCACAATCTACGAAAACGGCCGCCAGGTCGGCTCGGAAGTGATCTCCGAAGATATTCTGCGGGAGCCGTCGCCGAGACGGATAGCGATGGGCATCAAGGCCAGATCGGCAGGGAAGCCGTAATTCTCCAGTCATTCCGAGGAGGAACGACGAGGAATCTGCTTTGCACTGAAGGCTTATTACTAATCCGTACATTCGGTTCAAAGCAGATCCCTTGACTGCGCTCGGGATGATTATAGTTGAGGCTTTCGTACAATCACTGCCGTTTCCAATACTTGGCATCGACTCCGATAACGGAAGCCAGTTCATCAACGGCCACCTCTATCGCTACTGCGAGCGCAACTCCATCACTTTGGTCTTGCCGCAGCGCCAGTGGGCGCGCGGATTGTGTTTCCGGGTATATTGATCTATACTTTCGTGGATTCTCACAAACGAGCTAAGGAGCAGCCCAACCTTGAAGCGTGTAGTCGATCTCTCACACCAAATACAGGCCGGGATGCCCGTGTTTCCGGGAGACCCGCAGGTGAAGGCCAGCCTCGTGCATACGATAATGCAGTCCGGCTATAACGTGACCGAGCTCACGATGGGCACGCACACCGGAACGCACGTGGATGTGCCGCGCCACTGCCTACACTCGGACCGGGCAGTGGACGGGATTGCTCTGGACGCGCTTGTGGGTTGGGCGGAGGTCCTGGACCTGACCGACCGGCCCGAGGGAGGCGAGATCACCGCCGCGGACCTGGACGCATTCGCTGATCGCGTTATAGAGGGCGCGCGCGTGCTCATCCGAACCGGCTGGAGCAAGCGTTTCAGCGAGCCGGATTTCTTCACCGGCTACCCCGGGCTGAGCGCGGGGGCGGCGGCATGGCTCACGGGGCGAAAGATCAAGCTGCTGGGGGTCGAGCAGCCCTCGGTGGACATCGAAGACCGCACGGACGTGCACAAGGCGCTGCTTTCGAGCGGTGTCGTGCTGATCGAACTGCTGACAAACCTCGACCAGCTCACACAAGACCGCGTGTACCTAATCGCGCTGCCTTTGAACCTGGTTGGGATGGACGGCTCCCCGATGCGCGTGGTTGCCATCGAGGGTGTGGAAGTGATGGAGTAGCCCATAACTCTACTGGTAACTCACATTATACTCTGCCTTCTTCACAGCACACCGTAGGCCCTGAGTAGCCCAGCAGGAGCTATCTATGCTCGCCAAACCCCGGCGGGCGTATCGAAGGGCCGGTAACTTTGCACCAGCGCCTGTGCCTTCGGAGACGCCCTTCGATACGCCCACCAAGCCTAATACAAACTCGATCACTTCACTAGGGCTACTCAGGGCTTACGGTGGGTGGCACTAAACCAAACAAGGGATAACAGCCCATAACTCTACCGGTAACTCACAATATACTCTGCCTTCTTCACAGCACACCGTAGGCCCTGAGTAGCCCAGAAGGAGCTTCTATGCTCGCCAAACCCCGGCGGGTGTATCGAAGGGCCGGTAAACTTTGCACCAGCGCCTGTGCCTTCGGAGCCGCCCTTCGATACGCCCGCCAAGCCTAATACAATCTCGATCACTTCACTAGGGCTACTCAGGGCTTACGGTGGGGTGGTACTGAACCAAACAAAGGATAACGTGAGTTACCAGTACACCTAACTCTCCGAATCGTCCTTCTCCGGCATCTCGCGCCCAAGCTGAGCCAGGCACTCGGGGGCGTGCTGACACCAGGCCGCGCAGGCCATGTCGTTCTTGGGGTTCACGCTGTATTTGCCGCAGTGTTTGCACTTGCGGCGGAGGTCGTCCTTAAAGAACTCCATCGGCTGCCCGCAGTGCACGCACGGTATCTCGAATATATCACCCGGCTTCCAGAACCGCATATCCTGACCCGGGCATTGTGGCTTGGCCATAGGACTCACCTCCTATACTTATTATGGCACAGGTTTTGGTGAGATAATCTGACGCAAGTCAAATGATTGCGGATTTAGTGGCCCATGCGCCAGACGATGTCGCCTCCGGTGCGATCGTTGCCTTTCGGCTCCGTGCCGCCGTCGTCCTTGAGGTTCTCGCCGATGCTGTAGAGCAGGAAGCCTTTGCCTACACGCTTGTAGATGAAATCCTTTCCGCTTAAGGGGTCTTCGAGCGATAGTTTCCAGCCGAGGGCCGTGTTAAGCTGAGTGAGTACATTGGGATAAGCACCGAAGCGGGACTTGAAGGCGACCAGGGCGAGGAGGATTTGGCTACCCCGTATAGATGCCTCACACTTTTCTCGGGCCGCCCAACCACGGCTGTAAGCCGGGCACAGCATATCGGCAAGCGAGCTAACTTGAGAGATATCAATTGACGGAGAGTCCACAATTGGCTGATTGGAATTTCGGAACGGACCATTCAATTCCTCGATCATCTTGCCCATCCTCTTCATGTAGTCGAGCTCGTCTAGGTAGAGTAAGGGGCGTCCCAGGTAGGTTCCTCGAAGCCGCAGCCAGAAACTGGCCTTCGCGACATCCAGGCCCATATCCTCGTACCTGATCCCGTGCTTGCGGATATCGTCGAAAACGGCGCATATCCAGGTCCTTTCTCCCTTGAGGGCCGTCTGATAACCGCTATTCAAGTCTATCCCGGAGAGCACGGAAACCAGGCCTCTCGTGTCGATTCCGGTCAAGTCGTGGCTGTCTTCAATGTCACGGAGAGCGTCCAGCGCTATCCGAATCATCGCCGCCCTCACCAATGTGCCGATCAGGATTGGTTCCTCTTTCAAGGACTCGCTTGCTCTCAACGCCAGTTCAAGCGATCTCACTGCTTCGCCGGTCTTCCCGGAATTCGCGTCGAGCACGGCTTTCGCGCATAGGTAACGAGCAAGCGTCCGCATATATCTTAAGTGTTCAAACGTAACGTCATACACCTTTTCCCACTTTACGGGAAATCGGCACTTGGGTCGCGACACAGCCTCTTCCGCCAGCGGTTGAATAGATGGATAGCTATCGACTATCGTTCTTGCCTGAATCCACCATTCAGGATGTTTCACACGTTCCTCGGGATCAAGAATGCCTGCCACTGCCTCGTTGTCGCCCTTGTATCCAGGAGAAGAGATTATCTTGAAAACTTTCGCATATATCACTGCTCCGTTCTCCGAATCCGGTATCTTGGGCCCCGCCAGATCGACCAGAGAAACAGGCTCACCTCTTGCCTTGAGCCTCCCTATCTCCGCCTCCACTTTCCGGCCAAGCACAAAGGTTGCTATCCCGTGCGCCGTAGCGAGTAGCAGGAAGACAGCTAGCACAGGCCGCCAGGTCCGCAGGGTAAAGCGTAGAAGCGCCTTCGGTGTAGAAAGAATCCATGCGCCAACACGAAAGAATGTTGGAAACTGATCTCTGGCTGTCATCATAACGATCCTTCTTTACTATCAACTGAGCACACCGGCGACTGCGCCAGCATGCGCTCTATCTCGCGTCTGGTCTCGAATATGCTTCCATTGCCCTTCGCTAACGTTGCGGCGGGGGTGTTGCCCGATATCATAGCCGACAGGTGAGACTGCCGCACGGAATCCGACACGTTGGTGAATATCACAATTGCGATCCCGATCCCCGTCAATGCGAGCTTCCAGCGGCTCATTCCAAACACCCTGCCCGGTTTCGGTTTGGCAAGCTCCGCTCGCGCCCGGCGCAGGACCCTGTCCCGCATGCCATCCGGCGGCTCGGGCCGCCACGAGCGCCGCAGCATATCCTCTATCTGATGATCATTCATCTTCGCTCACCTCCAGGGCCGTGCGCAGCTTGTCGATGGCATATCGATAGCGGCTTGTGATCGTGTTGATCGAGACCCCGACCGTTTCGGCGATTTCTTTGAAAGTCATATCGTCGTATACCTTAAGGACCAGGACTTCGCGCTGTTCGACTGGCAGATCGGCCATCGCTTCACAAAGCGCCGCCGCATCAGGCCCGCTCTCGCAACTCGGCTCAATTATGAACTCCGCGCGGGCTGCCTCATGCAGTGCTTCTCTTCGATGCCTGCTCCTGAGTATCCCGTAGGCCGCATTTCGCGCGGCGATGAAAAGATACGCCCTGGGGTTTGCGACCCTGGCGAACTGCTTCCACTCCCTTGCCACCCGAACGAACACCTCCTGCACCGCATCCTCGGCATCATCCGCCGAGCAGGTGAGCGCCAGGGCGTAGCGGAACAGCGAGCGGGCGTAGATGTCATACAACTCCTCCAAGGCTCTCTCGCCTGTATCCGCCATTTCCCGCAAGGCTCCGAATCGGGCTGTGATCTCCGCGCTTTGCTCTGTCATCGCGTCCTCTGATATATAAGACGCCGCAACTCCAAGGTTTTGTTTGAGGCACGGCTAATTTGTTGCAGGTTTGGTGTCCGATTCCTCCCAAGGCGGGTAAACTCCTTCTCTGAGGCGTCGAGCAATCTGACCTCTAACCTCCAACCTCTAACTTCTAAACTGGGAGGATGTCATGGAAGAGAAACTTGAAAAACTCCTGCAGGGGGACCAGTGGCTTGGGCATCCTGTGCATCCGTCGTTGGTCGCCTTGCCCATCGGGATGTGGTGTCTGGGCGCCACGCTGGATTTTCTGTCCTTGTTTACGAAAAACAAGTGTATACAGGAAGCCGCGGATCACGCCGTCACCGCCGGGCTGGTGGGGGCGGCCCTGGCGGCGACGACGGGTCTGGGCGAGTTCATGCGTGTTCCGCCGGATGAGCATATCCAACAGACCGCCCTGACCCATGCGGCGGCGAACGTTTCCGCCGTAGCCGTAAACAGCATCAACGCGATTATACGCAATGGCCGGCGCGGCGCTGGCAGGCCCGGCGGGTTCATTCCCAAGCTGCTGTCGCTCGCCGGGATCGGGCTGGTCACTTACTCGGGGTGGCTTGGCGGCCTGATGGTCTACCGATATGGCGCCGCCGTGAACATCGAGAAGGAAACCAGAGAAAGCACGGAGCGGGCTCAGCGGGAGGAACAGCAGCCGCGTGTCGCCCAGGAAGAACCCAAGGCCGAGGGCCGGACAAGGCCGCGCCGTGGGGCGCGAGCCGGAGTCTCGTAGGCCATCTATATGCCAGGTTGTCGCATTTCGGGCGCGGACAGCGTGTCCGCGCCCGAATTACGTACAGGCCCAGACAAATTTGAAAAACAGGTATGCCGCATGATTGACGAGGCGCGGCTAAGGCAGTACAATTCTTTGGGCGAGCATTGGGTACCAAAGGATGTTGGAGCAGGAAGATATTTCGTCGGTCCTTGCCAAGGTGCTTGACAAGGCCGGTGTGGATTTTAGTCAATATCGGGACAGCACATTGCGGCGACGTCTGAGCAGGCGAATGGCTGCGAACAACTGCGCCGATCTTGAGTCTTACTCCTCTCTTCTTGACTCAGATCCGAGCGAATACCGCGCGCTGCTGAGTGATTTCTCCATTAAGTACACGGAGTTCTTCCGCGATCCCTGGGTGTTCGACATTATCCGTGACCGGGTGCTGCCCGCCATTGTCGAAGAAAGAGCCGAGCGCGAGTTCGGATTGACCATATGGAGCGCCGGATGCGCCACCGGCGAGGAAGCATACTCCATTGCCTCGCTTGCCAAGCGGACAGACAGGTGCGACTGCTCGGCTATTCACGTTCTGGGCACCGACATAGACCCCGGAGCAATCGCCACCGCCCGGCTGGGGAGTTACGTGAAGGCGCTTCTTCCGACCTTGCCCGACCGGGGCATGGACGACGATTTCATCGATAGCGGGAATCTGATAACCGTCTCCCCACTGCTCAGGGAAATGGTCAGCTTTCATCAGCATGACATCACCTCCGCGACGGCCGTCGAATCGCTGCGAAGTATCCGTACGGAGCCATTCGATCTTGTCCTGTGCAGGAACGTGCTCATTTACCTACACAGGCCGGCGCAAACGCAGGTCGTCTCGGCCTGCCTTGATTCGCTGAATCCGGGAGGTTTCCTGGTGTTGGGGACCGGCGAGACGATGCCCAAATCTCTTGAGGACCGCGTAACTACTTTCGATCTGAAAGCTAGAATCTACAGAAGAGTAATCTCACCGCGGGAGTGGAGTTAACGAACAATGCGCAGTAATCTGTCGATCAAGCAGCGTCTGTCAATGGGCTTTGGCGGCGTGCTGATACTCATGGCGGTGGTCGTCGCCATGATAGGCAGCCAACTGAATACGACCCGACGGCTCGCCGAAACGACCACGAGCAGCCTGGTCCCACAGGTGAAGGCCGCGAACAACCTTGCGCTGGCCACGGATATTTATCGAATCGGCTTGCGTGCTTTCATAACCACCTGGGATAATAGCAACCGTCAACCATACACCTCCGCCCTGGAAGAGCAGAAGACGCTTATGCGCGAGCTTAGGTCCAGGCTTACGGATGCCCCCGAGCGCCGGATAATGGACAAGATCGACCTGAGGATCGAAGAGATGGGACACCACGAAGCCCACATCCTTGCCCTCCTCAACGCCGGAAGAAAAAAGGCGGCCCTGGCGGAACACGACCGCTTCGGACGGCACATATCAATGGAAGTAAACGGGTCCGCGGACCAACTCGCATCGCTGGCGCTGGAGCACATATCAATGGCGGCGCACGATTATGATCATACCGTGGCGCGCCTGAATCTCTTGGCCAAATCCACGTTCGTGGCCGCGCTGGTGCTGACGCTTCTCTTCGTCGGCGCGACAGTGCGCTCGGTCAGTAGGCCGGCCTCGGAGATATCCAGGGCAGCGGGAGCGGTAGCCAAGGGAGATTATGCGGTTGCAACCCAACTGGCCGCGAAATGCGGTGTCGGACCGGGAAAGAGCAATGCGACGCGGCCCCGGAGCGAACTGGGCCAAATAGCCGTCGCGCTGGCCGCCATGGCGGAATCCCTGGAGAGCCGCGAACGCAGGCTCGAAGGCCACAGAGATATCAGCAGCGTGTGCGCTTCAACAATCGACCTGATGACCCTCCTGGATACGGCGGCCTCCCAACTCGCGCGACATACCGGCTCCCACGTAGCCGCGATCTATATTTGTTCCGGCGACAAACTGAAGGCTACCGGCACGTTCGGAATATCGCCGGAAGAGGCTGAGAAGTCGCTGACGGGACCGAATGGGCTTGCCGAGCAAGCGGCCCGCTCCGGGGAGCCGATAGTGCTCTCGGATATCCCGCATGATACCAAGTTCATCGTGCGACCCGGCCTGGGGAATATTATCCCCAGAGCCATAGCGTGTATTCCGATGCAAGTCGAGGGGCGGCCGATAGGCGCGGCAGTGCTGGGGTCGCTGCGTGGTTATGACAAAGCGACGATCGCATTCTTGCAGTCCGCCGCGACCGAGATCGGAATCGCCGCCAGCAACGCCCTGCGGCATTTGGACGTGCAGAATCTTGCGCATGATCTGCAGGAGATGAACGAGCAGCTTGACGCGCAAAACGAGGAACTGCAAGCTCAGAACGAGGAGATTCAAGCGCAAAACGAGGAGATCCAGACCCAAAACGAGGAACTGGCGGCGCAAAGCTCCGAGCTTCAGCAGCAGAACGCGGAGCTGGAGGTGACTTCGGCGGAACTGCGAGCCGCCGAGGAACAGCAGCGCCGCCTGGCGGAGACGCTGCAGAAGTCGTTCCTGCCGCGCCCGAACACGTGCATAGTCGGCCATGACATCGCGGATGCCTACGTGCCGGCGCACGAACACTCGCAGGTCGGTGGAGATTTCTATGACATCATCAATCTGGAAGATGGGAAAGTCGGCCTGGTGATCGCGGATGTTAGCGGCAAGGGGGTGGACGCGGCAGTCTACACGGCCATGGCGAAGTATATGCTGCGCGGCTTCGCCCTGGAGGAATCCGGGCCCGCTCGGGTGCTGTGGCGGCTCAATGAAGCAATAACTCGCTGCGACGCCGAAGAGGTATTCATCACATTGTTCTATGGCGTCCTGGATACGTGCGAGCGCAAACTCATATACGCAAGCGCCGGGCATGAGCCTCCACTGATTTTCCAGCGCGAATCAGGCGCGTGCATGGCCTTGCAGACCACGGGGCCGGTACTCGGAATCCTGCGGAACGTCGAGTATTCCCAGGAAGAGGTCTCTCTCCCGGAGCATGATGTGCTGATCATGTATACCGACGGCATTGTGGAAGCGGGACGCGGACGCGAGCGATTGGGCCATCAGAGGCTCGAGGAGATAATATGCAGGAGCGCCGCGCTCAGCGCCAAGGATATAGCGCACACCATAGTGACCGACACACGGAAGTTTGCCGACGGACGGCTGGGCGATGACGTCGCGCTGCTGGTGGTCAAACCAACTGATGGTGAGCAACCGCAACTGGTAATAGGGGAAGGTAATGGAAGCGAGCATACTAAAACTTAGCGTGGAGCCGGGCGCTCCACCGACATTGCACGCCACGGGAGAACTGAATTTCCAGAACTGCGAGGAGTTGCACCGGCTGATCCGGGAAACGATGGAAACTGACGGTCCGGCGGTGTCTCTCTCGTTGTGCGGGCTCGACTTCGTGGACAGCAGCGGGCTCCGCATCCTGCTAACGACCGCCAGGGATGCCATGAAGAAGTCGGGGCGGCTGAGAATCGTCTCCACGACCAGCCATATTCGGCACATGTTGACGGTGTCGGGCCTCGATAGCCTGTTCGAAATAGATCCCTATATGCCGGTCGAAGAAGCGCCCGAGGCAGCGGCGCCGATCTCCGATAAGTCCTGCTGCGTTGACATGCCGCCGGAAGTAAGCTCATGTCGCGAGGCCAGGGCCGCTGTTTGCGGTTTTGCCGCCGGGGCGGGGTGCGCACCGGACACAGTCGACGATGTCGGGCTTGCGCTCGGCGAGGCCGTGTCGAATGCAATCCGGCACGGGACCAGAACGGGCACTATTCGGATTCGCGCCAAGAAGGAAAACGACCGGCTCGTCGTCAGAGTGAGATACCCCAGTTCCGCATTCGACCCTGAGAGCGTGCCGAAGCCGGACCTGGAATCGAAGCCCTCGGGCGGCATGGGGATATACTTCATGCGGCTTGTGATGAATGAGGTCAACTATCACTTCGAGGACAACCACGCGACGGTGGAACTGGTGAAGTGGCACGAGGCGCCCCAGTAGTGGAACTGCGCGAGGAAACCATAGAGAGCACCGAAGTATTTGCAGGCCGGCTCGTGAAGCTGCGGGTCGATAGGGTGCGCCTGCCCAACGGCAAGGATGCGACACGTGAGGTCGTGGTCCATAGAGGCGCGGTGGCAATCGTACCGCTGGCGGATTCCGACACGATTGTGATGGTGCGGCAATTCAGGCAGGCGGCGGGAGAGGTGCTGCTGGAGATACCCGCCGGTACCCTCGACCCCAATGAAGAACCGGCCGTCTGCGCCGCGCGAGAGCTCCAGGAAGAGGTCGGCTACTCCGCGGGCAAGCTGACCCTGATGTTCAAGTCTTACCTCGCTCCCGGCTACTCGAGCGAAATGCTCCATACCTACCTCGCCGAAGACCTCACCCGGACCAAGGCCCAGCCCGAACCGGATGAGTTTCTTGAGATAGTGGAAGTGCCCATGCACGACGCGGTTGGCCTCATCCGCTCCGGTGAGATCAAGGACGCGAAGACCATTTGTGGGGTTCTGATGGCGCGGCGCTAAACTCAAGGATGAATTCCGGCTGCCTTGCATCGAGGATGTGATTCAGGAAGAGGATATCATCTCTCATCGTAGATAACCACCATATCCCGCTGCACGGACTCGCGCGCGTAGGGGCTGAGGCCGGCGGCGCTGACGAGATCGACCGCGCGCCCCAGAACTCGGCTCAGTTCCTGCTCCAGGCCGAACCATTTAAGGCCGATCACGGGCCGCTGGCCGGGTTCCTTGAGTTCCACGAGGATGTCGATGTCGCTTTCGGGAGTCTCTTCACCGCGAGACACGGAGCCGAACACGGCCACCCGCTTCACGCCCCATGGCAGCAGGACAGGCAGCACCTTCTCTCGCAGTTCTTCCAGCCTTGTCATTGGTAAGCGCACCTCCACTATGTCTTTCGCTATTATACCACTGTGATGGCGCATCTCGTATTCCGGTTCGTTTCGGGATTTCCGGAGCGGGTTCTCACTTCATTTCATAGCATCACGCCCGTGTCCGCTCCTCAAATCCCGACACACCGGACGTAACATGAAACAAAGCCCCGCGCGGGGTCGCCCGTGCGGGGCTTTATCGTTGGTTCTGAGCCGCCTGTCATTTGCGGATATTCATAATCTCGTACTTCGCTATCCCCGCGGGGATTTCGATGACAGCGATCTCTCCTACTTTCTTGCCCATCAATGCCTGGCCCACCGGGGACTCGTTTGAGATTCTGTCCTCCGCCGGATTGGCCTCGAAAGTGCCGACAATGGTCCATTCCCAGTCGTCGGATGTTTCCAAGTCCTTGACCCTGACGATAGAGCCCACGCCCACCATATCGGTGAGCACTTCCCCGTCTTCGATCACTCGGGCAGAGCCGAGTATTAGTCTGAGTTCTTCGATCCGGCCCTCGACGAAGGCCTGCTCGTTTTTGGCGTCCTCGAACTCCGAGTTATCGGTCAACTCGCCGCCGAATTGCATGGAATCCCTGATCCGCTCCGCCACGCGCTTGCGATGCACGGTTCGGAGCTGGTCCAGTTCATCTTCGATCTTCTTAAGCCCGGCGACGGTCAGTATCACTTCCTTTTCCGCTTGCATCGGACATCACCTCACAACGAACTACCTTAATAATGAGACAAGCACCGACCGCGCGAATGCGACTGCGTCAGTGCTTGACAGAACATCTGGACCAATTCTTGGTAATTATACCCGTCATCGGCGTGCTCTGTCAGGCGAATTAATTCTAGTTTCCTGTAGACCTGCACGCCACATCGTACTTAATTGAGACGTGCTTCTATATAGTAAAGTTCCATAGTATGTTGTATATACTGGCTCGGGTTTAGGACATATTTGCCCGTTGGAAGTGTTATGCCACAGGTAGCAGCCAATGCCGCAGAGTTTTTTTACTGAGAAAAGCACTGATTTGTTGCGTGGGGGTCGGGTGAAGGGTATTTGCGGGTCTGTTTGCCTATAATTATAGCCGCCGTCAACGGAGGACGGCGGCGTTGGTTTTCCTACCCTCACGGATAGTTGAGGCTTTCCGCGTAGGGCCAACATTCATGACCAAGGTGGTCGATTGACCACAGGCTAAAACTCTAGCCCAGGCGGTCACCTCGTTGACTATCATTCATACAGCCACCACCTCCTTTTTAGTCTACAAGCAGTATAACTCCGCCCTACAGTCGGTGTCAATGGATTTCGCGGCGGGCTGTTTCTTTTTTTTCGCAAGCTGGGCCGCGGTTGACACATCCTCCCCCGAGCGAGATAATCTAGTTACTTCATCCATTTCCAGGTGGTATCGTGAACTCACTTACTCTTCTGGCCATTGCTCTGTGCGTATTCGCGCTTGCGTATCGGTACTACGGCGCTTTTCTGGCGACCAAGGTGGCGGTGCTGGATGCGAAGAGGCCCACGCCCGCGCACGAGCATCGGGATGGCAAGGACTACCATCCCACCAACAAATACGTCCTCTTCGGCCACCATTTCGCGGCGATAGCGGGGGCGGGGCCGCTGGTGGGGCCGGTGCTGGCCGCGCAGTATGGATATATGCCGGGGGCGCTGTGGATATTGATCGGGGCGGTGTTCGCGGGGGCCGTGCAGGACTACATCATCCTCCACGCGTCCGTTCGGAACAAGGGCGAGTCGATCTCCAGGATAGCCGAGCGGTTCCTTGGACCGGTGGCGGGCTGGTGCACGGCGTTCGCGGTGCTGTTCATCATCATAGTTGCGCTCGCGGGGCTGGCGATGGTGGTGGTGAACGCGCTGATGGAGAGCGCCTGGGGCGTATTCACCATCGCGTGCAGCATCCCGATAGCGTTCCTGATGGGGCAGTGGATGTACAGGATTCGCCCCGGCAAAGTGGCGGAGGCGTCGGCCATCGGGGTCGCGCTGCTGCTGGGGGCGGTGATCGGCGGAGGATGGCTGCCTGAAGGGTTCGCGCGGCATCTCCTATGGAGCAGGAACACACTGGAGTATGCCCTGCCGGCCTACGGGTTCATTGCGGCGGTGCTGCCGGTGTGGATGCTGCTGTGCCCGAGGGACTATCTTTCGACATATATGAAGCTCGGGACGGTCGTGCTGCTGGGCCTTGGGATATTCTTCGTGCATCCGAACCTCGTCATGCCCGCGACGACAAAATACGTCCACGGCGGAGGGCCGATCATCCCCGGCCCGGTGTGGCCGTATGTGTGCCTGACCATCGCGTGCGGGGCCATATCGGGGTTCCATGCGCTGATCGGCTCCGGGACCACTCCCAAGATGCTCGACAACGAGCGTGACGCCCTGCCTATAGGCTACGGCGCGATGCTCGTGGAAGGCTTCGTCGGCCTGCTTGCGCTGGTGGCGGCGTGCACCCTCAGCTCGGACCATTACTTCGCGATCAACGTCAAGGACATGGCGCTCTCGCCGCAAGTCGCGGACTCGATGGCGAAAGTCGCCCAGCAGGTCGGGGAGAAGTCGCTGATCGGTCGGACGGGTGGGTCGGTGACCCTGGCGGTGGGGATGGCCGAGATCTTCCGCAATCTGCCGGGCATGAAAGGCCTGATGAGCTATTGGTATCACTTCGCGATCATGTTCGAGGCGCTGTTCATTCTCACCACTGTCGATACCGGCACGCGCGTGGCAAGGTTCATTGTGCAGGAGATGCTGGGGCGGGTCTACAAGCCGCTCGGCAAGGGCACGTGGCTGCCGGGGGTCCTGTTCACGAGCTTCCTGGTCAGCTATGCCTGGTTCTACCTGCTGCACGGCGGCACGGTCACCACCATATGGCCAATGTTCGGCATCGCCAACCAACTCCTGGGCGTGATCGCGCTGGCGGTCGGCACGACGTATCTCCTCCGCCGTTCAGCCAAGCGCATTTATGCTCTGACTACATTCGTCCCATTCGTATTCATGGCGGTGACGGTATTGACCGCCGGGGTGCAGTTCACGCTCAAGGTCACCAGCGGCCCCATGACAGACTACGTCAAGGCCACGCTCACCATTATTATGATGGCGCTGGCGGTAATAGTGAGCACGGACTGCGCCATAAAGTGGGTCAGAATCCTCCAATGCCCCCATTGCCCCGACCTCGAGACCGAACCGACGGGGGACTTGATGGCGCTGGCCGAGGGGACGGAGATAGCGGACTAGAGGGTCATGAAAAGCGAAACCTCTGCGTGATTCTAATCTCCCCGCTTTCCATAGGGACATTATCGCTCTGGAGTTAGCAGGGGACATAATCGCTCTGGTAATACACCGCTAGCTTCCTTGACATGACATCAGCCGTTCGGTAAGATTATCAAGTGTGATCCATCGTACCCCGGTCGAATACCGGTGTTTCGGGAATTTATTCCCGAAACGTTTCGGCATTAAAATGCCGAAACACCGCAATATTATCAAAAGTGACCCATTTGGAGGAATCGTTTCATGAGTATATATAGAATGAGGACGGAGTTCGGCCACTATCTGAAGTGGGTGCTATACGTCATAGTCTTGATCTTTGTCATCGGCGCGATCTATAGTTTCAGCGGCGGCGGCGGCATCACGGATGGTGGGCGGCAAGCCGAGGGCGGCTCCGATGTTGTGGCTAAGGTCAACGGCGCGGAGATCACCCGGAACGCTTTCGACTCTGTTTGGAACACCTATCAACAGCGCGCCAGCGAGGCCCGGATTCAGTCAACGCTGCAGTTTGCCGATATGAAGGCGGGCGTGCTGCAGCAGATGATCAATAGTTACCTGATTCTGAGCGCCGCCCAGCAGATGGGCGTGGATATCAGCGACAGAAAGGTCGACGAGCAGGTCGAGAAGGTGGTCGTCGAGTTCCTGAAGCAGAACCGCGAGAGCGTCCTTGGTAAGAGAAAGAAGTACCAGGCCGAGGACCCGCGGGACGACGGCGAATACAAGAGCGAGCTTGCGAACGCGGAAACCTCGATATCGCAGCAGGAAGAGATGTTCCGTCAGCGAATACCCAAGGACGAAATAAGGGCACAGATCGCTCGGGAAGGCATTACCGAGAAGATCAAGTCCGAGATCAAGCCGGTGACCGACAGGGACGTTACCGACAGCTACAACCTCTACAAGGTCGCGCAGATTCTCTTGCCCAAGGGCGGGGCGCCGGAAGAGCAGCTTCAGACTAAGGCGAACAAGATCGTGAGCGAGACCAAAGCGGGCGGCGATTTCAACGCCCTGGCAAAGACGGCAAACGCCGACGGCCCGTTGAGCAAGACCGGCGGAAAGGCTGAGTATTCGTGGGAAACCCGCTATATGTATCCGCCGGAGGTGCGTGAAGCTATCGAGAGGCTTAAGCCTGGAGAGGTCACTCCGGCCATAAGCACCGGGTTCGGAATTTATATAGTCAAACTGGAGAATGTGGCGCCGAAGCTGCCCGCGAAGATCGACAAGAAGACTATGAACGCGCGCAGGAAAGAGATTGCGCAGGATCGGGAGATGGCCGCCGGCATGGCGTTCGGCAAGCGGATGAGTGAGAAGCGGAAGGTGCAGGTGCTCGATCCGGAGTTGCAGGCTTATTGGCAGCTTTCGGAGGCTCAGCAGCAGTACTTGAACCAGGCGGAGTATCGCAAGCTGCGCGGTCTGGCGATTGCTTCCCTGGCCAAAGCGGTCAAGGAGCGGCCCAACAACATACTCGCCAAGGCCAAGCTGGCCCAGTTGTATAACGAGGACGGCCAGGCGGCCAAGGCGGAGTTGATTCTGTATGGTATGCTCAGTGGTAAGGAAGTCCTCGCGGACACGCCCGACCTCTGGATACTGTTGGGCGATGCTCAGGCCAAGCAGAATAAGAGTGATAAAGCCGTCAAGAGCTACCAGACAGCCAGCGAGTCTGCTCGCAACGATCCCAACATCCATCAGCAGTTGATGCTGAAGTACAAGCAACTCGGCAGGCAGGACCTGGTCGCAGCCGAGCAGAAGTGGCAGGCGGATTACGACAAACGTATGGCTGCTCTGAAGGCGATGGAGGTGAAGAACGCGCCCAAGCCCGCGCCCGGCGCGCCGTCGAGTCCGACCAGGTAATAAGGCGCTAGACGCCATATCCGGGAGGGCGAGGCTCCCGCCGAGCTAGACTTGTAAGCAGGTGTAAGGCTCGGCAGGAGCCTCGCCCTCCCGTTGTTTGCTCATTATGCCAGGAACCCTATATATAGTCGCCACTCCGATAGGCAACCTCGAAGACATCACGCTGCGCGCGCTGCGCATCCTGAGAGAGGCGGGCGCAATTGCGGCGGAGGATACGCGCGTCACCCGCAAGCTCCTCAGCCACTACGATATCCACACCCCGATGATCGCCTATCACCAGAACAGCCGGGCCGAGCGCGCCGAGGAGATTCTGAGGATGTTGCAGGACGGCAGGAGCGTCGCGCTGGTTTCCGACGCGGGCACTCCCGGCATCTCCGACCCAGGCCACGAGCTGATCGCGATGTGCATATCGGAGGGCGTGCGGGTGGAGTCGATCCCGGGGCCGTCGGCGGCGATATCGGCGCTGGTAGTCTCAGGGCTTCCCACGGCGCACTTCGCGTTCGATGGCTTCCCTCCGCGCAAGGAAAACGAGCGGTTGACCTTCTTCAGAAGTCTGAAGACCGAGAGGCGAACGATCATCCTCTACGAATCTCCACTGAGGCTCATGAAGACCCTCGAGGCGGCGCGTAAGGAACTGGGGGACAGGCAATCGGCAATAGTCCGCGAGGCGACCAAGAAGTTCGAGGAGGTCATCCGGGGGCCTCTGAGCGAGGCAATCGAGCACTTCACCGAGCGGCGGCCCAGGGGGGAGTTCGTGATTCTCATCCGGGGTGCGTCCCAGGAGGAAGCCGATGAGCACGTTCGCCCCGAGGAGAGCCTCGAATCCCGGCTCGCGCATCTTATGGGGTCAGGGTTATCGGAGCGGGACGCCGTGAGGCAGTGCATGATCGAGTTCAAGCTGCCAAAGCGGCAGGTCTACGCGGCGGCCCTGAAGCTCAAAGGTTCTCCGGAGCCTCCAGCCTGACATCGAACGGCGCCCGAGGCTTGGTTTCCTTCTTCTTGCTCGCCGGAGGCCGCGCCGGGGTGGGGGACGGCCCTTGGGCTTTCAGGGGAATCATCGAGAAGTTCGTAGCCTTCGCGATTGGGGCAGCCGGGGCGGTCAGATCGGTCCCGGGAAAGTAGTGCGCCAGTATCTGCCGGCAGTCGTAGCCGAACGGCGGGCTTGCCAGCGACTTCGCGCCCGTCTGGCATAATCCTACTCCGTGCCCGAACCCCTTTCCTCTGATTATGACCGTGCCGTCAGTTTGTGATTCGATGGTAAACAGAGTGCTCTTGAGGTCCAGTATGTCCCGGAGCTTGCCCCCGGTTATGCTCACCGTAGCGGAGAATCCGGTAATGTCCACGCTGAGCGCTCGGCCGGAGGTGGCGGCCTTGGTCACGGTCAGGCTCTTGAGCCCCTCCGCTTCCTTGATCCCCTCGCCCGTCAACTTAGACTCGATCTCCGTCAATTTGTACAATTTCTCCCAGGCGACGTGCTGGATGCCGTCCGGCTCGGTGACGCCGCGGAGATACGGCGATTTGCAGTCCGGGTAAATCTCGAAGTAGTTTTGGGTGGCGCCGCCGCAGTCGGACGAATACATCACCGAGGCAAGCTGGCTGCCGAAAGTCAATATAATGCCACGCGTCTCAAGCACCGCTCGGGTACACTTAGGCTTTTCGGCGAGCACACCGAGGTATGCCTGGCAGTGGTCGCCGTCGCAGATATCGAAGCCTTGGGATGCATGCTTGCGGGCGTTTCGCAGGGCATAAGTTCGAGCGGTGATAGCCTGAGCCTTGAGCGCCTCCTCGGGGTAGAGTTCGGGCATCTCCGCCGGCAGCACGCCGAGCAGGTAATCCTCGACGTTTACGACATTCACCATCCGTAGCGCGCCGTCCTTGAGACTGACCTCCAGCGTTCCCCGATACTTGCGCATGGGGCCGCCCTTGGACTCGACAGCGAAAATCGCGCTCGGGTCGGTGGGGGCTAACGTGATCGACGTTCCGGCGGGGGTTTCGGCATCGCCGCTCTTGAGAGTGATCTCGGACTCTCCGGCCTGGAGGAATATCTTCTCCGTGGCGTTCGCGAGAGAGCCGGGGACGCCGGTCCGCGTCACAGAGAATAGAGACGCAGAGGTAACGCTGATCGCCTTCGTGTCGTTATATCGCGTAAGGCCGACATGAACCACATTCGAGGTGTCACAGTGCGCGGCCAAGGGTAGGAGAGCGAGGACAATTATCGCGGCACACAGTAACCTTTTCACGGCATCCCTTCCGAGTTTATGCTTGGTCTCCAGGGTAACATGGCCTAAAGACGGTGTCAAGGCGTTCGGATTGCTTGGGTTGTAGACACTCCTGATGCAAATATGCTATCCTTGTCCTGTTTACAATCAAGCTGCGGTTGGCGAGGTTCCACGGGACCTCCGGGCATCGCTGCGAGACAGGAGGCAATGACGCGTCGTGATAGTCGTTCAAAAATACGGTGGAAGCTCTGTCGCCACGACTGAGAAGATCGCGGCGGTGGCGAAACGCATCGCCGAGCGCGCTAAAGAGGCGCAGGTCGTGGTTGTGGTGTCGGCGATGGGTGATGCGACCGACGAATTGATCAGCATGGCGAAGCAGTTGTGCGTGATGCCGGATGAGCGCGAGATGGACAAGCTACTCGCGACGGGTGAGCAGGTATCGAGTGCCCTGCTGGCGATGGCTCTTATGGAGAGCGGCCAGTGTGCGGTGTCGCTCACCGGCGGGCAGGCTGGGATCATCACCGAGCGTATCGCCGGGAAAGCGCGCATCCTCAAGATCGACGGCAAGCGTCTTAAGGACGAGCTAAAGAAGGGCAATGTGGTCGTGGTCGCCGGTTTTCAGGGGATCACCGAGAACGTCAGTTGGGCCGATATCACCACGCTCGGCAGAGGCGGTTCCGATACGACCGCCGTGGCCCTAGCGGCCGCGCTGAAGGCCGACGCATGTGAGATCTACACCGACGTTGACGGCGTCTTCACAGCCGATCCCCGAATCGAGCCGAACGCGGTCAAGTTGCATGATATATCCTATGAGGAAATGCTCGAGATGGCCGGCCAGGGCGCGCGGGTTATGCACTCCCGCGCGGTTGAACTGGGACAGCTATATGATGTCGAAATCCTTGTCGCGAACAGCACCAGGGACGTTCCCGGCACGGTTATCAAGAAGGAGGACCCTGAAATGGAAGTACGCAACCCCGTCCGCGGGATTGCTCACGATACGGACGTAACCCGCTTCACCGTCGTGGCCGTCCCAGACAAACCCGGCATCGCCGCGAAGATATTCCACGCTCCCGCGCAGGCCAATATCAACGTGGATGTCATCGTCCAGAACGTCAGCGCCGCGGGTCACGTGGACGTGTCATTCACGGTGGCCGACGCGGACTTCGAGAAAGCCAAGAAAGCCATCGAGCCGATTGTGGCCGATCTGGAGGCCAGGGAGCTTCTGGTCGATCAGAGCGTGGCGAAGGTCTCGATAGTCGGCAGCGGCATGCGCAGCAATCCCGGCTACGCGGACAAGATGTTCAGCGCTCTGGCGGCGGATGGAATCAACATCCTCTCCATTACCACGAGCGAAATCCGCATCACCTGCCTCATCGAGCGCGAGAAGGTCAAGCAGGCCGTCCGCGCGCTGCATAAGGCGTTTGAGTTGGAGAAAGCATAAAAGGGAATTGAAGAATGCAGAATGAAGAATGCAGAATGGCCTCCCGTTGCAAGGTCCCTTCATTCTGCATTCTTCTACCTCCCACAGGGGAATGCTAAGGATGGAGACCTGATGAGCCACTTTTCCCGCATTCGGTTTATCTTGTGGTCCAGGCCGATTTTTCGGACCTGTGAGATCGTCTGCAACCACGCCGCTCGCATATTCGAGAAGAGACAGAGCCTGGCCAAAGCGCGCGCCGATTTGGAAGAGCTTAACCGCAAGCGGATGCAATACCAGCGCATCCTGAACCGGATCGGGAGCAGCCACGACCACGTCTGCGCGGAATGCAAGGGAAAGTGCTGCGGAGGGGCGCGGGAGCGCGACGCTTTCACCGACAGGGTCATCCAGCATCCCGAAACGCCCCACCGCACCGCGCGCCGCAAAGAGGGCAGGATGGCGGCCTATGAAGTGGAGTGGAACGGCGCCAGGGGAACAACCGCTGTCGCCGATTGCGAGGTTGAGCCTGTCGAAGGGTATTGCCCGGAACTCACCACCAGAGGATGTCGCATTCCTTATGAGCTTCGCCCTATCCAGTGCACGGCCTATTTCTGCAACGCGACAGTCAACGAGCTATCGAAATCGGAGTGCCGCATCGGCAGCAAGGCGCTTGTCGGGCTGATGAAGGTCCAGGTGCGCACGGCGCTGTTGGCGTTGAGGTCAAGGGGTAGCTGAGAGCCTTGATCGCGCGCGATATGCTATCGCGTGCGAAAGAGAATCTCGGGATTTCAAATCCCCCATAGTTCTGTTCCGGGCGTCATCGGAGATAACGCCCGATCGGTGGGAGGGCGAACCTCCCGCTGAGCCGCGCATCTTCATAGAGAGAAGTTCGGCAGGAGACCTTCGGCCTTGCTCAAGACAGGCCTCGCCCTCCCTTCCCTTCTCTCCACTTTCCACTCTCTGACTCTCCACTTCCCCGGCATATCTCGCCCGCAGTCGCCGATTGATCCAACTCTTGGATGTGATCGGCTTCGGTGTGTGCCTGAAGCACAGCGGACTGGTCTCGATATCCGCCTCCACATCGCACCTTCTGAACCGCCTCGACCACCTGCCTGCCTCCAACTTCCTGAACGGCTTCATTATGCACAGCAGCAGGCTGTAGCCTAGCCCCAGCAGGCCCGTGCCGTAGAATGTCGAGGCGAGCGCCGTGGGGTCGTCTTCGGAAAGCGGCTCCAGATAGGGCTTCACGGCCGACAGGCAGAACTTCTCCGACGCTGGTGAGAGTTCGACCCTGCACCTCTCATTCGCGGCGACCGACCGCGCCATCGTCAGAATTACGGACGAGTAGACGCGGTTCTTCGCCGGGTAGTCCTCGCCGAATGCTGTCTCGATCAAATACGCCGCGTAACCCTGGCACGTATACTTCCGATGGAACAGCCCTGGGTTGCTGTAGGAATGAGAGCGCGTGAGGGTGACGCCGACTTCGCGCCGCGCCTGCAGGGCCAGGAACTTCAGCGCCGACTCCTGCGCGGCGGACGTGCCCATCGCTACTTCGATCTCGTTGCCGGGGATACGCGTCGGCTCCGTCCACTCGTGAGCATCGATTAGAAGATGGGGTTTCCAAGCCCTGATTATCGTGTCAACGTGTCGCGCTTCGGGTGTGCTGAATATGCCCCAATCGCGGTTGATGTCTGTCCCTCCCAGGTTGAGACGCCGCTCCGCCGCGACACCGTCGGGGTTTACCATCGGGACCACCACGAACACGCATTCTGAGAGAATCCCCGGATATACATCGGAGGCCAACCTGACGCTCAGGGACATAATAGATTTGACGGCGGCATACTCGCTGCCGTGCTGGCCCGCGCAAACAAGTATCCGCGCCTTCTCGTCCGGATTCGCGGCGAAGTCTGAGATTACAAACGCCGGTATGCACCTTCCCCCCGCCGACTTGCCGAACGGCAGCAGCCTCACATTAGGGGAGTTCGACAGCAGCCGAACCTGCCGCATCACCTGGTCGTAGCGATTGACACTTTCGGCGCAGCTCGCCGCCGAAGCGCAGAGCAGAATGAAGTGCAGAATGAAGAATGCAGAATGAAGAATGGGGAAGAGGCCTCCCTTCATTCTGCATTCTGCATTCTGCAATCTGCATTCTTGCGCCCTACGACTCATCGCTGTCTATCCAGGAACACCGGCGTATCGTGCCGGTGGGCGGGGCCGTAGGCGGCGTCGAGCTTGCGCCGCTGGGCCGACGTGCGGAGGGCCTTGGACACGGACTTGAGTCTTTCCTTGAGGATTGCCTCACACTCGGCCTGACAGGTCATCACCTCGTCTGCCAGTGCCTGAGCGTCGGCGTGAAGCTCAAGGACCCATACTGCTGTGGCTTTCGATGCACCGTCGGTCCCGTCCGCCGCGCGCTCGGCTTCTCGCAGTAAAGCGTGCTCGCCTGCGTTTCGACCCCTGGAGATCGAGGCGAACTTGACGCATTCTTCCTGACGCCGCTCCAGAATTGCTCTGATATCGGCGGAGGGATCGCGCTGGAGAGTTACGCGCATCTCGCGGCCGACATCGGACAGCCGCGCGAGCGCGAGGTTTCTCTCCTCCAGCAACGAGGCGAAGCTTCTAAGGGAGGCAAGCGTGTCCCGCCTTCCGGACGCCATCTCGCTCATGCCGCCTCCTTCATGTTCTCCGCCTGCAGGTTCTTCTCGGCCTGCCCCCATGCTTCTCGGAGATCTACCAGTATCTTTATCGCCTCTGCCAGCGCGGCCTGATCCTGGTTGATATTGGCCAGGTTCAGCTTCTCTATCACATAGGCATAGAGAGAGCGGAGCCGAGCGACAAGGACCGGGTCGACTTCTTCCTTGAGCGTTGACACAAGCTCGACCACAATGGCCGTGGCCTTGCTGATATATGTATTCTGTTCGTCTATGTTGTTCTCTTTGATCTTCTCACCGGCCATCCGGCTGAACTTGATTGCCCCGTCGTATGCCATAAGCAGGAGCTTGGCGGGAGAAGCGGTAAGTATCTGGTTTTGCTGATACTGTGCATAGCCGTTAGCTGTCATACTGCTGTACCCTAGTTCTGCTTAGTGAGTGCGCCAAGTTGCGCTGATAGATAATTACCCTGGTTCTGCAACTGAGCCAGTTGAGTTTCCATCCTGTTGAATTGCTCGTACAAACGATCCTGCTGAGACTGCATGCGGGTTTCCATGTCCGCGATGTCGTCATCATACGCATCGATCTCGGTGTTCAACGATTCCTGGGTGAACGTGAATACGCCACTGGACGAGGTCATGCTGGCCAACAAGTCCTTGAGCCCCGCGCCTACGCCCTTGATGAACCTGGCGCTCGTGGACATCGTGCTCGAACTCGTGGCAAGCACCGAGAGCCCCTTGACCTTGCTGTTCGCGTCCTCCGGATCGGCGGTGAGCACCTGCCCGTTGCCCTTGCATCGCTCGCCGTTTATCGTGCCCGCGACATCCTGCCCCGCCGTACCCTGCCCGAGGCCGTTCTCGCCCGAGTACATTGTGATGGAGACTTCCACCCTGCCCAGGCCCGAAGTCGCCTTGCCGGGGTCGAGCACGGCAAGGTTAGACGCGTCGCTGATGGCTTTGAAGTCGCGATTGCTCCCGTACTGAAGCGCCCGCAGGTTGAGATAGTAGTCTGAACCGTCCACGCTCTGGAATGCGCTCACGTTGGTGGTCGTGGAGGCCGCGTTTATGGTATTGATGACTTGTGTGAGCGTCATCCCGGCGGTCAGGCTGATCTGCGTCGTGTTGATTGTCAAGATTTCATCGGCGTTGAGGATATCACCCGCCAGCCACGCCTTACCGGCCCTGATCTGGGCCCTGGTCGCCGCCTGGGTGATATCGATGTCGTAGCCGGCAATTCCCGACGCCTTGGTGTCCGATGTAGAAGATGCGAGGCTGACGTAGGCGCTGTCCGAGTCCAGCGTGGTGGAGAAAATCCGCGCCACATCCGAGGCGTTGTTTTCCAGCGCGCTCGACAGCTCGGAATCGTTGACGCTCAGGGACCCGTCCGTACCCAAAGTAATGCCGATGCTCGAAAGCGACGTATAGTTCTTTTTCGTCGGGTCATAGGGAATTCCCGATACGATGCCGGTGACCATGCTCTCCAGGTCCATCTGGACGGTCTGCAGCTCGAAGCTGCCCATCAGGGTCCCCGACTCGCCGGTCTGCGAATCATATTCAAACTGATCGTTGATAACCTTCATCAGGTCGTTGTACTGACTGACGAATGCCTTGATCGCATCTTTGGTCGTGGCGGTATCGCGGGCGACGTCTATCTTGACTGTTTTCGTGTTATCGGGGCTGATAATGTTGATGGTGACCCCGGGAATGATGTCGTTTATCGAGTTGGTGCTGCGCGTGAACGTGATCGATCCCATCTGGATCTCGGCATCGTCCGCGGCCTGTACTACTCTGGTTCCTAAATCCGTGGTGTCTATGTTGAGACCCGTCGTACCTGGATCGATGGTCATAGCGTTGGCCGTTCCAGTGTTGGTGCTTGTGATCTGCAGGGAGTAGGCCGGGTTCGCCGCCGTGCCCTCGTTGACCACGGCCGCGCGCACGGCCGCACCGGAGCGGTTAATCGCGTCCTTGACTCCGACAAGGGTATTGTTGTTGGAATCGATTGTGACCTTGGTGGTTACGCCGCTGACGGTGATATTGATGTCGCCCGCCGCCACGGTGGAGTCGAGGCTGCCGAAGGTCTGCGACGCTATCTGATGGCTCTTGGCACTTTCGTTTATACTGATGTAGTAGGTTCCGGGGGTGGCGTCGGATGTTGCGTTGACAGTAGCGATTGTTTCCAGGCTCGAACTTGCCTTCTTCCCCTGGAACCCGCTGGATGTGCCGATGGCGTCGCACTTGGTTTGGAGAGCCAGGACCCTCGTGTTGAGGTCCTGCCATGCCGCGAGCTTAAGTTGAGACCGGGCCTTATCCGCCTGGAGCTTCTTCTGAGGCCGCCTGGCGTACTCCATGTATTTCGCGATGATATCGTCTACTTTGAGACCGGAGGCCAACCCTCCGATCGACATCGTTCCTGGCATCTTCCAACCTCCCCCAACCCCTCCTTGGCAAGGAGGGGAATCTTCCTTCCCTTCTAACCTCTAACTTCCAACCTCTAACTTCTAAATCGGCCAAGCGACCGCGAGCGACGATCAGACTTTGTTGCGGTCGCTTGTGCCATTATTAGAGCGAGACCCCCGAAGGGGCCTCGCTCAGGCTATTCGAGAGGGATTAACCTCTCAGCAAGCTCAGTAACTGCTGCGGCGCGGAATTTGCTTGGGCAAGCATGGCTGTGCCGGCCTGATTCAGCATCTGCAGCTTGGTGAACTGGATCATCTCAGCCGCCATGTCCGTGTCGCGGATGGTGGACTCGGATGCCGAGATCATTTCCTTGGCTACGCTCAAGGAATTCACGCTACTTTCGAGGACGTTTACCTGAGTAGCACCGAGCGAGGACCTGATGTTGGAAACATCGGTGATCGCCTGGTCTATGATCTTGATGGCGTTCTGAGCGCCCGTGGAGGTCGTAACGTCCATCGTCGAGATGTTTGCATTGGCGACCGCGCCATTACCGAGGTTATGGCTATACGCCGCGGCGATGTTGACGTCTCTGGTCTGGTTGGCGAACGCACCCACATGGAATGTGAGGGTGTTCTTCTCGACAGTGAACTGGCTGCTGGCTGCGCTGGTGGCGCTTCCGCCCGCTTCCGTCAAGACGATCTGGTTGCCGAGGCTGTCCTTGACGGTCAGACCGGAACCAGCCGTCCATGTGTTGTCGGAGACGTTGGTCGTTGAGCCGGCCGATGTCTGCGTGACCTTGGCCACGGCGTTCACGCCGGCATCGCTCGAGTTGGCCGTCCCTGTTCCCAGGAACATCGCGCCGGTGGTGACGTTGACCGTCGCCGCCGAACCGTAAGTCGTGCTATTGAAGTCGATCTTATTGGTGGTCGTATTGTATGACGCTTCGACTCCCGTCAGGCTCGTCTTCGCGTTAACGTTGTTGATGAACGTGTTTGCGTTATCGCCGGACGAGTAATCGATCTTCACGCCGTTGACATACAGCGATCCCGTGGCGGTTGCGAAGTTCCCCCAATCCACGCCTGTATGGCTTCCATCGGCGAACAGATCGGTTCCAGCCGTGGCCGTGTCGGTGGCGTAGAACGTGGTCGCCGCGCCGGAGGTCGTGGCGGAGAGCTTGATCTTGTTGGTGGTCGTGTCGAACGAGGCCGAGACGCCGGTTGTCGCCGACTCGGCGTTGATGCTGGCCATCAGGACGGCCACGGTGGTCGTGCCACTGGTGTAGGTGATGTTTGTGCCACCGATGGAGACACAGCCCGTCGCCAACAGGACCGTGCTGGTCCCGGCGTAGGTGGCGGTGCTGCTGACCGTGCCGGCCGCAAGCTCGGAATAGGTAGCGCTGCTGGCGAGAGTCGCCTTCTCGGCCGCGGTGCTCACCTCGACCTTGATGTCGGCGCCATTGATAATGCCGTTGGCGAACGAGAAGTCACCCGACATTACGTTGCTGCCGTTGATGAACGTCTTGATGCCGGCGGAACCATCGAGCAGCTTCTTGCCGCCAAACTGAGTCTCCGAGGCGATCTTGTTCAAGCTGTTGATGGCGTTGGTGATCTGCGACTGGTCGGCCTGCGCGGATGCCGAGTCGGTGGCGCCCGTGTTGGCCGCGTGCACCGCCAGGTCTCTCATGGAACGCAGGAGTCTGTGGACTTCGCTCAAGGCGCCTTCAGCGGTCTTTACCATGTTGACCGCGTCACCGGCGTTCTTGATGGCCTGTCCAAGGCCGCTCACCTGAGCGCGCAATTTCTCGGAAATAACCAGACCCGCGGGGTCGTCGCCCGCGTTGTTGATCCGGTATCCCGAGGACAGTCGCTCGATACTCTTACCCAGAGCATCACTGGTTCCCGAGAGGGTGCGGTGCGCACCCAGTGCCGCTGTGTTAAGGTTGATTCTCAGACTCATTTTGTTTCGATCCTCCCTGAATGCTTTCGCCAGTCCATGGCGTATGGGCGCTTGGCCCCAAGATATCCCGGGCGTAATTCGCGTTCTTTAGGTTACCGGTGAGACGCCCACACTCCGGAAACCCATCTCCAATCTCGCTGAGGAGATCGGGGACAAAACCACGAAGCCGTTGGTATCGCGGCCACACTCAGGAAGTGTTATTATGCTATTCTGTGTCAATAAGACTATCGACACGAACCATAAGACACTTTAGGTGGCCACGCTGGCTTCGCTGACTGCTCGGATACGACCTCCAGAGGGGTTTTTCCGCGTTAGCCTGCATATTGGAACACTTTTTTCACCCTTTTTGGGTGACAGGCGACAACAGGGCCTCCGGAGGCTTGCTCCGAAGGCCCTGTCGTAATAAGAGGAGGTTTAGTAATGGCGTTACGGGAGGGCGAAGCTCCTGCTGAGCCTTGTGCCTCCGAAGAGACAAAGCTCGGCGGGAGCCTCGCGCTCCCAGGTATTACTGTAGCAGCCTCAGCAAAGTCTGCGGCATCTGGTTGGCTTGCGCGAGCATCGCCACGCCGGATTGCTGCAGTATCTGGTTTCTGGTCAGGGTTACGACTTCCGCCGCCATGTCCGTGTCGCGGATGGTGGACTCGGACGCCGATATGTTCTCCTTAGCTATGTTCAAGGATGTGATGCTGCTTTCGAGAACGTTCTTCTGGGTAGCGCCCAGCGCCGCCCTCTGAGTGGATATTTGCTGGATCGCGTCGTCCAGTATCTGAATGGCGTTCTGGGCGCCCTCGTAGGTGGTGACGTCCATGGTTGAGACATTGTTGTCCTCGACCGCGCCGCCGCCCAGGTCGTTCGCGAAGACCGAGCCGATGTTTACGTCTCTGATCTGGTGATCGTAGGCTCCGACCTGGAACCGCAAGGTGTTGACGCCCAGGTTGAACTGGGTTGCGTAGTCCGCGACCACCGAACCGGCGCTTTCTCGCATTACTATGGTGTTGCCGAGGCTGTCCTTGAGGGTAAGCCCGCTGCCGCTTTGCCAGGAGGCGTCCGAGACGTTGTCGGCGACTCCGCCGACAACCTTGGTCACCGTTGCCACGGCGTCGACGCCCGTGTTGTTTGCCGCCGAACTGCCTCCGCCGAGGAAGGTTGCTCCCTGGGTGACGTTGATCTTCGCGTTGGAGCCCCAATCTCTGGTCTTGAGGTCTATCTTATTCGTGGTTGCGTCATATGACGCCACTACGTTGGTCAGTTCGGTCTTGGCGTTGATCTTCGTGACCACGTCGTTGACTGAGTCCCCGGAGGCGTAGTCTACCTTGACGCCGTTGACATACATAGAGCCGTTAGCACTTGCAAACGTTCCCCAGTCGACGCCGGTATGGCTGCCGTCGGCGAATAGATCGGTCCCCGCCGTAGCGGTGTCGGTGGCGTAGAACGTGGCCGCGGCGCCGGAGGTAGTGGCTGAAAGCTGGATCTTGTTCGTGGTCGCGTCGAATGTGGCCGAGACTCCAGTCGTGGTTGACGCAGCGTTGATACTTGCCATCAGGGTCGCTACAGTGGTCGTGCCGCTGGTGTAGGTGATGTTCGTGCCATTGATCGATACACAGCCCGTCGCCAGCAGGACCGTGCTGGTCCCGGCGTATGTGGCAGTGCTGCTGACTGTGCCGGCCGCAAGCTGAGAGTAGGTAGCTCCGCTGGAGAGCACGGCCTGTTTTGCCGCCGTCGTCACTTGCACCTTGATGCCCGCGCCGTCGGTCAGGTTCGAAGCATACGAGAAATCGCCGGTCATGACGGCGGTTCCGTCGATATATGACTTGACGCCCGCGGTTCCATCGAGGAGTTTGCGTCCGCCGAACTGCGTCTCCTGCGCGATCTTGTTAAGAGATTGAACCGCGTTGTTGATCTGCGCCTGGTCGGCCTGCACGGCCGCCTGGTCGTTCGCGCCTGTGTTGGCCGCGTGCACCGCCAGGTCTCTCATCGAACGCATAAGGCGGCTGACCTCGTTCAAGGCGCCTTCAGCGGTCTTTACCATGTTGACGGCGTCACCAGCGTTCTTGATGGCCTGTCCGAGGCCGCTCACCTGAGCGCGCAGTTTCTCGGAAATGACAAGACCCGCCGGGTCGTCGCCGGCGGTGTTGATTCTGAACCCGGAAGACAATCGTTCGATGGTCTTGCCCAGACTGGTATCAGTTTCCGCCAGAGTTCTATGCGCGGTCAGAGCCGCGGTATTGAGGTTAATTCTCAGACTCACTTTTTACGTTTCCCTCCTTGAAATCTTGCTCACCTGTCAGTGGAAGCACTCCCTTGCGGATATGACAGGCGTCGATTCAGTTTCCTTCCAGGCACACATAGTGTTACGCTGGATTATGAGTTCCAATCGCGGACACTGCCATTCGGCCTTGTCCACTGAACGTATCGACGGGCTAATAAACAGACATTAGCGGTTTTTTGAGGGAACGAGAAAAAAGTTTGGTGAGCGCGAATGCACGAAGGCATGGACTACCGCGAAGGGTTCAAAGCAGATCCTTCGTCGTGCCTCCTCAGGATGACAAGGACTTCCACCTTAAGCGCCTTATGCTGTATAATTAAGTTGATGGAAGAGGTTTCAATTGCGTAAGTAGCAGGCAGCAGAAGCTGTACACCTGGTAATTATACCGGTTGACACCTCATCCTTACCATGCTACACTGACTTTATCTGTGAATTCCTGCTCAATGTCCTTAAGGTGCGGGACTTCACAGCTTGGTTAGCGAGAAAGGATGCGCCTATGAGAAGCGGGCTGTTTGTGCTCCTGCTGATCCTTGTAATCGCAAGCGGCGTGACGGTGGTCGCGCAGGATAAGAAATACGGCGGGGTCGACAACTGCAAAATGTGCCACCCCGATCCCTATGCCGATTGGTCGAAGACGGCTCATGCGAAGAGTTTTGATCTGCTGGTCAACGTGGGGCAGGAGAAGAACGCCGAGTGTCTGCCGTGCCATTCGACGGGTTACGGCAAGGGCGGCTTCGTCGATGATGCCGCCACTCCCGGATTGAAAGGCACGACTTGCGAAGCCTGCCATGGCCCCGGCGCGGATCATATGGGCGATAAGACGAAGATCCAGCGCGTGCCGCCGGCCACGACATGCAGCGCTTGTCATCAGAAAAACAACATTCATTCCATAGCCGCGAAGTAAGACTGGTAGACATGCCGGGGCGATTGTTGCCGAAATGGCACACTTCCTGCATCGTATCTAACCACGACATATTCCGCGCAGGCTAGTGAATCACTTCACGGAAGCCTTAATTACAATTTGAATAAAGACCGTGGTGGAGCCTTCGGCGTAACTGCTGAGTTTCCATCCCAGCCGACAGGCGGCGCCGCGGAGGTTGCGGGCGCAGGGCGGCTTGTGAACGATTGCACAAAGTCGTTGTGCATGATTACTTAAGTAGCGGACGGTAATTGAGTCTATGAGAACATCTGGCCGAATCGACAGAGTAATCAAGAGCTGGTTGTTGGGCGGTGTTTTACTGCTGGCTTCTATGATGCTCGTCGGCGCTCAGGAGAAACCCAAGAATGACGCCGAGCCCGCCGCGAAGCCGGCTCCGGCTCCGCAGGCTTCCTATGTGGGCAGCGCGGCTTGTAAGGCTTGCCACGGAAAGGTCGTCGAGCCCTGGTTGGTCTCACCCCACGGAAAAGCCCTTATGCAGGATTCGCTGCCGGCCGAGATCAAGGGCTGCGAAACGTGCCATGGGCCCGCCAGCTTGCACATAAGCACCGGCGCGCAGAATAAGCCCCGAGTTCCTAAAGTCGATGAAGCCGCGGCTACCAACGCGATATGCGGCGCTTGCCACTTCAAGAGCGATTCCTCCAAGGGTGCCAAGGAATGGCAGAACCTTTCTGGTTCATTCTTTGCGCGCTCCATGCACGGACGCAAGGGCCTGTCCTGTCTTTCTTGCCACACCGCCCATCCCAACGGCAATGACAAAGCCCTGATCAAGCCAGGCAAGGACCTCTGCCTGACCTGTCACGGCCAGCTTCTGGAAAGCTCGCCCGGCAAGAAAGCGGCCTACACGCATTCGCCCGTCGCTCAGGGCCAGTGCCTGACTTGCCACGACCCCCACGGTACTTCGGAACGAACAATGGTCGTCGTGGGCATTCAGAAGATATGCCAGGGATGCCATAACCCGGCTGATGCCAAGATCGCGACGGCGCATAAAGGCTATCCGATCGCCGATTCCAAGTGCACCCAGTGTCACGATCCGCACTCCCACGATAAGGAAGCTAGCCTCGTCCGAACCAAGCAGCACATGCCGTTCAAGCAGGGCAAGTGCGAGATGTGCCACACCAAGCCTACCCCGGGCCAGCCCATAGGGCTAATCAAGCCGGCAAAGGAGTTGTGCTTCTCCTGCCATCCCGCGTCTGTGATGACTCCGGCTAACGAAAACGCCCATCCTCCCGTCAAGGAAGGGCTTTGTATTATGTGTCACAACCCGCACGTATCGAGTGAGAAGGCTTTGCTGAAAGGACAGACCGCGAATCTCTGCTTCGGATGCCATGGCAAGGTCGAAGGCGACACGGTGGCCGTACACCGGCACAAAATCCTCGAGGCCAATATGAACTGCATGCTGTGCCACAAGCCGCACAGTTCCGCTCAAGAGTCGCTGCTCTCAAAGGATCAGGTGGCGCTTTGCGGGCAGTGCCATAAGCATTCGTTCTCTCACCCGATAGGCAAGAAGGCAGACGGTACGGCCGTCAAGGACCCGAAGAGGGGTGGGGTGCTGGTCTGTGGTTCCTGCCATGATGTGCACGGATCGAAGTTCGAGGCGATGACGAAGGCGGACAAGAGCAGGGACTTGTGCGTGTGGTGCCACAGTCAGGAGCATTAAACCATGCGCACGTGGCTGAGATATTTTGCGGCGGTATGTATTGCCGGTACTTTGACAAGCCTGGGCGGGTGCCCGGCGCTGGCGGAGGAAGTGAAGCTGAGTTACAGCTTTGCCGCTTATGGATTCTCTTCCTCGCAGCGGTTTTCCAAGCCGAGCGGAGTGTTTTATGATGCTTCGCGCGGCGAGCTGTACGTGGCCGATACAGGCAACGGACAGATTGTGATCCTTGACAAAAAGGGAATCGGAATTGCCAAGATTCCGCATTCGGTGATCGATGCGGCTTCGGGGGATCGCCGTCCGGGCGAACCGAGGAGTGTGGCGGTGCGAAAGAACGGCGACATCCTTGTCGCGGACAACCAGTGCTCTTATCTAGATGTGCTGGATTTCCGAGGGCATTCCATTCAGAAGATATGGCCCGGCGACCTCGTCGGCCAGCCGAAATCGAAGGTGCAGACGCGCTGCGTGGCGGTCGACACGGCGGGCAACGTTTATCTCGGTGTGAGCGGCTGTGACACGGAAATACTGATCCTGACTCCCGACCTGAAACTCAAGACCAAGATTGGCGTGGAATCCACCGGCGAGTCCAAGTCCATGACGGGCCTGTGGGTCGACAAGTACGGCAGAGTATTCGCAACATACGGCTTGGGTGTGTGCGTGCGGGCTTATGCGCCTGACGGAAAGCAGCTTCTGAGCTTTGGCGCACATGAAACGGGTCCCGAGAACTTCTCGTTGCCTTCGGGTCTGATAACTGATGAGAAAGGCCGCTTGTGGGTTGTCGATATGCTCAGGGACATTGTCTCGGTGTTCAGATTGGACCCTTCGGACACGGGACTTAAGCAGTCATTCGTGACTTTCGCCATCGGCGGGTTTGGCCAGAAAGCCGGCGATCTCGCATATCCATCGGGCATAGCGGGAGATGGAGCGAATAGGATTTACGTTGTGGAATCTACCGGAGCGAGGGTCCAGGCATTCGAAATAGTCTCTGGCCCCGATTCCCGAAAATCGAACTGATATTTCATTACCCTGGCCGCGATTAACGTGATTGCAGGGGACGCCGCGGCTGATCTGGCGCGGTGATATGAAAACATGAGTATAGGGGGGAGGTGTGATGCTCGGCAATATTGTTCCAAAGCAATTAGTCTCGGAGATACCCTTGGCCGGGGCTAAGAATGTGCCTAAGAGGGAAAAGGAGGACAAAAGCAATGTATAAAAAACTCGTTGTTGCGATCGCCGTTGTGTCTTTGGCGATCGCCGCCGGATCTGTCATGGCCGGCGACTACCACCAGAAGACCACTCTGGTGTGTGCGGACTGTCACACAATGCACAGCAGCGTTAGCCACAGCTACGCTGGTGGTGCGCCGGATGGTACCGTAACCGGTACTACCGGATACGCCAAGTTGCTCAAGGCATCTGACCCCAACGCTCTGTGTATGACCTGCCACAATGGGCAGACATTCGCCCCGGACGTTGTGGGCGCGAACACCGGCTCCGTCATTCGTCAGGCTGGTGGCGTGAGTGACGCTGCGTCAGGATATCAGAACTGGATGGGCCACACGCTTGGTGCGACCGACACCGCTCCCGGCGGGACGTGGTCCAATGCTGTCGAGGGTCTGGAATGCGTCAACTGCCACGGTGCACACGGCGGCGGTAGGCCGACCGGTGGAACGGCTACCCAGAATGCGCAGGGCAACTGGCGCAATCTTGCCCCGAAGCCGGGTCTTTCCTATGGCACGCCGGAGTACATCGCGGCTCCCAGTTCCTGGGTGCTCTACGACATTGGCACTAACACCGGCACAGCGGCTGTCTACGAGCTTAATGGCGGCCTTCTTAGTGCAGGAAATACTGCCCACTACGATATCTCGAACGTGGAGTTCGAGAATCCGGATGCCACAACCCATGCGTCGGCCTACGGCGATTGGTGCAAGCGCTGCCACACGGAATTCCACGGCGCGCAGACCGATGCCAACATGAACAATGGCTCCGACTGGGTCAGGCACCCTACAGCGGGCGTTGCATTCACCGCGACCACAAACACACGCTACGCAGGGAAGACAAACAAGGTGAAGGTCATGTCTGATGGCACGAACTTCACACCATCCTGCTTTAGCTGCCACAAAGCTCACGGTAACAAGAATGCATTCGGACTCATCTACATGGCGGGTACCGGAACAGTTACCGAAGAGGGCGACGACGGTACTCAGATGCCAGACCTCTGCCATCAGTGCCACGGCATGGGCTCCTAGTAAGGGTCCGCTCAGCACATAATGGCTGTGTATGGGGCGGAGGTGCCAGCCTCCGTCCCCATCTTGGCATTACAACTTTATGCCCTGCCGCTCGGCCGCGGCATGTTTGGCGGGAGCCAGCTTCCGCCGCCGCCGTGTCCAACGAGAGCGGTTGTTAGAGGGGAGATGGGAGAGAACGTGGTGGGAAAGCTGCGTAATACATTACTTGTGGTAAGTGTAAGTCTGCTTGCGTCGGGCCCGTCGTTTGCGGGTATAGCCCACGTGGGCAGTGGCCTTGTGTGTACCGATTGCCATACAATGCACTACAGTATGCGCCACAACTACAGGGGTGGCCCGACCGATCTGGTAAGTGATCCAACGGGTCCCTTCAAAGGTTTGCTGAAAGCATCACCCAACGATCTTTGTCTAGCCTGCCACGACAGTATGGGCAGTGCGCCGGACGTGCTGGCCACTCCGACCGGCGGTTATCCGCGCCAGGCCGGCGGGCTTAACCGGGTCGGCGGGAACGGAGGCTACGAAAGCTGGAAAGGGCATACACTAGACAGCAAAGCCGTGGCTCCGGGCGGGACGTGGTCCAATGCCGAGCGCGGCCTGTTGTGCATCGATTGCCATGCCCAGCACGGAATCAAGACGCAGTTTCGTAATTTGTTGACCTCCGACACGCCCGGAGACAAGTTTGAAGGCAAGACACTCACCTATTCTTTCGGCGATACCAATAACCTCACCAAGGACGTGTGGCTTCACGACGGCTTCGATATCGCGTATCGCTACGGCATTGAAGGCACATGGTTCAACGAGCCCGACCCCACCAGGTCTCGCTACGGCGAATGGTGTGCAAGCTGTCACGGCAATTTCCACGGCCCCGGCGGCTCCGCGAATATGGGCGGCGCGAGCGGAGGCGGTTCGGCTTCCTGGAGGCGACACCCCGCGGCTGATGTCAACGTTGGGGCGGGTTCCAACGCTTTCTCCAGCTTGGCGCAGTATCAGTCGCATACGAACCGTGTTAAGACGATGAGCTCGTCGGGAAACTGGGACACTGGGGCCGATGTCACGCCGTCCTGCTTCACCTGCCACAAGGCTCACGGCAACAAGAACGCATTCGGCCTCATATACATGTCCGGCACGGGGACTGTTACGGAGCAGGGTGATTCGGGAGGCGGCGTGCCGCAGGACCTCTGCTTCCAGTGTCATGCGCAGTAAACGCCGGGTCAGTGCACCGGGCGAATAAATCCACGGACGCAAACCCAAGCGCTGCCCATCCAGCACATGGCGCTTGGTTTCTGCACGAAGCCGTAAGTCTTGTCATTCTGAGCCGAAGGCGAAGAATCTGCTTTGAACCCTTCGTGGTAGTCCTACCTTCAGTTCAAAGCAGATGCTTCGCTTCACTCAGCATGACAAGATTACAGCGCTCGTGCGAAAGCCAGCACGGCTTCACGCTATGTATGGCTCCTAATCTTACAAAGGGCCTCATGTACAGCCTGTCCTGGGGGCCCCGGTAACATTACCTGTATTCGAGACTTAATCCAGTTTTAACATTAAACATCCGCTCCCGTGCCGCATAATGTAATTGGCGATTACGCCCCGAAAGGATTCGGGGCTGCCGGGAGCGAATGTATGTCTGGAATCACTAGAGCACATACCTGCGTCGTAGTCATTCTCATCCTGGCGGTATGGCTGCATGCCGAGGCGTTCGCGGGTCAGTATCACGTTGGCAAGACCCTCACCTGTTCGGACTGCCACGCAACGCATGCCAGCCTCAGCCATGGCGACAGCGGTACCCCTTCGACTTGGAGACAGACTCCCAGTGCCCATCTGACCAAGGGGGATTCGGTTACCAAGATGTGCCTCCAGTGCCACGATAACCAGTCCGGCGTTCCTGATGTTGTCGGAGCCGACGTCAACAACCCATCGGAGCAATACAACGGCGGCGAGCGCGCGGCTGGGCACTTTTCCGATATTCAGCAGGACAATTGGAAGGGCCACAACCTGCCGGGGCAGGGCAATGAGGGTCCCGGAGACTGCACGGCGTGCCACGACCCCCATGGCAACGCCAATTATCGCAACCTGCGGGCGCTGGACGACTCCGCGGACGGCCCTGTCGCATTCGTGAACCCCGCGGCCACCGGCCTCGACAGATACAAGAGGGCCAATATCGGTTATGTGAAGAACATCGGAGACAAGCTGTGCATACGCTGTCACGAGTTCGGCAGTTCCGGCAACGGTATGCGCTTCCATAGACACCCGAGCAGCGATGCGACGACGACCATGAGAATCCGAGACGGAGCCGATGCTCAGCACTGGGAGCGGGGCGTGGGGAGCGGCTTTGATGTGGACGGAGAAACGGTCCCGCGCGTTCCATTTGCTGTGAGCACGGCCACCAATTTCAATTCGGCGAGCACCGTCACCACCGACAACGAAGTCTTCTGCCTCTCCTGCCACAAAGCCCACGGCTCGACGCATGCGTTTGGCATGGCATGGCCCTATGGTACCAGCGGCAATGGTCTCGCCAGTTCATCGGGCTGCAATCAATGCCATAACATCTCCGGCGACTAGACCCTTGCAACGGGCAAGGTGCAAACCAGTGGGAACCCTACACGTTCAATAACTCGTCTTACTCTGTGTAGCACCAGCGGGACACTGGCCGGACCGTACCTCTCGAAACGCTCCTTTTTTGGGGTTTTTCTCCTCTCACCCCCTGTGAATCCCGCTAGAAGCGGTATACTCTAGGCTGAGAAACACAGGAGGAACGCTGTTTTGTTCCAAACCATAGCAGGCATACTTAGTATTGTCGCAATAGAGCGGCCCGCGTTGCGCGTTCGCGCTTGTTCCAGGGTCTTGGCTATCGGCATCGGACTTGCGCTCTTCGGTTCGGTGGCTGGTTACGCGGAGGCCGTGCCGGGGGCCCAGCAGGATGTTAGAAGCTTCTTCAAGACCATCGTGGGCGATTGGATCGGCGCCTGCGAGCAGAGCACCGACGGCAAGAAGGCTGGCGATAAGTACTTCCACGCGCTCATCACGCAGGCCGATGCGAATACCTTCCACAGCCAGTTCGAGTACTACCGACTGGATGAAAAGACCGGGAGTCCCCTTCATATCGGGACTTCGACAGTTACCACTACCCTGGCCGCTGATGGCTCCGCGAAGAACCACATAACGGGCAAGGGCATAATACTGGTTAACCTGAAGCCGAAGAACCAGCAGCACGATTTCACCGAAGTCTTGAAGCCTGCCGGTATGTGCCTTCAGGGAGAGGGAAGTGGGAGCATCAGCGTGAGCGGGATGCCGCTGGGCCTCGGCAAGGGAGGCAAGATCCAGCGCGCCACAAGCACCTGGTCGCTTTCGGGCGGCGTGCTGAACATCAGCCAGAGCATCAAGGCCGGGTTCAGGGCACTTTTCTTCACAAAGTCGTTTAATGTGGCTGCGAACTACACAGCGAAGCGCGGCGCCAATATCGCGAGCCTGATGGGTGGCAGCGTGCGGGTATCCTCCACGCCGGCAAGCGGGATGGGGCAAATGTAGGTCTTGGGTTTGGCGGCATCTTGCAGTCGAGCTCGAAAATGCGTAGAATATCTCATCACACGCGATGAGTGACGCATAATGACCGAAATCCTTACCATAGGCCACAGCAACCATGACATTCTTGACTTCCTAAATATCCTGAAGAAGCACGGGATACGGGTGCTCGTGGATGTGCGCAGCGACCCCTACAGCAGGTATGCGCCGCAGTTCAATAAGAGCGACTTCCAGCGCCACGTGACCGCCGCCGGGATCGAATACCGCTACTCCGGCTCCAGCATCGGCGGCAAACCCAAGGACATGGACCTCTACACGCCCTCCGGCAAACCCGACTACGATAAGCTGGCCGCGACCGACGCGTTTCAAAACGAGCTTAAGGGCCTGGTCGAGATGGCCAGGACGAAGCGCATCGTCATAATGTGCAGCGAGGCCGACCCGGAGGGCTGCCATCGGGAGCGCATCATCGCCCAGGTGCTGCGGAGTTGGGGGATTGAAGTGGTACATATAATGCCGGACGGGGCCGTGGCGAGAGTGGAGCAGCAGGGACTGTTTTAGAGGTTAGAAGTAAGAGGTTAGAAGTTAGATGGAGGGAACATGGACGCGCTATATACGATCGGATACACCAAGAAGACCCTCCGGGAGTTTATCTCGCGGCTGCGAACCGCGAGGGTGGACTGTGTCGTGGACATCCGGCTGAACAACACGTCACAGCTTGCGGGCTTCTCGAAGCGCGACGACCTTGATTTCTTACTGAAAGAGGGGTTCGGAATCGGATATGTGCATGTGCCCGAGTTCGCGCCGACGGAGGAGATGCTTGGTGAGTATAAGACCGGCAAGGATTGGGACCTGTACGAGTCCCGATATTGGGGACTGACTGAAGAGCGGGAGATGTCCCGGAGATTCGTCGATCTGGTGAAGAAGAACGGCTGGCGGAGGCCGTGCCTGCTGTGCGCCGAGCCCGAGGCGGACCACTGCCACAGGCGCATCCTCGCAACGGCGGTGGAGGTCAGGATGATGGTCTTGGAGGTGATCCACCTGTGACGCAGGAGCCGGTGGTAGTGCTGGCGGTCACCAAGATGCTGAGCGGGATGTGCACAGGCGGGATATCGCTCACCGGCGAGAAGTGGATTCGGCCCGTGAAGGAGTTCGGGACGGTGCTCCCGGGCGACCTCGCATACCCCGACCGCACCGCGATCCGCCCATTCGACATCGTCAAGTTCTCTCTCACCAAGCCCTTCCCCAGGCCGCCGCATGTGGAGGACTGGGTCTGCGACTTTGTTCACTCCCGGCCCACGCTCGTGGGCAGGCTCGACCAGTATCTTTGGTTCCTCGAAAAGCACTCCGAGCCGGACTCTCCCGAACAGGTGCTTCACGGGGAGAGGTCGCTCGCGCTCTTCGAACCCTCCCAGGCGGAGGCGCTTTTTGCCCAGGACAGCTATTCCGGCAAGTATGAGGCGCGGCTGAAGCTGCCAGAAATGGGGGAGAGGCCCGTGCCGGTGACCGATATCAAGTGGCGCGCGCTGGGCAGGCGGCTGCTCGGAAGCTCTCAGGCACTGGTAATGACCTCTCAGAACCTGCGCGACCGCTTCGACTTCGGCCGCATATTCGTCGCCCTTGGCCTGAGCCGCCTGCACGAGGGCAAGCACTGGCCGCTGATCGTCGGCGTCCACACCTGGCCGGATTATGGGGCCGAGGTAGACTATGGGAACATCTGAGCAACTTTGAGTTGTGCTGCAGCGCGCGTTAGGGTATAATATTACTAGATTCTGAATTTCGTAATGTCGGAGATTCATATGCTGCTTACTTTGAGGAAGAATGCGCAGATTACTATTCCCGCGTCTATCAGGAAGCGGGCTCACCTCGAGGAAGGTGATCTACTGGAGGCCGAAGTCAGAGGCGACGAGATTGTGCTGAGGCCCAAGAAGCTTATCGATAAGAGTCAGGCCTGGTTTTGGACCAAGGAATGGCAGGAGGCCGAGAGGACCGCGGACGAGGATATCAAGGCAGGCCGGGTGAAGGCGTTCGAATCGGTGGAAGACCTCATCGATGATCTGAGCGGTGGAAAGCAGTGAAGTTCGAGCGTACTGAGCGATTCAAAGAGGCTTACTGTTCGCTCGGAGAGATAGTGCAACACAAAGTAAACAAAGCCCTCCGGCTTATGGTTACGGACCCCAGACATCCATCTCTCCATCTGAAGAAGATGCGGGGAACGAGCGGACTCTGGGAGGTAAGGGTGGATCGCGGCCACAGGATTACCCTTTCAATCGACGGGGACTGTTATGTGCTGCGCAATGTTGGCAAGCACGACGAAACCCTCCGCGAATTATGAATTAGGAATTTTGAGTTTTGAATTGAGGGGAGGGTGAAGCTCCCTTCAATTCACAATTCATAATTCACAATTCAAAACTGCCTTCTACGCTCTCCCAAACTGCGCCAAATCCTCCAATTCCTCTATCGAGAGCACCTTGAGCTTGCGGCCCTGGGAGGTCGCGAGATGGTCCTCCTCGAACCTCGCCAGCAGGCGCGAGAGCGTCTCGCCGGTCATTCCCAGATGCGACGCCAGCACCTGCTTGGGCATCCCGAGGTCCACGACTGTTCCGTCCTTCTCGCCGTCGGGGACCCTCGACAGGATATAGTCCGCGAACCTTGCCCCCGCGTCCTTGAGCGTCAGCGACTCGATGCTGTTCACCAGCCTGTGCGCCCAGGTCGCCATCGATGCCATGAGGTGAAAGCTGATGTCGGGATTATCGCGCAGGAGCTGAAGAAACTCATCCTTCCGCAGGAGTATCAGCACCGAGTCCTGCACTGCCGCCGCCGACGCGGGGTAGCCTTTGCCTAGGAACAGCGCCGCCTCGCCGAAGCAGTCGCCGGGCCCAGCCACGTGCAGCACGTGCTCCTTGGCGTCGGAAGACTCCTTGTAGAGCTTCACCGCGCCGGATTCCACTATATACAGCCCCTTGCACGGCTCACCCGCATGGAAGATGACCGTGCCGCGCGGCTGCGTGACGCGTTTGGCGGTCGGACGGATGAGCATAAGTGTCTCATCATCCAAGCTGGCGAAAAAGCCTGAGGAGCGCATAGCGGAGAGTACGGTTTTGTGTTCGACGTCACTCATAGTGAAGATTGTAGTCGCGGACGTTCCGCAAGTCAATAACAGGTCCGTGAATCAGCCGGCGTGCGTTTCAATGGGGCTGGCTGGCGGTAAGTATCAACCGGCATTGGGCAATGGACTTCCGGGCCTGAGAGGAGTAAACCAACATGAAAGGGTGGCTGCTCGGCGTACTGATAATCCTGCCGTGCCTGGCGCTTGCCGGGCCGTCGATCGCTCAACTTGGGATTCCCGAGGATAACGGTCTGAACTACTCGCTCACGCTTGGGGCGGCGATGCCGGTGAGTGGCAGCACCAATCAGGAGGTGAGCCCTATTGTCGGCATAACCTGGTACGACCAGGCCGGGGAGCAGTTCGGTCGAGGAAACGGAGCAATCGGCATAACGGCGGAATGGACCCTGATCCGTCGCAAAGGTGATGACAAGGACGTCAATTTTGTTCCCATAATGGTGAGCTTCAAGCAATATGGGACCGTCGGGGGCTGGCGGCTGTTCACCAGCCTTGGCGTCGGCATACTGGCGACCACGGACAGTATCCCAGAGATGCAGATCGACGACGGCGCGAACTTCGGTTGGACCGGTGGCTTCGGGGTCGATCTAACGAACAACCTGTACTTTCAGTTCAAGTTTATTGGAGGCAGCAACCCCAGCGACGACGGGCTGTGGTCTGTCGGAGCGGGGTATCGCTTCTGAAAACTGCTGCGCACACCGATTGACTTGATGGTGTGGCCGCGCGATCTTCGCGTGGCCGCCTCTTTCTTGCAGCCGCCGGACCAGGGCGATTTTGCCAAAACGCCTCCCATGATCTACAATGTAGCTGGAGCACTTTTTAATCACGAAAGAACGAAAGACACGAAAGGACGAAAGGAACAGGATTAAGGGTCAGGACTAGTACCTCCGTAAGTCCTGAGTGTGGGTTGAGTACACCGTAAGCCCTGAGTAGGCCGAAAGGCCGTATCGAAGGGCGGCTGCGAAGGCACAGGCCCTGGTGCGGAATTACCCGGCCCTTCGATACGCCCACCAGGTCTCTTCAATAGTAGCTAACTTCTACTGGGCTACTCAGGGCCTACGGAGTACTGTTTTCCTACCCCTTCCCTTTTCGTGCTTTCGTACCTTTCGTTCTTTCGTGGTGAAATTCCCTTCCCGCATTAAGTAGCTGTAACTGAGGAGGAGCCATACTTGAAACCCTTACTTGAACGAATCGCCGACGGAGAAATATTGATCTCGGACGGCGCCATAGGCACATTTTTGCAGGCAAAGGGGCTGCAGCCGGGTGAGTCGCCAGAGCTGTGGTGTATCACGCACCCGGACGCGGTCAAGAGCGTGGCTGAGGCATACATTGCCGCGGGCAGCGACATAGTGGAGACCGACTCATTCGGCGGCACGAGTTTCAAGCAGACGAAGTTTGGCCTTGAAGAGAGGGTGGTGGAGATGAACCGGGCCGCCGCGAAGCTCGCCAGGGATGCGATGGGGGACAGGGGTTATGTGGCGGCGTCGGTCGGCCCCACGGGTCGGATCGCTTATGACGAAGGCGGCAACACCACCAACGAAGACCTTTACAACGCGTTCAAGGAGCAGGTCGTGGCTCTCGAAGAGGGCGGCGCCGACGCGGTGTGTATCGAAACGATGATGTCGGTGATCGAGGCCGTTCAGGCTGTCAAGGCCACCAAGGAAAACACCGGGCTAACCGTTATTTGCACATTCACATTCGAGCCCGGCGCGCGTGGTTTCCGCACGATGATGGGCGTGACTCCCGGCGATGCGGCCTTGGCGGTGGTTGAGGCTGGCGCGGACATCATCGGTGCGAACTGCGGCAACGGCATCGAGAATATGATCGAGATCACCCGCCAGATAAGGGCGGCCGCGCCTAACACGCCTATCTTGATCCAGGCCAACGCGGGTGTGCCGGTTCTCGAAGGCGGCAGGACCATCTTCAAGGCTACCCCCGAAGAGATGGCCGCTCACGTCCCTGAATTGATCGAGGCCGGAGCAAACATCGTCGGCGGCTGCTGTGGCACCACACCCGAGCATATCGCCGCAATTGCCGGGGCCGCGAGGGGATTTCAGAAGCTAGGAGTTAGAAGTTAGAATGGGAGAGCGTGCTCGTCGGGGGTTTGAACCCCCGACGGGCGTTCCCCGGGCTTCAGCCCGTTCCTTGTCGGCGCCGCGCTTTATCGGGCTACACAGGTCGTCGGCCGACTCGACCCCCGCTGGCAATTGAGCGCCAGATGGCTAGGAAAATCACCGCGCCTACGAAAGCTACCAGAATGCTTCCGATGTTAATACCGGTGACTCCCGCCATTCCCAGAGCGCGGAATATCCATCCGCCTACCAATGCGCCGATTATCCCTGCTATCAAGTCGCCCACTATCCCTCCCGGTCCCGGTTCGGGGCCAGGAAGGGCGAGCCTGGCGAGGAACCCTGCTATGAGCCCGACTACTATCCAAGCCAGTATGCTCATTTCTCTTACCTCCATCAGGACAAATGCCCCTACATTAAGCATATTACCCGCTCAATCCTTGACCCACACGACCTAACCTGGTATACTACATATCGTAACCTCACGATATATCGATATATAAGGACTCATCATGATCGACTCAAACCATAACATGCACCTGCTGCCGATGGAGGCCCTGGAAGAGGCCGCGGCGTGCCTGAAAGTAATGGCACACCCGGTGCGGCTCAGGATAGCGGACATACTTATGCAGGGGGATCTCACCGTGCGCGAGATCGCCGAGACCTGTGGAGTGCGGGAGCACCAGGTTTGCGAGCACCTGCGCCTGATGCAGAGCTACAGGCTGCTCACGAGCGAGCGCCGGGGGCGGACGGTGCACTATCGAGTCGTCTCACCACAACTCCCCGCGCTGCTCGGGTGCGTGCGGGAGCACTGCAATGTCGAAGGGGCAAATTCTTAACCCCTATACCAACACGTGCACAGGAGCAAATGAATGAGCGAGAAGATGCGAATAGTTATAGTCGGAGGGGTGGCCGGCGGGGCCTCGGCGGCGGCGCGCGCCCGGAGGCTGTCGGAGGATGCCGAGATCATACTAATCGAGAGGGGAGAGAGCGTTTCTTTTGCCAACTGCGGCCTGCCTTATCACATCGGCGGCGCAATTCCCGACCGGAGCAAACTCCTCGTTCAGACGCCCGAGACGCTCTACGGCAACTTCCGCATCGACGTCCGCACGCGCACCGAGGCTGTCGCTATCGATCGCGAACGCAAAGAGATTACCATTCGCGACCTCGCCAATGGGGCCGAACATAATATCCCTTACGACAAACTCATCCTAAGCCCCGGCGCGGAGCCTATCCAACTGCCGATACCAGGCTCCGATGACCCCCGCGTGCTCACCCTCCGCTCGCTGGCCGACATGGATGCGATAATCCGCGTGCTCGACGAGCGCAAACCCGCGCACTCGCTGGTCCTGGGCGGCGGCTATATCGGCCTGGAGATGGCGGAGGCGCTGCGACAACGCAGCGTCGGTGTCACGCTGGTCGAGCTGGGCGCGCAGGTGATGGGACCGGTCGATCCCGAGATGGCCGCGCCATTGCATGAGCAGCTCAAGCTCCACGACGTCGACCTGCGGCTTGAGACCTCAGTTACTCAGTTCACCAACACCGACGACCACCTTACTGCTTATCTGAGCGCCGGTGACTCGCTCGACTGTGGCCTGGTAATCATGGCCGTGGGCGTCAAGCCTGAGGTGACGCTTGCGCGCGACGCGAGGCTGGCTATCGGCGAGCGCGGCGGGATAACAGTCGACGAGCACATGCGCACCAGCGATCCGGACATCTTCGCAGTGGGCGACGCGGTTGAGGTGACTGATTTCGTCGGCGGTTTTGCCACTCTCATCCCGCTTGCCGGACCGGCCAATCGTATGGGCCGCATTGCCGCCGACAACGCCCTCGGCCGCGACACCGTTTATAAGAAAAGCCAGGGCACGGGCATCTGCAAGGTGTTCGACCTGGCCGTGGGTATGACCGGCATGAGCGAAAAATCCCTCAAGCGCGCGGGAATGGCCTATGAGAAAGTCTACATCCACCCCGTCAATCACGCGAGCTACTATCCCGGCGCGAGTCCGATCAGTCTGAAGCTACTGTTCGACCCCGACAACGGCAGGGTGCTCGGCGTGCAGGCGGTCGGCTCCGACGGCGTGGACAAGCGCATCGACGTGCTGGCGGTTGCGATTCGCGCGGGCCTGACGGTGTTCGACCTCGAAGAGATGGAGCTTGCCTACGCACCGCCCTACGGCTCGGCCAAGGACCTCGTGAACTACGCCGGGTTCGTTGCCTCGAATGTGATCAAAGGTGATGCGCGGATATGCCAGGTCGAGGATGTGCACGACCCGCGCGAGGACCAGTTCCTGCTCGATGTCCGAAAGCCTTTCGAGCTGGCGAGTGGGACCATCCCCGGTGCGGTCAATATCCCACTCGACAAGCTCCGCGACCGCATCGTCGAACTGCCTCGCGACAAGGAACTGCTGGTGTTTTGCCAGGTGGGCTTGCGCGGGTATGTGGCGTGCCGGATGCTCAGCCAGAAGGGGTTCAACTGCCGCAACCTAACCGGCGGGATCAAGACCTACAATGCATTCACCGGCCATGCGCCCCGCATTCCCGAGCCGCCCACGCCCAACATCTGCGACGATTCAGGCATGAGCTGCGCCGCGCAGGGCGAATCCAGGCCCCATCCCGTATCCATTGTCAATATCGTGGATGCCTGCGGCCTGCAATGCCCCGGCCCCATTATGAGAGTCGCGACCGAGTTGGAAGCCGTCAAGGAGGGCGAAGCGATAAGCGTGATCAGCACCGACCCTGCGTTTGCGAGTGACATCGGGGCGTGGTGCCACAGCACGGGTAACAGGCTGGTCGAGGTCGTCCCCGAAAACGGACATTGCAAGGCCGTTATCGCCAAAGGCGCCGGGGCGCAGTCCGTAAGCTCGATTCCGATGAGTAAGCGCAAGACGATGGTTGTTTTCAGCAGCGACTACGACAAGCTGATGGCTGCGTTCGTTATCGCCAACGGCGCCGTGGCGATGGGCAGCGAGGTCACCATGTTCTTCACTTTCTGGGGCATCAACGCGCTCCGTAGGGACAAGCGGGTAACCGTCCGGAAGACGCTGATCGAGAAGATGTTCGGCCGTATGATGCCCCGCGGCGCGGGCAGGCTTACGCTCTCCAAGATGAACATGGGCGGTATGGGCCTTGCTATGATCAAGGGGATTATGCGCAAGAAGAACGTCCCATCGCTGCCGGATCTGATCAGGTCCGCGCAAGAATCCGGCGTAAAGTTGGTCGTATGCGCCATGTCCATGGACCTGATGGGCATCAAGCGCGAGGAACTGATCGACGGCATCGAAGAGGGCGGCGTGGCCATGTATCTCGATCACGCCGAGGCTGGGAATGTGAATTTGTTTATATAGGCAACAGCAGGGAAGGAATTCTCGTCGCGAAAACACAAAAGGGGAAGGGAGCACGCTGGACCTTACCATTAATGAGGGATGCACCCAACTCATTCAACTTGTTTGCGGGGCCGGATTGCGGTATAATATGTGTAGCGGTGGGCGCACCGCTGAATGGGCTTAGTTGCCCTGTTTCCCTCGTGGGGGCGATTGGTGTCGACAGGGAATGGGTTGGCTTAAGCTGCGAGCCGAGGCGCCGCTGGCCTCGTAAAAAGCGGCAAAACAATAAACGCGAATACAAGTTACGCACTCGCTGCTTAATTAGCGGCGCATCTGCCCGTTCTCAGCCGGTGTGAACGGATACGGGTGTCATTAAAACCGGCTCGCTCGTCCCATTAAGTCCGTCGATGGACGAGGACAACCTTACGGACTGGGGCTGACGTATCCCGCCTGCAGGAGACTGATAGCTCGAGATCAAAATGTAGGAAACGCTCGTAGACGCTTTGGTTGACACTTCTTTGGACTGGGGTTCGAGTCCCCACGCCTCCACCAATGTTATCGTAACAAAGACTCTCTCTGATGAAAGCTCCGGGGACATCAACCCTGGGGCTTTTGCCGTTTTGGGCGTGGAAATCGAGCTTGAGACCGCAGAATCCGGCAGTTCGCGCCGCTCGAATCTTGTGGACTCGTTCAGGCGGTCAGACCCCATATCAAGGCAGGATTCTCTCTCTTTCCGCCAATTCTCTCTACATCTTCTGGACTCGTCATTTTGAGTCCAAAAGATTTCTGAGCACGAGTTTGAAGGGTTTCACAGTCGTTTGTGCCTGGTAACGATTGGAGTAGAGGGCGTTTCGGTGTGTAATGCCGGGTATACTGTTAAGGTGAGGCGATGCACACGTGCTCGGATGGCTGGATGATGGGATCGTGGGGTTGGCTGATGATAGGCAATGGCTGCCCTTGCGAGAGGGACCGTGCATAGGAGGGAGATGTAATGTCGCAGACCAACAATGTTAACCTAGACGGCATGGCCGTTTTCGCCGAACAGATTCAGCAGGATCCAACCAAAGCCAAGAGAACACAGGTGATCGAGGGCGAATGGGTTCTTGGCGCTGGCGGCCCGCAGTTCGTATCAACTATCAGCTACGAAGGCGGCACGGCGACATTTGAGACCGATAATCCAACATTCATGGGCGGCACTGGAACACTGCCCGGTCCAATGCATTACTGCTTCTTTGGCCTTGCGTCCTGCTATACAGGAGTGTTCGCTTCAATGGCCGCATCGCTCGGGGTCGAAATCAAGAGCCTGACCACGCGCGTGGAAGCGGACATAGACTTCTCCAAGGTCTTTGGCCTTGGAGACGAGCCGATCATGGAGGAGGTCCGCATCACTCTCCAGGTCGTAACTGATTCGCCCGAGGAAAAGGTTCGAGATGCCGAGTCTCTGGCTCTGGAGCGTTGTCCGGTGGTCTTCACATTGAGTAACATCGTGAAGCTGACTCCCGGACTTGAGATTGTCCCGCTGCGGCCGTCGCTATAGAGCCTGTTTGTTCTGCCGGAGTTCTTCCACCACCGGAACACGGATGTTGACGAGCTACGTTCTTCATGATATATTACCACATAGTGATGTGGTGATACGAGGCAACCTGTATGTCCAGCGTTTCGAGTAAGCATTCCATAGACTTGAAATCAAAGCTGTTCAGAGGCTATTCGGACCCGGCACGGTTATCCATCCTTGAGGCTTTGCGGGGGGAGTCCCTGTCGGTATCCGAGATCGTCGAACTGACCGGTCTCAACCAGTCCAATGTCTCAAACCACCTGTCATGTCTGAAGGAATGTAGCCTGGTCACTTGTGAACAACATGGTCGGTATGTGTATTACCGATTGAGCGATCCACGCATCAACTCGATGCTGGTCTTGGCTGAAGACTTGCTGTCTGATATAGGAAACCGCGTCTATGAATGCACCCGGTATAGAAGCTGACTGGATACGAGAGGAAGATGCCTGATGGATAGAGACGAACGGGAAGTCCTGGAGGCTCGGTGGTATACCCATCCGCCGATGCGCAACGCGCTACTGGCCGGGCTATTGACTGGCATAGCATTTGCCCTTCGTCACACGGGGCTTATCCCAGACGTGGCAGAGACGTCGATATACATCGTAGCGATCCTACTGGGTGGCTATCACTGGAGCCGGGAAGGTCTCGAAGAGATCTTCACTGAGAGGCGAGTCGGGATCGAGATCCTTATGATGGGAGCGACCATAGGCTCAGCCATTCTGGGCATGTGGGACGAGGCCGCGTTCCTGGTGTTCCTGTATGGCACTGCGGAGGGCATCGAGGAGTATACCTATGCAAAAACCAGGCACTCAATACGGAAGCTTCTTGACCTGGCTCCCAAGGAGGCCAGGGTGATCAGGAACGGCGGAGAAGAGACTATTCCCGCCGAGGCTTTGGAAGTCGGAGACGTATTCGTAGTAAGGCCCGGTGAATCCATGCCGACAGACGGGGTTGTCGTCAGCGGGAGTTCCTCGGTAAATGAGGCTCCGGTGACAGGGGAATCAATCCCTGTCGAGAAGAAACCGGAGTCAAAGGTCTTTGCCGCGACGATGAACCTTAGAGGCTGTCTTGAGGTAAGAGTGACCGCGACGTTCGAGAACAACACCCTTGCCAAGATGATCCATCTGGTTGAGGAAGCTCAGGAGCAGAAAGGGAAAGCTCAACTCTTTATCGAGAGTTTCGGCGACAAGTACTCGCCAATCGTGTTAGTCTCGGCTGTGCTTCTGGCCACGGTGGTCCCGCTTCTCGGCGGATCGGTTTCCGAATGGGCTACACGAGCCGTCGTCTTGCTGGTTGCGGCCGCGCCCTGTGCCCTGGTCATGTCCACACCTGTGGCGGTTGCCGCCGGGATAGGGAAGGCTGGAAGAAGCGGGATTCTCATCAAGGGCGGTGTTCACCTTGAGAACTTGGGCAAGGTCAAAGTCGTGGCATTTGACAAGACCGGGACCCTCACAAAAGGCAAACCGGTAGTCACGGATGTCTGGACGTTCAATGGGAACGAACAGGACCTTCTCAGGCTCTGCTACAGTATCGAGAGACTCTCCGAGCATCCACTTGCCGAAGCGGTTGTCGAGAAAGCCGAGGGTCTTGGAATCGCTCCACTTGACGTGACCGATTTCGAAGCTCTGACCGGCGAGGGAGTGAAAGCTCAGGTGCAGGGCAAGACTACGTATGTCGGACGACCGGAGTTGTTTGCCAGCCTCGGTCTGAGCCTGAACGACAAGGCGGAACTGGAGCGTCTTCGCAATGGCGGCAAGACAGTCATCTATGTGGGAACCGATGAACACATCATGGGAGCGATAGGCATAAGAGACGAGATTCGCCCCCAAGCTTCTGAGGTCATTGGTAAGCTTCACAGCATGGGCATCAAGACCGTGATGCTTACAGGAGACAACGAGACCACCGCGCGGACAATCGCTGCGGAACTCGGCATAGATGATGTAAGAGCGAATCTTAAGCCCGAAGACAAGATCGAGGCCGTTAGACGCTTGGAAGAAGAATACGGGGCGGTCATAATGATAGGCGATGGCATAAACGACGCTCCCGCGCTCGCCCGCGCATCAGTCGGAATCGCAATGGGAGCGGCCGGAACTGATGCCGCGATTGAGGCCGCCGATGTCGCTCTTATGGGGGACGATATCGCGAGGGTTCCATATGCCGTCAGCCTGGGACGACGAGCGCGCAATATCAGCAGGCAGAACATAGTCTTTTCCTTGCTGATACTGGCCGTGTTGATACCTGCCGCCCTTCTGGGGGTGATGAGCGTAGCGGTAGCTGTGTTCGCACACGAGACCTCCGAGATCCTGGCCGTGCTGAACGGTCTGCGCGTGTCGCGAGTGAGCAGGTGAGTGAGTGGCCTCTTGCGAACTCACTGGCAACCAAGCGCATATGATCTGGTGAGTTGTACCGGTCCAGAAGGCTTGGTGCTAGACGCGGGGTTGCGTGTTCAGCTTGATATGCAGGTTGACCGGCTACCATCATCATCAGGAATGTGACCGGCAGGAATGGAAGGCATTCACCGACCGTAGGCAACTCGGCACCATCAGCACAGTGACGCAGTTTACCCGCCATCAGCGCAGTGCTGTGATCGGCCGATATGATCTTTTCTGCTGGAATCCAAGCGCGACCCGTTGGTCATCCCACATCACCGACCTCACTTTGGTGAGTTTGGTAAGCGACAGCCCGCTCGGTTCATTGCCCATCAGGATTGCCTCAATGATATCCGGCGCAAGAAGCGTGAGCCTGATGATCCTGGCCGCGAACGATACATCGAGTCCGACGGCCTCGGCGATATCCGTTATGCTCTTGAACCTGCCATCGTCGAGCAACTTCTTCCACCGGTGCGCCCGGGCCAGGGCTATCACCAAGGCTTCTTGATGGTTAGCCCGCAGAACCGTTCCACCTGAGAACGCTCCGGGAACGATGATCCCCTTTCGCCCGTTGCGTTTCTTCATCGTCAGCGGCACGCTCACGATGATGCCCCCGTCCGTATGCGACATGGTAGCTCCTAACACCATTCTGTTATCACCTCTGTTTATGTTCAGAAACTGTGCCTCTCAACTCACTCATCAGCGAATGGACGCCGTCTGTCCTGATTCTGATGTCCATCCCATCCGGTCTCACAATGACCTGCTCGACCAGCAGCTTGATGATCCGGCACTGCTCCAGCGGGTAAAGCTCTTCCCATATCGGGTCGAGGCGGCGCAGACATTCCGACACGTCACGCTCATCAACAAGCCTGCTCTGCAAGAGTTGGAGTTCATCGCTCACTTCCTGCAGTCCGCGCTGTGTATCTATGAACTCTTCGTTGGTACGCCGAATCTCCTGGGCAGCCTCTCCGTTGGTCTTACCGGAATCCATCAACCCAGCCGCCGCCGTCTTAAGTTCGTCAAGCCGGGCCGCGAGACTGCTCTTCTCATCCGCCAAGTGCGTTATGTCCGCAGCTTCCAGCCGAGTGGCTTCCGCGAATGTCTGCGCGACCATTTCGGGTGAAGAGAAGATGGACCTAAGCTGGTGTATCACGGCTTGTTCTACCTCACCAGCGGACACGGACTTCACCGGGCAGGAGTCATACCCGTTCTTCGAGGCTCTCCCGCATAGGTAGTAGCGATATAGCTTCCCCTTGCTTTCAGTGGTCACTGGACTCATGGCCTTGTCGCAGACGCCGCACCGTATGATGCCCTTCAGCAGTGCGGGCACCTTGGCGCGGACATAATGGCGTCGTTCTCCACGGTTGCTTTCTATGACCGCGTGAGCACGTTCCCACATCTCCTTGGTGACTATGGGCTCCTGCTCCCCGGGGTAAGTATTGTCCTTGTGGATTACCTCGCCGAGATAGGTCCGGTTGTAGAGCACCCGGTAGATGTGCATCTTGTGCCAGGCGCGACCTTCTCGAAACACGCCTCGTTTGGTCATCCATGCTTTTGTCGTGACTCCGCGTTTGTTGAGTTCCTCCGCTACGGTCTGCGGCGAGCCGATCTCAGCGAATCTCCTGAATATGTGGCGGACGACCTTCGCCTCTTCCGGATTAAGGACAAGGCGACACTTCTCACTGTCAACGTCGTATCCGAGCGGCGGCGTTCCGCCTGTGAACTTGCCCTTGCGTTTGGCTGCCGCGACCTTATCGCGAATGCGCTCCCCGATGATCTCCCTCTCGAACTGGGCAAAGCTCAGGAGCACATTCAGGATGAGTCGCCCCATCGATGTGCTGGTGTTGAACTGCTGGGTGACGGAAACGAACGAAACGTCGTTCCGCTCGAATACCTCCATGATCCGAGCAAAGTCCAACAGCGAGCGGGAAAGGCGGTCGACCTTATAGACGACCACGCAATCGATCCTACGGTTCTCGACAGCCTGAAGCAGCCTCTCAAGGGCTGGGCGTTCTATGGTCCCACCTGAGTAGCCACCATCGTCGTACTGTTGCGGCATGACGGTCCACCCTTCGTGCCGCTGGCTTGTTATATACGCCTCTCCGGCTTCGCGCTGGGCGTCAAGTGAGTTGAACTCTTGCTCAAGGCCCTCTTCGGTGCTCTTTCGGGTATATATTGCGCAGCGAACGCGAGGGTTTGTCGTAGCATTTGTCTTTCCGGTCACCTTTATTGCCTGCCTTTCTTCTTCCGGTTCATGCCGAAGAATACACGTCCGTTGCAGTGGGTGCCGGTGATTAGCTGAGCGATAGCAGTGAGTGACCTGAAGCGCCGCCCTTCATACTCGAAACCATCTGGAGTCACGGTCACCTCGTACATTTTGCCTCTCCACTCTCGCACGAACCGGGTGCCCGGAATGGGCAGTCCCTCTTTGCGCCTCTGCTCAATTCGACTCCTGCCGCAGTCCCCGCCGTTCGCATCATATCCGTGACCGTCGAGCATTTCGTCCATCACTTCGCAGGCGTTCGGCGACAGCCCTCCGTAAGCCAGTTCCTGGATTCGAAAAGCCAGACGCTTAATGAGAAATGGTCTGTTGAACGCAGGCGGTTCTTTGCTGTGCAGAGTGCGCCAGAGCTGCTGCAGTTCGACGTGTGATAGGTTTTGCAGATCCGCAATCTGCTTAAGGACCGAGTTCTCGGTCCTGTCAGTCATCTTCATTCATCACCCCCATGATTTCGCTTCCGAAGAGGGATCACTGTCTACTCCGAGTGCATGCGCGCATCTGCGCAAGCGTCTTGCCCTTGGTCCATTGAACGTGCGGGCGGTCGACCAGCTTCTTCCAGTCACCACCCCACTCCAGTCCGCAGAGACGAGCGATCTTCCCGAACATATCCCACGGACCCTTCCACGTGACCTTGCCATCGATGACGAATGCATAGTCGGCGGCGAGGCCGAAGTTGTGCCAACTGTATCCGCCGCGCGCATTGGTCACAATGCTCCCTGGTGCGGTGCGACCTTTGGCATATAGCCCGTTCTGGCTTTCGATTGACCTGTAACCCCAGGTCAAGACCACTCTGATACCGTGGTCGGCAAGCTTCGTCTCGAACCTGCTCAGCTTCTTCGCAAACTCCGGGTCGAGCCCGATTCTCGATGCGCTCATCGGCTCTCTCCCTTCGGAAGCGGTTTGTTGGTGCAATGAACGCTCTTTCCGACGAAAACATCAAGTCCTGAGTCGGAGAAAGAGCTGTCTTTCCTGATTCGGTTCATCTCGCGTTTCCTCCCACGTAGTATTCCGGCGGCCAGGATCCCCGCCACTTCGGTCATTCGTTCATTGAAAGACATCCATTCAGGATGGCAGTCAGTTGGCATGATCAACCTCCCCGGGGCTTCTCGTTGTGAACTGAGCAGCACCCAGTTGATATTTACTGGCGGGGATTCACTCGTGCCGAGAATCTACAGATACTCATCCAGCCCGTGTTCCAGAAACACGAGTCCGATCCGACGCCGCAGTTCGTCAATCTTGTGCCTGGAGACGCCATCCTCGTGGGCAATGTCCACAATCGTCTGCTCCTGCAGGCGGGCGCAGAGGTTCTGAAGATCTGTTGGAAGAAGGGAAACCGCGCATCGCACATCAATGCGCAGTTCCAGTCTTTCGATCACCGGCCGGTCCAGTCGTCCAGTGTGAATCAGATACTCCTCCGCATTGATTGCCTCTGCCCTCGACACCATATCGCCGGTGTCGGCTTCGATCATCTCGTCCAGGGAGTAGTCGTGCTGGCGGAAGTCGTACTGGCTCGTGAGCCTTGCGCTGACCATCGTGCGAATCTTGTTGTCGAGCACGGTATTAACGAACGTCTTGAGTGTGCCTTTGCGGGGGTCGTGCTTGGGTAGCCGTTGGCGCAGGTGAAGCGATAGGTCTTGTTCGATGTCCTCCTGATCACTTCTGGTGTAGCCTGCTTGCCCGATCAAACGGCGCGTCTTGTAGCGGATGAGATTGATGCAATAGTCGTCGAGCCCTTCAAAACCGTCGGTGAGATGCATTTCGCCTCCTCGGTCGGTTCAGCTCTCGAACCTCCCGAGGAGGACTGCAGGCCCTTGCGGATCACCGGTTGGGTTGCAGGCTCACGTGAGATGCTCTCGCCGAACCTTTCAACCGGGAATCTCGAAATTTCGCTGAGGAGGGGCGCGCTAACGGGTGAATACGGACCTAGATGGAGTGCTAGGGGGCAATGCCAAGATGCAGAAAGGGCAGGGAACAATTCGTAAGAATTTCTCTCTGCCCTTGTTTGGTATCAGCGAAATTTCGCTGGAGGCTATTCAGGCTCTATGCGGAAGCGGGCTTCCCAGCCCTTGATCTCTTCCAAGTAGACAAAGGGATCACCACCAATGCCGAAGAACGCGCGCAGATCCTTCGCAAGGTTCTCCTTACGTTTCTGGTTCTTCCGATCCGCTGCGGGGCTGTCCCAGTCGAGTCTGCGGTGGCCTTTAGCAAAATCCCTGAGAAGCTCCCACTGCTTTGTTGGCTCCCCATTCTTCTTGCTGGCCATGCCCATCTCGGCGCAGTTAAAGACTCCTGTCTCTGACAGAACCTTTACCGAGACCTTGTCTCCATAGACGAACTTGATCTCCAGATCCGACCAGGCTGCATTCGGCGGCGTCTTGAACAAGCGCACGCCATCGCCGACGGATGCAGGGAGAATAGACCGGTGAAATGTGTCGAGGATAGCTTTGGCTTCGGGGTTAGCTACAGGTTCAGCACCGTTTCGAAGATGGATGATCTCAGACAGAGGAACGAAAGAGGCACTGCTCGCTGTAAGGATGGCCTGGCAATCCGGGGTGCAGAACTCGTACGTTGTGGATATGAGAATGAACGGCGTTGTGTTCTTCGCACTGAGCGCACTGACTGCTCCGTGGAATCCCTCCGCGTCGTAATGCACAGTCAGAAAGACCGGGAAGTCACGTCCGGCCAACGGAGAATCAAAGCCTACCTGCGTCGTCTTCCGCAGACTCGGCAGCGCCGCCTCGCTCATCCTAAGAGACAGCGCGTCGCCGATTGACTGATGTAGCTTCTGTCGATCAAGTTCGTAGACGATGAGGTCGCCAGGGGATACATATGCGACATCGCATGAGCGTGGTTCACAGCAGCATACTGCCGCGATACGGCCGTCATCGTGCCGGACGATCCTGTGGTAGCAGCCGCACGGCACTTTTGCAGGGCAAGGGATAGACGCGGCAGGAGCCTGACGCGGTTTGAGGAATGCCCTCGCCGCGTTGAACTGCTCACCGGATTTCAGACGCCACTCAGCTTCAACCGCTGCCAGCCCAGGTATGGACTCACACGCCGACCAGAAGCTCCTCTTCTTCCTCATCCTCTTCGCTCTCCGGTACCGAGATGAATTCGCGCTTCAGTAGCCACGCCTCAACCAACTCCCCATCATCGTCACGTTGGAACTGAGCTATGTTCGACGGGCGAATACTGACTGTTCTAGGGTTCTTCGCATCTTCGAACTTGATCTGGAAGCTGGCTTTGATGATAGGCGCATTTCCGGGGATGCTGCGCTCCTTGTCGGCAAGCATTGCGAAGACATCGTCGGCCCTCCATATCACGATCTCCTTGTACGCGCCTCCCCAGAAGAACTGGAGTTCCCGTAGCTTTATCCACTCGATGCCTTGAATATCAGAGCAGACCAATGAGTCAGCGCCATTGGTCTTGAGCGGATCTAGTCCGGCCAACGGAGAATCAAAGCCTACCTGCGTCGTCTTCCGCAGACTCGGCAGCGCCGCCTCGCTCATCCTAAGAGACAGCGCGTCGCCGATTGACTGATGTAGCTTCTGTCGATCAAGTTCGTAGACGATGAGGTCGCCAGGGGATACATATGCGACATCGCATGAGCGTGGTTCACAGCAGCATACTGCCGCGATACGGCCGTCATCGTGCCGGACGATCCTGTGGTAGCAGCCGCACGGCACTTTTGCAGGGCAAGGGATAGACGCGGCAGGAGCCTGACGCGGTTTGAGGAATGCCCTCGCCGCGTTGAACTGCTCACCGGATTTCAGACGCCACTCAGCTTCAACCGCTGCCAGCCCAGGTATGGACTCACACGCCGACCAGAAGCTCCTCTTCTTCCTCATCCTCTTCGCTCTCCGGTACCGAGATGAATTCGCGCTTCAGTAGCCACGCCTCAACCAACTCCCCATCATCGTCACGTTGGAACTGAGCTATGTTCGACGGGCGAATACTGACTGTTCTAGGGTTCTTCGCATCTTCGAACTTGATCTGGAAGCTGGCTTTGATGATAGGCGCATTTCCGGGGATGCTGCGCTCCTTGTCGGCAAGCATTGCGAAGACATCGTCGGCCCTCCATATCACGATCTCCTTGTACGCGCCTCCCCAGAAGAACTGGAGTTCCCGTAGCTTTATCCACTCGATGCCTTGAATATCAGAGCAGACCAATGAGTCAGCGCCATTGGTCTTGAGCGGATCTAGGGTGTACTTGCCGGTGCCGGGGAAGAAGTCTTCGCTTCCGAATAGATGCAAACCGAAGAGCGTCCTATACAATTCCTTCTCACCCTTGGTGCCCGCGTTGATGCCGATCTCTCCGGTCGCGGGCTGGTAGATCAGGACGTCGTGCTTTTCAGGGCGGTAGAACACGCTAGACGATTCACCCGCCTCAATGCTGCCTTCGCGCTTGTAAGGTTCACCATGACGAACCAGAAACCAGACACCGTCGTCGCGGATGTAGTGGAATACTCTGGACCCCCGACCTCTCTTGTGTTTCACGAACCACTCATCCAGGTCACTTTCCAGCGCTCGGAGTGTTTCCTCGGTCGGCGGCACAAAGTCAACTCTGCCGATATCCTGAGTCTGGTAGTACTGGAATGTACGGGCTCTGGTAAGGAACTGCTCCGAGTGCTTGCTCTCGAGATATCGCCGGTTCTGAAGGAAGACCTGGATGGCAACATCGGTCGGCGTTGGTTCTGGCGTGTCGATGATCAGTATGCCCTCAATCTCAGCATCTTTCAGTAGCTCATCCATCGCCTCAGGGGTGGACATCTCATGTATGATGTAGAGTGCCTCAACTAGATCCCTGGGAATGCTTTCATCTGGGGTCATCAAGACCTCGGCAAGCATCTCGTAGTCCGTGTTATCAATGCCTGCCTCTTCCGTCAGATCGAGGTTCCTGCCCTGGAAGTACTCTACATAGGGAGTCAGGAATCGTACCATGTGACCAGGCGCAACGCTCTTGAGCGTGTCTGGATGCGAGAATCGTCTGAGATTGAATGTGGGCATACTGTTTTCCTTTCTTGTTACGGTTCCCCTCGGAAGTAATATGATCTATCAGCCAAAAGCCCGGACAGCCACAACCTTCCCCACAATCTTCATGTCGTCGTCCGGACCTATGGGCATCGGCATATATCTGGGATTCTCCGGCCGAAGCTCAATCCGGTCGTCCTGGATATAGAGCCTCTTTACTGTCGCCTCATCTTCAAGCAACGCTACGACAATGTCGCCGCTCTCAGCCACCGGCTGGTGTCTGACAATAACCAGATCGCCACTGGATATCCCGGCATCTATCATGCTGTCGCCCTTTACCGCCAAAGCAAAATGCCTGCCTCCGCGTAACGCGCTGCTATCCACGGCGATCTCGCCGACTATGTTCTCGTCCGCCAGAATCGGCTGGCCCGCAGCCACCGATCCGATGATGGGAACGATGATCAAGCTGGTCGGCAGACTAGTTGTCTCTTCTGTTACCGACAGCCCCCTTGCCTTGCCGGACTCCCGTTCAAGATATCCTTTGCGGATCAGTTGATTGATCTGTTCGTAGACACTCGTCGTCGCAACTCCAAGTGCATCGGCCATCTCGGCAACCGTCGGCGGAAAACCATGTTCTGCCATGAACGACCGGATGGCCTTGAGGGTCTTGAGTTGCGGTTCAGTTATCTCGCTTCTCGGTTTTCGTCCCGGCTTTAGACGCCCGTCTGATTCCATAGAATGCTCCAATCTTTCCGTGCGTGGTCCTGCCAAGCGAACGCAAGAGCCATATTATATCACCTGCTATCCATTAGGTCAATTGCTGAGTTGGACCGATGGTGACGCACTCCGTTCCCGTCTTCCGCCTGCAGATGCCATGAGAAATTTCCGGCAAGGGCTTCGAACCGCCAGTAAATATCAACTGTGGGCGGGCTGGCCAAGTCCAGTTCAGCCCCTGCGGTGCGCGCCTCAGATGAATCTCGATTACTGGAGGATACATTGATACGAACAGTCTACAAGTTCACCTTCGACGACAATGTCGCGATGGATGATGTCGAGCGAGTGCTCGCGTTGTCTGCCATCCCCGTAGAGTCCATTCACGGCGAATCCGCGATGTTGGTCGACGGCAGATTTGCCGTGAACAAGAGGCGTCGCACCTGCCTGATAGACGCAGAATCGCAGCTTGGAAGTGACCTCGCCCGGGTGTTCACGGGGTTTCTGAATACCAGAGCCGGTGGAAGCTTCCGAGTCGATTTCGAGGAGACCGGGGAGCGGCTCGGTGATCTGCTCGACCTGTATGGAGCGTTCGCATGAACCAGCCAACGGTTACCACCTACTCATTCTGGAACTCGTTCCGCAACTGCCGCAAAGCCTGCGAGTGGCGATATCTGAAGGAACTGGTCCCCATAGGTCGGGACCAGGCACTCTCCTTCGGAACGCTTATCCACACGTGTCTGGAGATGTGGCACGGCGGAAGCGGGCTGGACCGCATGCTCGATTATCTCGACAGGTCAATGCCGAACCGGGCACAGGACGAGTCCGAACGATCCGATTGGCATCTGGCCACGGCGATGATGACGGGCTATGCGGCTCGCTATCCGTCTGAGGACTTCGAGATCGTCGCCCTTGAGAAGACCTTCGAGGGCAGCATTATCAACCCGGCAACGGGCGCTCCGTCAAGGAGTTTCACCATCGCTGGCAAAGTCGATGGATTGGTTCGGATGCGTGCCACGGGCGAGCATTACCTGCTGGAGCATAAGACCGCCTCACAAGTGGATGGCGACTATCTGGAGAAGCTCTGGACAGACTTACAGGTGACGCTGTATGCGCACTACATCGAGCAAACACTCGGTATCCGTATCGCTGGCGTCATCTACAACGTGCTCGTCAAAGCAAAGCTCCAGCAGGGCAAGGGTGAGACCGAGGCCGAGTTCGAAGACCGCCGGTCTGAGCTCATCGCCAAATCCAAAACGGGCAAGTCTTCTGCCACGCGCAAGCTGCCGGAATCGGACGACGACTTCGCTCTGCGTCTCTCCGCCAAATATGGCGCGCCGGATATGTTCTGCCGAGAGGTCCTCTACATCTCTCGCGATCAGTTCGACGCGATGAAGAGCGACCTCTGGGAATTCACCCAGCAGTTCCTGGACTGCAGACGGCGCGATGTGTTCTACCGGAACACGGCGTACTGCTTCAACTATCACAGGCCATGCGCTTACTACGCCCTTTGTCGTTCCGGCGGCAGCGAGAACGTGATCGCCAACTTATACGAGACAAAGCCGCCGCACGAAGAGTTGCGGACGGACGACGCTACTGCACAAGACAAGGAGATATTCTAAATGCCGCTACCGACTACAAAGACACCGCCTAAACCAAACCTGGCGGATCTGACTGTACTAACCTATGGGGCAACGAAGATTGGGAAGTCCACATGGTGCTCTCACGCCGAAGGTGCGCTCTTCCTCTCGACCGAGCCGGGCCTCAATTCCCTGGAGGTGTTCCAGATCCCGATCCGATCCTGGGACGAACTGCTTGCCGCCTGCGGGGAGATCGCCGAAGGCAATCACCAGTTCAAGACCGTGATTCTCGACACTGTCGATAACGCCTACAAGATGTGCGCCGAGCACGTTTGCCGCAAGTTCAAAGTCGAGCACGAGTCCGATCTCGGCTTCGGCAAGGGCTACGCACTGACGAACAACGAGTTCCAGCGCGTCCTGAACAAGCTCGCGTTCATGCCCTGCGGCCTCTACCTGATCTCCCACTCGCAGGAGATCGAGATAGAGACCCGCACCGGCAAGTACACCAAGACCGTGCCCACGCTGCCGGAGAAGGCCAGGAAGATCGTTTTGGGCCTCGTCGATATGGTTCTCTATTGCGATATCGAGACGACGGCGGGTCCCGACGGCAAGATGGTCGCGCGACGTGTCATGCGTACCAAGCCCAGCCTGAACTACGAGGCTGGTGACCGCACCGGCAGGCTTCCCGATGTGATCGATCTCGACTACACCAAGTTCATTGAGGCGTTCAGCGCCACAGCGGATACCAAGAAAACACCCAAGGAGGCAACCCGATGACCCAGGATTACGACACCACCGGCGTGAGCGAGCTTGACCTTGCTCAGTTTGACGATGACTTCGCGGAAGCGCCCGTCGAGGAACGTGAGTTCGAGGATGTTCCTGACGGCAAGTATCAGGTGAACGTTGAGAAAGTCGAACTCACCCGCGCCCAGTCCTCCGGCAACCCAATGCTGAAATGGACGCTCAAGATTCTCGGTCCGCGACTGGCCGGTCGCCTTCTCTGGCGCAACAGCGTGATGGCATCCAAAGAGAACATGAAGTGGCTAAAGACCGACCTGCACACATGTGGCGTCGATATCGAGAAGGCATCCCATCTCCCGGCCAGGCTGGGCGATCTGCTCGACGTGAAGCTGGAGATCACCAAGCGCACAAAGGGCGAGAACGAGAACATCTACTTCAACCGCAGGATCGTGGTCGAGGACCTGGCTTGCGAGGACGACTCGCTCGCACCGTTTTAGATGGCCGAACCAGTCACGGTCATAGTCGACACGCGTGAACAGGTTCCCTATGAGTTCCCTTCGGGACAGGTGACAGTCGAACGGCGCGCTCTACCGGCTGGGGATTATTCCCTGGCCGGTCTGGAGCGCGAGGTGACCGTCGAGAGGAAGAGCTTAGAAGACTTCATTCACACGGTCATTCGCGAACGCGACCGGTTCAGAAACGAATTGAAGCTGCTTCAAACCTTTTCGTGCGCCTGTGTTGTCGTCGAAGCGAATCTCGATGATGTGTTCACGGGCGACTATCGCTCTGGCGCTCATCCGAACTCAGTCTTCGGCGCGACCATGTCCATCATCATCGACTACGGCGTTCCTGTATATTTCTGCTCCAACCGGCAGATAGCGCGCCGGTTTGTTATGGAGTTCTTATTGCGTTATCACCAAAGGGGCCTAGATTTATGCAATGCGCAATCCCAGATACACATACCACGCTCCGAGGAGAAGTCGAACGAATCTTCTTCTCCTCCGCCAACTTCTGCGCGGGGAGGTTCCTGACCAAGGGCGGCGCGAGCGTTCCGTTTGCCGGAAACGTCGTGCCAAAGGAAAACGAGCCGCTTGTCCTACACGGCAAGTTCGTGAAGCATCCCAAATACGGACAGCAGTTCGAAGTTGCCAGCATGGAGTTTGACCAGCGCCTTGATGCAAGTGGTTTGGCCAACTACCTTGCCAACAACCCGGATATCAAAGGCATCGGCCCGGCGAGAGCTCGGGCCGTAGCTGACCAGTTCGGCAGTGACTTTGATCGTGCGCTTATCGAAACCCCGGAGCAGATCGCGGAGATCGCACGTGTTCCATTGTCCGTTATTGAAGGGCTGCGCGACAGGTGGCTTGAAACTTCTCAGACCAACGCCGCCATGACCGCGCTTGCGGCATACGGACTCACTCACCACCAGGTCACCAAGCTGGTCAAGAAGCTCGGCAACAATGCCGTCGGCATAATCGAGCGAGACCCTTATGTCATCGTCGGAGAGATCGATGGCTTCGGATTCAAGCGAATCGACAAGATCGCTCGACAGGTAGGCATCTCGAAGGACAACACCAATCGCATCCGTGCGGGGATCATCTTCTGCGTGGACGAGGCGCTGGACAGAGGCGACTGCTGGGTGGAGTATGAGGAGCTTCTCACTCGGTCGAACACGCTCCTTGTAATGGACTGCCTTGACAGCAGGTCGCGCATAGAGTCACATCTCGACAACCTGATAGATCAGGAGGCGCTTACCTGCTACAGTGCCGAATGCCGTTTCCTTGTGGCCAAGCCCGCAATCCGAAAGATGGAGGAAACGCTCGCATCGGTCTTTGCCGAAGGCAGGAAAGCGAATCCACATGCGCTTAGTGACGCCAGTCCTCCCAATGCCAAGCTGAACCTCCGTCAGACCCAGGCGGTGAATGCCGCGACGAACCATAGCATCTCGCTCATCTGCGGCAGCGCGGGTTCCGGCAAGACATTTAGCATTTCAGCGATTGCTGAGATATACGAAGAAGATGACCTGAGTGTCGTACTATGCGCCCCCACCGGCAAGGCGGCAAAGCGCATCGAGGAGTCGACCGGTAGGCCAGCACAGACCATTCACCGGCTCCTCGGATTCAACGGGAAAACCTATTCAAGGGATGCGGACAACCCTATATCCGCAGACGTCCTGATAGTGGACGAATGCTCCATGGTTGATGTGCCGCTGGCATGGCGGCTGTTCCAGGCGGTCGATCTGTCTCGTACGGCGGTGGTGCTTGTTGGAGATCACAACCAACTCCCCCCAGTCGGCCCGGGAAACATATTGCGGGATCTCATTGAGTCGAAAGTGCTTCCCACTACAATCCTGGATGAGGTGGTGCGCCAGGCGGGAATCCTCAAAGAGAACAGTATTGCCATACTCCGAGGCGAAGTGCCGAAGACGCCACAGAAGGACCATGCCGACCACGGCGCATGGTATGTGGTGGACCAGCACAGCAATGCGGATGAGGTTGGGCAGTTCATAATCGATCTGTTCAAGAACACGCTGCCCGACAAACTGGGCTTCGACATCCTGCGAGACGTGCAGGTGCTGACACCAACACATAAAGGGCCTCTGGGGACGATGGAACTCAATTCACGACTCCAGCGGCTCATCCAGAAGAAGCTCTGGGGCAACGATATCATCCCCACTCCCGCCGAAAGGCGTCCGAGGCTCTACGTCAATGATAAGGTGATCCAGACCCGGAACAACTATGATTTCGGCGTCATGAACGGAGCCATGGGGATAGTGCGCAGCGTGGGCTCCGACGGGTCGCTTGCCATCGAGTTCGACGGGGGAGTTGTCCATATCGAAGCCGGTTCGCCGCACCGGAATGATATCCAATTGGCGTACGCGCTCACAATCCACAAAGCCCAAGGGTCTGAATTTCCCTGCTCAATAGTGGTAGCCCACAAATCACACAGCTTCATGCATCACAGGAATCTTCTCTATACTGGCGTCACACGTGCCTCCAAGACCGCGATCATTGTCGGTGACAGATGGGGAATCGCCAACTGCGCCAAGCGCGTGCAGGTGGATGCGCGGAAGACATTCTTGAGTCTACTGCTGGCCGGAGGCCACGAATGAACAATATCCCACAGGAACTGAAAGACCTCCGGCAGTGGGTCTGCTATCGAATTGAAGAACGTCACGGCAAGCCGACGAAGATTCCATATCGCACGGACAGGGCCGGGCGCGGCAACGCTAAGTCCAACGACCCGTCGACTTGGCACACGTTCGATGAAGTAATCGAAGCGGCCGCCAAGCCGATAAACAAGTTCGACGGCATAGGGTTCGTGCTGTCTGAGTCGGACCCCTATGTGTTCATAGACCTCGACCATGTGGTGGCTGATGGCGAGCTTGAATCATGGGCGCGCGAGATAATCGAGCGGGTGGACTCCTACACGGAGTTCAGCCAATCCGGGACCGGCATCCACATCATTGCACGAGCCAAGAAGCCCGGCCCACGGTGCCGCACCCACAACAAACCTCAGTTCGAAATATACGACGACGTGCGGCTCGTTGTGTTTACGGGCCGGTTGTGGGATAGATCGCCTGTTCAGATCAATGACGCCCAACAGGCTGTGTGCGACATTTACTACGAAGTATTCGGGGAAAACCCTCGCAACGTCCCCCCGAAGGAGACAACCAGGAATGCCAGACCGATAGGAAAGTCGGATCCGGTAATCATCGAGGAAGCCTTGTCCGCCACCAACGGGGAGAAGTTCAGACGCCTTTGGAATGGAAATACCGGGGAATACAATGGCGACGCCAGCGCGGCGGACATGGCGCTCTGCTGCATGCTGGCATACCGCACTGACAAAGACCCGGCCAGAATTGACCGCCTCTTTCGTGAGTCTGGGCTGATGCGCGACAAATGGGATGAACACAGAGGCGCGCAGACCTACGGGCAGATAACTATTGACGCGGCCATCGGCATGACCAAAGCGACCTATTCCGACCATGTAGGCAAACGGCGAGGGAAAGGGAACGCACGCGGTTCCGGGGCGTCACCTGACGCTGATGCACCCCACGGACCAGACGGCGAGCCGATGAACGATCTTGGCAACGCCCGACGGCTGGTCAAGAAACACGGCGACACCATTCGGTTCTGCCACGACGCAGGCAAATGGTATTGTTGGGATGGTCGCCGATGGGCCAAAGACGAGACCAGCGAGATTGTGCGAAAGGCCAAGTGCATCGTCGATGATATGCTCAGGCAGGCCGTCGCCCTACGCAAGGCAGCAGAGTCCAAGACCGACGATGGTGCGCTGGAAGCGGCGAAGTCCTTTGAACGTCACGCCGTATCATCCGGCAACCACATGCGCATCAAGGCGATGATCTCCCAGGCGGAATCAGAGCCGGGCATAACAATCCTCGCGGCCGATCTGGACGCCGATCATTGGGCATTCAACTGCGCCAATGGCACTATCGACCTGCGGACTGGTGAACTGCGACAGCACAATCGAGCGGACCTGATCTCAAAGATAAGCGAGACCAACTACGACCCGGGTGCACTATGCCCTATGTGGGAGAAGTTCATCGGCGAGGTATTCGTAAGCGACCATGAGCTTGTCCACTTCGTTCATCAGGCATGTGGCTATACGCTCACCGGAGATACACGCGAGCAAGTGTTCTTTATCCTGCACGGGTGTGGCTCCAACGGCAAGTCCACGTTTATCACGGTCCTGCGTGACATACTGGGTGACTACGAGACCAAGACATCCACCGATACACTTGTGGAGAAGAACAACTCCAGCAACACCAACGACGTAGCAGCACTGCGTGGCGCGCGGCTGGTCAGCGCGATAGAGACCAGCGCCGGTAAACGGCTGGCAGAGGCCCTGGTCAAGGAACTGACCGGTCAGGATGCGGTGACTGCCCGCTTCCTCTACCAGGAGTTCTTTACGTTCGTGCCGGTCTTCAAGCTCTGGCTTGCCTGTAATCATGTGCCCGTTATCCAAGGCCAGGAGAAGGCCATTTGGCGACGAATCAAACTGATCCCATTTACTGTCCAGTTTCAGGATGCAGATCATCCTACGGGTCCGTACAAGGACAAAGCGTTATCTGAAAAGCTTGAATCCGAACATGAAGGGATTCTGGCGTGGCTTGTTCGCGGATGCCTGGACTGGCAGAACGGTGGTCTGCCCATGGCAAAGGCAGTTCAGGCCGCTACGGGCAAGCTGCAGCAGGATATGGACGTGCTGGGTGGATTCCTCGATGAGTGCTGTGTATTCACCAGGAACGCGCAGACGCCAGCCAAGGATCTGTATTCAGCTTATTGCCAGTGGGCCGAGCGCAATGGTGAAAAGCCGCTTTCGCAGCGATGGTTTAGCTTGAGACTATCGGAACGTGGTACGTGCGAAAGCTATCGAACGAGAAGTGCAAGGTATTGGCACCGTATAGGTCTCCGGACTGATCAGACAGACGAAACATCGGGATCCGAATCGGAATCAGTGACGCTTGTGACTGATGTGACGCTATTTCCTAAGGAGTCCCATGCGTGCGCGCATACATGTGAAGGGACTTATACGGAACACGAGTCACAACCGTCACATGCGTCACAGAACCCGAAAACCGAGATTCGTACCGACGGTACGGAATGCGCCGTCCCAAACAGCGATGGCCTTGATTGGTCGAACGGGGTGGCGTTCTGATGAGATACCTCGACACTCTTACCCAGCGCGGAATTAGAGCAAGCATCCGCCAGGGCAACATGATCTGGCTTGACCCGCATTATCTGGTTACTCCAGATATCGCAGAGGCTGTGCGTTCGCACAAAGACGAAATCCTCAATGACATTCGTGCCATTTCAGCAGACACATCCAGCGAACTGCCGGAGATAATCCCGGACTATCAGTTCCTCATGGTCGCGACCGACCTTGACTCCTGGGAGGCAGATGATCCTCGGTTCGGATATGAGATCGGCGGAGAGCCGGTCTACCGAATGCTTGACGCTTCCTACTATGCCTGGCTTCGCCATCGCATGGAGAATGCCCGGAAAGCCCATGAATCCGGATCCCTGGATGATGCGGCATTCAACACCTTGCGCGAGCGGTTCAACGCGATACATACCTGGGCGGTAGCCCGCATCGGTGAAGATGCTCTGCGCACGGCCATTCGCACTACGAACGTCAAGTCCTACATTCCGCCGTCCGAGCAGACATTCGCCGCGTACCGCAAGACCTGGGACGATGCCTGGGACGCATACGAGCGACGACGGGCAGTACCTGCTCACCCGGTCGCACCATCCGACCAGGCCGGAAAACTCCAGCATCTGCTCGATACCCAGGGCTACGCCGGAATCAGATCAGGCATCATCGATGACATCGTGGTATTCGTGCGCGATGACTCGGTAGTAGTCCCTCCCAAGTGGTCCGGCAAGGTGATCTTCACCATGGACGAGCTAACCCTGATGATCGGCTCATCGCCCGAGGCCGTGACGCAAATCCACGAGGTCAAGCGAGTGTTCGGCGGAAAGGTCGTGCCCACGGATGAGTCCGACAGTAAGCTGTTTATCGAACAGAAACGGAACATCATGCCTCCAAGTGCTCCACAGCTTGCGCTAGGGTGCGGGGTCTAGGGTCAGTTTGGATCAATCTGACAGTGGTTTTGTGCAAAAGCCCAGGTATTGGGTGCATTATTCGGGCAGTTTGCTTGTCAAATCTCGGCTTGAGAGCCGGAAGCTGAGCGTGAGTATGGCGCGAACCGCCTTCCTCGCCGATCTCCGGTTAGCCGTAACAAAGGAACACATCAATGAGCGATATCAGACAAGACGAAAACGAGAAGGCGCAGGTCGGACTTAGAGACACCGACGGCATGGATCGCTGGCACAGAAACGGCGGCACACAGCCGGGTCCCGGTGCTCCAGTAGGAAATACCAATGCCCTGAAGCACGGAATCTACGCGGACAGGTTTCTAACCCCCGAGGAGCGCCAACTCTTTGACGCCATCATCACTCAGTTGCACGAGGACTTCGTGTTCAACAAGAGCTCTGACTTCATGCAGGTAGAGTTGGTGGCGGTCTATTTCCTCAAGCTCGAACGAGCACAGGAGGCTGGAGATTGGGACGCGGCAGAGCGGCTGGATAGAATGATCCGCTGTCACCTCAAGGACCTCAAGGCAACCAAAATCGCCCGCGAGGGAGAGGAGCCGAAAGGCCCCGAGACTACTCCGGCAGAGTGGGCAAGCTCTCTTCTGAACAGATATGCGGAGTCCCAGAAGCCCAAGCGACCGCGCAAGCCGAAAAACGCCAAAACAACTTCGGATAACACGGTGGAGGGCTAAGCGTTGGGTCGAGTTTCACGCGTGGATTTCGGAGGCGGCGTGGCGGTGAGTTCCAATAACTCATGTTCTCGGAACTCCTCGCTGGCCTGTGCGTCCCTCTCGGAACAATGCCTGCGGGAAATTGAGGCTGGGGAAAGGCCGGTAAGTGTTCCTCTCCCCAGCAGAGTCGGCAACTCAGATCCGCTCGAGTGCATCCTCCAGGGCTTCGTCGGAGAGGTGCGTGTAGATTTCGGTCGTGGAGATGTCGCGGTGGCCGAGGGCGCGCTTGACGAGAAGCAGGTCGGAGGTTCTGGCGTAGAGGTGAGTCGCGAATGTGTGCCGCAAGCCATGTGGCGATATGTGTTTGGCGATTCCGGCGGCGTCCAGCCAGTGCTTGAGGCGCTGAGCGATCTGCCTGTCGCAGAGCCGTGTACCTCTCGCAGTAGAAAAGAGCGCCGTGCATTCGCTGGTTACTACTCTCCGGCGTTCCTTGAGGTAGTCACGAAGCAACGTGCGAAGCGTGGACTTCAGGAACTTGACCTGCGGGACGTTGCCTTTTCCTGTGATGCGAATGTGCTTGCCGTCCAGGTCGACGTCGTCAACGTCCAGGTTCACCAGTTCCGCGATGCGAATGCCGGTGCCGAGGAACAGTTCGAAGATGACTCGGTCGCGGCGTGCCAGTGGATTGGCGCGGTCGTGGAGTTCATTGAGGAGTCTGCGCTTCTCCGCTTCGGTCAGGAACTCGGGCGGCGTTCTCGACAGGCGCTTTGTGGTGACGGCCGTGGCCGGGCTGGAGTCTATCAGACCACTCTCGGCGGCCCACGCAAAGAACGAGCGGACCACTGCCTTGAGCCGATGCATTGTCGCGGCAGACTTGGGCGCATCGTTCTCCAAGATCGCGACTGCGGGACCGGTGAGCGTGGCATCAATCATCGCGGCGGTGACGTCGGCGATACAGGGGACAGGCAGCGCCCGGACAAAGCAGCGCAGGTCACGCAGGTATGCCGAGATGGTGTGCTCCGAGCGTCCCTGCGCCCGGAGCCTCACCGCGAAGTCGTCTATTGCTTGTTCAAGATCGTCAGTCGGCTGCGGCCGGATCGGATTCGGCATTGCTCACCTCCGGTGTGGTTCTCGCGCTGCGCCCCATCGGCGTGTCTTTCGGCAGTGGAAGCTTGGCGATGTATCCCTGCTCCAGCGCCCAGCACAGGAACATCCGAAAGACTCGAACAGTTTTCCTGACGGTCGGCTCGGAGCGTTCCTTGCCACTGGGCATTTTCAGCAGCGCGTCGGACTTGAGAAAGCCCGAGACGTGCGGGACGAGAATGGAGCCGAGCTTCTTGTCCAAGCCAAAGTGGGCTTCTATCTGCTCGGCATCTTTGGAATACGTGTAGAGCGTCCTTTCGCTCTTGCCACAAGCCTTGAGGTGTTCAAGGTATTCCTGCAGCGCGTCGTGCAGTGTCTTTTCTGTCATCTCACTACCTCCTCGGAGTTTGGTGTGATCTACATTCACGCTTGGAACATGCCTCCAAGTCAAGTGGAATGTGCTCAGCATTCATCCGGGGATTGATCGGAGGAAACCAGTGGCCAGATTCAGTGCCAAAGAGAAGCGAATGATAAAGATACTCTCGAACCCGCTGTTATGGGGGCAGCACTATCTAAGAAACCGCGATGGCTCCCCTCGCAGCTACTGGCCGCACCAGGTAGATGACCTGCAGTGTCCGGAGAAGAACATCATTCATCTCGACGGTCGAGACACCGGAAAGAGCGTCGTGCTCTCGACGGACGCCCTGCATTTCGCATTCACAAACTATGGCGTTCAAGGGCTTGTAGCCGCTCCGCACCAGGGACACTTGGACACGATCATCGAGGAGATAGAGTTCCAGCTTGAGGCCAACGCCGAACTTATGGCCAGCATCGGGATCACGAAGTACGGCAAGCCCAAGATAGCCCGGAAGCCGTATTTCCGGCTGGAGTTCACCAACGGCTCCATACTCTACTTCCGACCGGCGGGCGCTTACGGCGACGCGTTTCGCTCACTGCACGTGGAGCGCGTCTGGGTCGATGAGGGTGCGTGGCTCACGGAGAAGGCGTGGAATGCGCTTCGCCAATGCCTCAAGGCCGATGGGACGCTCCGCATATACTCAACTCCCAACGGACTTCGAAATACGACTTACTACCGGCTGACCAGCTCGGATCAGTTCAAGGTGTTCCGGTGGCCTTCGTGGCTTAACCCGGATTGGAACAGTAATCGTGAGCGTGAGCTGCTGGAGTTCTACGGCGGCAAGGACACGTCCGGCTGGCAACACGAGGTCGCCGGTGAACACGGCAAGCCATCATACGGCGCGTTCAACATCGAGTCCTTGAACCTCTGCAGGCAGGAGGTGGTCGACTACCGTAAGGTGGCAATCCAAGGCAGCGATCTGGGCAACTGCCAAACCGAGGAAGACTCTCTCGACCGCTTCGAGGTAATGCTGAACCTCATACCTCAGACCGGTGTGTTCTGGATAGGCGGAGACCTGGGCTACACCAACGATCCCACGGAGATCGTCGTCTTCCGAGAGGACGAGTTCGGAGACAGGCGGGTTATGACCCTGGTGTTGCGAGTTCACATGGAGCATGTCTCGTACCCGCACATCGCCCAGGTGATATCGTTGCTGGAACGCTACTATACCCCGGTCGGCATTGGAATAGACAACGGCGGCAACGGCCTTGCGGTCGTCCAGGAACTGCTGACTCTCGACAAGTACAAACCGCTGCAGCTTCAGGGAAGGCTTCGCGGATATGACTTCGGCGGAATGACCACGCTCGATGTCCGAGACGGTCGCGAGATACGCAAGCGTACCAAAGAGATGATGACCACGCTCATCAATGGCGCGCTGCTAAGACGCCAGCTTATCCTGCCCGCCGATGACTCGGAAGTCGAGGATCAGTTTACGACGCAGACCTACACACTCTCCGTCGGCAATATCATCTACTCGAAGGGCAACGACCATATAGTCGACGCAGTTCGCTGCGCCATGCTTGCCCATGAACAAGGCGTACTTGATTCGGTGAAAGAGGAGACTGTCTGCGTGATGCCGCTGCTCACGGACCCCATTTTCATCTGAAAGAGAATTGCCGATAACTGCCCGGTCGGCTCAACTATCGCACTCTGGCGCACTCGCGCCACGTTGCGCGACCTGGCGCGAAGAAATGCTAAGCGCGTGCCATGACGGAGGAAGACCATGAACAACGAAGACACCTTGAACCAGACCTTGGAGACCGGGTCCGACAATAACGCCGCGAGCGGCTGGGTTCTCACTCCCCTCGCCACAATCGCCGCTCTGGATTCATCCACATTCAGCGCCGTCAATGCGACAGACGCAATTCCGGCGACATGGGAAGATCGCGCCAGAAAAGCCTGGGAGTACTACACCGAGGAACCGCTGGTCAAGAACTGCGTGAACTCCTGGCGGACGTTTGCCGTGGGAGATGAGATACGGATCACCAGCGACGATGACACCGTCAAGACGGAAGCAAACGATCTCGCCGCGCGGCTGCGCGTATCCCGGTTCGTAAAGGACATGATCCTGCAGCTTCTCGTCAAAGGCGACGCGGTCGGGTTCAAGCGGTATACCAAGGACGGCAAGGACATCGAGCAGATCACGTGCGTGAACCCCGTCTCCATCAAGGTCAAGTATTCACAGGGCGAGCTTATCGAGGTTCAGCAGTTCCCCGACGACAAGCCAGGCGCGGGAAGTGGGATTGATTTGCCGGTTGAACAGACCCTGCACCTCAAATGGGACGCGCCCGAGTTCTCGCCGCGCGGCAACTCCATCGCGCTTCCGGCGTTCCAGTCTATCGAGCTTCTGCGCCACTACAGGCACGCCGAAGAGGCCATAGCCAAACGCTGGGCTACTCCGCTTAGGATCATCAAGGTCGGCGGTGAGTTCGCTGGCAAGCTGATAGTGCCGGACCAGAAGATGCTCCAGGAGGTCCGCGACCTGATGAACAAGATGGACCTCAAGAGCGGCATGATCGCTCCGTTCTATGTGACTGTCGAGACTCACGGCACCGAGGGACAGGTGCTGAACGTCGAAGACAAGGTCAAGGAGGTCAAGGAAGACATCGTGGTCGCGCTTGGGCTGTCGCGGTCTCTGGTGTCCGGTGACGGCCCCAACTTCGCGACCGCGTCCGTGAGCATGCGCAAGATGGTGGTGATGATCCGGGAGATAACACAGGCGGCGCGAACGATACTCAATTGGATATACGACGACTGGCTGGAGCTTGCCGGATACGAGGGAAAGGGCATCCACTTCATTTTCAATGACCTCGACCCCACCGACGCCGTCGACTTCAAGAAGCTGCTCATCGAGCTTTATGACCGTAAGCTAATCAGCCGGTCGTCCCTGCAGATGAAGATGGACCTCGACCCCGATATCGAGGAAGGCAACCGCCAGAACGAGAGCAAGTCGGCGGACCTGCTCGATGAGAAGCAGGTTAAGCCCATTGTGGATATGGTGGTGGCCGGAATCATGAGTATCGAGAGCGCGCAGCAGATGCTGGGGCTGGACCCCGCGAAGAACCCCGTGGACTCCGGCGCGGCTGCGGACTGGGCAGGTCTATTCACGCAGGCCAACTTCTCGGACAAGCTCTGCGACGACTGCGGCTACTTCGATGAGAACGACAACCGCTGCGGCGTTACATCGGCGGA
>JAMCYN010000006.1 GCA_023474015.1 Armatimonadota bacterium
TCGTCCATCTACTGCTCCTTTCGTAAACTTTAAGCGGTTCACGAATTAAAGCATGGTGGACGACTCCCGCAAATGTCAAACTCTGAGAGTCCCCCGGCAAAGCCGGGGGTTTACCCTTTATCAATTATGAACATTTTACGCTCTATTGCAAAGTTTGTTTAGGCAGGCGGGCTTATGGCACAAGTATTGCATCCCCGTAATAATGCCGGTTTTTGGGCTTAAGACGGGTATTACAGCACTAGTGACTATGTCGGGCCGTGCCAGGTACGGAAAGATAGTTTTGCATGGCATGGGAGGACGAATATGACAAAGCTATCGCTCTACTTGGCCACACTTCTGCTTGGTTCCAATTTCTCCGCGACCACGGTTCCGCCGCCTAAGCCTCAGATGGTTGTGACGGCCCGGATGGCGTCCGCCGAGCAGAAACTGGTGGACATGGTTAACACGGAGCGGTGGGATCGGAACCTGGGTGTTTTGTCGGTGAACCCGCTGTTGGCACAGGTGGCTCGCGAGCATAGTCGGGAGATGTACGAAAAGAGCTACTTCGACCACATATCGCCTACCCCGGAGCTTAGAAGCCCCATGAGCAGATATCTGCGGGACCTCGGCCACACTCCCACCTGGGCCTATCTCGGGGAGAACCTGTTCTACTGTTCGATTGTGGACACGGCCCGCGGTCACGATTGCCTGATGAAGAGTATCAAGCACAGGGAGAACATCCTGAACCCACGCTTCGAGCAGATCGGGGTGGGAGTCTACGTTTCCCCGGACGGCCAGTTCTTCGTAACCGAGCTTTTCCTGTCCCAGATAGATTGACGACCGCGCAAAATCGCGCCATAATGGTTGAGTCCCCGTAGGGGGACTTCGTGTAGTTGTAGCCGCGACTTCAGTCGCCGGGCGGTTGAAACCACGGCCACGACAGCACAAAGTCGGCCTTCGCCGACTCAACCACAACGTGGCAACACACAACTATGCTCTTAGCCATCGACGTAGGCAATACCAATATTACCTTCGCCGTGTTCGATAACGGCGCGATCCGGGCCGACTGGCGAATTGGGACGGTCTCCCGGCGCACCGGGGACGAATACGCGGCCCTGATGCTGATCCTGTTCGGGGAGCAGGGACTGGGTTTCGCGGACATCGATGGCGTAGCAATCTCGAGTGTGGTCCCGGCGACGGTCGATGCCCTGGTGCGATTCTCAAAGCGCCACCTCAAGGTAGAATCACCCCTCGTGCTCGGGCCGGACACCGACTTCGGCATCAAGATTCACTATCACCCCATATCCGACGTCGGTATGGACCGTATCGCAAACGCCATCGCTGCCCACGCGAAGTATGGGGGGAGCGTGATAGTGGTCGATTTCGGTACTGGCACGACGCTCGACGCAGTCTCGGCTGAGGGCGAGTACCTGGGCGGGGCGATTGCGCCGGGAATAGAAATATCGCTTGAGGCGCTTTTTTCTCGTGCCGCGCGCCTGACGGGAGTCCGACTGATCGCCCCCGACAGGGCCATCGGAACCAACACCGCCGAAAGCCTGCAATCGGGGATCATATTCGGGTTCGCGGGGCAGGTGGACGCGCTGGTCGACTGTTTTCAGGCGGAGATGGGCGGTGGAGCGAAGGTCGTCGCAACCGGCGGCCTGGCCGAGGTCATAGCGCCCCATAGCCGAACCATCCAATTGTGCGACGACCTCCTCACCCTCGAAGGCCTCCGCCTTATCTACGAACGCGCGGGCAAAGCCTAGCGGACGGCCATAGCGGCTACTTTGGGCTGCTCCGATGAAGTTACCCCTTTGCCGATATACTTGAACACCATCCGCTCGCAGTAAAGCTCGGCGGTGACGCGCCTGATCTGGTCGCTGTTCGCCTCGGCCTTTTCGGGACAAATGCGGAATATCCCCAGGTTGAAGAACTCTATCTGGGCAAGCTCGTCTTGCCGGTTGGGCGAGAGGAACGTCAGCGTGCCGTGCTTCTCCCTGCCCTCATCGTTTTCGCCCTTGATCACGAAATCCTTGTGCCAGTCATACCAGCTCTGGGCGCCGACCTCGGACATGGTGATCTTCAGGTTCGGGAACTCCAGCTTGCCCGGCTCTTTCAGATAGTCACGGGCGTCCCCGATGTCGTCAGTCACCACTGTCTGCTTGACCGTGAAAGAATCGATTTTGTTGACCCTGGTGCAGTCCAGGCCGTCTATCGCGAGCCTGAAGTTGGATGGGAGCCACAGCTTCTGCTCGCCCTTGCCGAATGTGGGATCTCCGATGTCTTCGGGCGCCGCCGAACGGGTATACTCGGGAGCCAACTTGACGGTTATGTAGCCAGGCTCTTTGCTGGAGCCATCGCACGCGGGGATGGTCGTTTCCGTGATAAGCGCATTGAAGAACTGGCTTTCCGACTTGCCTTGCATTTTGAAGTCACAGGCGACTATTCCCCCGCTGTGACGGGCGTAGTTCTGGGTCCAGGAGTTGGCGATCCACTCGTAGATCGGCTTCGCCATACTGAAGCCCACTTGCACCGAAAAATCTTCGTACTTGGGCTGGCCTATGTGCTTCTTGGTGAAGTACGACGGCCCCACGGCTTCGTTGATAACCTCCGCGCTGACTGCTCCGCCGTCGATGCTCTTCACGAAGCCGCACTTGACGTTGTCGAGTATCAGGAAGAAGTTCCCAGAAACATACGACCTGATGTCGGCGGCCCGGACTTGCCCGATCGAGCAGGCAAGCAGGCCCAACAGGACGGCTAACGTTATCCACAGGGTTGCTTGGTGCGGAAAGATACGTGGTCGAGACATGCTACTATACCTCCGGACGCCCTTCACTTCGTGTGAATGGGCAGCAATGGCCAGGGTGGCATTCCGGCCTGCCTGACTGCATAGAAGATACCACCTCATCCGTTGCCTGTCAAACTAAGAGCTAACCCCTACGAATATCGCCCCGAGCACGATCAGGATGATCCCAATTCCGCGCTTCAGGCTGATGTGCTCGCGCAGGACGAGCGCGGCGTAGAGGCTTGCGATGAGATAGCTGAGGGCGGTGAGGGGATTCGCGACACTCACATCAACCCACGCGAGCGCCGTAATGTATGAGCCGAAGTAGATGGCCATCGAAAGCACGCCCAGAAGCACGCAGGGCCCTGTGAATACCATCCTTATGAGAGGCGGGACGTCCGACAGCTTATGCACCCTCACCTCGCCGTTCGACTTCATGCCGACGCTTAGGAGGATGTCACCGAGCGCGCCGAAGATTATCGCCATACTGAGCGCTATCACGAGTCTCATCGTCTATGTCCTCGCCACTATGGCTATTCCCGTCGCCACAAGCACGCTCCCGGCCCAGCGCAGCGGTGAGACGTCTTCCTTCAGCAGAAAGTGCGCCAGCAGAGTCACCAGCACATAGTCGGCGGCCGTGAGCGGCAGCACGAAGCTCAAATCCTCCCAGGACAGCGAGGCCAGGTAAAGAAACAGAAAAAAGATAAGCAGCCCCACGCCGGCGAGGACGAAGGGGTTGGTCGTGCCTGCGACGAACGCCTTCAGCAGGGTTTCGTGCTCGATTGCTCCAACCGCCTTCATACCCTTGCTCAGCGATATGTCGCCGAGAGCGCCGATGATGACCGCGAAGAACATCACCATCAGCACCTTGATCTTGTTTCGCCGTCTTCTTTGAGCTCGCATGTCCTTATATGCCGGGTCATTTTGCATTCTGCATTCTGCAATCTGCATTAACCTTTTGCTCCCTCTTCAAGAACGACATGAACTCCTTCCCCTCCCTCAGCCTCCTCCGGCGTACGTCCGAGTCTTTGATCATCTCCATGCCGATTCGACAGATGACCTTTGGACGGAAGTAGAACCGTTTGTAGAGCCGGTCCACGGAGTCGAGGATCTCCTGGGACGATATCTGCTCGTAGCGCAGCGGGCAGGCTTGGCGTCCGTCATCGGCAACCAGATCCGTCCGCGCGAGCCAATCATTCTCAACGGCCTGCCGGTAAAGCTCCGTGCCGGGGTAAGGCGCGGCGATGGAGACCTGTATCGTCTCCGGGTCGAGCTCGCACGCGAATCTGATTGTCTGCTCGACAGTCTCACGCGTCTCACCCGGCAGGCCCAGCATGAACGTGCCGTGGACCGCAATCCCCAGCGACTTGCAGTGCCGCATAAAGCGCCGGGCCATCTCGGTGTTCGTGCCCTTACGAACGTTCTTGAGAATCGCGTCGCTCCCGGACTCGAAGCCCACCATCAGCAGCCGCAGCCCTGACTCCCTGAGCGTCTTGAGGGTCTCGTAATCGACGGTCACACGGCTGCTAGTAGACCATGTGATCCCGAGCTTAACGAGACGACGGGCAATCTGCTGGGCGCGGGTCGGGTTCGCGGTAAAGGTGTCGTCATCGAAGAAGAACTCCTTCACCTGCGGGAAATAGTCCTTCGCAAGCTCCATCTCGCGGTAGACCGACTCCGCGCTCCGGACGCGATAATCGTGGCCGGAGATCGTCTGCGGCCACAGGCAGTATGTGCAGCGGCTGGGGCACCCGCGCCCGGTGTAGATCGACAGATACGGGTGCATCAGGTAGCCGATGTAGTAGTTTTCTATCGTCAGGTCGCGCTTGTAAACGTCGATGACGAACGGCAGGCTGTCGAGGTTGGTGAGCGGTTCGCTGTCGGGGTTGTGCCGGACCGCGGCCCCGTCGCGCCAACTGATGCCGTCCACTTCCGACAGGGGTTTGCCCAAGGTGATCTTCCGAACAGGAACCTCGAACTCGCGGCGGACCACGAAGTCGGCCCCTGGCGTGTTTGCGAGCGACTCCTCCGGCAGGACCGTGACGTGCGGCCCGACGATGCCCACCATCGTCCCGCTCCGGCGCTCCTTTATGCGCAAGGCGAGCGCGGCGTCGTTGACGAACGATGGGGTGCTGGTGTAGATGATAACGAGGTCGAAATCATTCGCGATATCGAGGACCTTCGCCGCGTTCAGATCGTCCGCGGGCGCATCCACGACCCGGCTGCCGTCAACAAGCGCCGCCGCCTGAGCCAGCCATGTGGGATACCAGAACGACCGTACCTCACGCCTCGCCTGGTAGCGCGAACCCGCGCCGCCGTCGAATCCTTGGAACGAAGGGGGGTTAAGGAATAGCGTCTTCATGCTAGTCCATATTTGCCCCCGGTTAGCACTGTCTTAAACTGCTTGGTATGTCCGCAACAGCCCTATTACTCGCCCGAGGATTCGAATGTTGTCGGCGGATAGCTCGATGGGATCGTAGTTCGGGTTGGCCGGCAGCAGGCGTGCGGGTTTAGTTCGTGTGTCCAGGCGTTTGACGGTGGCCTCGTCATCGATCAGTGCCGCGACGATCTGCCCGCTTTCGGCCCACTCCTGGCTTTTCACCACGATGATGTCTCCGTCGGCGATGTGGTCATCTATCATGCTGTCACCGCGAACCCGCAGGGCAAAAAGCTCATCGGAAGGTCTGGCCATCTCCGGCGAGACGGATATATACGACTCGACATTCTCGACGGCCAGCAGCGGCAGACCTGCGGCTATCGTGCCGAGCAGTGGAACGGGTCGTCCGACCGGCTGCTGCGCGCCGTCGGGCATCGGAGCGAGCACTCGAATGCTTCTGGACGCTCGTTCGCGGGTGATCCAGCCCTTCTTCTCCAGTGCGTCGAGGTGTATTGTAACACCCCTTAGGCTGGAAATCCCAAGCAGCGGCCCCAGGTCCCTGATGGAGGGAGAATAGCCGCGCTCCATAACGAAATTGCGTATCGCATCGAGCATTTCCCGCTGCCGCGCCGTAAGTCCTTTAGCCATAGCCGACCTCGTTCATCCGTTTGTACACAGTATATACCAGACACAGGTCTACCATCAAGGGATTGCAGATTGATGTGTCGATTGTGCCAGGCTGGAGATAGCCTCTTAGCGCGCCGCCGATTGGTTCACCCTGAATATTCTGACTGGACCACTGGAATAGCACTGCCGTGAAAACCCGGCCGCGAGCGGTGGGTCGGTGGCACGGAGCTCAGAGACGTAGTATGTCGCCTTCGCCTTGTCGATCATCAGCCGATTCCATTCATCCACTGAATACTCAGGATCGGCCAGCGCGCCCCAGCTTCTGATCTTCTCGCCATAGTCCGGGGTCTCGCTCCAGTGGCCGTAGTAGACCTGGCGGCCGATCAGCCCCGGCACGAAGAGCGAGAATGCCGGGGGCGCGAAGATTACGTCCGTGGGTGTCGAGTTCTCACGCAAGTATCGTATCGCGGCAAGTTCGGAGGTGCTGATGAACGCGGGGAAACTCGGGGCCGTGCCGCCCATTTTGAGCAAGTTGATGTCGTGTGAAAGGAACCGGATATTGCTTCCCATGCTGAAGATTATAACAGCCAATATCACGCTTCGCGCTAAACTGCGCGGCAAGCGCGTGAGCAAGAGGCTTAGCCCATAGGCGCAGAGAATGCAGAGAGGAACGTGAAGGCCCATAATGAGCTTCCGCTGCTGGCCAATGGGCACATATGGGATTACGAAGCCGATAACCGACCAGACAACCAGAAACAATTTCGGATTGGGGATTTCGGATTGGGGATTGGGCGCAAGTGTGGAGTTGCGAGTGCGGAGTGTTGAGTAAACTGCCCCTATCAGTGCTCCGATCAAGATAATGCCGTAGCCCTCGAAGAAAGACCAGATGGCCGGTGAAGGCGTCGGCGAGTTAGCGCGGGCGCGGAAGACATCGTCGATGCGATACAGATAGAACTGATAGGCGATGGATGGGCACGCGATTACGGCTGCCAGGATGCTAAGAAGGACAGCGCGAGCCGGGAAGCGCCGCTCGGCTATCCAGATGGCAAAAAGATAGACGGTCCACACGCAGGCGACTGTTATTACGTCGTATGTGTGTATGTTTCCCAACACAAACATAGACATACCTGCACACACTGCGTGCCGCGCGCGGCCTGTCCTCTGAGCGAGTATCAGCCAGTACAGCGCGCCGAGCATTAGGATGATAGCGGCCAGGAATAGCGGGTTCAGATAGATCGAGAGTAACGTGATCGCCTCGGGCTGCCACATATCGACCGAGCCGACCGGCATCTTCACGTTCGGAATCAGCCAGCCGATGCCCGCCGAGAGGCCCACGATTGGGATCAGGAGCCTGCGCTGCTGGGGGTCGTCGAGGAATAGCCGTGAGAACCGCCAGACAGCGAAGATCACCCCCACCCCAAGCAGCACTCGAAATATATGGAAGACCCAGATCAGCGGCAGGTGAGTGACGCGCGCGAAGTTCCCCATGGCCAGAAACAGCAAGTTGATCTGCCGCGCGGCCTGGGGCTCGTTCGTGAAGAGGTTCCTAATAAAGAAATGTCCGTCCGCCGCCTGCCGCATCCACGAGAGATAGACCGCGCCGTCGTCGATGTTGTGCGTGAGGCCGAGGAAGTGATAGCCGTGTGGAGTAATTATGAGGCCGACGAGATACGGCGTCGAGGCGAGCAGCACGATGGCTATCGCCCACGCAAGGACCCAATTTCGCTCTGATTTGTCGACTTTCGCATTCATCGGTTGAGACTATTATACTTCATCGCCCGATAAACGCCCACCAGCACCAGCGATGAGATGCCGACAAGCATCAGAAAGAGGCCGAAGCGGAAGGAGAAGGGCTGGTACAGCTTACTCACCGGCGGCGTGTGAGAAGTGCCGCCAAGCTCATAGACGCGAACTCCATCCATGGCCTCAATTAGCCTAGCGTTCGGGCCGCCAATTGCTTCTCCCGCGACCACATAACGCGCAATCCGCCCTATAGTCGGGCTGTAGCCGCGCATCAGCACCATATTCCCATTCTCAGGCGGGCTTGAGTCCTGGCCCTGAACCTGGCTCGACAGGTCCTTGTAGGTTTTCGTGTAAAGCGAGTCGTATCCCTGCACATCGTATAGCCCATATACCATCGCGGAGTTCGTCGGCAAGATGGCATTTGGGGTCCTGAACAGGCTCCACTTCGGATTGATCGGGGCAATCCGACTGTTACCCGCCACCCGCTTGAGCGTGTCCGTGAGCTTATTTCTTGGATAGACCTTGGAGCGGGCGCAGGTGGGGTTGTAGTTGATGCCGAAGGCGAAGAGGTCGGTAATAATCACAGCCACGATAAGCGGCATCAATACCTTGCGCCACCGTAACCCATCATTGGCAAAATCATTGAATCTGTCGATCCCAAACCCCGCCAGCGCCGCCATGCTGAATAAATACAACAGCAAAATCCTGTTCGGCCCGCCGAGCGCGCTGAACCCCGGTATCAGATAGTAAAAGATGGCGTTGATCGGCGTGCCTGTCGCGGCGAGGATCGCGATGAGGCCCAGGACGGCAAAGAACCCCACGTGCTGCCGCTTGAATACCTGCCACAAGGCGACCACGGCAAGCAACAAAGGCAGGATGCCGATGTACATTCCGTATTCCATGTAATCGGCGGCGCTGCCGATGTGGCCGTTGAGATTGCCCAAAAGGAAGTAATTGTTCTTGCTGGGGTTGCCGAAGAAATCGGGCGCGAATGCAGTGATGAGGCGATATGCAGGAACAGCGTTCGAGAGAAACCGCTCGTAGCCCTCCGGCGTGACATCCCGCACCCGGTGCGAGTTCATCGCGAGTTCCTGCGTCGAGATGATCTGAGGTGCTGCAATGAGACCAGCAAGCGTGAGGAAGACCAGGAGCGGAACCCCCACCCTCACGGCCGCGTAGAGCTGGCCATCTTCCCGCCATACCCCTACCAGCTTCCATATCCACCACAGAATCGCCGCGAACATCAAGTAGAACGCAATCTGGAAGTGCCCGGCCAGGATCGCCATCGCCATCACCGCGCCTGCAAGCATCGCGTAGAACATCGACTTTCGCTCCACCGACCTGTGTATCAGCAGCAATATCAGCGGCAGCCAGGTCGCAACGGCGACAAACGTCGGCAGTTCGAGCCACAGGACCATAAATGCCGAGAACGCGAAGCATATCCCCCCGACAATCCCGCCGAGTTCCTTGCACCCAAGCTCCCGCAAGTATATGTATGTAAAAGATGCGGCCAAAAACATATGCAGCGCCGCAAGGATGGTGAATGCCGTTATGGGGTCAAATATCAGAAAGACAAGGTTCGGAGGATAAAGCACCGCCGACTGGCCGTTCGCCAGAAAAGGCGTGCCGCAGAACTGATGAGGGTTCCACAGGGGGATGTGCCCGGCGCGCATCGAGCGAGCGTAGAAGACGCGCCATGGGTAGAACTGCGCGATGGCGTCCCACTGCAATGGGTTCCACTGGGGTTCGGGCTTCGGCGACTTGATCACCGTGTTCCACGGCGACATCTTCGCTAGATAGTCGCCTGGAAGCAGCGCCTTGCCGGTGAAGATCGGCTTCCACAGGAACACCACCACCAGCGCGAGGAAGAGAGCGTAGGGCAGCAGCCGTCGGAAAGTGGCGCTATGCGTCTCTACCCACCGCCCTTCTCAGCCACATGCTGCGGGAACTTAGCTCCGTGGTAATTGATAGCTTCGTGCGTACAGCCGTTCCCGCAGCATACCCGGTTTTTTTTCTAATCCCTATTTCGGGTTTTCGTCCTTTCGGGCTTTCGTGGTAAAATTCCCTTCTGTTCCCTATTCCCTGTTCCCTGTTCCCTGCCTTCGGGCTGCTGAGGCCGATGCAGGTGACGCCCACGCTGATCAGGATCAGGCCGATGATCGCAAACCGCCAGTCCACGCGTTCTTTCAAGACTGTCGCGGAGAGTATCACGACCAGGAAGTAGCTCATGCTAAACATCGGAAATGCTATGCTCAGAGGCACGCGGCTCAGGATCAACAGCCATATGAACGTTCCGACAACGTAAAAGCCGAATCCGACCACGGCTTTTGGCCGGAGCATCGCTCCCATTATGTTCCCCAGCGTCTTGAAAATCGAGCCGCCCACGGGGATTTTTTCGGTTCCGACGCCGAGCTTCAAGAGTATCTGCCCGGTGCTGACGCAGATCAAAGTGAGCCACAAGAGTCCAAACGATGAAAGCGTCATTTTCCCTCACGCTCCCTAGCCCTGCCAAGCCCAAGCCCGATGAATGACACCCCCCCGCTGATAAACGCAAGTCCCGCAATCGCATACAGCCAGTTCACGCGCTCATGCAAAACCAGCGCGGAAAGGACTACCACGAGAAAGTAGCTCATGCTGATCAGCGGATATGCCACACTCAGGCGCACCCGGCTCAGGACCAGTATCCAGAAGAACGTGCTGATGACGTAGAGAGCAAGTCCGCCAAGGACGTAGGGGTTTGCCATCGCAGTGAGGATTCGCGTCAATGTGGCGACAATAGAGCCGCCTCCAAGGTCCTTGTGACCCAGCCCGAGCTTCAGAAGTATCTGCCCGAAGCTGCCGAGGCTGATGGCGATCCATATCAGGCCGAATGATTTAGGAGTCAGATTCCCTTGCAAAGAGCCCTCCGCAGCCACAGGTAAACGCAGGGCCGCATCATGCGGCCCTTCATTCATTCGCAATCCATTATTCCATACTGGTCTTATACGCCCAGCAGTTCCTTGGCTTTGTCCACCGCGCTCGCGGCATCCGGGGAGTAGCCGTCGGCGCCGATCTCGTCGGAGTAGTTCTGAGTCACGGGAGCGCCGCCGATCATAACCTTGACATTAGACCGCACACCCTCTGCCTTGAGGGCATCGATGGTGTCCTTCATGGCCGGCATCGTAGTGGTGAGAAGAGCAGAGAGGGCGATGACGTTGATGCCCTTCTTCGCCGTGTCAACGAACACCTCGGGCTTCACATCCACGCCCAGGTCCACGATGTCAAAACCGGCGCCCTCGAGCATCATGGCCACGAGGTTCTTGCCGATATCGTGAAGGTCACCGCGAACCGTGCCGATAGCGATCTTGCCCTTGGATACCACGCCGCTTGAAGCCAGCTTGGGGCGAAGAACTTCCATAGCCATCTTCATCGCGCGGGCCGCGATCAGGACTTCCGGCACGTAGAACTCGTTGTTCTTGAACTTCGCGCCGACCACGTTCATACCGGCAACCAGGCCGTTGTTCAGAACATCACCTGGATTGACGCCCTCAGCCAGGGCCTGCTCCGTAAGCTGCTTTGCATCGGGCGCCTTGCCACCTATAATAGCCTGCGCCAACGCTTCCATATCCGCCAATTTTGCTCCTCCTAATGTGTTCCGCCGCGCGCCATAAGCGTCGCCAACACCCTTTGCGCGGCGAATGCTCAGCTTGATTGTGAAACCAATTCGTTATTAGTATATACACTACTCATCAAGCATGCAAGGCCGAAAGCCCCTCTTGAGCGCATTTTCCCGTTGTAACATCGTGCGCCCATGGTAACCTCGTGCGGTCAGTTTAGAAGTTAGAGGTTAGAGGTTGGAAGTTAGACCCCTGGCCGGAAACATCATCCGATCCATGAGTTCCATCTGGTAGGCGGGGGAGATCGCGAGTTCCAGGTGATCCGCCTCGCGCGCGAGCTTCCGCGCAAGCTCCAGTTCGTGCTCGCACAGGAGCGCAAGTCTTGCACCCGCCCCCGCCGCGTTGCCGATTGAGATGACCTTGTCCTTGTCGATCGGAGGGATCAGGCTGATGCGGATTGCGCTTTCGACGCGGATATAATTGCCGAACGCTCCCGCCAAAAGGATTTCATCAAGCTCATCGTCGGTGGTCCCGGCGCTGCGAATAAGGGTTTGGATAGCCGCATGTATGGAGCCCTTGGCGAGCTGCATGTGCCTGATGTCGGCGGCAGTGAGTGTGATCGGCTTGCCGCATCCGGACTCCTGCCGAGTCGCAAGGGCGAACTCCAGCCCCCGGTCAGTCTCGATGAGGCGCTTGCTCACATCCGGCGGCAGATGGCCGGTCTCGGACGGAGACAGCAGCCTGCCGGTCTCATCGATTATCCCGGCATCCAGCATCTGAGCGACCGCATCCACCAGGCCGGAGCCACATATCCCGATCGGACGACGATTCTGAATCGTGCTGAAGCTGACGGTCTCGCCGATCTTCACACTGTCGATTGCGCCGGGCGCTCCCCGCATCCCGCAGCTAATCCCGGCGCCCTCGAACGCGGGGCCCGCCGCGGCGGAGCACACGTAGGTCTTACCCTTGTGCATCAGCGCCATCTCGCCGTTGGTGCCGATATCCACCGCAAGACGCGTTCGGCCGTCGGACTCCCACTTGGTCGAGACCATCACCCCAACGGTGTCGGAGCCGACGAAACCTGCTATGTTCGGCAGCACGATCACCCTGGCTTCGGGGGAAAATTCAAGTCCAAGTTCATGCGCGGAAACTATGACATCGCTGCACACGCTGGGCACATACGGCGATTGCCCCAGGCTTGCGACATCGATCCCCAGGAGCAAATGGGTCATGCACGTGTTGCCCACCACCGTCGCCTTGTAGATATTGGCAAGCGAAATACCGGCGGACTTAGCGAGGGAGTCGGCGATGCGGTTCAGCGCATCAACGGCCGCATTCTGAAGCACGGCCCTGCCGTTCTCCTCCGTCGTGGCAAAGAGAATTCGCGAAACCAGATCGTCACCGTGCACGACCTGCGGGTTCATGACAGCCGATACCGCCACCTCCCGGCCCGCGGTGAGGTCCATCAGGTAACCGACAACCGTGGTGCTTCCAAGATCATAGGCGATTCCGTAGCAGCGCTCGCTCGTATCGCCGCGCTCGACCGCGATCAGCTCATCGCCGTAGACAACCGCTGTGACCTTATAATCCGAAACCCGCAAAGTCTGAGACAGACCACGGACCACGTTCAGGTTCGGTTTTAGCTTGATGTCTCGAGCCTTGAGGTATGTCGCGATGCGCTCGAACTCGGCTCGCTCGTCCTCGAGGTGCGGCGGGGCCAGCTCACAATAGACCTTGCTCACGCCCGAACGGACCTCGCACTCGCGCAGGACTCCCTTGCTGAGAATTTTCTGCACCAGCGAACGGCTCTCTTCTGGGACGGTGACGGTCATCTCGCCGGTGATCTTCGTCCGGCATGCAAGGCGCGTCCCCGAGGCAAGCTGCTCTTTGCTGAGTATCCGCCGCTCGGTGACATCCGGCTCGCCCACCACCCCGGAAACCACGACCCTGCACTTACCGCAGATGCCCATCCCGCCGCACGGCGTCTCCACCGCGCTGCCCGAAGCCGCCGCGGCCTTAGATAAGAATGTGCCCGCCGGTACGAACACCTCGGTTCCGTCGGGCTCGAATGTTACTTTTATGAGCTTGCCTTTTTTCATAGCCCCTCAATACACCGGAAGGGAATTCTCATCGCGAAAACCCGAAAGGGGACAGGGATAATGAAGAATGATGAATGCAGAATACAGAATGAAGGTACCTATAAATCATAGTTCAGGTTCGTTTCGGGAATGAATTCCCGAAACACCGGGGCTGGGTCATTCTGCATTCTGCATTCTGCATTTACCTTCTGTTCCCTCTATCTCATTCATACAAAGTAAATGATATTCTTCCTGGCGACCTCGTTCTCGGGATCCGCCGTCAGCACCGCCTCGAACTCCGCCTTCGCTTCGTCGCACATTCCCAGCATGGAGTATGTAAGCGCGAGGTCGTTTCTGGCGTTGAGATTGCGTTCATCCAGCCGTACGGCGACGAGCAACTCCTCGATGGACTCGTCGAAAAGACCCTGGAAGCCGTAGATCAGACCCAACTGCCTGTGGGCTTCCACGTTCCCGCTGTCCGCCTCGAGGATCGCCTTGAACTCTTTTTCGGCCTCATCATAAAGACCGTCATTCTTCAGCGCAATACCCTTTTCTAGGTGCTCGTCTACCAGCCCCATCATCAACTTTCTCCGTGCCTGGATGACAAAAAGTATGAAATATGATTGAGTGCTTATTGGCTACCTGGCAGCGTGGGCTGAGGGGAGATCACTCAAGCAACTGCGCTCGGTTGCAGTATACCAACATCCAGGCAACAAATCAAGCCAAATTTGTGCCTGTCGAGCGTGAAGCGACGACGACTCGTCAAGGGAACCTTCTCGAAGACCACGGCGTATCCCAGAGTATGAGTCTGAGTCTGCTTGCACTTTCCGTCATTTGGAACGCGTTTCTCGCGATCATACCTGTCGCCCTTGCCTACAGCATCGAACGCATCCTCGGCCGTCAACCCAGAAGCACGCTCTCCGTCTCGGTTGCGGCGCTGCTGGGGCTGGTGTGGCTTGGGTTCCTGCCCAACACATGCTATCTGGTCACCGAGTGGAGGCACTTTCTGGAGTATCTCGATCGCGGCGATCTATTCCTGCGGTCACAATACGATAACGTGCTTCTCGTAAAACTATGCGCCTTCTCGCTCTTCTACATGCTCTACAGCGGCTTCGGGTTGCTTGCATACGCGATGGCAATCCGACCGATCAGCCGCGCCATACAACGACTCAGCGGCGACCCTCGCACGTGGGCGATACCGCTCTTTCTGGCAAGCTCCCTGGGCGTCTACCTCGGGCTCGTGCTGAGGTTCAACTCATGGGACCTCGCCGCGAACCCCGCGAAGGTGTGGAACGAGATAGTCGAGGTCAGCCATCGCCCCGCGCTTACGCTGTTCATCGCCGGATTCGGCGTATTTCTGTGGGTGTGCTACCGGGCCGTGGATATATGGATAGAAGGGTTCCATTTGACAACCAACGGGAACTCCCGTAAATTATAATCAGTGGACAAACTTCCGGCGAGGCGGTTCCATTGAACGACCGACCAGACATCTCCCTTGACGAGCAATCGGATATCCCCGAAGCGCTGAGGACCTTCGTCTGCAATAATGCGTACGATCCCATGGCTGTCCTGCGGGGCGTGCGCATCGTGGCGGCAAACAAGCGGGCGTATGAGTTGTTCGGTTATGATGAAGACACCGACCTCGCGGTCCTAAGCCTCCCCGAACTGATCGCGCCGGATTCCATCCAGCCCGCGCTGGAACTGCTGGCTCGTTTTCTGGAGGGTTATCCGCCTTCCGAAAACCCCATCCTCGACATGGTCAATAAGAACGGCGAGAAGCTGCGCCTGGAGGTGTGCGCGCTACCATGGCCCGGCGATCCCAGCCTGGTTGTCATCATGCTCAAGGGCGTCTCGAGCCGCGAAATGGGCTTCGATTCTTCCGTCCGGGCTGAGCAGCTCTACGGCATACTCGCCGAGACCATGCCCGCCGGTATAATGCTTTGCGACCGCCACGGCAAGCAAATCTACGTCAACAAGCAAGCCTCCAAGCTCACCGGCTATTCCGTGCAGGAGTTGATGCGTGGGGTGAAAATATGCCACCCGGACGACGCCGAGGCCCATACGATATGCGAGCAAGCGCTCAAGGAAGGTGTCTCGGGCGGAAGCTACGAGAGCCTGTTCATTCGCAAGGACGGCAAGGAGATATGGGTTTCTCTTTCATGGCGGGCAATACTCGGCCACGATGGCGCGGTGAGGCTCCTGCACACTCTCTTCACCGACATCACCGAGCGCAAACAGGCCGAACAAGCCCTGCGTGACAGCGAAGAGAAGTACAAGCGGCTCGTCGAGAACAGCAGCGATATGATCATGCTTACACAGCCGGATGGGATCATCTCCTACCTCAGCCCCGCCTGCGCCGAGGTAATCGGGCACGATCCCGAGGACTTGGTGGGCACCACAGGCGGAATATGGCACCCCGACGATTCGGACTTTGTCCTTGCGGCGCTTCATAAGGCTCTTAAGGGTGAAAGTGGTTCCAACCTGGAATACCGCGTAGTCACGAGGCGTGGAGACACCAGGTGGCTCTCGCATTCATGGTCGCCGGTGATCGCCGACGGCAAGCTGCAGATGGTCGTGAGCGTGGTCAAGGACATCACGGAGGGCAAGAGGGCACAGGAGGCTATCAGGGCCGCCGAAGAGAAATACCGCCTTCTGGCCGAGAACGCGTCCGACATCATCTGGCAGATGGATATGTACGGCATATTCACCTATGTCTCAGCCGCGGTCAAGGACTTCGGCTATGAGCCGAGCGAGTGGATCGGCCACTCCATCCTCGATTTCCTACCCGAACGCGAAAAAGCAGCTACCAGGCAGCGGATGGAACGCGATGTTCAAGTCAAGAACCATCAGCGCTACGAGGTTCAGATGCTACGCAAGGACGGCTCGCTGGTCTGGATGGAGGTTTCCGTGGACTTCGCCATGGAATGCGACAGGCCCATACGAATCCAGGGCATCGCCAGAGACATAAGCGAACGCAAGACCGCTGAGGAGGCGCTGCGCAAAGCTCACGATGATATAACACGCGCCTACGACCTGCAAAGAGAGTTCCTGAACAACATCACCCATGAGGTCCGCACGCCCCTCACGGCGGTCCAGGGCTACGTTCAGATGATCCTCGAAGGCACATTCGGCCCTGTCCCGGATGAGCAGGCGGCCCTTCTCAAGAAAGTGCTGGCCAGTTCCGACCACTTGCTCACGATGGTAAGCGATGTCCTTGAAATGGCGCGGCTGAAGAGCGGCGCAGACGTCGTCCGTCCCAGGGCATCCAACCCCTGCGCCGTCATCAACAGGGCGGTCTTGACGGTAACCCCCCAGGCGATGCGAAAGGGCCTGAGCCTGAAGGTCAACCTGCCGGAACGAGACCCCATGGGGATGTACGACGGCGAGAAGCTCTCCGCCATAGTCACGAATCTCCTCTCGAACGCGGTCAAGTTCACCGAAAAGGGCGAGATCGAGGTCAACCTGAGCTGCCGCAACGGTGGGGTCGAGGTGATAGTCACGGACACCGGCATGGGCATCTCCCCGTCGCAACTTGACAGCATATTCGATGAGTTCCAGCAGCTCGACTACCCCCGCAAGCACAAGCCTGCCGGGTTCGGGCTCGGCCTGGCTATAGTGGCCACAATGGTCGAGGCGATTAACGGTACGATAGTCGTATCGAGCCGCAAGGGCAATGGGACGGCATTCACCCTTTTTGCCCCAGAGTTGGAGGCGCGGTAGACGCGAGCGCCAGACTGCCCTATTCGAAAATCACCATCTGATTATCACAAAAATCACTTGACAGACGGCTACACCTCGTCGTATCCTATCCATGTCGCCGATGAGGCTGCAATTTTTCGCTGTAGCGCAGGCATAACTGTGAAGACACAGGTGCGCCTCACGCTAGCGCATGCTGTATTCGCGATGCAACTATACCTGCGCGCGTACGACCAGACTAGGGGGGTGGGTCATACGCCGATTATTCGACGCATAGGGAACAATATGTGTCCGCCGAGTCGGACATGTACTCTTTTGCTTCGCCCGCAAGGTCGCCAAGGAAGGATATCCGGCCTTCGAGCAACCCCGACAAACATGATCACTTCGGAATCGGAGGGAGCGCATGCGATACGACACACTGCGTTCGGCCCACAACGATCATGGCGAGGATGAGCTCAACACGCCGCCGCGACAATCTGCTCGTAAGGCAACCACAGAGGCAATCCAGCACGCCGCCGGCCTGGAAACGGTTTCACGTCAATGCGAGGACCTGTACAGAGACATAATGGAGTCGGTCAGCGACATCATAGTGGTTGTCGACAAGGCCGGCAATATTCTTGACGCTAACCGTATGGCGGAGGAAACCACCGGCTACAGCCACGAGGAATTGCCACAAAAGAACCTCTTCCGCGATCTTATCGTTCAAGAAGACAGGGCCGCCGCGCGCCGCGCTTTGCGAAGCATCGCCGTGGGCCGGGATGTGCGCCTGGAGCTAAGGTGGCGGGCGAAGAACGGAGACATTGTCTACCTGGAAGCCAACTCCCACACGTGCCACTCCATGAACAAAGAAAACAAGGCAGTCAGGATACTCTGCGTCCTGAGAAACATAGCCGAGCGCAGAACGGCGGAGAAGGCGCTGGCCGAAAGCGAGAGGTGGCATCGCCAGATGTTCGACAAGGCAACGGAAGGAGTCTGGGTAATCGATACCGCATCGAATATCACCTACACAAACCACCGAATCGCCGAAATGCTGGGCTACTCCGAGGAAGAGATAAGCACTCAAGAAGTGTTCGTACCCATGGATAAGGATAGCAAGATGCTGGCCCGGCAGGTGCTGAGTCAATGCAAGCTTGGCTCCAGCAAACCGGTGGAAATCGAGCTTCGCCACCGGAACGGGTCGCCGGTATTCACGATGGTCCACTCCGCGCCGCTGATCAATGATAAGGGCGAATACATCGGTTCGGTGGGTTTTGTCTCCGACATAACGGAGCAGAAGAGGCTGGCGAAACAACTGCACCGCGCGCAGAGATTGGAAGCTATCGGGAGAATGGCCGGTGGTGTCGCGCATGAGTTCAACAATCTGCTGATGGGAGTTTCCGGGTTCGCGGAGGCCCTCCAGATGAAGCTCGGCGAGAATCACCCAGAGAAAGAGACTATCGATGGTCTTCTGCACTGCGTCGATAGCGCGTCGCTGCTGGTCGGCCAGTTGCTGGCATTCGGCAGAAGGCAGGAGATAGATGCCCGTCCGGTGGAGCTAAACGAACTCACGGCGAGCACAACTTCCCTGCTCCAAAGGTTGATTGGTAGTCCCGTTACGATAAAGCTGAACTTGTCGCCCCAAAGGACAGTGGCCCGTGTAGACCCAAGCCATATCGAGCAGGTGCTCGTCAACCTCGCCCTGAACGCCCGTGACGCCATGCCGAGGGGAGGGACCATCACGATAGGAGTCGCGAACCGGTCGATCGAGGCAGGAGACAAGTCTGTTCCTGTCGACCTCGAACCCGGCGACTATACGGAACTGAGCGTGTCGGACACCGGTTCCGGCATGGACGAGTCCACCATCGACCACGTCTTCGAGCCGTTCTTTACAACAAAAAACCGGGAGAAAGGCACGGGACTGGGACTGGCGGTCGCCCACGGAATCGTCAAGCAGCACAAGGGGAGCATAACAGTGACGAGCAAACCGGGTGAAGGCGCGACGTTCCGAGTCTACCTGCCCGCCGCGCCGGTCGATTCGCTTGAGCCATGAGTGAATGCGAGGCTACTTCGATACCTGGCTTGCGCCCATTGCTATTCGGGCGACCAGTTCCATTAGAACCTTCAACTTGACAGGCTTACTGAGTACTGTAATATAAGGAAGCACGGAATGGATCGAGTCGATAAGCTCGTGCCTTGGGTGGCCGGTAACTATGATGATATCAGGCGTCAGGGGCAGTTTTGTGGCGGCATTAACTATGTCCAGGCCGGTCCCATCCGGCAGCAGGAGATCAAGCACGAGCACGTCGAACTGAATCTCTCGGAGCAAGGTAAATGCGTTGCTCACCGATTCGGCTCCCGTGCTCCGATGCCCCGCGTCCCTGAGCGTGTTCACAATAAGGTCGCGAATGAGATGATCGTCCTCCACGACGAGGACTGATGCGGGGTGTTTGCTCGTGCCTTCGAGCCACTTGTCAATCAAGCTCTTTGAGAAACGCCACTGCTTCCCAATTTTAGTGCCGGGGATTTTGCCCGCCGCCACTAAATGGTATAAGGAAGCCCTTGACATCTGAATGTACGAGGCCAGTTGGTCGATATTCAATACATCGTTCATCTTGTGGCTTGCTCCACATCAGACCTGAGGATAGTTGCGCTTGGTAACAATTATTGGCTGTTATTCGCTGAGTCCTTACCAGTGATGCCTAATGAATGGTCAAAGGGTGACCAATAATTTTCAGTGACAGACAATTCTACGCCTTTTGAACGAATGAGTCAAATGATGCGCGCCCGACCATGATTGTCGGCGCGCCGGTGTAGGTGGAAAAGATGTCCAAGTTGTATGCCCCCGGCTCCGAAGATAGGGCCGGGCAAATGGGACAAGAAGACTCCGGCGAATCCTCCCCAGGTTGGATCGACGCGCAAACCGAGGATTGCGCAATACCACACGACCTTCGGGAGTACATCTCCAAGTCGGGCCGAATGGTGGCGCTCGGCGAACTGGTCGCCGGCATCACCCATAACTTCGCCAACGTATTGATGAGCGTCTCGGCAACACTCGAGGCTCTTGAGCTGGAAATATCCCGTGATCCACGTTACGCGCACTGCGTGCCGGTGATAGCCGGCGCGCTGGAGCGAGTCGGCAGCGGAGCGGAACTTACCCAGCGCCTGCTGGAGTTCGCAAGGCATGCCCCGCCGCAAGTCGGTCCCGTCGACCTCAAGAAGACGGCCGACAACGCAATCGCGCTGTGCCGGTCGCACCCCAAAGCCAAGAGGGTCACGATATACAACGATATTCCTGAGGACGCGCATCCCGTCAGGGCGGACGCGGCCCAACTGGAAGAAATCCTCACTAACCTCGCGCTCAATGCTCTGCAGGCATCTCAAGAGGGCTGCGTGAGAGTCGGTTTGGGCGAATCCGATGAGGCTGGATTGGCGGTCATAACCGTATCGGATGAGGGCTGCGGAATAGCCCCCGAAGATCTCCGGCAGGTATTCAGACCGTTTTTCTCCAGGCGTGGTGACGGCACGTCCGGCACCGGTCTGGGCCTTCCCTGCTGCCTGCTGCAGGTTAGTCAGATGGGGGGCACGATCGAAGTGGAAAGCGTGGTTGGCTCAGGCAGCACATTCAATGTAAAGCTGCCGCTCTGGGAGGAGTAGAAAAATGGTTGGATATACGGTGGTCGTCGCGGACGACGAGCAACAGGTATTAACAGCGCTCTCTCAACTGCTCACTAGCGCCGGGCATTCGGTGGTCGGAAAAGCAGCCTCCGGCGAGGAAGCGATGTGGCTTTGCCAAACCTTGAAGCCGGACGTGTTGCTTCTGGACATTCAGATGCCCGGGGTCAACGGACTCGATGTGGCGAGGCGTCTGATGGAGTCGTGCCCAATGCCTATCGTCATGTGCACGGGCTACTACGATGACGATCTCATCAACGCCGCCAGCCGTGTCGGGGTCTACGCCTACGTTGTAAAACCCTGCCGGTTGGCGAACCTGCTTCCCGCGATCAACCTGGCGATCTCGCGATTTCAAGAAGCTCGTCTGCTGAGAAGCGAGGTCGATTCCCTGAAGGACGCGCTCGCCACGCGCAAGCTTGTCGAGCAGGCCAAAGGCATCATAATGCGGACGCGCGGGATTGGCGAGGAATCGGCCCACAAGTTCCTGCAGCAGGAGAGCCAGAGGCAGAGCAGATCGCTGGGCGAGCTCGCGAAAGCGATAGTACTGGCGCATCAGGCCCTTACGCCGAAGGTCTACGGCGAAACACGAGCCGCCGGAAACACCAGGGTAAGGACAAGCTGATTCGCTTCCGATAATCCCAGTGTAGGTGTTACCAAGAACCGAATACACCAGTATTATTCACGAACTGAGGTAGGCTTCGGCCACTTTCGTTGCTCCGGTTGCATGCAGCCGAAGCATCAAATCTTAAACTAACAACCGAATAAAATCCCGCCGAAGATAGGCGGAAATCGAAGGACGAAGGGTGTTCTTCTGTGGGCGCTGCCGCGCCACGGGAGAGCACCCTTTTTGCGTACAACACTATGGCGGATAATTACAAAACAATCGGGTTGGAACGCTACAAGACCATCGAAACGCGCGAGTCACAGCTCTGGCTCCTGGCGGTGGTGGTAATGCTCATGCTGGCTCTTGCCCTTTTCATGGTAGATTGGACCAATACCCGCGGCAACTGGTGGTTCAGCCCACAGATAAAGTTCGCTTTGAACTCAGGCTGGGTCAGGGGCTTTCTTGTCTGCGCGACTCTCATAATATGCGCCTATTTCCGGGACAGCGCCAGGCGGCTCCGGCGTGAGAACAATGAGCTGATATTCCACCTGGCCGAATACGGCAGCCGCCTGGAGAACAAGAGCAACCAGGCCGTCAGTCTAAAGGACCTCTCCGAACAGCTCATCGGCTCGACCGAGTTGGACAGCGCCCTCGACCTCATCATCCGCGTCGGGATCGACACTGTCGCCGCGGACACGGCCTCGATTATGCTCCGCGAAAAGGACGGCGACGCGCTGGTTATTGCCGCCTCATACGGAATTCCCGAGGAGATCGTCCGGAAAACGCGTGTCTCCGTCGGCGAGGGTCTTGCAGGGATGGTCGCCAAAGAAGGTAAGCCGGTGGTTTTGAACTCCGACGAGCTCGACGGCGAGGTGGCCAAAAGAGCTGTGCGTGGTGATACCATAGTCTCCTCGGTAATTATCCCGATCCTGGTGGACACGCAAGTCCGGGGCGTGTTGAGCACCGCCAAGCGGCGTGGGGGATCGTGCTTCAATGATGAGGATATGGCAGCACTCTCGACGCTCGCAAATCAGGCGTCCCTCGTGGTCGAGAAGATGGATCTGCTCGATCACCTCAGACATCAGGTGGAAACGCTGGCTGATACCGTTCGCGAACTGCGGCAGACCCGCGCCGAGCTCCTGCAATCTGAGAAGCTGGCAAACATCGGCCAGCTTGCGAGCGGGGTAGCGCACGAGATCAACAATCCCCTTCAAGTGGTGCTGGGCCGGACGGAACTGCTGCTCGCCAAGGCTCAAGACGACTCAGCCACTCGCAACCTCGAGGCCATACGCGAGCATACCGTGCGCATTGCCGATATCGTCTCTACCCTGCTCAGCTTCTCCCGGCAGAGCAACGGCTCGGAGTTCCGCGAGATGGACGTCAACGCGGTTCTTTCAAAGACCCTCAGCCTCCTGGAACCGCAGATGGCCCCGGACGACATCGATGTTGTGACCGATATGCGCAACGGGATACTCCCGGTCTACGGCAGCGCCGGTCAACTGCAGCAGGTATTCACCAATATCGTACTGAATGCCTACCACGCCATGCGCTCCCTGGGCGGAGGTACGCTGACCGTCACAAGCGGACTCGAGGACGACGAGGTGGTCATAGACTTCACCGACTCGGGGCCGGGTATTCCTCAGGAGCATCTGGAACACATTTTCGAGCCGTTCTTCACCACAAAAGCTGAGGGTGAAGGTACGGGGCTGGGCCTGGCGATTGTTTACGGCATCGTACAGTCCCACAGAGGCAATATCCGCGTAACGAGCGAGGCGGGGAATGGAACCTGCTTTAGTATTTCCCTGCCCGAGCTCGGCTCGGCAAAATCCAAAGACAGAAGAGAAACAGGAGGATTTGCGCTGCATGAAAGCTCTGAAAGTCCTGGTAGTTGATGATGAGCCGGGGATCCGTGAACTGATAGCCGAGGCGCTGTCCGCGTACGGGCACACGGTTTTAACTGCCGAAAACGGCGTGGAAGCCGTAGCATGCCTCGCCGGTCAGAACGTGGACGTCGTTTTTCTCGATATCCGCATGCCGCGAGGCGACGGCCTGACCGCGCTCAAGGAGATGCGGCGGCTGTGGCCGGAGCTGCCTGTGGTGATGATCACCGGCGGCTGCAGGCGTGACGAGGTGGAACAGGGTTTCGCGCTGGGGGCGTTCTCCTGCTTGCTGAAACCGTTCAGCCTGAACGACGTTCACGAGATTATCGATGTATTCGCATCCGAAATGAAGGAGGCCGCGTAGATGGCAACCTATCAGACACATCGCGACACGTTCATCGCCCGTCTCAGCCGAATGACATGGGGCGGAATCACAAGGCCGCGAGATACTTTGGTTGCATGCATCCGAAGCAACCAGCCTCGTGATGCTTCGGTTGCATGCAGCCGAAGCAACCAATTGCCTTACTGCCCAAAGATATCCGGTCGAGCCGGAGCCAATGGAGGTACGATATGATGCCAGCGATGCTGGAGCGCAAGACGATCACGATAGGAGTAGTCGAACCTGTTACCATCGCCAGACAAGAACTGACGGGACTCTTTATTGACACACCCGACTTCGAGGTCGTCGGGTCGGCCGCATCAGTTCCGGCAGCGCTGGACGCGCTCAAGGATACGGCCCCGGACCTGCTGCTGATCGACATTGGCAATGGTGACGTTTCCATGATCGACGAGGCGAACATGCTCAGGTCAGTGTATCCTGAAGCGAAAACAATTCTCCTCAGCGGATGCAACGATGAGTCCACGGCGCTTCGGGCCATAAGCTCGCGCGTCGAAGGCTACCTGGCAAGCGGTATCACATCCGAGAGACTCATCAGCGCGGTTAGATCAGTGTATTCGGGAGAATACGTCTTCGACCTGTCCTACACGGCGTCGGCGCTGCGCAAGCTCGTCGATATGGCCCTGCCGAGCGTGCGCCTTGCCGATGATGAAAGGCTCTCAGTGCTGTCCGAGCGAGAGAGAGAGATCGTATATCTTCTGTGCCAGGGGCTGACTAATCAGGAAATCGCCCGAACCGCGTTTGTCAGCATCAATACGGTAAAAACGCACCTGCGCAGAATCTTCGGGCGACTGGGAGTCTCTTCCCGCAGAGAGCTGGTGCGAATCGCCCAACCCGCTCGACTGGCCGGCATCAGGTAACGACACGCCCTGCCAACGGCCGCGCGTCATCAACTGGTAGGATTACTGGGATTTCACCCCGTCCGGGCGAAGATGCGGTCAGCGCGTTCGGCCATAATTATAATGTAACCAGCAGACATGTCAAGGAATGACGATCTGCTTGCCGCTGCATTGCTGATGAGGACGACGGTTGGATGGCCTCCTCAGACTACGACCAGGGCAGGATGCCCGGTACCGACCGGTGTTTGATTTGGCTGTAGGCATCCGAAACACGCGAAACCTCCCTGAATTCGCTTGAGTGTTGATGCCGAGGACGGTCCCCGCCAGCTTCGTCATGGATGCGCGGGTGGCGGGACCGTCGCTCATCTTCCTCAAGAAAATGTCGAACCCCCGACCAACAAGGTTGCTACGGTTCCAGAACGAAGCGGCGGGGCCGAAGCCGCCGCCGGAGGCGGCGAATGCCTAATAAAGCTCCATGCCGGTTTCCATGAGTGCCACTGCCTTAAGAACGGGTACATATTTTGCGGCAGGTGGTTGGATTGCGAACGTTTTCACTAACTTCCCCGTGCCTAAATCTGGAACTCGGCCCGACCACGTTGACACACAAATTTAAGCCACTTCTTTCACAGATAAGGGAGGAACCAGCCTGGCGGATGGGTAAGTAATACATAGTGAAATCCTTCACAAGCGGGGTGATCTTAATGGTTGCAGTCCTGGCCGTTCTAACAATCACTATCCTGATCCTCGTGGATTGGAGTTTGCAGTTGGTCCAGGCGCGCTGTGCACAACGTCGTGCCTCGAACCAGCATTCGCAACCTTGGAGCCAACGCGTGTTGGACCCGTTCAATCCACCGATGGGAATATTCTTTCACCCGGGTCATTCGTGGGCCCTCGTGGAGCCGAGCGGCTGCATCAGAGTAGGACTCGACGGGTTGGTCGGATTCCTGCTGGGGTATGTGGACCGCGTCCAACTGCCGTCCCCTGGCCAGCACGTGCGAGAGGGTGAGAGTATCGCCTGCCTTCTCCAGGGAAGCCGCGAGCTGCGGCTGGTGGCGCCGGTCGACGGCACGGTAGTCCAGGTCAACCGCGAACTGGCCCCGGACGGGCTGTTCATATGGTCCGAGCCTTATGGGGCGGGGTGGATTTGCGAGATCAAGCCGGAATCGCTCTCCAAGGACCTGCGGAAACTGATGATCGCGGACCAGGCGGTCGAGTGGCACACCGAGGAGTCACGGCGAATGCGCGCGTTCTGCTCGCACAATATTGCCCATGAGGCCGGTACGAAGACTGTGGAGCCTCAGCCGTCGTCGCTTCGCGGGTTCCTACAAGACGCCAGCGACGAGCAGTGGCGGGAGTTTGAGAGCCGCTTCCTTAAGCCAGAGAGGGGAGGGAATGGCGACTGATGAACGCGGCAATCCTGACTGATCTGACCAGGTGCATCGGCTGCGGCGCGTGCGCGGTAATCTGCAAACAGACCAACGAACTGCCCGGTGAGATCGGCGGCAAACTCGACGCCTATACATGGACAGTCGTAGAGTCCCGAAAAGGTAACTATATCCGGCGACAGTGCATGCACTGCCTCGAGCCGACGTGCGCATCGGTCTGCCCGGTCGCCGCGCTCCACAAGACTGCCTACGGGGCCGTAACTTACGATTCGGAGAAGTGTATCGGCTGCCGCTACTGCATAATGGCCTGCCCGTTCGATATCCCCAAGTATCAATGGGACCGCCCCGTGCCGATAGTCGGCAAGTGCATAATGTGCGTGAACAAGAGGCTCGCGCACGGCAAGCAGCCCGCCTGCACCGAGACATGCCCGGCGTCGGCGACGATTTTCGGCGACAGGAAAACGCTTATCAAGGAAGCCCGCCGCCGCATCAAAGACAGCCCCGAACGATACTTTCATCATGTATACGGCGAGAAGGAGGCCGGCGGCACGTCGGTGATGTATCTGTCGCCGATCTCATTCAAAGAGCTGGGCTTCAAGTCCGACCTCATAGGCGAGTCCTACCCGGAACTCACCTGGAAGATTATTGATAAAGTGCCCGATGTCCTGGGCATCGGCGGGATTACCCTCTTCGGCCTCATGTGGGTGATCAACCGGCGGATCGAGATGAAGCGCCGGATGGTCGAGGATGCGGGGAGCGAGGAGGAATAAGCCATGCGCCGACTACCACCGATCAAGCTCACTTTTTGGAGGGTAATCACGGCCGGGATGATCCTCACCGGCCTGTACGCCACGATCGTGCGCTTCGGAAAAGGCCTCGGCGCAGCGACAAACCTCTCCGACTCGTTCCCGTGGGGCATCTGGATCGGCTTCGACATCCTGTGCGGGGTCGCGCTCGCCGCCGGAGGGTTCACTCTGGCCGCGGTCGTCTACGTCTTCCGCCTCGAACGCTATCGCCCCATCCTGCGTGCCACCATCCTCACTGCCTTCCTCGG
>JAMCYN010000083.1 GCA_023474015.1 Armatimonadota bacterium
GTGGTATTTCTCAGCACACCCCAGCTTCAGCGCGTCGTCAATTCTTGTCCAAGGCCGTTCGTGCTGATAAACGAGCGAGAACTCAGCGTCCTCAGGAGAGGATTGACCAAGGATGGCTGGAAGAAGAGTCTCTACCTGCAGCCCGCGCCGGAGCATCACGGTATCTACGTCGGCGCCGGATTGCTGTCAATCGCCAATCAGTGGCTGGATGCTGAGATTGTGGTTCCTGAAGCTGGGTGCCGCCAGCGACATCGTGAGCTGGCGACCGCGGCACTTTCGCTGGCACTGGTATACGGCATTGAAAAAGATAGGGCTTATGCCGAAAAAGCCGCTCAGGTTCTTTTGGAGTATGCTGAGAAATACCACGGAGGACGGGCAGAAGGTGCGCCGGATATGTTCGAGAACTCGGTATGCGAGGCATCATGGGCACTGCCCCTCGCGCAAGCCTACGACCTTATCTACTACTCCAGGATTATCGGCGACGAAGACAAAGAGCAGATTGAGCAGGGTCTATTCAGACCCGTGGCGGACCGGCTTTCTGACTGGGACGTCCGGGGAAGCGCCGGGGCATGGCGGATAGCGGCCGTTGGAGTCATCGGATTTTCAATCAAGGACGCGGATATAGTGGGTTACGCACTGGAGGGCTCACGGTGCTGGATGTTAAGCCAGCTCGAGGAAGATGGGCTTATGATAGAGTCGTCCATCTCTTCCCATTTCGACGCCCTTTCCGCGTTGGTTCACCTCGCCGAGGCTTGCCACAGGACTGGAATCAATATCTATGGATTCGAGGCGGGTCTGGGCAAATCCTTAAATGCGATGTTCAACGCTCCGCTAAATTATGCGTATCCGTCATTCAGGCTGCCCGCTATCGGCGATGCCCCTTGGCACTCGTTCATTCCGCTGGATCTCTATGAGATAGCTTTTCGGCGTTGGAGCGAGTCGTCGTTCGCATGGGTACTCAAGCGCGGCTACACGTTTGGCGCCGCGCCTATCAACCAGGACCAGCGAGAGAACATACAACAGTTTATGCGAACGTCGTTTTACGCGTTCCTGTTCGGCAGGGACCTGCCAGGAAAGTCCACGCCGCCGACATTCAAGAGCCAGGATTCCACCAGCCTGGGGCTGGTCTGCCTCAGGAACGGCAGCGAAGTGATGATGACTGTGAACTATGGCCCGCATAAAAACCGGGGCCACCTTGACAAGCCGGGCTTCACGTTTTATGCAAATGATGAACTGCTCGTAGCGGACTACGGTATGCCGGCGCGGGAAGCCTCGGCCGAGGACTGGTATTGCCAGACTCACTCGCACAACACTATTCTCGTTGATGGCAAGTCCCAGGACCCCGCCATCCGCTGCGAAGTGAGGATACGCTGCTACGGATCATCGTTCCAGGGAGTGGTCTGCGAGGCGTCGGACTCCTATCCGGGAGTCACCCACTTTCGAAGGGTTGCTATGCTGGGTAATATCTGCTTGATCGTCGACAATCTCATATCGGAGGAGGAGCATCAATACGACTGGCTCTTTCACTGCGAGGGCGAGCCTTCTCTGAACGAGAACTTTGAGCCGATTGAGGGCGTTTTCGACGATAGCCATCCGGCAATTGTTGGCGGACGGGCATTTCGCATGCCGGACGAATTGCGTGTTGACTGGAAGTGCTCGAACGGCGACCTGGCCATGGCTATGTGGTTGCGCCCGGGCTACGGAGAATTCATGCTCGGCACGTGTCCAGCCGAGACAACCGACCGGAAAGTGCCCCTTTTAACGTGTCGGCAGCGCTGCCGGGAGGCGGCGTTCGTAACGGCGCTGGTTCCCACTCGGCCCGGCGAGGATGTGGGCGTGACCAGGGAGGGGTCCGTTATCGTCGTGAAGGCCGGTGACGCGGTGGATTACATCCACATAAGCAGAATCGGTGAATGCGACGACGATAGCTTTCATACGGACGCCAGGATCGGAGCCGTGCGGACGCGTGGCGGCGAAGTATACGCTGTTGCCATCTTCAGGGGCTCCAGGCTCGTCTGGAACAACCAGCTTCTGCTTGAATGTCCGCCGGAAGCTCAGTGTGTCGAGGTCACCTTTGATGATAAAGGGCCTCGGGTCTACTATGGCGGCATGGCAACAGGAACGCTCAAGTTGAGAACCACCTCGAGAATGGCCCGTATCAATGGTATTCGAGGCTTGGGCTCGACTGCCGATGGGATCGCCGTGTTCCGCATCACACCCCAGATGATCGATTCGGACGAGTCACGGCCCAGCATCTAAATGTAGAATTAAGAATGTAGAATGAAGAATGGGGAAGGGATTCCGTTCCCTTCATTCTTCATTCTTCATTCTTAATTCTGCATTCTCCATTTCCCCCGTATCTTTGCCTGTTTCCGGTCAAAACCGGCAATTCCACCTGCCGCTGTAGGGCACGATGGCACGCCATATGCCGAGCTTATTATTGGAGCCTGCAGCTCGAGGTGGATGCCATGATCAGGAACTTGTGTAGTCTGTTTATTGTCTGGCTGATGTTGGCTGGAGCGTGTTCCGCGTCAAGCATCGCATATTCCAAGGTGAAAGTCGGTCGGACCGTCGCGCACGTCGTCACGGCTGACTTGACGAATCGTGAAGTCAGGGTGTCGGTGGAGCTTGCCAGGGGCGGCGCGGGAAGACAGGAACCGTTCAAATCGATGATCGGGCGCGCCCGTCCTGCCGCCGCGATAACGGGCACGTTCTTCGATACCCGAACGCTGATACCCACGGGCGACATTGCGGTCTTCGGCACCGTCGTGCACTTCGGCTGCATAGGCTCGGCGCTGTGCATCGATTCGAACAACGTGCCAACCATGGTCCCGCTGCGCGCCGGAAGGCAGTGCAGGTGGATGGGTTACGAAACGGTTCTGTGCGCGGGCCCGACGTTGATTTCCCAAGGCCGCACCGCCATCGCGCTCAAGCGGGAGGGCTTCCGACGCTCACTGTGCGCGCCCGCCAGGCGAACCGCCGTCGGTATTACTAGGTCCGGCAAGCTGCTTATCGTGGCCGTGAATCGCCGCGCGTCGCTGCATGAGGTTGCGAGGCTGATGCTGAAGCTCAACGCGAAGGACGCAGTCTGTCTCGACGGTGGATCGTCCACAGCGTTCTATTATCAGGGCAGATACTTTGCGACTCCAGGCCGCCGACTGACCAACTGCCTGGTTGTTTACTCGAGCACATCAAACTACAACGCCGCCAAAACCGCGCTTGCTCCCGCAAGTTGTTTTGCGGCGGCGCCCAGCTACAAGCCGTTTCGCCTCTCGGATATCATCACCAAAATTCCTATCGCATCCTACGCGGTCGTTGCGCCTGCTATCCAGCAAGCCCGATAGGCTCGCTATCAATGTGCCGAAATATCCACAAATATGAAGGACTGCGTTATCGAAACGCGGAAGTAACAGCCAAGTAGTCAATGCCTCGTGAACCAAAGTTCCCGAAACGACGCAACTTGGCTTTCGACCTGTCATTTTTGCTGAGCTTTACAGCAATGGCACACTTTTTGCAATAAACATATTGGATGGCTGATTTCGTTTAGCTCACCAAGCATTTCCTACTTACGCAGGAGGCTCCACGCATGGTCACGAAGGGCAGTGTGCTCGTCGTAGACGATGAGATCAACCTGTGCCGCATTCTCGGGGCGAAGCTGACAAAAAGCGGTTACAGTGTTGTGGCTGTGCACGACGGCCTGCAGGCAGTTGAGAAGGTTCGTGAATCCGACTTCGATGTAGTTCTTCTGGACCTCATTCTTCCGAAGATGGATGGTTTGACTGCGCTGGCAGAAATTCGCGGCATGCGAAGTGCATTACCTATCATCGTTATGACGGCTTGTGAAAACGCCGAGGCTATGGCCCAGGCGAGGAATTACGGCGTGTCCGCCTACGTCAACAAGCCGTTCGACCTCGATAACCTGGTGACGCTGGTATCCGACACCTCGCTGTCGGACGCCTCCGGCCGACATAAGAGACTGCCCACCGCCACCGTACTCTTCGGCAAGGATCAGCCGGTCACGCTCGAAATACAGAACGGCTCCCACTCAGGTGTCTACTACGGCAGGATATTCGACAAGGACGACTGCACGCTGTCGGTGCTCGTGCCCCAAATGGACGGCGAGACCGCGGAGATCAAGCCACGCTGCTCCGTGAGGGTCGGCCTGGCGGCGATGGACGCCTACTACAGCTTTACCACCCACCTCTTGAGAATAGGCGCATTCGCGGAACGAGTCCTCGTGCTCGACAAGCCGGGCGTCATCTACAGAGCGCAGCGCCGGGAGGGCCCCAGGTTTGCCATTCATCTTCCGGTTTCGTATGCGCCTTATAAAGATGGCGATGACGCAGTAGAGTTCAAAGAGGGTGAGACCAGGGATCTGAGCCTGGGAGGGGTGGCTATGGTTGTCCCGGAAGAGGTACTGCCCGGCGAAATGTTGAAGGTCGAGATCCGACCGGCAACCGAGGGTGATCGGATCAGCGCCGTGGCGCATGTGCTGCGCTCGAAGCGAAGCGACATTCCGGGTGAGTCGGGCTACATTTTGGGCTGTCGGTTCACGCAGGTTGAGGATACCCTCCGCAAGCTGCTCGGTTCCTAAGCGCCTCTCTTGGCGCCTTTTTCAAACAGTTCCACCGCCACTTCGGCGATACCCGCAAGCGAACTTCCGGATAATACGGCTTCGTCCACCAGGGCGGCCACCATGCCATGCAGTGCACGAACGGCGATGTGCGCATCGATCTCACGGTAATGGGTCTGGAGCATTCCCTTGCGGATTATCCGTTCAGAGACAAGCACAGTGGCGGCGCGGCGCCGATCCAGCAGGCTCGCTTGCGCGTCGGGTGACAGTTCCAGGCCGGCCAGGCCTCGTCCGTCAAGCAGTAGTGAGACCATCCCGGGATGCTCCTCGAAGAATGACAACTGCGCCCCTATCACTGACTTGAGCGCAACCCTCGCATCTTCCGGCGATCGATCGACGGCCCGCGCCACGCATTTCTCCATCTCGTCGATAGCTTTCTCCAGCACGGCCTGTACGATATCGGCCTTCGTTTTGAAATACAGGTAGAACGTGCCCTTGGCGATCCCCGCCCTGGCGGCAATCTCATCCACTGACGGCGCGTCGCATCCATGCTCTTCAAACAACTCAAGGGCCGTGGCGACGAGTTCCTCCCTAAGCTGCTGTTTACGCCGCTCTTTCCACGAGTTTTGAGGCTGCGCTATAATGTCATCAGGCATGCTCGGTTCCTCCGTATACCTCAATGCACAGTTCAACAGCGGTTGCCGACAATCCTCTTGGGTAAGGATGGAAACGGCGGCCTGAGTCTGCTAAACTTGAGCGTTTATTTCACTTTGGGAGCAATGCGCGATGAATCCAAGTGACATTCTGATCTCATTTTCACTTGCGCTCTACAGCCAGTGGTTCTACCACAAGCTCTCGGCAAGAAGGTCTTTGCGATCCAGCACGTTTTTCTGTCGCACGGCCACGAGGACCACATTGCCGGTATCTCGAACCTGGTGAACATCCGCAACCTCACCTCCGGCGAACGCGACAAGCCCCTCAACATTTACTATCCGATGCACGACCCGTGGATCAACGCGCTGATCGAGTATGTGGAGAAGAAGCAGTCCGGATTGCTCAGATATCCGCTCTACGTCCAGCCCCTGGAGCCGGGCGCGGAGGTCGAGATAGAGGTCGCGAAGCGGCCGACGAAGGTAGTCGCGTTCGAAATGCGGCATGCGCGCGGGCAGTTGTGTCTCGGCTACGAGATTCAAGAAGAGCGCAGGCTAATGGATGGGTCGTCCGACCAGGGCGTCTGCCGTTACCACCCTACATTCTTCTACACCGGCGACGGTTACGAGCCTGTCTATTCGCCGTACGGCAGGATCGACATTGCGATCCACGAGGCAACTTTCCTTGCGCGCGACGCGGGGCTGGCCTCCGCTATTGTCAGTCATCGCCACGCGACTATTGAGAAAGCCGTTGACTGGGGAGCAAGTCAGGACGTGAAAATTCTTATTCTATGTCATATATCGGACCGGTATTCGCT
>JAMCYN010000133.1 GCA_023474015.1 Armatimonadota bacterium
ACCATCGATTACCTGCTGCCTTGGAGCGAGGGCGCTCAGGACACAGCAGCCGCACGCAACTGCAAATACCCTGACAGAATAGCACCATCTCCATTTGCTGCATAGGTGTGCGCTATTGTACGCTTACGATCTTGGCGATGCGAAGCAGCAACTCTTCACGTTCGTCCTGGCTCATCTCTTCGATGGCGGTCGCCACCTCTTCCACAGTTTTTGAACTTGGCATGGTGTTACTCCTGATTGCATAGACTGCTTCTTTATATCATCTCCGTTGCGCTCAAGCAATGCCTCGCGGGCTATCCCAAGTCCAACTTCGCCACGCTATCCTCCAACCCCCCAGGCCTGTTTCGCATAAGCCACACCCGCCGGTGATCGTCCTTGATCCTGGCGACTCTCGACGGCAAATCCTTCACACTCGGCCCGCCAAGGCGCATGCGTCCGACATCGGCGGAGAGGTGGAGAATGTCGAAGAGGAATTGGAGCTCAGAGCGGACGGCGCCGGCGTCGGGGATGGTCATGCCGTCGCCCTGAAACGCGGCGGATATATCGCGGAGCTTGCGCTCGACATCGTTGAATTGACTCAGTGTGAGGCCTTCTGTCACCTTCGGGTTGTCGAGTTTCGTGAAGAGCACCTGCCAGAGGATGGTATTGTTGTGCTTTCTTGCGTTGAATGATAGGCCGAGATTGCCCAGGTCGTGGAACGCCCGGCCCGTCTTGCCCGTGGGGTCGCCGAACGCGTGGAGCGAGAGCCTGTCGGTGAGTGCTTCCCTGGGGTTTGCTTTCGCGTTCCACGAAGTCATGGCCCCGACGAGGAACCCCAGATACGCAACTGGAAGCGGGTCCCAATGGCCAACGTCGCCCCAACTTGTGTTCAGCATACCGATTGCGCCATTTGCGAGGCCGTTGGTCGCCGCGGAGGCGATATTATCTATCGCATTGTCCGTGCGGCCCGCGAGGGAACACCAGTTGGATGCGCCGGGGCACACATAGAATGGGATTCTCGCCTCCCTGAACATTGCTCCGTGCTCGCGGAACGGGTGGTCGAACTCGTAGCCCCATTCGAGGGCGATAGTGTCTTTCGGCAGTTCGGCGATAAGCTCGGGATGGTGGGTGATTATGTCGCCCCAGAACATCATCGTGCGCCCGTGTTTGGTCACGAGGTCGTGGATTTGTAGGAGGTAGTCGAGGTACACGCGCCCGGTGCCCAGCTTCTTGCAGACATTCTTACTCCTGCCGTAACCCAGATCAATAGTCTCGTCCATGCCCACGTTCACGAATTCGCTGGTAAAATGAGGAAGAAGCTCGTCAAATAGGCCGCCTATGAATGGGACCGCGCGCCTGTCGATTGGACAGAGACTGAAGGGGTAGTCGCGGTAGCCCCACGCGGTCTCGCCTCCGTTCGGATTTTCAGCCATGGGCCGGTAGTCGTCGTGTTTGAGCCATCGCTCCATGTGTCCGAATGAGTTCTGGTTCGGGACGAGTTGAATGAACTTGGATTTGCAGTACGCGTCCAGCTCAAGTATCTGCTCGCCGGTCATAGGGCTTGCATCGCGCCAAACGATGGGGTGGGCGAGGTAGGCGAATGTGTGCTCGGTGTAGAGCTGGAACTGGTTGATCTTCCAGGACGCAAGCATATCGACCAGTCGGTAGAGGGTTTCCATCGTCGGAACCTTGTCGCGGCTGATGTCGAGCATAACTCCTCGGTTAAGGTAATCCGGCCAATCCGAGATCGACAGGCAGCCCAGCGCATCGCCGCACTGTCGAATGATTTGCGCCAGAGTACAGGCTCCGTAGAATGCGCCCGCTGGTGTGGAGGCGATGATCTCCATTGAGTCGCGGTGGATATCGAGCTTGTAACCTTCGGGTGGGATGTCGCGGGATTCGTCAAGGCGTATGATCAGACCGAGCTGGTTTTTCGGAGCCTTCGGGCTTGCGGTGATCTTCCATCCGAGCCCGGTTTGTCTGGCTGCCGGAATCAGGGATTGCGGGTCTCTGGCGTCGATTCTGATGTAGAGCTTGGAGGAGGCGTCGAATGTTCCGTCCTTAACCGACAATTTCTTCGGGACAGGCGCGAGGAACAATACCTTGCTATGCATTTGTTGTCCGGCCATTCAGCAGGTTCCCTTCTTTGGTCGCGCACGTGGCGCACAGTCCGTCTTTTCGTCTGTACGCTCCCATAGCCGAGCCGAAGTAGTGCTTGTGGCAGAGTATGCGCTTGCAGTTGGGGCAGGCGTGACCGGTGCTTAGCTCAACACCGCACTGGTCGCAGAAGAAATGCATTACCCTTCGATTCACTGACTCACCCTTTGAAGAAAACTCATGTGGTGTATTCTCGATCAAGGCTGCAAATACCTTCAGGAGATTTCTATTAGCGATTGCCCAGGGTATGAAATCAAAACGCCCGGGGCTTCGAGCTCCGGGCGTCTTATGGTATCGCTTATTTATTGGTCAGGTCTGTTTCAGCTTTTGCGGCTGGAGGCTCTTCGTCTGGAGCATAGGGCGCCTGCAGCGGATGTCGCCATTGCGAGCGCAAGGAAGCTGCTCGGTTCGGGAACCAGCGCCGGCTTGTCATCAGGAGGCGTCACGGGTGGGGTTACGGGCGGCATCTCGTGAAGTGAGTTCGTAAGAGTTGCCGCGTGATTACCGCCACCACCGCCAAGTGCGGCCACAGCGCCCGCGAGTCCGGCTAATCCGCCTATCAAACCGAATCCGCCCAGCGCTGATCCACCTCCGATAGCCGTGGGAGCGATCGCCGCGGTTGCGGGGATCGCTGCCGCGCCGGCCACGGGAATAGCCGCGAGCGGTTCGATAGAAGCGACAGTTGGGGTGAGCCCCGCCACCAACTCCGGAGGAGCGGTCACGGCCGCGCTGGAAATGACCTCAATCGGAGCGGGCAGTACTTTCGTTATGATGTCCTTGGTCACTTCGTTCACACCCTGAGCCAGTGTTTCGGCAGCCGCCGGCGTGGGGGTTTGTGGGGGCGCAAGAGTAGCTATGGGCTCCGCATTCTTGCTCAGATTTGCCGCTGCCACGCCTCCGACCGGCTTCTTTGGCGATGGCTTAGGCTGCTTCATCGCCATACGGGCCGGCAGCGAAGCGCGCAATGGGTTGCCGCAGGACCACGCAAGAAACGGAGTGCCGTCGCTCGTGGCGAAGACGTAACTACCCTTGGGCAGAAGCTTTATTTTCTGGCGGACGCTGCCGTCCTTGCCCACATACCACATCTGCACTTTAGTGGGGTTCTTCAGTGAGACGAGCTTGACCCCACCGTTCAGGCAACTCATCATCTCATCAGATGTCGACCTGAAGTGCTGGGCATATCTTATCCTGGCTGCGGGGTCCTTGGTAATTTCACTCTTCAGTTCACTTACGGTACACGCGCGATACTTTAAGAACGACCCACTCGGCGTTCGCTCTTTCGCCATTACCGCGGGCGTCACTGTCAGACTCAGCGCGCCCAGCGCACAAATTAGGATACCAATACGCTTTATCATATTCATTCTCCATCTCCGCCGCCCGATATCAGCGCTAATATTTGTGAGCAATCACAGCGTATCCGGGATAGCTCTCGATATACGTGTGGAGTAACCCGACGATCGGCGGACCGAATCGCCGCTCTAAAAACTATATACAACCTTAATAATGCACAAAGTGTGCCAATTAGAGGAGTCATCCACCCGCTTTGTGGAATATCTAATCAGGACCGCGCGGTTTTTTTCGGCGCGTCTGCTAACGGAGCTCCGAAGCACTACGATTTACGTAATACAACTTGATGTTTGAATGCATGAGACCTCATGGGTAAGTAGGCTCATCGGGAACTATTGCTTCGCTGGTCCACGTATTCGTAGAGTCTGTAGGCAGGCGCAGCCTAAAGATGCTTGGTCAGCGGACGATAATTGATAACGCAGGCTTTGCATAAGCAGGAGGGAAGTACTAGTGAATAAAGCTACGCTGGCGCTGCTCGCATGTTGCGTGTTGGCTGCCGTGCTGACTATTACCCCAACGATTCTTGCCGATGGAGTCAGCCCCGGTGCTGCATCGAACGTGCAGCCAACATCGCCCCCGGCTGTCGCGGCGGATGCGAACTACCGCATCCAGGAAGAAGATATACTCAGATTGGATGTCTGGGGCGAGACGCAGTTGAGCAACCTGCAGATGCAGGTCACTCCCGACGGGAAAATCAATGTAGCCTATCTGGGAGAGATGCAAGCCGCCGGGCTTACACAGAACGAGTTGACCCAGAACATAGTCAAGCAGTTCGAGGAGAAACAGATACTCTTCAATCCCAAGGTTCAGATCACCATCTTGAACTTACACCAGCCGACCGTGCGCATACTGGGCGCGGTTCAACGTGTCGGTGAAGTCACATTCAAGGACGGTGATACGATACTGGACGCTGTAGGCCGAGCGGGCTACACTGGCGACGCCTGGCTCGAGAAGGCAACTGTCACACACAAGGGCTCGGACAAACCCATCCCACTGGATCTCCGCAAAATGCTTAATGGCGACCTATCACAGAATATCAAGCTGCAAAAGGGCGACATTATCAATATCCCTCCCACCGAATACCAGAACAAGTTCTATGTCATGGGGCAAGTAATGAGGCCGATGATGTACGATCTCAGGGATAAAACGTCGGTACTGGCCGCGATCAACCTTGCCGGTGGACCCACGGAACGAGCATCGCTGAGATCGACACTGGTGATTCGTGGCGGTCCGGACAAACCTCAGAAAGTGAGATGCAACCTGTCGAAGCTGTTCGACAAGGCGGACCTGTCGCAGGATATCCAACTTCTGCCGGGAGATGTCGTATACGTGCCGGAATCCAACAAGCCGGACTGGATGAAGATATCACAGGTATTGAGCGCGGTCACATCATTGAGCTATATCAGGAGACTCGGGCTTTTCTAGGAGCAACTTGAGCCTTTATAGGAGGGATAATCCTTGGAGTTTTGGCGCTATTACAGAATAATTCGCAGGAGACGCTGGCTGATCATCTTGGGTATGGTGATCTGCGTCGGCGCTGTCCAGATCAATAACATGCGTTCGGTCCTGCAATACACGGGGCGCACGACGCTTATGGAGTCGAAGGGCATGTCCGATCAGGGCACTCCAATTTACCAGGAGCAGTACATGCCGCTCGATGTTCAGCTCAGGTTATCAAATCTCGGCAGTATCGCTACCAGCCAGAAGGTCTTAATGAACTCTGCCGAAACGCTCCGCGACTTGAACCTCACGCTCACTCCCGAGGAGATCCTGCAGCGTACGAATGTTGAGCCGGTCAAAGACACCAATATCCTGGCTGTCGAGGTGACTCTACCCAATCCTGACGAGGCCAAGGTGGCTGCGGACGTGATTGCGGCGGAGTTCAAAAAAGTCTATGGTGAGCTGAACAACGCTTCCGTGAGGCAGAGCCGTGAGTTCATTGAGGCGCAGTTGGAAACGACGCGCAGGGCGATGGTAAAGGCTCAGGACGCGCTCAGACGGTTTCAGGAAGCAAATGAGGTCGTCCAACTTGAACAGCAGAATGCGGCGGTTGTGCAAAGGATGGCCCAGGCGAAAACCAACCTGAATCAGGCGGAAGCAATGTATCAGGCGTCACATGCACGTGTTGCGAAACAAGAGAGTGAACTGAAAAAGCTGCCCTCTATGGAGGTTGCAAGCATCAACACATCGCTCAATCCGGAATGGCAGCAACTCCGACAGCAACTTGTAACGCTTGAAACCGGCAGAGCTGCGATGCTCGGAGGCAAGCCTGGGGAAACGCGCAAGGGTCCAAACCATCCGGACGTGCAGAACGTGCAGCGACAGATCGACGACGTCAAGGAACAGCTTCGTGCTTTGGCTCAGAAACAATACATTATGTCTGGAAAGACCGAGCAGAGAAGCCCGGTATATTCGAACTCCCTTGATAGATTTATT
>JAMCYN010000008.1 GCA_023474015.1 Armatimonadota bacterium
CTCTCCTCCAACCACGCCAAAATCCATAGTCAGATGATACTGCAACTTCCATGCAAGAACCTTGTACGATCCTTGTAATCTGATTACACGTAATACTATTCCCAATACAGTTCCGTATAAAGATCAGTTCGTAAGGAGGGGAGCACCCAACTTCCACCCTTAAGAAGGGGGGACCAAGGGGGGGTTGATTGAGTTCTGCAATTACCTCTAGCCCGAATGATTCGTGATGAGAGTAAAAGGAGCACACTCTGTCGAAGTAGTTGGTGATAAAAACAAGCTATAAGACAGAGGTGCTCCTGATGGATAATACAACTCTCGACCTGGTTTTCCCTGCTGTTGGCGGCAGGGAAGTGGTATCTCGAAACGACGGAGGTGACATCACCTCGGATGCGGGGCTACTCCTGGTATCGCTGGCTGATAAGAAGCTGGGGCTGACTGCGGCCATGGCCGATGCCATCACGGATGATCGTGACCAGAACAAGGTCTTGCATGGCATTCTGGAGATGGCACGAGAGCGGATATACGCGATCTGTCAGGACTATGAGGATACAAACGATCTGGACTTCGGCTGTGGAACCCTGCTCTCGGCGGCGACGATCGCGCGAGGCGACGGCGGCTACTCATCTTTCTTGACGAGGCTCGAAAAGACGGACCTGCTGGTGATAGACGATTGGGGGATGTATCCCCTGGACTCAGACGCCGCCCGGGACATCTTCGAGATACTCGAAGATCGCGCACACCGAGGCTCCACCCTGATCGTCAGCCAGGTCCCAATCGAGAACTGGTACGACATCATCGCCGCACCGACCATCGCGGACGCGATTCTCAACCGGCTGGTCCACAACGCCTACAAAATCGAGATGACAGGGGAATCCACGAGGAAAAAACTATCGCCATTGACCGAGACCAACGACTAAGCGTGAACTACCCCAACTTCCGCAGTCCAGAGGCCAGAACGTCTCGATTTGAGCATGAATCTGCCTCCGGGGTGGAAAAAGTTTGCACTACACGGCGATTTCGAGCATTCACTTGGGCAAACGGACTTGCGCTGAGTTCACAATGAAGCGCGAAGTCATCTCGTGAGTGCAGGAAATGCCCCGGAATTTTTTCTTTTGACCAACTACTGCCGAAGTTGGGCTAGTACACAGCGTGCCGTTGGCAGTAGTAGGACTCCCAGCCAGCCTGCGTAATCCGGTTTCGTAGTTACCGCAGATAGAACTGAGGTCAATACTCCTGCAATCCGCAAGACATATCTGGGCCGCCTGAAGCAGCAGTTCGACCTCAACAGCCATATCCATCGGACTGATGTACTCCGGCGCGAGAGTCAGATCGGGATCCACATTGTGGAAGTTGCCCAGAGGAAGCGCCATAGCAGTGGTAGCATAGCCCACAACTGCAAATACGCTTGCCTCACAGCCGCCACCGCCCATCAGTTGACGTTGCACCTGGATGTCGGGGTACATTTTTCTTAGCTCTATATATGCGTGCCTCAGCACACTCTCCGCGCCGTCATCAAATGTATGAAGCTTGTCCCCGGTGCGAATAACCGGGCCGCCCCCGATTTCCGCACCGGGGAGCGCTTTGCTGGTTTCCAGCGAAACCACAATTGAGTCTCGCGGAACAGCCTGATTCCGAGCTACATGCATAGACCCGGAGAAGCACACCTCTTCCGCCCTGGTAAACACACCGATGATGTCACGCTGGATACCACGCTTTCTTGCTTCATCCAGCACCGTGAGTATCATCGCGCAACCGACCAGATCGTCGCATGCGCGCATATAAGCCAAACCGTCTCGCACCTCGAGGTCCAGAAAATCCCATACGCCGAAGGCTGGTAGCGCGGGGCACTTGCCGGAGAGTTCAAGGTTAAGAAATGTTCCGTCTTCGCGTTTGTCGGCACCGGTGATAACGCCGGGGATGCCTATCTCATCTTCCACAGCGGACTGAGGCAAGGCGGGATAGACGAGCACATTGACGGGCGAACTGAAGCATTCGATGTTGACGCCACCCAGCAAATGGCCTGTTTGTCTCTCCTGGTCGACTATTTCAAACGCCGGGTGATCCATGTGAGCAACGAGCACCAGAGGATTGGCATCCCGACGCGATGACCCCACGTATCGGGCGATGATATTGCCGACTTCATCGGACTCCCACCCAATATCCATCTTGTTCAACTCACCAGTGATGAACTCAACCACCCTGGCTTCATAAAACGGCGCGGTTTTCCTTTTGCCTATTCGTGATAGAATGCGAATACATTCGTCAGTTGTCAGCACTTGTCGTTACTCTCTTCCAAATCGCCGCCTTTGGCTAGTAGTTTCCTTCCTTGCGCCACACGTCCAGCATCAACTCGTATCTGGACAGACGCATGCCCGTGTAGACGCAGTTGCTGGTCGAAAATATGTAGCCTCCTCCGGGCATGCCGTGGTGGAGAGCATAGCGGACGCTCTCTAGCACTTCCTCGTCGGTCCCCGTATCGAGCACTCCACAGTTGACATTGCCGATAAGGCAGACGCGGTCTCCACAGAGGCGCTTGATCTCGGCGATATCAATCCCACCCTGCGGGTCCAGCGAGTGAAGAGCGTGAGGATTCGCCTCGAGCAACTGGTCCAGAATCGGCATAATGTTGCCGTCGGTGTGCTTGATGGTGTAAAATCCCAGGTCGCGGTAGCCCTTGATCAGTCTCGTAAGATACGGCGTAACAAACTCACCGAATTGCCCCGGGCTCAGGAACGGACCCGAGTTGAAGCAATAGTCGGAACACAGCGCGAAGCCGTCCAACCCGCCGTGCTTTGCGAGCGCATCGGCCTTTTCCAGCGCCCTGTCCACCCACCGCGCGGCCTCGTTCTTGAGGCCATCTGGATCATCGGCCAGGCGCATCGAGAACTCGACCATCCTGTCCCCCGGCGGCACGTCATAAGTCGCGTCCCCGTGGATCATTACGAAGTATTTGTCTCCTGATTTCTCCCGGATGGCATCGATCTGGCGCATGGTCTCATCAAGCGTCCCCGGGTTCTGATGCAGGAATATGGCGCTGTGCTCGTAGCGTTGTGCTATGTCCACATAAATTTGGGCAATGTCCTCGCGGTGGAGCTGACGTTCCTTCTCTTCCATCTGGCCCCATTGGTGGTACGAGCGGTGTGTCGGATGCACCTTGCCGAACGCCTCCATCGTGAGGAAGAATACGAGCTCGAAGTGCGGCACACGGCCCGTGAGCGGCTGCCTGTTCAGCGCGGCAATGAATCTGTCTCTTGGGCTCAACATCTATACCTCCTATCAACCACAATACTGTTCACTTAATGAGTCGGAAGGGAATCTTTCATTCGAAATCCCGAAAGGGAAGGGAAGGATTCGGAAATCGCCACTTAACGTAAGCAGGCCACCCAACATGGGTTTCCTTCTATTCCCTATTTCTGGTCTTCGGTCCTTTCGGGCTTTCGCGATGAAAGAGCTCCTCCGTGGCCTAAAGGCTGCTGACCCGCTATCCGCCGGCCAGCTTGATCTTGAACGTGCGTATCTCGAAAGGCTTTATGGCAAAGCAGGCCGTTTTGCCATCGAAATCGACGGGATCGGTGTCTTCCTCGAGCAGATTGCATTCCATGATCGAGACGATCTGACGGTCGAAGGTGAGGCACGCCGGCCCGCGAGAGCCGTGGGCCTCGTAGGCGCGCACGACGAGATGATCGCTGTCCTCGGCCTGCTTCACTGTATCGATAACCACGTTGTCACGGTCGACCGCCACGAATGAGTGCCTGGCGTCGAGCTTGCCGTCGTGACATGTCTCGGCGACGCGAAGCAGCGGGCAGTTCAGTTCGTAGCCCGCGCGGACGGCACCGTTCGTCCAGTCGCCCGCGTGCGGCAGAAGCGAATATGTGAACTCGTGCGCGCCGCGATCCGCCTCGGGATCGGGATAATCGGGAGCCCTGAGCAGGGTGAGCCGCATCACATTGTCCTTGATGTCCCAACCATACTTGCAGTCGTTGAGCACACTGACGCCGTAGCCGGTCTCGGAGAGGTCCGCCCATTTGTGGCCGCACACCTCGAACATGGCCTTGTCCCAGCTGGTGTTCCAGTGCGTCGGACGATCCACCGCCCCGAACGCCATCTCATAGGTCGCGCGAGTGCTGTGAATATCCACCGGGAAAGCCACCTTGAGCAGCATCTGGCGGTCCTGCCAATCGACGTTGTTCACGAAGTCGATCCTAGGCGTATGCGCGTAAAATACGATCTTCTGGTCGATTTTGGACTTGCCGTAGCTCAGGCTCAGACCCAGCACCAACCGCACCGGGCCGCACTCGAGAACCTCGGGCGCGCGCTCAGACGCGAACTCCCACATCTTGTCCTGATATTGAAGTTCGATATCCCACGCTTCCCACTGGCTGGGCTTGTCCTCGAAGACCTGCAGGACGTTCGCGCGCGAGTCATTGGGCAGAACCTCGCGCAAGTTCGTCTTGTCGTAGAGACGCCTGACAGTGCCGTCGGAGGCGAGTGTGAGGTCATAATACGGGGTCGATATGCTCTGGCCATCAACTCTGAACGGACACTCCAGCTCTGAATCGCCATCGACCACTCGATAGACACCGTAGCCGCAGGAAGGCACATCGGATGCGACAAAGGTCAACTTGCCGTCGGCAAGTTGGCTGGGAACCTCGTTCTGCCGCGAGTCGATTACCTTGACGCCGCCCCTGTTCTTGAGATCCATACTCACCACATCGACGCGGTCCCATGAGAGGGAGTTGAAGACGACAATAGGCTCACCGTCGCCCCGGGTGTCGATGCGGCCCGTCAGATCCTTGGCGGCGCTTGTGATCATGCTCTCGCCGGAAGAAAGAATCTCGGCGTAGTGCTTGTTCGAGTCCTGGTAGACATCGTTGATCGAGGAGCCCGGAATGATGTCGTGGAACTGGTTCAGCAGGATCCCCTGCCAGCCCTCCGTCAGCGCCGCGTTCGGGTAATCGTGGCCGTAGAGGGCGGCTATGGAGTTCCAGATTTCAGCTTCCCTGTATGTAAGCTCGCTCTTTCGATTGTTGCGCTTGTTCCCCGCCTGGGTCGTGTAGGTGCCACGGTGAAGTTCAAAATAGAACTCACCGTTCCAGACCGGCAGGTCCTTCACCTCGGAGGCCAGCTTGTCAAAGAAGTCATGCGCCCTGCCCGTCTTTACCTTGGGCATCCCGGGGATATCGGCGATGCTCGACATGCGCTCGAGCATCTCACGGCTCGGTCCGCCTCCGCCGTCGCCCCATCCGAACGCGGATAGGAACTCGGGGCTTGAAAGCTTGGAGTTGTAGCCGTCCCAAAGACCCGCCAGTTCGTCGGCCTGGAGCATCGCGTTGTAGGTTCCATGGATGAAGTGGGTCAGCATCCGGGTTCCGTCGATGCCCTGCCAGGTAAATGTGTTATGCGGGAAGCGATTCGTATCGTTCCAACTGATTTTGGCGGTCATGAAGTAGTCCAGTCCGCTCTTTTTGTATATCTGAGGCATTGCCCACGAATAGCCGAAGACATCTGGCAGCCAGCCGACTCGCACATCGACACCGAACTCGCTTTGGAAGAATCGTTTACCGTAAAGGCACTGCCGCACGAGCGACTCGCCCGAGACCACGTTGCAATCGTTTTCGACCCACGTGCCGCCGATGGGCTCGAACCTGCCTTCGGCCACGCGTTGCTTGACCCGATCGTAGACTTCCGGAAAATACTGCTTGGTATACAGAAACAACGGAACCTGGCTGCAGACGAAGTGATAGTCGGGATACTCGTCCATCAGCGCGGTGACAGTGGAATAGGTTCGTCCGACTTTCCTGGCGGTCTCTTTAAGAGGCCACAGCCACGCGACGTCTATGTGAGAGTGACCCACGCAGAAGCACGTGCCGGAGGAATCGCCGAACTCGATTGCATCCAGATTGGCGCGCAGGGTCTTTCGGGCCGATGTGATGGACGACCCGAAGTTCGAGCTCGTCTTGTCTCTGAAATCGACCTCGGTGAGCGCGTCTTTCATCGCGAGCAGAATGGCCTCTTTGAGCACCGGGTCTTTCAGCGCGCGGGCGGCGTCCCAAGTGGTCTTGAAGTCGCTGTAGGCGCTCTCGACCTGCTTGTCCACGGCAATCAGCTTGGCGACGGACAAGATGTAGGGCATACTCGGGTTAGTTACAACATACTTGAAGTAGTTGCCGGTCTTTATCTCTATCTCGCAGGAGTAGGTTTCGCCGCCGGTCGCCGACGGATTCAGCAATATATAAATGCGATTATCATCAACTCCATGAAACGCCTTGCCGTCGATCCTGAGAAGGCCTTCTCCACCGGTCATAAACTGCAAACCGACACACGCGCCGACCCATTCCGATGGGATAGTTATATCTTTGCGCATGAATGCATTTTGGCCCTGTCTGGCCCAGATATCTCCAACGTTTACGGTCTGCCAATCGTCTATATACTCATACTGTTCGGGGGCCAGGTGCTTCGCATGCCGCGTCTGCCAACCATTCAGCGTTTCCTCTCGCGCGATTATCCGAGACTTGATCTCCTCCAGTCGCACGTAGAGAACGTCCAATAAACTCGTCATTACAACCTCCAAAATCTTGCTTGTCAATATGAATTTGTTTGTCAGACGCCAGTCACTACCAATCGTTTCCGCATAAATCTATTGGTCCGACAGGCAGTTGGGCGCACTTCATAGGGTAGAACATAGTGATGTTCTTATCGGGCAGGGGGACTCTTGCGGCGTATTCGTCAACTCGAGTGATCGCTCTATCGGGTTCCGTCCGCCAGCCACATCTCGCGTAGACATTCTCCAGCTTCGGAACGCAAAACAGGAGCCCGCAGTCAAAATCCAGGTGCAAAGCTTCGTCCGTGGTGGCCAGCATTACCCGGTCGCTAAGGCCCATTCCTCTGTAGGCAGGCAGCACAAACACATTTTGAATGCCCGCCACCCTAAGCCTTGTGTCTCCGACTAAGACCACGCGGTCGACCACGCCCACATGCGCGGCCACGGCGTCGCGGTCTCGAAGCACAACGCTCCAAACCGACGCCACTCCATGCCACGTTCGAGTCGTCGAAAACACCCCAACGTCCTCAGGAAAGCAAGCGCACAACCCAACGCGGATCAGGGCGTCCAGTTCGCCAGCTATGTCCGATTCTTTAATTATCGCCAGCTCCAACGCTCCTCCATGCTTCTTACACTGATATCGAACTGCCACACGGTTCAGGCATTCTCCTTCTGATCTCCACTTTTTGACACTATCGACCCTCCGACCATGCCTTACCAGTTCTGGCCATTGCCTGATCGAGTTCCGGGATCACGTGGTCAACGGAACCACTCGGCGCTCCCGTGACCTCATCCACGATCCGGACGAACTCATCTTCCGTCAGCAACTGCTTCTTGCTGAGCGCCAAAGTCTTTACTTTTGCAAGGATGTCCAGGCACTGCTCCTCGGTGGCGGTTCTGCCGATTCTTTCCAGCCAGTGGTAAATCGTGTAAGTTCCACTCTTCTTGCCCATGACAAATTCCATCGGCGGCTGGCCGACGAGGGCCGGGTTGAACGGATACATTATGTCCGCGTCCCCCGCTTTGGCGGAATTGGCCGCGAACATGACTCCGATTCCGGACTCCATGTGGTATATTCGCTCTCCCAGGAACGGGCGATTGATCGCAATTGTATGATCGGCGGCAACCGAGCAGACATACTTCGCGGTCTCCAAGAAGTGTTGCGTATTCAGTCCGAGTTCGACGCCGTACAGGCATTTGAGGCCCATTACTACTTCTTCTATCGCGGTGTTTCCGGCGCCCTCGCCAAGCCCAGCGACGTTGACATGAGCTACATCCGCCCCGGCGGCCAACGCGGCCAGCGTATTGGCCGTGCCGAGCCCGAAGTGATTGTGGAAATGCGCCTCGACCGGTTGTGTGAAGCGCGCCTTGATCCGTTTCATCATCTTAGTAACGGCCTGCGGCGTGCTGCATCCGAATGTGTCGGCCAGAACGAACGAATCCATATGACCGTTAGTCTGAACCTCGTCGACCATATCGAGCAGCGCCTCGATTTCCGCGCGAGTGCCGTCGATTGTGAAGAATGCCGTGTGAAGACCCAACTCCTTAGCGGCTATTGTGGCGTCGATGGCGGCCTTCTTTGCCCAATCGAAGCTCTTGCCATAGGCCTTTTCGACGAACTCACGGTTCGCGGCGATTTCCATCACGACTCCGTCGCATCCCGCATTCTTCGCCTGCTCGACATCACCTACCATGCAGCGTGTGAACGCAAAGATTTGGGGGCCAAGGTCGAGGTCTTTGATTGCCTTAACCGCGTACTCGTCCTCCTTGGAGACTGCGGGCATGCCTGCCTCGATTCGATGCACGCCAAGCGCGGCAAGCTTTTTCGCAATCTCGATTTTGTCCTCGGCGGTAAAGACAACCCCAGTCTCCTGCTCGCCGTCGCGCAGGGTGACATCATGTATCTGCAGGTTATTCGCGAATGTAAAGTCCTCGGTGACCTCGTCGTAATAATTCCACGGGCTTACGCGCCACATTTGGTTTTGATGTTGTAGGTTACTCATTCGTCGTGCTCCTTTCGCACGCCATAGCTTCCGTCACCTTGATCACTCCGGCCTTCGCCGCCACGAACCCTATCTGCAGCCGCAGCGCCACCAATCCGGCAATTGAGGCAATGTTGACAATCGATCCGGACTTTTGCAGCATCATCTGCGCCGCAGCAGCTTTGCGTCCTCAGAATGTGCCGTTGAGGTCCACGTTGATGATCCTGTGCAATGTGGCATCGGGATAACTGTACACCGTCGTCCGCTCTTCTCGGCTGGAAGCATTGAGTCCCGCATTGTTGACCATAATATCGAGTTTTCCGAACCGCTCTACCGTCGCGCCGATAAGCGCGCGCACCTGATCCGGTTGAGACACATCGCAATGCACGAATGTCGCGGACCCTCCGAGTTTGGCCACTGTCGCCATGCCGGCTTCAACCTGAACGTCCGACACGACCACATGCACGTCTTCTTTCGCCAGAGCTCGCGCAATCGCCATGCCGATGTCGTCTTACACTATGCTCATAGCGACCAAGGCGCCAAGTCCGCTGTCGAAGAGATACGCGCCACGGGCCGCAACTCCGAAGCGTTTAAGGCCGACTTTAGCGATCTCGATGACGTTGTCGCGTTCGGCGACAAAGCAATCGAGTTCCTCGGTGGAATCGACTGACTGGTCAATAACGCCGGTGTTACCTTCAACAAACCTTTCCTCAAGGTCACCCGGGAACAGTTCGCAATCACCTACGATGTCAACATCGGAGCGCAGTTCTTCCTCACGCAGAGGGTAGTCGAAGACATGCTCACCCACGATGGCGGAACAATCTGCAACCTTACGTCAGTGCACGGCGTCTCCGGAGCGCCGGAACACTCCGTCTACGCGGGCACCAAGGGTGCCATCATTGCCTACACTAGAACTCTTGCCGTGGAGATGGCGCACAAGGGAATCTGCTTCAACGCTATCACTCCCGGAATGGTTCTGGTAGAGAACTACGGCAAGTTGAAAGACTGCACGGATAAAGTCGCCCGCCAGAGCGCATACGACAGAATTCCACTCGGCAGATACGGATACCCCGTGGAAATAGGCAAGCTCGCCGCGTTTCTCTGTTCCGACGAATCTGGCTTCACCGTGGGCCAGACCGTTGTCGCGGACGGCGGCACCACCAGCCTGATGTCCTTGATTTCCGATTTTCGCAACGAGGCAACAACCAGCCTCGGCTCCGGCTACGTGCCTGGAATCTAAGCAATTCGCGATTCACTCAGCCATTACCGAATTATGCCTGGGAAGTCGCGGTTAACTCGCCGGTATGTTGACGGAACGGATCGTAACCCCTGAGCAGCAACAGGCGCCTCGCGACAGCCTCAGTCTACCTGCCAGATGCTTCTATGCCCGTTCCTTCCGAATGTGTATGACCGCCGCCCCGGGTTTGTTCTTAATCGTAATTGACAGCCCCTTTTCCGCAAGGTCTTTCCCATACATCAAGCGCGGCTTGTTCTCATCGATGTCGGTGACGGAGTAACGGCTGCCCGGCTCCAGTCCCTTGAGATAGACTCGACACGTATCCGCGAGGCACCGCTGCCGTCTGAATGCCTGAACGATGCCCTCGCCGAGATCGGGCCTGTAGAACTGCCACGCCATCCACGCCCGCTCGCTCGTGCTCCAGCTTGTGAGCGTGTAGTAGTCCCCGTTAAAGTAGGGACGCACGGACAAGTACTCGTTGAGAAGGGCCTGAGCGGAGTCGAAATCGAAGCCCTCCGACTTGACTTTCTCGTAGACGTGCCAATTGATGACCAGCGCGGGGCTGTAACCGCTTCTCATCGAATACGAATCAGGCTTTGACGCACAGCCACCGCTCCACGGAATCCAGTCAGAGATGCCGTAGGTCTGGCACTGCATGCCTATCGGGTCGAAGTCGTTGGGGACCTGGTAATCGCTTCGCCAAAGCGAGATGCCACGCGAAATAGTCTCCAGGTCCTGCTTTCTGCCGCCGCCCGAGCAGTTGTCGATAACCAGGTTGGGATACTCTTTCAACAAGGCGTCCCAGAACTGATAAAACCCCTCGAAGTGTCGGATCTGATTGATGCCAATGCGGTCAGGGCCGCTGTCGGCGGGATATATCGGGTCGCCGTCCTGCCGGTAGAAGTCCAGACCCTGGTCCTTGATAAGCTTGATGTTCTCTTCGATAAGGCACTGATTGGCCGCCGGGTTGCCGTGATCGAACGAGTCACCGTTGATAATCCACTCCGGATGCACCTTCCCTACTCCCGCGTGCGGAAGCGCCCTGTTAGGCCAGGTCCACAAGAGGAACTTCATTCCGCGCTTGTGGGCCTGATCAGAGATGGGCTTCATGCCGTTCGGATACAGCTCGGGGTTCGGGGTGCGGTCGGCCGCGTTCTCGGGGTATGGCCTGCCGGTCTTGCCGGACCAGTTCGCGTCAATCCAGAAACACTCCATTGGCAGATTGTGATCGCCCCACCAGTTGATCTTCTCGATCTGATCGGCTTCGGTGGTTTCTCCCCAGACGGCGTCTACAAGAGGGCCCACGAGCGGCTTCCCGCCAGGACGAGGCATATAGTGCTCGATCAGGAGTTGCCGCCACACGTTCTGCCCGCGAATCCAGTCACCCTCGAAGTACATCAGCAGTATTCTTGGCGTCCTGATGCGCTCCCTCGGATGAAGCAACAGATGTGTATAGACTGGCTTGCCACCCGGCGTCGGAACGCCGGGGCCCTGAGTTGCGTTCATGCCGGCCGTGATGGACACGGCTTTCCCTGAGTCCCGCGCGAACTCGGCGCTCCAAGACCCGGACCACCCCACCGCCGCGACGATTCCTCCCCAGTCGCACGCCGTCGTAAAGAATGGCAGAGCGCCCTTCGATGACCAGTGTCTCGAACCGAACTCCAGCCGCGCATTGGGCCCGAGGGTATCCGTGTACGGCTGAAAATCTCGTATCTCAACATTGCTGCCGAATGCGTGATGGCAGACGAACTCCCCGGAATCGCCACGGGTCAGCGATATGTCCAGGGCCTGCACGTTCTCGATGATCGGCGTGTCCTTGGACCCCTTGTTCTCGAAGTAGACAACCCATTCGACAGCCGGGTAATCTAAATAAGCCACACTTTCACAGGTAACAACGATCCCCGTCTTGGCGTCCGTATATGTGAGCACCTGCTTCTTTCGGAACTTGTCCATCTTGACGACAGAGGTCTCCACCGTGCACGACCTGAGTAGTTCGGACGAGGGGACTCCCCCGTAGACGAACGAAAACGGCAGCCGGGCGGCCTTCGCGCTCAGGTGCGCCGAGGTCCAGGCTCGAGCCCTACTGATCTCGCTATCCATCGGCTTCGCGGCCAGCGCAGTCTCGCCGTGCACCATCAACACTCCCCAGACCAGCAGAACAAGGGTCCATGCCCCCTGTCTCCGTCCCGAGCACGCGCATATCGGCGCAATCATCTTTACTCCTCGCTTTCGTCTTTACTACTCATCGCCCGGCCGTGTGCTAACTCTTCGAGTACACCACGACCGCGGCCTCCCGCTTTTCTTTCAAGGTGATAGTGAGCCCCTTCGTCATAAGATCGCTCCCGGTAAATTGGCCGAGATCACCGCGATCGAGGTCATTCAGGCTATACCTGGCTTTGGAGTCCAGCCCAAAGAGCTTGAAAGTCGCGGACTGGTCGGGGCATTCGTCTCTCCTGAACGCCTGCACCGCGCCCTGGCCGACTTCGGGGCGATTCCACTGCCACGCCATCCACACGTTTTTCTCGAGGCTGTATTCGGTCAGCGGGTAGTAATCGCCATAGTAATTCGGGCCGAGTTCGTTCTTCCATTGGCTAAACATCCGGCGTATTTTGTCGTAGTCCAGTTCTTTGCTGCGGACGTCGAAGCAGGAAACAAGGTGCGGGCACAGAGCGCTGCGGAAATGGTATGTGTCCGTGGTGGCGATGCCGGTCCCATAATAGGGATACCAGAACGAAATGCCATAAGTCTGGCACTGCAGCCCCGTCGGATCCCACGGATAGTCGCTTCTCCAGAGTGGAACGGAGCGCCTCATGGTCTCCAGCTCATTCCTGCGTCCGCCGGACGCGCAGGAGTCTATGAGCATGTTGGGATGCCGCTCCCTGAGCGCGTCCCAATAGGCCAGATACCCCTGCACATACTGTATTTCGGTTATGCCCCGGCGATCCTCGCTGTCGGCAGCGCGCCAGAACACGAGCGGGTCGATATTGAAGTCCTGCCGATACAGGTCGATGCCCTGCTCGGTGAGCATCTTGTCGATGTGATCGGTCACCCACTTGCGAGCATCCGGGTTGCCCATATCGAGCAGCTTCCACCCGTTCGGCTCTTTTGGGTTTGTCAGGAGCCATTCGGGATGCCCGTAGAGCCACGTACCGGGGGTCACGCGCTCGGGCTCGAACCAGACTATGGTGTCGATGCCCTTCTGGTGAGCGTGATCCGTGATGGGCCTGAAGCCTCCCGGGAATCGCTTTTCGTCCACTTCCCATGTGCCGGTATTCGGCCATCCCTCTTTCTTATTGTGCGGGTACCAGCCGGCGTCCATCCACCAATAGTCGATCGGAATCTTCTCTTCGATGTAGCGGTCGATAAAAGTAAGCTGGCTCTGGGTGTCGGCGTAGACCATCTCGCCGAATTGGATGGAACTGTCCGCCGCAAGTCGCACGGGCAGCGCTTTCCCGCCCTGCCTGGGCACGTTGTAGTCTATCATCCACTTTCGCCACACGTTCTGCGCCCTAACCCAATCGCCACTGTAAAATTGCATTACAATAAGGGGCGTGCGGACTTCCTCGCCGGGATGAAGCTTGAAGTGAGTAAGTTCCTGGCCCGCCTTGACGGTCAAGCCGTTCTTGGCGTCGCGTGCAAACTCGCTGGACCATTGCCCGGGCCAGCCCACAACGACGATCACGCCCTGGCCGGGCCACTCGATGTTGAAGTTCGGCAGGTCGGTGTTACAAGGACGCCCGTCGAGCGCGCCGATCCGCTTGGTCGCGCCGGGGCCGAGTTCGGTCGCGAGCGGCTGATAGTCCGCAGCCTCGCACGGACTGCCTTTGAAATGATGGAGTAGGAACTCGCCCCGTGCATTTCGCTTGAGCTGTATGTCCAGAGGGAGGATTTGCGTCAATAGCGGCGTATCGGCGTTTCCCGTGTTCTTGAAGTACAGAGTCCATTCCACAGTAGGATAATCGCGATAGTGCACCGACACGCACCGCACCTGAAGCCCCGTGGACGGGTCGGTCCAGGTCAGCGTCCACTGCTTGCGGGATTTGTCCAAATCCTTTGCCGACTCCTCAAACTTGCAAGATGACAGCACACGGTACGATTGCTTGCCATCATAACTGAATGAAAACGGCAAGCCGGCGGAGTCTTTGCCTTGCAGGTGAGACTTGGTCCACGATGCGCAAGCGGCAATTTCGTCTTTGGTCGGCATAGCGGCGCAGGTGGCAGTCCCCAGCGCAGCCAAAGCCATGCCCGCCAGGATGAGTGTTGCGTGTGTGGACATCCGTCCCTCCTTGAAACTTGAGGCTCGTCTGGCCGTGATCGAATGCTACGCGGCATGGAAGTCCATTGCCGCAAGGCGTAGTCGCCCACACCCCCCACGCGCCCGCATTCCGCGGGGGCATTCTGTGTCGAACGAAGCTGCCAACTATCGCGAGGGATCGTAGTTAAGCGACATGAAGTTCTCTGTCCTGATGGACATCACATGGCTGTCGCACATTAGGAAACAGCAGTATCCCGAATGCGCCGCCGCGGGGGCATCCTGGCCTGCGCCAAAGTAGCCATCGCACATCGGGATGACTTTTCCGGTCGACTTGCTTAGAGACCCCGCTCCCTCGTCGATAAGAGCGACTGTCTTGGTTGGCCGCCTCACCTGGTCTTGCATTGTTCCCTTGCCCCAGACATGGCTGTAATCCCAGTCCAGCTCGCTGTTCATCGAGTAGCTGCACTTGAAATTTGTCCGAACCGGCTGTAGGTCCGACGGACACACATAGACTTTCACGTTCTTTACGTATGGAAACAGCGAACCCTTCGTCACCAAGGTTGCATAGCCGTACTTCATTGAACTGTCCCGGATCAGACCAATATACTCGCCTCGATCGCTATAATTGGCATAGCGGTAGAGTGGCGCTCCCCCCGGATACTTCTTCCAGTCCTGCAGGTAGGCGCCAAGTCCAATGCCAAGTTGCTTCAGGTTACTTGCGCAAGCGCATTGCCTGCCCTTTTCCTTCGCCGCGGTTAACGCAGGGAAGAGAATGGCGGCGAGGATCGCGATAATCGCGATAACCACCAGTAGCTCAATTAATGTGAACCCACGTCTCTTCATTTCCATAATCCATTCCTCCTCTTAGCCCTGCCGGCTAGTCTGAGTGGCCCGGGGCTTAGCAGCCCCGAGCCACATTGATCGCAGTCAGAATCCCATTACGGAGTGTCTATTCCGATCAGGGACGAGTAGCTAGTCGGGTAAAGCGCCGGGACATTCGCCCCGCCTACCTTGGCGTGACCGAGGATTCCAGTCGCCTGTATGAACGATTGGGTCGGCGCGGAACCGGCGCCCGCGATGTCGCTGAGGCTGATCCGGATACCATTGCCGCCGGACCCATCGAGCAGGCCGGAGCCGTCATCCACGTAGATATAGGCGGCGTCTCTTGCAATCACCTTGCCCCAAATGGTCACAAGGAGTCCGTAAGGCATATTGGCCGATCCCACCACTCCCTTATTGGAAGCGCCGAGAGCGCCAATCGCGGTTCCGGGCGTCTGAGACACTGCTATCGACATCGCGGTGATCTGCTTGTCGCCGTTTGCATCGGTGCCCACCGTTCCGGTAATGGCAAGTCTGTCACCCTTGAGGATCGTGGAAGCACCGGACGGTACTACCTTTATGCCTGCCACTCTGTCGGGATCCTCTATATAGAGCTTGCCGCTGGTGAAGTCATCGGTGCCGGCTGTCGCCACTACCGGGTTCGTGATGGTGACTACCGTCCCATCAGCCACTGTCTTGAGGGCCGCGACACTCGCGACGTTTGTCGGAGTGATCAGCAGCTTGTCGATACCTACGTCGACTCCGGTCGGATGCCCATTGACGTCCCAACCGTTATATACCGATACCTGGAACATCAGCGTGTCACCGGCGTTCATGGCGAAGGTGTCTTCCCAACCCACGCTGGTGACTTTTCCCGCTACCTTGTCCACATAGTTAGCGCGGATGCTACCATTGAACCAGTCGCCGTCGGTGATCTCGCCCAGATGGACGATACCTTCGTTCGTTGGCTGATGGGACGGGCGAACAAACGCGAAGTTAGGACCACTGGCATGCGGGTAGGTACCCTGGTTCGTGAAGTTCGAGTGAACCGCGTATATGCCGGACACAGGACATGTCCACATTGCGCCGACCTCGTCGGAGTAAGTCCCAGACCCAGCTTGCGCCGCCGTTGCGACGAACTGCCCTATTTCAGCATAACGCGACCAGCCATCGAGCGGAGACGGACCGCCGCACATGGCGACGTTGCCGCGCCAGTCCCAACCCGTGCCGTCGTCGTAATGCCATCCCATCCAGGAATTGCCGTTGTTGTAGGCAGTCTCTGATTGCAGGTAGAGGTAATACAGCCCAGTCGCCCGTCGAATGCGGCCGTATGTCCACGTGCCGTTAGGGTTGGTACCGGCGTTGGAGTAATCCAGCGAAGTGTGATACTGCCAACGAGCGAGAGCGAAGCTCTTCGAAACGCTGCCACCGCCTGTCACAACCACGCCATCGGTCTGCTGGCCATGGTATCCTTCTTTGGCGGCCGCAATGGAGTAGGTTCCCGCCGGCACAGCCATGCTGTAGGTGCCGTCGGTGGCAGTCACTGCATATTGCGTTCCGCCCACGACTGTCACGGAGGCGTTCGCGATTGGTGTGGTACCGTTCGTGACTACGCCCGAAACAGTGCCGCAAGGCGCTATCGACAGGTTGCGAGTAGCCGTGCCACCCGCGCTAACGGTCACGCTACCGGAAGCCGCTACGAATCCGGCTTTCCTTGCCTTGAGCGTGTAGCTGCCCGCCGAAATCTGGAACGAGTAGTTGCCGGAACCATCCGTGACCGCCCATACGGTGCCGTCCGGTGTAACGAGCGAAGCGCCCGCAACGCCGGCCCCACCTATGGTCGAGCTCACTTTGCCGGAGACCGTGCCAAGTGTCGCGGTCTGCATGATCTGAATGTCGAAGGCCAACCTGTGACCCGAATAGCCGTCGGAAGTGGTACCGGTGAACTGCAGGGAATCGCCCGCGGCGCAGGTGACAACACCTTCCCAGGAGTCGACCCCGGAGCCGCCGTACCCATCGGCGAAGTTGTGGATATCTCTTCCGATGAATCCCTGGACAAACAAGTCCGCAAGGGTGGCTCCATTATGCACCACGGCTATGTCCGCCGCGCTCGCGGCAGGCTGAGTGCCCTGACCGGTGACCCTCACCTTCACTCGGTAATTTCCGGCTGCGGGGCAGGTCCACTGGCAGCCCTGAGGTGTGTGAGATCCACCAACGGTGAACAACGCCTGGCCGGGCTCGCCATAGACTCCGGCTCCGTATGAATCGCCCCCGTCTCCAGTAGGCATATAGCCGGTCACACACTCGGGACCAACCACCTTGCCGCAGTTTCCATAGGTGTTCCAAACCACATAGGGCTTGGCGTGCCAGCACTGCTGCAGGCCGGGATAGGACAGGTCTTCCTGGGTTGCATAGCGCACCCACTGCAGGGAAGTCGGATCAATGTATCCATAGTCCCACGCGCCGCTCGGGTTGCAAGCGGGGAGCGTGGTAAAGTCGGACTTCAGGTCCGCCATGGCGGCAACCGCCAAACTGAAGCTGGCTGCCGTAGTCTGGTTAGCCGCGACCACGAGGCCGCTGCTGGTGGCCGAAGCGTAGCCGCCGGCGTTCGCCACAACGGTGTAAGTGCCAGCGTCGAGGGCTATGAAGTACTTGCCCGCGACATCGGTCGCGACGGTCTTTCCATCGGCCTGAACTAACGCGCCGGGTATCGGAGCCCCGCTGACCGCCGATGTGACGGTTCCCATGATCCCCTGATCCGAGCTGAGCGAGAAGTTCTGCGTGGCAGTGTTGCCGGCCGTCACGGAGACCGTGGCCTGCGCGGCCAGGTAACCAGGGCAGCTGACCTGCACCGTCACCGCGCCCGGAGTCGCCATAATCGAGTAGGCGCCGGAGCCGTTGGTTTGGGCAACGAACTTGCCATCCGCGGTCGCGACCGTGGCTCCAACCACTGGGCTTCCGCCGCAAGTCACGGTACCGGATATGGTGCCCAGGGCCGAGACTTTCATGATCTGAGCGTCCACGACGGCGCGGTTCAACGCGGCCCACCAGATGCCGCTCTCACCAAGGGTGATTGTCTCACCGGCGGAGAGAGAGACCGTGGATCGGTAGACCTGAGTTGTAAGCGGCCCGGCCGCGTCGGCATAGCCGTTAGCCGCTCTGCCTATGAAGCCGAACAAGTAGTCATCAAACAGAGTCGTGCCGTTCCGCCAGACTCGGACGACGCTTGGCCCGGCCCCTACGTAGTCGGTTTCAACGGTATTGCCGGTAAACTTCACGTGAATCGCGTAGTCCCCACTCTCGGGGCATGTCCACTGCGCGCCCGGGAATATGTTTATGTCGTTGCCGGTACCAACAATGAGAACCTGTCCCGGTTCGAAGTGGCGACCCCAAAACTCGAACGGGATGGCGCCGGTGTCCTCCCAGATATTGCCGAGCCCGTCCCAGCCGCTAGCGTCATGCCAGCCACAGGCGGACATTCCGGGAGACGGTTCGGCGCATTCACCCACCGTATAGGGAGTGAAAGTGCCGTCCGCATTCTTCATGCCGTACGTCCACTCGGCGTTCGGGTTAGTGTCCGAACTCCAGTCGAGGGCGATGTCCCAAATTCCGGGAGTAATGGCAATAAGACGCACGTCTTTCGAGACCGCCCCGCCGACGGGGACCGTCACGCCGTAACTCTTGCTCCGGAAGCCCGTGGCGCTCACCGTCAGAGTATAGGAGTTGGGCGCGACTGTCAGAGAGTAGTTGCCCGTGCCATTAGTTGTGGTCGAATACGATCCCAAGGTCACGGTAGCTCCGGAAATCGCGGCGCCCGTCGTATAAGAGGTCACCTTACCGGACACGACGCCCGGCGCGGAGTCAAGAGCGAAGTTCTGAGTGGCCGTATTGCCGGCCGTGACTGTCAGGGTAGCCTGCTTGTTCGAGAAGCCGGTCGCGCTCGCAACCAGGGTTACACTGCCCGCCAGCGCCGACATCGAGTAGTTGCCCGAGGCATCCGTTACGGCGGCAAAAGCGCCGTCCGAGGAAACCACCGTGGCTCCCTCGATAGGATTACCAGTCGCGCTTGCGGTCACTTTGCCGGATACCGCGCCTAGCAACGATGTCTTCATAACTTTCAGGTCGATTCGGCAGCGGGAACCGGCGTCGCCTGAGACTCCGAAGGCCAGCTTCTGGCCCGAAGTAAGCGATTGGGTGCCTCGGTAGGCCTGGGCGGGAGCGGTACCGGACGCATCGGCGTAGTTGTTGACCAATCTACCGATGAACCCCGCTACGTCCACACCCCATATCTCCGACCCGTCCAGCAATACCTTTACGCTAACGGGGCCGTTGTAGCCGGGAGTGTTTCCGGTGAAGAGCGCGTAAACATAGTAGTTGTCGGCGTCTACGCACGTCCACTGAGCGCCGACGTACTTGGCCGGGTCGCCACCGATGGCAAGACACTGGCCAACCTCATAGTAGCGAGCCCAGTAATCGAACGGAACGGAGCCCACGTTCTTCCAGGTGTTGCCGAGTTCATCCCAGCCATTAGCGTCGTGCCATCCATTTGCGGTCATGCCCGGATGCCCCGCCGGGTCAGGCGTGGGGGTTTCGGACACCGTCCAGGGGACGTAGGATGCGAGGGCGCTGTCGTAGTAGCCATAGGCCCACTGGCCATTCGGGTTCGTCGTCGTGCTCCAGTCGGCGGCAAGATCCCAGACGCCGGGAGTAGCGAACACCATCCCACACAGCATTAGAACGACGGCTATTGTCAAGATTGTAAGTCCAGATTTTCTGATCATCTTTCTAATTCTCTCCTTTCTCGAGACTGATGCGCGGCCAACATTGGCCGCTGCCATTCATGGTCGATCAATCGTTCAGGTCGATGGACAATACAGTCCGTTCATCACTCCTCTCTCCTCTCTATATACGCACGATGTGCCTGCATCCGCGTCACCACAGATCAGACATCTGCGTACACAATTTGGGTAGTCCTGAAGTCCTCAGACAGCAAGACCGCAAAGATCACAATGCGGCAGATGCGGAGACGTATCCGCCATTGCATTATTGCCCGCACTTTGCCAATTTGTCAAGGCCCTTCTTGCAAGGTGTTTGATTATTGGGACAAGTGGACGTGAATGCAATTCCATTACAACACGTTTCCACCGTATCTTTTTTACCTGCGGCTACGTATCCGCATATCGTGTAAACACATGCTTCTTAACTAGTCTCTTTTGAACGGACACCCTCTCAGCCCCTCCGGCCACTAGGACTGCCTGGGTTAACGATGCGATTACACATTCGCGGATACGTCTCCGCATTTTCATTATTGCCCGCGATAGCCAGTTTGTCAAGGGGTGATTTTCTGTTTTTTTCGAGTAAGCACGGCCCAGAAATGCTGAGCTATCAATATCGCGATCTCGGAGATCCACATGATTTCCGGACGATGAGCCGCACGTCCTTAACAACATGGATCCCAGGCTCGACGGCCTTGCCCTGAAGTATATCCATGAGATAGCCAATCGCCGCGACTGCTATTTCCACAGAGGGCTGGTAAACAGTGGTCAGCGGAACGGAAAGCATATCGGTAAGAGGCATGTCGCCGACCCCAATAATGGAGATGTCTCCGGGAATCGACAAACCCGCATCCAACGCGGCGGACATGGTTCCGACCGCGACCCAGTCATGACGCGCTACTATTGCTGTGGGCATGTCAGTTCCGCGCTTAAGCAACTCCCGCATCACGTTCGCGCCGTCCTCCGGGAACCAGCCGGCATCGATAATGTTGGACTCATCGACCTCGATGCCGGCTTCCATCATCGCGTCCTTGAACCCCCTTATCCTCTCTCGACGAAGATAATGTTCGCCGGGCATGGCCAAGTGCGCGATGCGACGGTGGCCAAGCGAAATGAGGTACTCCGTGGGTAAATATCCCATGAGATACTGGTCCGCGACAACCTGAGGCGCTTCGAACCCATCGAATGCTCTGTCGAGCACCACGACAGGAATGCCGGCTGCCAGGAGCTGCTGATATGGTGCAGGGTCACCGCTGAGCACTGTTGGCTGTGCGAGCACTCCGGACACGCGATTGCAGACCATATCATCCACGCACACTTGCTCGCTCTCGGGCCCTTCGACCGCCATGTGGATGAGGACCCCATAACCCGCCTCCCTTATCATGCTGTATAGTGGATTAATGTAGTAGTTGCTTGTCCGGGCGTCACTAGGACCAATGAGAAGACCGATAAGCTTAGTCTTACCCGAGACGAGGCTTCTTGCGACCATGTTCGGCCGGTAGTTCATCTCGGTCGCCACTTTCAGGACGCGGGCCTTCGTCGCGGGAGCTATTCGGTCCTTATCCCAAAGTGCTCGGAGGACCGTCGTACAACTGACGCCAGCCACCCGTGCGATGTCATTGATAGATGTTGCCATGTCAAAACCTGATGGTGAACGTGTAACGCGAAGTTCGGCGCGAAGGCCGTGCGGAGCCGTCGCCGCATCATCTAATATCACTATGCCACAAACTTGCGCGAGTGTCAACACACCGATCAAGGCGTTAACAGCTCAGGAATGATAATTACCTGTTTGCACATGGAAGGGCGAGGCTCCCGCGGAGCTATTTTCTTCGCAGGCACAAGGCTCAGCAGGAGCTTCGCCTTCCAAAAAACAGGTCGTAGCGAGCCATTACATCAAGGCTAACGAGGCTGTCCAGGGCGAACGCACGAATAAATGTTTTGTGACGGTGTTCAAGCAAAGCACCAGTTTGATGGGTAGGGATCTCCGAATCCCTACCCCAAAGCCAATGCCCGATTAAATCGGGGCTTCTTGGGCAGAACGTCCGGGGTTCGGAGACCCCGATTTGGCCTTAAGGTGGCGATTCTGAGATCGCCACCTATCAAGTGTTCATACTTTCGTTACTCGTGCGTTTGCCCTGTATCTCCGACTCATCCTTGTTGACAAACCGCCATATGCATGCTATTCTCCATATACGTGCGGATACGTAACCGCATGCTGCTAAACCATCGTGGCATGTAGTCCGGCAAACGGTAGAGGATCAAATAATGTTACAACCACATCGCTCCACGACCCATACCACGGTTCTCGCAGTAACCGCCATTGTTGCGCTTTACGTCCCGTGCGCCGGCACGCAGACGTGGGACATTGCCTCCGGTTTCTCTCCCACTTCGAATCCCAATGGTGTGTGGACCTACGGTTACCAGTCACCCCTCGGTGGCGCGCTGAACACGTTTGCCACCAAGATTGTCAGTAACGGTGTCGATACCTGGTGCAAGGACAACTACCCCGACGCCGCTGGAAACGTCACCAAGAATAGAACAGGCGCTCCATCGGACTGGGGCGGCATGTGGTGGGGCACAAATGGGATGGCGATGCACCCCGGCCTAAGCAACCAGAAAGCCACCGTGCGTTGGTCCGCCCCAAGCGCGATGCTCATCAACGTCAACGTCACTTTTTCCGGCGCCAACTATGCGACAGGCACCACGACGGATGTTCACATTCTTCACAACGGCTCCTCATTCTTCGACGACCAGATCAACGGGTTCGGCGGAGGCGGATCGCACGCGGCTTCCGGCAGTAGCCCCAGCCAGACATGCAACGCTATTCTCTACGTTGCACAGGGAGATAGCGTGGATTTCGCGGTCGGCTATGGAGGAAACGGGTTCAATTGCGACCTCACCGCCATTTCGGGAGCCATCACATCGATAACGGATAGCGGGCTCGTAAAGGGGATTGTAACCTCAAACGCGTCGGGACACCCCATTCTTGCCGGGGCGACAGTCCGGACGTCAGACTCATCCGTTTCCACTTTGACCGCCTCCGACGGCAGCTATCAATTGATCCTGCCCTCCGGCACTCTCACGATTGAAGCCAGCTATCCCGGCACGATCTCCCAGATCGCGACGATCGACGTGGTCGCCGGGCAAATCAAGACTCAGGATTTCGATCTCGGCGTGGGCGCAGGCGAATCGTGGAATATTGCCGACGGTTTCTCCTCCACGTCGAATCCCAATGGTGTGTGGAGCTACGGGTACAAGTCATCCCTCGGTGGAGCGCTGGTTCAGTTTACATCCGAGATTGTCAACAGCGGCATCGATACCTGGTGCATAAACAACAACCCCGACATCTCAGGAAACGTCACCAAAAATGGAACAGGCGCTCCATCGGACTGGAGCGGCATGTGGTGGAATACGAATGGGATGGCGATGCATCCCGGTCCAAACAACCAGATTGCCACCATACGCTGGACTGCCCCCAGTGCGATTGTCGCCGAGGTCGATGTCACTTTCTCCGGCGCCAACTATGGGATGGGTACCACGACCGATGTTCATGTGCTGCACAACGGTTCGTCCGTCTTCGACGGCCAGATCAATGGGTTCGGAGGAGGCGGATCGCACGCGGTTTTCGGCACCAGCCCCAGCCGGACATACGACGGCTTGTTCTACGTGGCGCAAGGAGACACCATAGACTTTGCGCTCGGCTACGGCGGGAATGGATTCACTAACGACCTTACCGCCATTTCCGGCGCCATCACGACGATAACGGATCGCGGAGTCGTGAGAGGGACGGTCACCGCAAACGTGCCGGGGCATCCCGTACTTGCCAGCGCGACAGTCAAAACGTCGGGCTCATCCGTGTCCACCGTGACCGACTCCAATGGCAGCTACGAGTTCATCCTGCCCGCTGGCGCTTACACGATCGAAGCTGGATATCCCGGCACGATCTCTGATGTCGCGGCGGTCGAAGTAGTCGCCGAGCAAATCGAGGTCCGGAACTTCGACCTCACTCCCGGTGTCGGCCATACCTACTACGTCTCGCCGGATGGCGTCGATACGGCCAACGGCACGTCTCCCGAATCCGCCTGGAAGACAATATCTCACGGCGATGCTGCAGGCGTCTTGAGAGCCGGAGACACGGTCATAGTGACCGCCGGAGTCTATAAGCCCGCCGACTTCAACGGCGTTCATCTCACCAGATGCTCCGGGACCGCGGAGAAACCCATCATCTACAAGGCCCAAGGCAGCGTGATGATCGATCAGAGCACTACCCCGCGAGCGTCCGATGGCGTATCCTACGGGTTCCTGGTCCAAGCGGATGGTATAGTGATCGACGGCTTCGGGATCGTCGGGTGTCAGTGGGGACTTTACTTTCAAAATGGGCATTCGGATAATACCGCGATCAACAACGTCATACACGGCATGCGGGTCGGCCAACCGTCGCAAACGGGGCTGCCCGGCTGGTGCGGCGGCATATGCAACTCCGAAGGAACGAACCGCACGAACCGAAACAACCTGATATATGACATCGGCGATCCAACTATCTCCAACATCGCCGCGTGCATCGCGTCGTCCGTGAGCGTCAACACGAAAATCACTAATAACACACTCGTGGGAGGCAGATGCGGCGTCCAGGTCTGGTCCGGCGGCAGCGGGCTGACGGTGAAGAACAATATAATCGCCGACATGCGACTGGAAGGCATCAGCGCGGGCTGCGCGGAGGTCTTCGGCTTCCAGCATTCGCACAATCTGTTCAACGGCAATGCGGCCGACTATGGAGCCGGGGTGTCCGTGGGAGCGAACGAAACAACGGGCAATCCTCTGTTCATCGATATTGTCAATCACGACTATCACCTGGACGCGAGTTCGCCCGCGATAGACGCGGGCGCCGACCTCGGGTTCCCATTCTATGGCGCGGCGCCCGATCTGGGGGCATTCGAGCTCGCTCCCGAGGTAGTGGTCACGCAGCTCGGCGCTCTGAAGACTCAGCCCGACGGCGTCGGCGTGGCGGTCACCAGCCCGAAGGTCGTAACGATCAGTTCCGGGACCCTGGCCGATGGGAGCTACTATGTCGAAGACTCGAACCGGGCCTCCGGGGTGAGATTGCTCCCCGCGCCGGGTCTCCCGCCGGTTTCAATAGGAGACCGGATCACGTTCAGCGGGACAGTCATCACCGACGAAAATGGCGAAAAGGTAGTAAATATCACATCCATTCAGAGCAAAGACGCCGGGGCCGATATTCGTCCGCTCGGCATGTCGAACAAGGCAGCCGCAACAGGGCTCGTTCCATCCGCGCTTCTTGCAAAAGTGTGGGGATGGGTAACGTACCGAGGATCCGACTACATCTACGTGGACGACGGCAGCGGCGTCCGCGATGCGTCGGGCAGGACAGGCGTGCGGGTGTTCACGGGAGATCGAGCCATCCCGATGAGCCTTCCAGCGGTCAACCACTTTGCGTTTATCACGGGCATAGCCGGAAGCGTAAGAGAGGGTAACACCGTCGTTCGCACGGTCAGACCACGAACGAGCACCGATGTCGAGATAAGCACTGCCACCCCAAATGAATCGGCGATAGTTGCGCAATGGATGGCCTCCAATCTCGGCCCGAGCGTGCCGGGGCGACCATTCTCGTTCACCTATGGCGGGGCGTCGTCGTCCGACCTGCTTCCGACGTGGCAACAGGACTATGCGACCGAAGCTCTCGATGGGCAGCGGACCCAGTTCACGATCACGTATACCGATCCGGCCACGGGGCTGCGGGTTAAGTGCGTCGGCATTCAGTATCACGACTTCCCGACCGTGGAGTGGACGCTCTATTTCAAGAACACCGGGTCCGGGGACACACCCATATTGGAGAATATCCAATCACTGGACTGCGTGCTCGATCGGGGCACTAATGGGGAGTTCACGCTGCACCATAACGTCGGCAGCCCGTGCACCCCGACAGATTACAAGCCACTGGAGACCGTCATGGGTCCCTACTCCACCCTCGAAATTGGTGGAGCCGGAGGTCGCCCAACTAATAGCGATCTGCCGTATTTCAATCTCGAGAACCCCGATGGCGGGGTCATAATCGTGATCGGGTGGCCTGGACAATGGTCGGCGAGCTTTGCCAGAGATGCCGGC
>JAMCYN010000072.1 GCA_023474015.1 Armatimonadota bacterium
TTGGTAGGGCACGACCCCCAGGACGGGTCTATGCGTATGGCGCAGAACATAATCGTGCGCGTCATCAAGCAGCTTGGCGGTCCCTCGGAAACGGTTCACGACGAATCCGGCAACCAGCGCTCGTTCCCACTCCGTCAGGACCTCCATTGTGCCGACAAATGACGCGTACACGCCTCCACGGTCGATATCGCCGACCAGCAATACTGGCGCATCGGCGTATCGCGCCATGTTCATATTCACTATGTCACGGCTTTTGAGGTTGACTTCCCCGGGACTGCCCGCCCCCTCTATCACGATGACATCATATTCCGACGCCAGCGAATCGTAGCACTCCTTCGCCTTCTCAAACGGCATCGGCTTGAAGCGGGTATACTCGCCGAAGTCCATGTTTCCGACCGGTTTGCCGCGGACTATGATCTGCGAGCCGGTATCGCTGTTCGGTTTCAGTAGGATCGGGTTCATTCGGACATCAGGGTCAATGCGACAAGCCTGAGCCTGCACAACCTGCGCGCGGCCCATCTCGCCGCCGTCGCGGGTCACGTATGAATTGAGCGACATGTTCTGTGCTTTGAATGGCGCGACCGAATACCCGTCCTGAAGCAGAATGCGACACAGCGCGGCCGTGAGCACACTCTTGCCCGCGTTCGAGCTGGTACCCTGAAACATAATGGCTGGTGTTCTGAGATGACCCCGAGGGAGGGCGAACCTCCTGGTGAGCCTTGCGCCTCCGAAGAGACGCAGTTCGGCGGGAGCCTCGTCCTCCCGGCACATCGCCGACCTGAGCGACGTGATCAGGAGGGCGTTTTCGCCTTCGGTCCTCACCGCAACCCGGAAGAACCTGCTGTCGAGCCCGTCGAAGTTATCGCACACGCGAATCGCAATGCCTTCCCGCAGCAAGTGCTTTGAAAGCTCCGGCGTGTCAATATAAGCCCGAGTAAGCTTGACCAGCAGGAAGTTCGCCTTGCCCTCATAGACAGATATGCCGGGTATCCCCTGCAAATCACGAATCAAACGCTCACGCTGCGCGCGTACAAACTCGCGGGTTCGCGTCGCATATTCTTTGTCCAAAAGCGCCATCGCCCCGACAGCCTGCGCCAGAGTGTTCACCGACCAAGGCGGCGCAAGCTCCTTCGCTCGCTCGACCACCTTCCGGTCTGCAATCGCACAGCCCAGCCGCAGTCCGGGAATCGCGTAAAACTTAGTGAGCGAGCAAAGCACCACGACATTAGCCGGTCGCTCGACTGTCATGCTGTCGAAACCGTCCACGAAGTCGGCAAAAGCTTCGTCAATGACAAACGTCGTGTCGCGATAGCGCATCGCCAATTCGCGGAGATGGTTCGCATCTACAGTTAGACCCGTGGGGTTGTTGGGCTGGCCTATAAAGACCATCTCATTGCCCTTCAGTCGCGACTCAAGCCCGGAAAGATCGAGAGCAAAGCCCTGATCCTCACTCATCGACAGCTTCTCGACACTCAGCCCGGCCAGCTCCGACGCAAGGGCATAATCCGAGTATGTGGGCGCTGGAATAACGGCGCGCTCTGCTCCAATGATTCGCGGGAGGCAATGGATTATCTCGCTGGAGCCGTTGCCGAAGAGTATCTCCTTCGCGGGGACGCCGTAGCGTTCGACAGCCGCCGCAGTCAGTTCGGTGCAGTCAGGGTCCGGGTAATGAACGAGCGAACTGACGCGCGAACTGATCACCGGGCGCAGCCACTCGGGCGGCCCAAGAGGGTTGATATTGGCTGAGAAGTCGACGATCTTCTCTATCGGCCTGCCGGACGTCTCGGCCAGACGGCTCAGATTTCCACCGTGTCCTGAAGTCAAACTGATAAACCCCCATGCAGCCATGCCACAACAACAAGCGCCGGAACTATCTCCACAATCTCACACGCCGCTCCCAGCGTGTCGCCTGTCAATCCGCCGATTTTACGGTAAACATAGAGCGCAAAGAGCATGCCGGCTGCAAATGACGCAATCCCCGCAACCAGACCGAGCCACCTCCCCGCAAACCATCCAACCAGAACGAGGACAGCCAGTGCCCAGACAGCGTGGAGACCGGAACGATTTGTGTGAAAGACGCTCCCAAGCCCGCCCTCCGCGCGAGCATAAGGAAGAACCGACAGGTTCGTAACCAGAGCGCATCTGCCCGCCAATGGTATCATCAGCAGAGTCCACCAACGCACGGCCCCAGGCACGGACGCCACCGCCGCGATCTTGAGACCGATCACGCACACGACCGCGGCGACTCCCATTGGGCCTGTGCGGCTGTCCTTCATAATCTCCAACACCCTGTCCCTCGGACGCGAGCTAAAAAAACCATCGCCGGTATCAGCCAAGCCGTCTATGTGCAGCCCGCCGGATACCATCAGTAAGGAGATGATCACAAACACGCTGGTCAATAGCTGCGGGAACACATGCCCAAGCGCGCAGTCCAGGAACGCAGCCATGCCGCCGATCAGCAGCCCCACCACGGGAAACCACTGCGCACTGCGTGCGAGCGTCTTCTCATCCGGGCGCCATGTCCTTGGAAAAGGACACACAGTCAGAAATTGGACAGCCGCAAGGAACGATCTCATCATTGTGCCTCGGATACCATTGCTTCCTCGAATGTGGCTACATCGGTAAGCACACGGACGGCAGCCTCCACGACATTCATCGCCAGAGCAGCGCCCGTGCCTTCGCCGAGCCGGAGTCCCAGGTCAAGCAGTGGCTTCTTGCCGAGAATACCAAGCGCAATCCTGTGCCCCTGCTCAACGCTGTTGTGCGCGGCTATCATATAGTCCGCCGAACTCGGACACAGAGCGTGCGCAATCAGAGCACCGGCTGTGGATATGAACCCGTCAATAATAACCGGCTTCCGCAGTGATGCTGCGCCCAAAATCAACCCGGCAATCCCCCCGATCTCGAAGCCGCCTACCTTTGCCAGCACATCCATTGGATCGCCGGGATCGGGCCTGTTGACTTCAAGGCACTTCTCTATCACGGCAATCTTGTGCCGGAGTTGCTCGTCGTCTATGCCGGTACCGTGGCCTGTTACATCGGACACCGCGGTTCCACTCAGAGTGGCGACGATGGCGCTGCTGGGCGTGGTATTGCCGATTCCCATTTCTCCTGTGCCGAAGATGTCTGTCGTCGCACCCAGTTCAAGCGCAACCTCGATGCCGGCTTCTATGGAGCGAATCGCCTCTTCGCGCGTCATTGCAGGACCCGCCGCCATGTTTCGAGTCCCCGGTCCCACTCGCTTGGACACGATCTTCCCCGCCGCTACGAGATCGTCCAGTCCGCCGGCCACACCCATGTCCACGACCACAACGCTCGCTCCCGCCTGCCGTGCCAGCGCATTGATTCCCGCTCCCCCGGCGACGAAGTTGTAGACCATCTGTGGTGTGACCTCGGATGGGTATTTGCTCACGCCCTCGGCTGTAACGCCGTGGTCACCGGCCATGGTGACTATGACTTTCCTGTCCACGGGAGGACACATCGAGCTCGTCATTCCAGCCAAGTCCTCCGAAAGGTCCATCAGGCGCCCCAATGCCCAGTAGGGCATAGTCAACTGCTCCAGTCGGGCTCTCGCTTTCGCTCGGGCTTCGGCGTTAGAAGGGACGATCTGCTCAATCGTACGTTCCAACAGACTAACTTCGGTGTGGTTCAATTTACTCACTTCAAGCTCCTTTATTTCAGGCTCATCGGTATGCCGCAGGCGACCAGGGTAACTCCATCGGCTGCGGCCGCGATGGTCTGGTTGCATATTCCTACCAGGTCACGGTAACGACGGGAAAGAGGGTCTCCGGGCACTATTCCCATGCCGACCTCGTTGGTTACGAATATCACTGTGCCGGACAACTCCGAGCAGGCATGCAAGACCTCTGCGCATACCCGGGCAATGCCTTCTTCCGTGACTTCCTCGCCCTTACACTCCGATTCATACATCAAGTTGTTGACCCAAAGAGTCAGGCAGTCAATGAGGATGACGTTGTACCTGCAGGCGTTTCGCAGCGCTCCGGCAAGGTCCATTGTCTCTTCGATAGTGTCCCAGTACACCTCGCCGCGGGCGCTGCGATGCTTTCGGATACGCTCCGCCATCTCGTCGTCGATGACCGGGCAGGTGGCGAGGAACGCGCGCGGACCATCCATTCCCTCCGCCAGTTTTTGTGCATAAGAGCTTTTGCCGCTCCGACTGCCCCCGGTGACCAAAACAATCTTAGCCATGCCTGCATTCCCCCAGGTGACAGAGATCGTTGAGCCGAGTCAACACGCCCTTGCCGTCATGGATCGCGATTCTCGATATGGAGGCAGGTTTCACGTCGAACAGCAGGTAGTTCCGAGGGTCCAGCCCGAGAAAATGGCAGATGAGGGCTCTTATGACTCCCCCATGAGTAACGGCAAGAACTGTGCGCGACGGCTCAGCGGCCGCACGCTGAGCGAACTCCCGAACTCGTGTCGCGAAGCTCTGAGCGCTCTCACCTTCAGGAAACGAGAAATCCGTCGAATACTCGGCCCATTTGCTCACGTTCTCCGGATCAGAGGCGCTGATCTCCTCGAACGTCATACGCTCCCATCGGCCGAAGCAGACCTCGCGCAGGTCGGGGTCAATCTCATAATTAGATCCGAGCGATTTGAGCATGGCATAGGCCGTCTCCCGAGCGCGCAGCATAGGGCTGCAAAAGCACTTTGCTGGGACAACGGTCTTTGCCCGTGCAGCCAGAGAAGATGCCTGCATCAAGCCCTCTCCGGCCAGGGGAACGTCCGTGCTCCCGAGGAAGCGGCCACTGTAATGCGCGCCAACATAGCCATGTCTTACCAATACAAGTTCCTGAGCCACTTCCCAAACCCCTAACACGCAAAAATCCCCGAACCTGTATCACACAGATTCGGGGATGCCGTTTTCCATCCACGTTAAAGTCAACGCAGCTCCAACCCCAGTCCTCGAGGGTCAGGCAATAACACGTCCCCACGGGCAGGTTTTCTGGCTTCCGGATCACCCTACTTACCGTGCCTTCCCATCCCGAATACTTTCGGGACAGTGACAACCAACGGCTTTCGTCCCCGATTACAGCGGCGGGACCGCGACGGAATCACACCGTCTTCCCTTGTAGCCCTTTTGGGCCACCCATGGCTTGCTTACAAGCATACCCAATGTGAAATATATTGTCAAGCCCGCATTTTGGCGAACTCACTTGACATGCTGAGCGACCTTGGGATATCCACAGGGTGATAGAAACTAACATTGTTGTTGCTTCGGGCCGCGGAGCTGCCGAAGCCTACCGCAGTTGTTACCCCGTGTCTTAACCAATATCCACTTTCAACGAGCCGAAATGGTATAATAGCACAGGCAACGATGCTAAGGAGGGCCATTTGGGGTCTATCATCGAGGCAGTGACCTACTGGGTTACTACAAACATTACGCACCTCGGCTACTACGGGATTATCATCATGATGGGTATAGAAAGCGCGTGCATACCCCTGCCGAGCGAGATTATAATGCCGTTCGGCGGTTACCTCGTATACAAGGACCCCGCGCGGTTCAGCATTTGGTGGATGGGAGTTGCGGGCGCGCTGGGGTGTGTGTGGGGTTCAGTGGTAGCCTATTGGGCCGGTAAATACGGCGGCAGGCCATTCGTTGAGAAATACGGCAGGTATATCCTGATTCGCCACAAGGACCTCGACAAGGCCGACGC
>JAMCYN010000063.1 GCA_023474015.1 Armatimonadota bacterium
CTGCCAAAGGATCATCCAGAAGGGCAAAACCCGGAGGCGTGATTGGAGCAACAAAGATCGCATGAAAGCACATCAAGGGGACATTTTCGCTCAGCAATAGAGGGGACAGAATCGCTCGGCAATAACAGGTCGAAATCAGCTTAAGAGCTTAAGCAACGCAACCGAAACAGCTTCTTGCTAGGGCCTTGGGCATCGGTTATAATATCTGTAGGCATACGGAGGTCTGATAGTGCGCGCGGAAATCATATCGGTGGGGACCGAGCTTCTTCTTGGTCAGATCGTGGACACAGATGCCGCATACTTGTCCAGATTGCTTCCCGAGTTCGGTATCGACATGCACTATCGGGTCACCGTTGGGGATAACGCGGCGCGGCTTGCCGAGGCTCTGAGGCTGGCGCTGTCGAGGGCGGATATCGTCTTCACCATCGGCGGGCTCGGGCCCACTCAGGACGATTTGACGAAAGAGACCGTGGCCGAGGTAGTCGGCGATGAGATGGTGATGGACGAGGAAGCCGCGAACCACATGCGGACCTTCTTCGCGGCAAGAGGCATCGAAATGCCCGAGACCAATCTCAAGCAGGCAATGGTCCCCAGGCGCGGGAGAGCGCTTCCGAACCCGCTGGGGACAGCCCCCGGCGCGGCGTTCGAGACCGGAGACGGGAAGGCTGTCATAGTGCTCCCTGGGCCGCCGAGAGAGTTCGTTCCGATGGTGAATGAGCGCGTGGCGCCCTACTTGCGGGAGCGCGTCGGGACCCGCGCCGAGGTAATCAGGTCCAGGCTCCTTAAAATAGCAGGTCTTGGGGAGTCGAGTGTCGAAGATAAGATCAAACATCTGCTCGGTGGCACGAACCCGACTGTCGCGCCATACGCAAGCCCGGGCGAGGTCCACCTGAGAATCACGGCGAAGGCCGGCACGGTGGCCGAGGCGGAAGCCATGATCGATGAGATGGACCGGGAGCTGGTCGAGGCGCTTGGCGAGAAGGTCGTGTTTGGCAGGGGCGAGCAGACCCTTGAGCGGGTGGTCGTTGAAAAGCTTATCGAGCGTGGGCTCACGCTTGCGATAGCGGAAAGCTGCACCGGTGGGCTGATCGCGAGCAGAATAACGGATGTGCCGGGAAGCTCGGCGACGCTGCTGGCCGGCGTTGTGAGCTATTCGAACGAGTCTAAGCAGAAGCTTCTTGGGGTCCCGGAGCAGTTGATTATCGACCACGGCGCGGTGAGCGAGGAAGTCGCGCGAGCCATGGCCGAGGGCGTCAGAAGGGTGTCAGGCTCGGATGTCGGAATCTCCGCCACGGGGATCGCCGGCCCGACAGGAGCAACGCCGACCAAGCCGGTGGGGCTGGTCTACTTAGCCTTGAGCATCGGCGAGGAGACCGTCGCCCAAAGATACCAGTTCGCGGGCACGCGGGTGGATGTGAAGTTGAGGGCATCACAGTGGGCGCTGGAGATGTTGAGGACTCGGTTAGCGAGTTAGCAATTCAATCACGAAAGGACGAAAGGAACGAAAACACGAAATAGGGAACAGTGCTCCGTAGGCCCTGAGTAGCCCAGTAGAAGTTAGTTGCTATAGAGAATGCCTGGTGGGCGTATCGAAGGGCCGGGTAAGTTTGCACCAAGGCATGTACCTTCGCAGCCGCCCTTCGATACGGCCTTTCGGCCTACTCAGGGCTTACGGAGGTACTAATTCGATACTCGGAGCTTACGGCAGTACTAATTCTCCCCTTTCGCGCTTTCGTGTTTTTCGTTCTTTCGTGATCAAAAAGCCGGGCTGGAAGATCGAGCAGGGACGCTGTGAAGGTTATCCGCACATTCGTTGCTGTATTGATTGACGAGGGCATCCGGAGACGGATCGCCGAGGTCCAGGAGCAGCTTAAGAAGTTCGCCGTGGGCGTGAAATGGGTCGCGCCGGAGAACCTGCACATCACTTTGAAGTTCCTCGGCGATGTCCGTGAGGATGAATTGCCGAGAGTGCATGCGGCGGTCGGCGATGCAGTGAAGGGCATGCCGCGGTTCGAGATGTCGTTCGGCGGACTGGGCGCGTTCCCGAACCTGGCCAGGGCAAGGGTTGTATGGGTCGGGATCGAGGATGGCCGCGAGGAGCTCAGGGAGCTTGCCGCCAGAGTCGATGAGAATCTGGCAAAGTTGGGTTTTGAGAAGGAAGATAGGCCGTTCAGGGCGCATGTTACCATAGGGAGAGTGAAGGATGGCGGGTCCGTAAGCGGGCTTGCACTGGGGATCGAGGAGATCGACGCCCGGGAACTGGGATCACAGCAGGTCTTGAGCGTCGCGGTGATGGAAAGCGAACTAAGCGGAAAAGGTCCAGTATACTCGCCCCTGAGCGAAAGCAAGCTCGGTTAGGGCGAAACTAGGAAGGTACCTTAATGGACAAGGGAAAAGCGCTGGACATGGCGCTGGCGCAAATTGAAAAGCAGTTCGGACGTGGCTCGGTTATCCGCCTTGGCGAGAAGCCGCGGTTTGATTGTGAAGTGATTCCCACCGGCTCGATCGCTTTGGATATGGCTCTGGGCGTGGGAGGGATCCCGCGCGGGAGGATCACCGAGATTTACGGACAGGAATCGTCGGGCAAGACCACGATTGCCTATCACATCGTGGCCGAGGCCCAGAAGACAGGCGGAGTGGCCGCGTTCGTGGATGCGGAGCACTCAGTGGATGCGGCTTATGCGGCGTCACTGGGCGTGGATGTGGACGCGCTGCTGGTCTCTCAGCCGGATACCGGTGAAGAGGCGCTCGAGATAATGGATGCGCTCATCAGAAGCGGCGCGGTGGATGTAGTCGTGCTGGACTCGGTGGCGGCCCTCGTTCCGAAAGCCGAGATCGAGGGCGACATGGGCGATTCTCACGTCGGCTTGCAGGCGCGGCTCATGTCGCAGGCGCTTCGCAAGATCGGCGGGTCAGTGTCGAAGTCGAACACGGCGGCGATCTTCATCAACCAGATTAGAGAAAAGATCGGCGTGATGTTCGGTAACCCCGAGACTACCCCTGGCGGGCGCGCGCTGAAGTTCTGGTCGAGCCTCCGGCTGGAGGTCAGGCGGACCGAGACCCTCAAGGCCAGCGGCGAAGCCGTGGGGACTAGGGTCAAGGTGAAGGTGGCCAAGAATAAGGTCGCCCCACCGTTTAAGACCGTCGAGTTCGACATCATGTTCGGCAAAGGCATCTCCAGGAGCGGCGGCTTGCTCGACCTGGCGACCGATCTCGGGTTTGTCTCCAAGACCGGAACGTGGTTCACCTATGGCGATCAGCGGCTCGGCCAGGGCAGGGAGAATGCCAAGGCGTATCTCGAAGGCAGCTCTGAGATGATGGACGAGATCGAGGCCCGCATCAGAAACTGCGAGGTCAAGGCCGAAGTCGACACGCCGAAGGTGGTCGGGGCCGTAGCGGAGTAGGTTGGTTGAGTCGGCGAAGGCCGACTTCGTGCTGTCGTGGCCGTGAATTCATTCGCCCGGTGTACTGACCCGGCGGTTGAAACCACGGCAACAAATACACAAAGTCTCCCTTCGGAGACTCAACCGGTAAACACTTCTATGGGAAGAATCACGGCCATTGAGGCTCAGAAGAGACGCGGCGACAGGCGGTCGATTTTCGTGGATGGCCGGTTTGTCGTCGGTGCTCACGAAGAAGTTGTATTGGCGCTCGGTCTGAGCATTGGGCAGCGTTTCGATGAGGAACAACTGGTCGAGATCATAAGGGCCGAGACAGTGCGAAAAGCCCGGGAGAGAGCGCTGCATCTGTTGAGTTACAGGGACCGCAGTATCTCGGAGGTAAGAAAAAGACTCATCGGGAGCGATTTTCCCGAGGATGTCGTAGAGGATATAGTTAAGGAATTATCAGGGACTGGATTTCTGGATGATCAGAAGTTCAGTCGAGATTGGGTGAAAGCGCGTAGTGCGTCGAAGCCGATGGGCAAGACGAGGCTGGCGTGGGAACTGCGGGCTAAGGGCGTGGATGCTCCCGTTGTGGACGAAGCGCTCGAAGACCTTGACGAGGAGTCCGAGTTCCGGCTTGCGTTGGCCACCGCCGAAAAGAAAGTGCATAAGGCGGACCGCGATGATCCCGCGTTGAAAGGCAGGCTGAGCTCTTTCCTGAGAAGGAGGGGGTTCGGATGGGAAGTGATCACCAGGGTAATCGGTGAGATCTGTCCCGAGGATTAAGGTCAGTAGAAGTGATTCGCTCTGCCTCACATCCTAAATAATCGAGGAGGTGAGGGCGTTATGACAACTTGGTTAGTCGGTGCGCTTATCGGCATTGTGGTCGGGGGCGCCGCGATTGGTATATCCTATTTCTGGTATATCCAACCAAATCAGCGTAAGGTGAAATCCGCCAAGGCGGAACTTTCACTGCGAGAAGAAGAACTCAAACGAGAGATCGAAGCCAAGCGTAAGGAAGTTCTCCTTGAAGCTAAGGAAGAAGCCTTCAAGGTTCGCGCCGAAATCGAAAGGGAGAACAAAGACAAGCGGGCTGAGATTCAGAGGTTAGAGCGAAGGCTGACACAGAAGGAAGAAACCTTAGATCGTAGGCTTGAAAACATCGATCGTAAGGAACGGACCATAACGCAGAAAGAGGTCGATGCACAGGCCAGGCTTGAGGAGGCCGAAGACCTCGTAAAGCAAAATAGAGCCGAAATCGAAAAAGTCGCCAGGATGTCCTCCGAGGAGGCAAAGGATCTCCTGCTCAGACAGCTCGACCGAGAGATGGAGCGGGAAATCGCCCGCGTCATAAGGCAGGCCGAGGAACAGGCCCACGAAGAAGGCGAACGGAAAGCGAGAGACATAATCACGCTCGCGATCCAGAGGTGCGCGGTCGATCAGGCCGCGGAGACCACGGTATCGGTGGTGCCGCTGCCGGGCGATGACATGAAAGGCAGAATCATCGGGCGGGAAGGCCGCAACATCAGGGCATTCGAGACCCTGACCGGCGTCGATCTGATCATCGACGATACCCCCGAGGCGGTAGTCATCTCGGGCTTTGACCCTGTACGCAGGGAAGTCGCGCGGCTGGCGCTGTCGAACCTGATCCTCGATGGCCGTATTCACCCGGGCCGTATAGAGGAGATGGTCAACAAGGCGCAGGCGGAATCCGAGCAGAAGATGAAGGAAGCCGCCGAGCGGGCCGTGTTCGAGACGGGCGTTACGGGGCTGGACCCGGAGTTGATGAAGCTGCTGGGCCGTCTGCGTTTCAGAACAAGCTACGGTCAGAACGTGCTCCAGCACAGCGTGGAGGTCTCGCACCTGGCCGGTGCGATTGCCGCCGAGCTGGAGGTAAACGTTCCGCTCGCCAAGAGGGCGGGGCTGCTTCACGACATCGGCAAGGCGGTGGACTTCGAGGTCGAAGGTTCGCATGCGATCATAGGCATGGAACTACTGAAGCGCTATCGAGAGCCGGCGGACGTGGCCCACGCGGCGGGCGCTCATCACAACGACATCGAGCCGCACTCGGTCGAGGCGGTGCTGGTCCTCGCGTCCGACGCCATATCGGCCGCCAGGCCTGGGGCCAGGCGCGAAACGCTGGAGACCTACGTCAAGCGTCTCCAGAAGCTCGAAACCATCGCGGACTCCTTCGCCGGAGTCGAGAAAACCTACGCGGTGCAGGCCGGGCGCGAGATCCGTGTGATGGTCAAGCCGACCGAGCTTGACGACGATGCCGCCGTCAAGCTCGCTTATGATACCGCCCGGCGCATCGAGGAAGAGATGGAGTATCCGGGCCAGATAAAGGTCACGGTGATCCGCGAAACCCGCGCGGTCGAATACGCAAAGTAGGATATAGGCAGCGGAAGGGAATTTAATCACGAAAGCACGAAAGGACGAAAACACGAAAAGGGAATAGGGAACAGGTAATAGGTGTGTGAGGCAAGGTACTCCGTAGGCCCTGAGTAGCCCAGTGGAAGTTAGCTGCTATTGAGAAGGTATGTTAAGACCCGCGCGGTCGAATACGCAAAGTAGGATAGAGGCGGCAGAGGGGAATTAATCACGAAAGCACGAAAGGACGAAAACACGAAAAGGGAATAGGGAACAGGTAATAGATGTGTGAGGCAAGGTACTCCGTAGGCCCTGAGTAGCCCAGTGGAAGTTAGCTGCTATTGAGAAGGTATGTTGGGCGTATCGAAGGGCCGGTCTGTTCTGCACCAGGGCCTCTACCTTCGCAGCCGCCCTTCGATACGGCCTTCCGGCCTACTCAGGGCTTACGGTGTACTAACTCCCTTCCCCTTTCGTGCTTTCTCCCTTTCGTGTTTTCGTGATGAGAATTCCCTTCCCTTGCCTTGCACAATCTATTGAAAGTACTATTCGTCGGCGATATAGAAGGAAAGCCTGGGCGCAGGGCTGCGGCGAAACTGCTGGGGGCCTTGCGCTCTAGTCTTGAGATAGACTTCGTCATAGTCAACGGCGAGAACGCCGCGGGCGGGTTCGGCATCACCAAGCCGACCGCCACGAACCTCTTCGACGCTGGGGCGGACGTGATTACCCTCGGAAATCATACGTTCGCCAAGCGTGAGGCATTTGCTCAGCTCGATCAGGAGCCGCGCATTATTCGCCCTGCTAATTATCCCCCGGGAACTCCCGGCAGGGGCTGGGGAGTATTCGGCGCGGGCAATATCGAAGTCGCTGTCCTGAGCCTTATGGGCCGGACGTTCATGACCCCCATCGACTGCCCATTCCGAACCGCTGATGCCGCGCTGCCCGGATTGCGGGATAAGACGCCGATCGTGGTAGTCGATATGCACGCCGAAGCCACGTCCGAGAAAGTGGCGATGGGGTGGTATCTGGACGGGCGCGCATCGGCTGTGCTCGGAACACACACCCACGTCCAGACGTCTGATGAAAGGGTGCTGCCTGGCGGCACGGCGTATCTGACCGATGCCGGCATGACCGGCGTGCATGAGTCCGTGCTGGGGATTACTACCGGCGTCATCATCGAGAGGTTCAAGACCCACGTCCCCGAAAAGCTGGTGCTCGCCGAAGGTGAAGCCACGCTGCAAGGGGCGGTTATCGAGATCGACGAAGAGACGGGACGGGCATCCGGCATACGCAGGCTGAGCGTGGGGGAGTCAGAGGGAATTTTGAATGTTGAATTGTGAATTTTGAATTGGGGAAGGGGCTGGCCCTCACAATTCATAATTCCTAATTCAAAATTCAGGTCCTCCCCGTTTGACATGCCCTGTCGGTGACTATAGAATTGGAGTTGGAAAGCTGGAGGATTAGCTATGCGGTTCTTTCGAGTATTGCTTATTGTAGCGATTGCGCTGTGCGCGGTTGCGGCACACGCCGAGCCGGATGTTTATATTTACAGAGGTAGCCCGGTCAGTCAGGACGGGTTGACCTTGGGGGGCTGGGGCAGTGGCAAGGCTGCCGAGAGCAAGGAGAGGCTTCTGAATGGGAGCAACTCCATCAAGATCACGACCCAGGGCTATTACTCGGGAGGCAGGATCGACTTTGTCCAGCCCGTGACCCTGTTCACCGACGGCCCCGAGAAGGACCGCTATATTCAGTTCGCGCTTTTCTTTGAGGATGTGAAGACGGTCGATCCGGCCGCGGACAGCGGCTATGACCTCGATACCGATCCCTATAGCGTTCCCAAGGCGGGCAAGGTCCGCTTTGTTTTCGTCTCGGATAGCGGTGAGATGATATCCAAAGAGGAGCCGACCAATCAGCTTGATCCCGACGACAACTGGGTGCGGGTAGTCGTGCCGTTGTGCAAGCTCAAACTTCCGGAGGGGACCAAGGAGTTCCGCCTGAGCCGGCTGATGATCTTCTCGGACATGTCATGCACCATGCATCTGGGCGAGATCAAGCTCATGACCGATAACAAGCCTATCAAGGTCGACTCGCTGGGCAGCCGGACTCTCGGTGTGCAGGACAGAGTGTATTTCATCGCGGAAACCGATGGAGGCGTCAGCTCCCTCAAGTATTCATGGGACTTCGACAATAGCAACGGGATACAGGCGGAGTCCACAGGGAGGATGGCCAGCTACACCTACACTCGCGGAGGCGACTTCACCATTACTCTGACCGTCAGCGACCACGATGGAGTCAAAGCCCCGGTGACGGTCACGGGCACGGTTTCAGTTAACGACTAACGGGTATCATTCTGACGAAGCGTTGATGGAGGCATATCACCCAACTTGATCGCCGGCCTGTTGATGTCGCTGCGTCCCAAGCAGTGGACAAAGAACCTGCTAGTATTCGCGGGGTATCTGTTTACCATCCAGCAGGGGCATTCCCTAGATGTCCTGCTGAGGGTGGTTGCCGGGTTCGGGCTCTTCTGCGCGGTCTCTGGGGCCGGCTATATCATAAACGACGCGATGGACGCCGAACGCGACCGCGGCCACCCGCGTAAGTGCAAGCGCCCGATTGCCAGCGGTGTGGTGCCGATCCCGGTGGCAACCGTCTTTGGAGCGCTCCTGCTTGCGGCCTCGCTGTGGGCGTCGTACCGTCTGAGTCTCGGGTTCGGCATACTCGTTTCCGCCTACCTCATCTTGACGCTGGCCTACTCCATCAGCCTGAAGCACGTCGTGATAGTGGACCTTCTGGTTATCGCCGGGGGGTTCGTGCTCAGAGCGGTGGCCGGGGCGGTGGTGATAGATGTGAGGATATCGCCCTGGCTTCTCGCGTGCACCACGCTGCTGGCGCTGTTCCTGGGCCTTGCGAAACGGCGGAGCGAGCTGGTGGCGCTGGAAAATGGTTTCGAGCACCGCCGGACCCTGGGCGAATACAGCGCGCCGATGCTCGATCAGATGCTCATAATAGCTGCGTCGACGTCGCTGATGGCGTATTTCCTCTACACGTTCAGCCCGAGTCCGATCACGGGTGAGAAGCATCCGCTGATGATGGCGACGGCGCCGTTCGTCATCTACGGGCTGTTTCGGTATCTGTATTTGGTGCACACGAAGAACGCGGGCGCAAGCCCCGAGCAGGTGCTCTTGGAGGACAAGCCGCTGCTGCTGAATCTGCTGCTATATGTAATAACGGCGGCGCTTGCTCTGAAGCTCCAGCTATGAAAAAATCGTCCCGAAAGCTTTCGGGACGATTTTTCTGTGGGGCGAGAAATGGGATTTGAACCCACGGCCTCCAGGGCCACAACCTGGCGCTCTAACCAACTGAGCTACTCCCGCCACGCCTTAATACCTTACTTCCGACCTCCAACCCCCAACTTCTAATTGGCGCCCCCTGGGTGATTCGAACACCCGGCCCACTGCTTAGAAGGCAGTTGCTCTATCCCCTGAGCTAAGGGGGCGAGAGGATCGGCTACTGAGAGATTATACCACGGAGGGGCGGTTTCGGGCAACGTTTCAACCGGTCAGGGTGCTTGTCAAATCTATGGAAAGCCCGTTGACCCGCACACCGTAAGCCCTGAGTAGGTCCTGAGTAGGCCGCAAGGCCGTACCGAAGGGCCGTATCGAAGGGCGGCTACGAAGGTAGGAAGCTCGGTTGAAACTTGCCCGGCCCTTCGATACGCCCACCAGACCATCTCAATAACTACAAACTCCTACTGGGCTACTCAGGGCCTACGGTGTGCTGCTCCATTCTTGCGATAATGCGCAGGCCGCCCATGTATTCCTGGATTCCGTAGATTTGACACGCGCCCGCCGGTCACCGTCACGAGATCGGAAAACCGCCGTGCGCCGCGATGACTTCGTCTATGCGGCCCATAATCCGAATCGTGTCGCCCAGAGCCGCGACGATGCCTTGATAGTGCGAGAGATCGTCATAAGTCAGCGTGCGGCCCTTGCGGTCGATGAGCCACTTTCGGCAGACCTGGTAACCGCCCACGTGGAAGTTCCACACCTCCGGGGGCACGCCGTCGAAGTACTGCGTATTGTTGATCCAGACGCGGCCCGGCGCGAGATCGACATAGCGGACGTTTTCCATTATGTTGTCACCCTTGATGGGATAACCCGGCGGCTTCGTTCCGCGTTTCTCCATCAGGTGCAGTCCGACCAGTTCGTTGCCCAGCGCGCAGAGTTCGCGGAACAGCGCGGGGCTGGAAGTGAGCGGCAGCCTGGGGAAGTCGATCTTAAGGAACTCCGCGTAGCGGGTCCGGTATGTCGGTGAGTGGAAGACGGCGTACATATACGAAAACACGTCCTCGGGGCCGAAGGTCTTCCCGCGGTCACCTTTGCCGTCGGGGATGAATGTCAGGCCGAGTTTGGAGGAGAAGTCGGCTATGAACTCGGTGGAGAGGTTGAGTTTGCGGTCGCCGGGGGCGTCGGAGGGTCCGTCCTCGTCAAAGAGGCTGGCTGTACGCCCGACGGTTGGGTAAAGATACAGCGGCACGATATAGGATCCGTCATATGCTGCGACTATTTTGTGCTGCCCGCACACCACGTCGGTCATGAGCGCGGCAAAGGGTTCGCGAGTCTGACGCGTGATCACAAGGGAGCAATTCTGTTGTTTGGCATGGCAGTTCAAGTCCAAGCGCGGACGATCCATTACGCACTCGCTGAGAAGGCAGTACCGAAAGTCGAAGGGCCTGTAAAGGCACTTGATCACATCCCCTCGCCATCCTGGGGTGCTTCGCAGGCAGTTGCGGCTTTGCTCGACGCTCCAATCGGAGTTACGAGTGAGGCCAAATCGGTCATAGCACTCCGCGTCTGTGGCCGCATCAAGAAAGCGCTCCACTCGATTGATGAGCACGTTGCGGTCGAAGTCGACCGCAAAATGGTCGCGGTGGCTGTTCAGCCCTAGGCTACAGAGGCGGACAGCCTCGGAGACCTTGCACCCTGCTTCGTATTCTGACCGCAGGTCATCATCTTGTGGCACGAACATGTAAGAGGAAGCGGACGGCGTCAGCTCCGTCCAATCCGTGCGCGCTACATTCTTCTCGCCAAGCCACTCGTACTTCTTCTCCCGTGGTCCCCAAAGATGAGCATGTTTGACCTTGGCGGGTCGATTTCCCGCGTCGGCCCTCTTGACGAATATCCCGATGGCGACGCCCTGCTGGATATCGAACACGTTCTTATCCTCTCCACCGTCGGGGGCTTTCTCCTTTTTCTTGCTGTTGCCGTGGAGGTCCAGGATGTAGATGTCATCGAAGCTCTTCATCAGGCTCTGACGCATGCCCCTGAAAGTCGGATTGTCTAGGTAGCCATGGTTAGTGATGAATGCCAGCACCCCGTGACCTGTCCGGTCTATTCGCCACTGAGCGAAGCGAATGAACTTCACGTAGTCGTCCTGAAGCCACTTCGGGTTTTTCTCACCCAGCGGCGCTCCGTCCACCTCATAATAGTCCCGTATCAGCTTTCCGATGAAAGTCGGGACCCGCTTCTTGTCTTCCATCACCCAGCTTCGATTGGCCGAGTGGCCGGAATAGGGAGGGTTTCCAAGGACCACCATAACGGGCGTGTCACGCTTTACTTTGCTCGCGGAGTTGGCTTCTTCGACAATTTGCTGCGCAAACAGGTTTGGCCCGACAGCCCTGAACGCCTCTTCGAGCGTGTTAGTGAGGTAGACCTCCAACCGTTCGGCGGCGCGGAAATCATAGCCCGTATTTTGAAGTTGCAGCCCGAGCTTCATGTGCGCCACCGCATACGGGGCCATGAGAAGCTCGAACCCGAAAACACGCGGCAGCAGGTGTTCCCTTACGTAGGCGGACCACATGCCCTGGTTTCCAGTGTGCGATTCGTGTATCCGGTCGATGACGCCGTGCAGGAATGTGCCCGTGCCTGTCGCGGGGTCGAGTATCTGGACTTTATGTACCCCCTCACCATCGGAAGTCGGTATGCGGACCTTGCTGCAATCCGCCAGACCATCAGGCAGCCCGAAGTCCGTTCTCAATATATGGTCCACGCTGCGCACGATATATGACACCACGGGTTCGGGTGTGTAGTAGACACCGCGCGCCTCCCGCATCTTCGGGTCATACTCGGCCAGGAAAGTCTCGTAGAAATGCACAACCGGATCTTTGCCGAAATCGCGGAGGATCGCTTCCATATCCGCCCGCGCCAGAAGCTGCACCAAGTCCTCGACCGCCCAGACCAATCGATCATCGAGGTCGTAACCCCATATCTGTTGAGACATTTTCCTCAGGAAGGGATTCGTCTTTGGCAGATCGTCCGCTGCTTGTAGTCTGTTAAAGCGCCCTCCATCCGATGTGCTGCATTTTGCCGCAAACAAGCCGTAGCATATCGTCTGGGCGTACATATCGGCAAACTGTTCCTCGGTCAGGTCGGGCAACAGCGAAAGCCGGAAGCCTTCCATCTGGCTGTGAAGCGATCCGGTCGTGTCCTCGTCACCCAGCGCCCTGGAGATGATTTCTCTGATCAATCGCGCGATGTGGGCCATGCGCTTTGCCAGTTCCTTGGAACTGCCGACCGTGGGCGTCTGAGTCTCAAGGAATTGAACCAGGAGTTGGGCTACCTCGTGCGTCCGCTCCTCGCTCTCTTTCAGCGGCAGTCCTGGCCCAGCCAAGCGGGCAGTGAGACGGTGCTCGCCGCCAACATACCAGCGGAACTCAAGATAGTCGGTCAGAATCAGATTGCCGAGGCTTTCGCGGTAACGGTCAAGCTGCTCCCCGCGCTCCACCTCGTCAAGCGACTTCCCCACATCCTTGGCCTCGATGTAGCCGATGGGCACGTGACCTTTTGTCAATATGAAGTCCGGAGCGCCGCATGTTTCGCGCTTCGGCTCATTCGTGGCGATGATCGCAGGCTCCAGACTTTCGATAAGGGTTTTGAGCGCCGGCCTGTGGGTGTGCTCGGTCGCATTTCCGCGTGAGAGGTTCGCGCCTATTGTGCGTAAGTAGACTTGGAAGGGCGTCATAAGGTTAGCTTATGCACGCATTCGGGATTTTCCTGTAAACGGAGATAACGGCATACTTTTCCTTGAGGCAAATAAAAAGCCGGGGGATCTCAACCTCCCCCGGCAAACTGGCCGGATACATTCCATGTCAGTGTAACGCATTGTCAGCGCCGTCGCCTCCAGGCGACCAATGCGAGCACGCTGCCCGAAAGCGCGAGCAGGCTCGACGGCTCCGGAATGCAGATGGTGTCGATAACGAGCTCATCCACCATTATCCCGCCATCTATTCTTACGATTTCGTGTGTAGGGTTCGGGAAAAGGCGGATCGCGTACACGCTATGCACCCAAGGCGTGCCTGGGAACGGGGTCTGACTGACCAGTTGGGCAAGAGTTCCGGAAATCTTCTCCTTGACGAAAGGAGTCACGTCCGGTACCTGTGGCGCCCAGGTGATCTGTATCCAAATGTCCTTGTACGGGTTCGGCGGAGGGTAGTTCGGGATCAATACCTCGAGCGCTCCCGACAGCGGCCACACTCCGATGCGACCTTCCCATTGGTCGAACCAATGCTGTTCAATGCCGGTCCATATCTGCATTGCGGGAACCCCGTTAGGGTTGTACATCTGGTCAGGGAGAGCGTTCGGGTCGGGGGTCAAGAACTCCCAAGCGGCGAAGGTGGTCCCCGGCTGTCCCCGCCAAGGCGGCGGGTGCAGGTCGTCTGACCAGGCATACCCTGCGCTGAACACGACTGCCATCAATAGCAGCGTCAGTGACAAGATACACTTTCTCATGATTCTCCTCCCTCGTATTGTGGAATGTTTCGTGCCGCCGCAGCCAGTTGCCAACCCGGCGATCACTTATATTGGAGATTACCTCAGGTTTTTCAGTTTGTCAACTGTAATTGATGCGTTGGCCAGAAGAATTTGTCATCCGGCGTACGGTACGGGGTCTAAATGCGTTCAAGCGGCACGATCCCCAGCGCGTCAAGGCAGTTCGCCATCGCCTGGCGGAACGTGTCGACCAGCGCAAGGCGGAGGCGGGAGGTTTCGGTAATGAATTCCAGAGACTCCGTAACGGCAGCCTACTCATAGAGGCAAATGAAAAGCCGGAGGAGTTGGCTCCCCCGGCGAACTGGCCAGTCATATTCAATGTAAGAGCGCGATCAGCGCCGTCGCCTCCATGCGACTAACGCGAGCACGCTGCCCGAGAGGGCCAGCAGGCTCGACGGCTCCGGAACGCAGATGGTGTCGATAACCAGCTCATCCACCATCACCGCCCCGTCAATCCGCACGATCTCCTGCTGCGGGTTCGGATAAATCCGGATGTTGAACGTGCTGTGCAACCAGCCACCAGCGATCGGGATCTCATGTACCATTTGCGCGGCGGCACCGGACAGCATTTCGCTCAGTATGGGAAAGACACTTGGTACCTGAGGCATCCACGTGAGCTGAATCCAGATGTCCTTATATGGGTTGGGAACAGGGCTGTTGGGAATGGTGATCTCCATCGCTCCGGAGAGCGGCCATACACCCTGCCGCCCCTCCCAGACATCCCACCAGTTCTGCCCGACTCCCGGCCACACCTGAGCGGTCGGCATTCCGAAAGGATTGTTGAGCAAGTCGGGCAGCGGGTTCGGATTCGGGGTGGAGAACTCCCATATTTGCAGCGTGCTTCCCGGGTGTCCGCGCCATGGCGGCGGGTTGATGTCGTCCGCCAAGGCAGGTGCGACACACAGCATTGCCAACGACAGCAACGCGGCTACAAGAATGAATTTCCTCATCTTTTTCCCTCCTTTCCGCATAGATGAAAGAGAATACCAGAACGTGCCGCCGTGGTCAGTTGCCAGCCCAGCAGTCACTTATATCGGAGATTACCACAGCTTTGTTAGTCTGTCAACTGTAATTGATGCGCTTGCGAGCAAAATTTGTCATCCGGCGTACGGTACGGGGTCTAAATGCGTTCAAGCGGCACGATCCCCAGCGCGTCAAGGCAGTTCGCCATCGCCTGGCGGAACGTATCGACCAGCGCAAGGCGATAGGTGCGGAGCACCGGGTCCTCGATCTTGATGAAAGGCACCTGCTTCTCGGCGTCAGGGTCGGGGTTCTCGTAGAAGTCCGTGAACACCGTCGCCAACTCGAAAGCATAGTGCGCGAGCGGCGCGGGGGAGAGTTCGTGACCTGCTTTACGTATGACCGATGGCAGCTCCGCGATCTTCTTGATCAGGTTCTCCTCCGGCAGAGTGATGTGTTCGGGCACCGCGGCGAGCATGTTTCGGGAATAAATTCCCGAAACACCGTTTTCCTCCGCCTTTCTCAGGATGCCGCAGGCTCGGGCGTGGGCGTACTCGCAGTAGACGCCGGTGTCGCCGGTGGTGCGCATGGCCTCGTCGAAGTCGAAAATGATCATCTTGCCCGTGGAGAAACGGGACATGAAGTAGCGAATCGCCGCCGCGGCTAACAAATGGGCGTTCCCTTCTATGTGGACCTTCTCGGAAAGGCGCTTGACCATCTCGTTAATGAGATCGTCCCCCTTGACCCCGACGCCTTTGCGGCCCGACATTGCCTGCATCCCCGGTCCATCCTGAGCTTGTCGAAGGGCGGTATCAACGTCGACTCCTAGCTCGGCGGCGGCGGCGTTCGAGAGAACCACGACCTCATAGTCGAGATGGATCGAGTTTCTGGCCTCCTTTTTGAATCCGAGCTTCTTGAGGCATTCGTAAACGATCTGCTGCGTGTAGCTCTGGCGGACGTCGATTACGTTGATGACTTTCTCCGCACGTCCGAAACAGTCCATCTCCTGCCCGTCGGGGGCGGTGGTCCAGAGGTCGTCGCCGTTGGGCTGCGCGCCCCACAGCTTGTAGAGGAAATCCTGACCCAGCACGCCGAACTTCCACATCTGATACGCAATGTCCTTGCCGGTGTAGGTGACGGTGCCATTCGAGCGGATTAGGACCTTGTCCTCGCTCTTGATCCCCTCGTCGGTCTTGAATACGCCCCTGCCGAACTTGACGACCCAGCAGCCGGTGTTGGGCCCCTCGGTCTCATAGACTATCGCGCCGGCCTCTTTGAGCGACTCGAACGCCGTCTTCCAGAAGCCGCGCAGGAAGATGTCGGACTCCCAGTTCAGGAGGTCATAATAAACATTGAGCCTGCCGACCGTCGCAAGGTGCGCTTGAACGATCCGGGTCGCGACCTCCTTGGCGAACTTGGCGACTGCGCTGTCCTGCGCCTCGACGCAGTGCAGGACCTCCGCGCGCTTGGCCTTGAGCGCCTCGTTGGTCTCATATTCTTGAGCGACGCGGGAGTATACATCCCAGCACCAGTAGTCGAAGGAGACCGAGCCGTCGTATTTTGCCCAGATGGCGGAGAGGTCGTCCGACTTGCCGTCGTAGACGGGATCGCCCACATAGAGCATCGCCACGACCACATCAGCGACCTGCACGCCGGTGTCGTCGATGTAGTTGCACGCCTCGACGTTGTAGCCCAGCTTCTCCATCACGCGAACGACCGAGTCGCCGATGATGGCGTTTCTGAGGTGGCCGATGTGCATCGCCTTGTTGGGGTTGACGTTGGTGTGCTCGATGAGGACCTTGCGGCCCCGGCCGGTATTGGTGTTTCCGAAACGGCCTTTCTCTTTGGCCACGCGGTCCATGACGGATTTCACGTACCTCGGATGGTCGATCTTGAAGTTGAGATAGCCTGGCGGCGTGACAAGCACTTCCTTTATATATGGCAGTTTGACCTTTGCCAGCTCGGCCTTGACATCCTCCGCTATCTGCATCGGCGCGCGCTTCTGAACTTTCGCCTGCGCCAGGCAGACGGCGGTGGAGAAGTCACCGAACTCACGCTTGGGAGGGACGTTGAAGGCAACCTCCGTCGTTGCCAGAATCTTGTTTATCGCTTTTGCTATGTCGTCTTGGATCAATTCTAACGGGCTTCCTTTTCGAGGTTTAGGCGGTGCGCTTTTTATTATAGCAGATTGGGACGCAGGGGACAGGCGGCAGACACGACACCGAGGCCAATTGTGGTAGAATAAACTTATGAAGATGCGGCTGTTCATCGATACCTCCGTCATCGGAGGTTGCCACGACGCGGAGTTCGACGTCGTTTCGCGTCTGCTTTTTGCCGAGTTCAAGTCCGGCAAGGCTGTCGCGGTTGTGAGTTCCATGACATTGGAAGAGTTGGAGATGGCGCCGGAGAATGTCAAGCAGGTCCTTGCTGAACTGCCAGAGAGCGCGTTGGAATATATCGACCTTGACGAAGATGCAGTGCAACTGGCGGACGATTACATCGCTGACGGAGTAGTTGGGCAAGGTTCGCTCATCGACGCTCAGCAGGTAGCAGTAGCATCGCTAAACAAGGTGGACGTGATAGTCAGTTGGAACTTCAAGCATATCGTGAACCTCAATCGCATCAGATTGTTTGCAGCGACCAACTTAAGACACGGATTGTTGACTCCCGAGATTCGCAGTCCGAGGGAGGTGCTCGCGGATCATGAAGAAGACATTTGACGCAGTTGCCATGATGAGAGAAGCACGGAAAAGGCTGGCCGACGAGTGGCAAGGAAAACCACGGCAAGAAGAGATTGAGTCCCTTCGTCGGAAATACGCAGACGTGACCAAGAAGCGGAAACGCATCTCACGCTAGGATGGACGTGTAGTTTGCAAGGGGAGTTGATTGATGTTTAGTCCAGGAAGACTCCGGGTGGGCATGGCGGTTGCCTTCTTGTTGATTGCCGCAAGTTCCGCCTGGGCGGGTTTTAGACCAAGAGTGGGGTCCGATGCGGGGACCGTGACGATAAACGGCGGGGTCGCCGTGCGCTTCGCTAAGAGCAACGGGGCGCTGGGAGTTGCCGATCGTGCTAGGATCACCGCCGAGAGGCTGAAGCAGCTTGTCGCCGAGGGAGTCGATCCAAGGGCGATATTCGTTAAGGCGTCGAAACGGCAGGCGCGGATTTACGCGGGCGAGAGGCTGATCTGTATGGCGACCAAGCTGGACGCCAGGGCGAGCAGGACGACAGCCGCCGGGCTGGCGGGTGTGTGGGCGTCCCGGATGAGGTCGCTGCTGCTGATGCCGGCGGTCACCCTGAGCGATCGGGACATACTCGTACCGCTTGGTGAGAGCCGCAAGGTGACAATCGGCGGGGCCGCGACTGGAGCTATATATGCGAAGGCGGCGGACGCCGAAGTTGCCGCGGTCGCGGCCGACGATGCCGGCCGCAGCCTGCAAGTGGTCGGCCAGAAGCTCGGCTCCACCCAGATCGATATCAGCGTGGAGGACGAGCACATATCGCTCAACGTGATCGTCAAGAAGTACGCCGGGCGCGTGGCCGACGTTTCCTACGCTCAAGTGACCGGAAACCCCTGCCCCACCTCGACGATGTGCTATGCGGCCAGGGAAGCCGCTAAACGGAGCCTGGCGCCGGAGCCGGGAGCGAGGTTCGAGATGGGATCGGTCAAATGCGAGGGCGGCGCTCTTGGGCCGAACCAGTCCCGTCGGATGAACGTGGAGGTCAGATTCAGCGGCGGAAGCTACATACCGCTGACAATGCAGTCCGTCGTGGAGGTCAACAACGTCCAACTGCCGCGCGACGAGGTCGGGCAGCTTTTCTACAGCAACAACCCCGAGCGGCTGACGAAGTATCAGACCCTTTTCGCCGGTAAGCTGGAGATGGATAAGTCCACCAGGGTCCTGTTCCACCACCAGAACGCGATGGGAAAGCGCGCGCATTTCATAGTCGATGTGGTCAACCCGGGCTTGACGCCCGCGACGTTCCGCGTGTTCCGGGCGGTCTCGAACCCGATGGTGGACACGGTGCTTGTGGGCTATATGGCCAGCTCAAGCTTCCTCAAGGATGTTACCAATGATGTGAGTGTGATCGAGAACGTGCCGGGGCAGTCGAGGCTGGTGCTCGTATCGGACATGCTCGGGAATCAGGAGACGACAAGCGGAATATTGCAGTTGCGGCAGATGAGCGGCGAGCCGGCATACGTGAGGGTGGCCTCGCTTTCGCCGGGGCAGGATGTGGTGGCCCGTGGCGATATCGCGGCCGCGCCGAACCCGCTGATCCTGTCGCTGTCGGATCACATCTATCCGTCACCGGCGAAGAGTCTTACGGCGGGCTACACGGTCGGCGGGAAGTGGGCGTTTATTCCGATAGGCAAGCACGCGCTCAATGATGAGACCGCTCAGAAGAAACTCTACGGCAACTACGGCGTGACATACAAGATAAATGTCCGGGTGGACAACCCGACGAGCGAAACGAAAAAAGTAAGAATCCTGTTTGAGCCGAGTGCAGGACTCGCATCCGGGGTATTTATCATTGACGGCGCCTTTGTTTCGACAAAGTACGCGCAGCCTCCTTCGGAAGTGACGCTGGCTTCGTACAGCCTAAAGCCGGGGGAGACAAGAAACGTCGCAATAACGACGGTGCCGGTGGCGGGGTCGAATTATCCGGCGACACTGGTAGTGAGATCATAGAAGCAGTGAAGAATGCAGATTGCAGAATGCAGAATGGGGGAGGGGTTTCGCTCTATTCTGCATTCTTCATTCATCATTCTGCATTCGTTTGGGTTTGCATTGCGTGGATTATTGTGTGTAGGAATCGTGCTGATGTTTGTTTCTTCTGGCGCCGCTGCTAACTCCAAAAACAACCTCGTATGCAAAGAAAAGGGACTCCAGGGCAGGCTCGTGTGGTTCGATGCCGAGGCCAATATGTGGCAGCTCTCGACCAGGCGAGGCGTAGCGGATATGGTGGCGAAGTGCAAGGCGGCCAATATCAACACGATCATCGTGGACGTGAAGCCGCTGTCGGGATTGGTCCTATATAAGAGCGAGTTCGCGCCGAGGCTCACCATCTTCGAGGGGAAGCAGTATCCCCGCAACTACGATCTGCTGCAAGTGGTCCTGGAGGAAGGACACAAGGCGGGGATTGCGGTGCATGCGGCCATTAATGTTTTCTCCGAAGGCTCCCAAGAGTTGGCCGGCGGCCCGGCGTTCAAGCATCCGGATTGGCAGTGCGTGCATTATGATGTAGATCGGTTTCTGAGCACAGACGATGGGACCAACATGAAACTGACGTGCACCGACGGCCCCTACGGCGGCGATCAGGTCTGCATCTATGGCAAGGGCGCCAGGCCTTCCAAGAATCTGCCGGAAAACACCACTTACGTCAGAATCACGCGCGAGGGTGACCCGATCCAGTACGGCACGGCAGCGGGAAAGCCGAAGATATCGACCCCCGAGGGTGGCTTCTTGCTCGTGGCGAATGGGGAGGCGGGGGCATGGCTCAAGAAGAGCGCCGAGAGCAGGACTCGATTTCATCTGGATGGAAAAGGCGTGCTGAAGAGCGTGAGCGAGCTGGATAATGTTCACCATGCCGTATTCGTTAATCCGCTCCATCCGGACGTTAGAGCCTACGAGCTTGGCGTCGTGAAGGAGATTTGTCGAAGGTATGCGGTGGATGGGCTTGTCCTGGACAGGATGCGATACCCGAACATCTACGCAGACTTCAGCGATATCACCCGCAAGGCGTTCGAGGGGTTCATGGGTCAGGCCGTGACGAACTGGCCTGATGATGTGTTCAAGCGGACTCCCGCGCCCGGCGATGACGTGGTCCGCGGGCCGCTGTTCAAGCAGTGGATAAAGTTCCGGGCGAAGGTGATGCGCGACTTCCTGGCGGAGGTTCGGGAGACCGTGAAGTCCGTAAAGCCGCGCGCGAAGCTGGGGATCTACGTGGGGTCGTGGTATCCGATGTATTACGATGTCGGCGTCAACTGGGGCAGCCCTAACCACTCGGCGAAGCTGGACTGGTGGCCGGACGGATATGAAGAAACCGGCTATGCGGACCTGGTGGACTATATGTGCACCGGCTGCTACTACACTCATCCCACCCGCGAGGACGCCAAGGCAAGCAACGACGAGGAGTGGAAGAGCGTGGAGGCCGCAGCGGAGGAGTCGGTCAATGCCGTCAATGATGCCACTTTCGTCTACGGGAGCCTCTATCTGTATCAGTATAAGGGCCGGCCTGATAAGTTCCTGGCCGCGATGAATCAATGCCTCGACAAGACCCAGGGCTGCATGCTCTTTGACCTCGTTTACCTCCGAGACTACAAGTGGTGGGACACCCTCAAGCAGGCATTCCCCGTTCCGGCGCAGGCGCCGCACGCCGTGCCGGGGCTGCTGGGGATGGCGAAGGGACGCATCAAGTAGGCAGCCGTTGGCACGAATTGTGCAGGTTGTACCTATGCTACGCAACTGGCAGTATGGTCACACTATACATGCAACGCCGATCTCTCGCTTACGGCTTGCGCTCGCGTTGACAGGCGGTGATTTCTATGCTAAAAAGAAAGTGTAGCAATCGACCTACTCGGAGGTGATTTATGCGGACCAGAACAATGCTGATCTCAATGGTTGCACTTGCGATGACGTGGCTGGCGGCCTCGGCGTCGCTCTCGGCCACATACATACATAAGTGGACCGCTTTCCCAGACGACGGCAGGATCAGGGTCGCGGCAGGCAACGTATACCTTGCCCAGATCGCGCGGGAGATAGGCGGCGACAGGGTATCCGTGATCTCGCTTACCAAGACCGATCAGGACGCGCGCAATCCGAAGCTTTATAAGAGCATGGTCAAGGCGGTCGCCGAGGCTGATGTTCTCCTCAGGGTCGATAAGAATTATGACCCGTGGATAGAGGAGCTAGTGCAGCGCGCTCGGAGCGCGCGCATTGCGCGGGAAGCGGATTGGCTTGTCGCTTGTTTTCAAGGAACCAGCCAGCTCGACACCGCCAAGGTTGAAGCGGGCAAGCTTGACCCGGCATACCGCAAGGACGTGGCGGCCAACATTCTCGCGGCATTGCTGAAGGCCGCCCCCAAAGACGAATCTTACTTCAAGAACAACTACGAGGCGCTCCGCCACAAGATCGATTCGGCTGCCCGCCCAGGGCAGCCGTCCACAAACCGGTAATCCCCCCAGCATCAACACCTCTTGCTATAAGGCATAACCCTAATGTAAGCAACTACCGACAATAGCAAACTCATCGAAAGGTGGGGACGCAAAGCTACCGGGACTAAGCCGGGCTGAGCGGTAAGGGGTCGAGCAGGCTCGATCGGTCTACCGCCCTCGGGATGTCAGCCGAGCCGCCGAAGTAGGAGTTGCTGGTGATCAGGCACCGCCGGCGTTGAAAACCGTCCGGCAGAGGGGTCGTCTCTTCGAGGCCCTGGGGCGCACGGGGGTCCTTGATCACTGGCAATTTGACTTTGGTGGCTCGGCTTTTTGTACGTTAAGCGCCTTGGAGCCAGGAGGTAGATAGATGTTTATTCCTGAAGCGAAGCAGTATCTTGGACGAAATGTCTCTGTTACCTACCGAGATCGCCACGGCGATTTACACACCAAGGCGATGCGCGTGCAGGACGTGTCCTACGTGCCGATGTATGGCGGATGTCTCGTCGGCGATATCGAGGATGTTTGGCTGGATAGAATAACCAGCATTAGTGCAGTCGAATAGGGGGTGAGAGCACTCGCGATTGTTTCCTGCTGAAGCCGCAAACTGACAACCGAATAGCGACCTCCCGGCCCGGCCTGTTACGGGGTATGACGCAGGCCGGGCCGAACCTTGTTTTACGAGGTTCGGCGGTCCGGGTGTTCGGCAGTCCGAAAGCCCGGTGTTTCGGGAATTCATTCCCGAAACGTTTCGGCATTGAAGTGCCGAAACACCCGTTTGGCGTGGCGCAAGTGCTTATGCGGCCTTGTTGCGGCGGTGACGGTGGGGGTTCACCTTTTGGAACAGCTTCATCTGCGCGCACTCAAGAGCTTCGCACAGTTCCTGAGGCTGCAAGCCCCTTGTAAACAGCGCGCAGTCGGAACCGTTCGTATACGGGCAGTAGAGGCTATCGTCGCTTTCCTCACCGTAACCCAAGTCATTGTTTGTGAGTCCGTTCAACCAATCCATATCCATTGCGTTATCCTCAGCACTCCGAAGAATGTACAAGGGATTGTCGGCAGGTGACGGAAAAAAGGTTAGGAGGAGGTTGAGGCTATTTGTTTCCTCTCGCCGAAAGCACCGCCGCGACGGTCATGAAGAAGACTTTGATATCGAAGATTAGGCTCATCTTGCGGCAGTATTGGGCGTCGTAGCCGACCTTGGTGTGGGAATCGAGCTCGTCTCGGCCCATCGCCTGCGCAAGGCCGGTGATGCCGGGGCGGACGTGCGTGGCGCCCATTTCTTCGCGGAGGGCGATGACGTCATTCTGCGTAGGCAGCGCGGGACGAGGGCCGATGAAGCTCATCTCGCCCTTGATGATGTTGACTAGCTGCGGCAGCTCGTCAAGGCTGCTCTTGCGAAGAAACGGGCCGAGCCGCGTGAACGGGATTACCTGCTGCTCTTGCATATCGGCGGTGGAGAGCACCGGGGTCCCAAGTTTCATCGTGCGGAACTTATACATCGTGAAGAGCCTGCCCAGCGCGCCGAGCCTGGTCTGGCGGTAGATCGCGGGGCCGGGGTCGTCGAGCTTAATGGCGAGCGCGACGGCAAGCATCAGCGGGCCGAATACGATCAGCCCGACTACCGCGAGCGCGAAGTCGATCATCGCCTTGAGATAGGCATACGGACCGACACTAGGCGCCACTCTGTCAGCTTCTTCGATCATCGCAGCATCCCCACCTTGCGCATTTCCTCGATCTCCCACCCGATGCCTTCATCAAAGCCTCGGGGCGAGAAATCGAGCTCCGAGACGGCCTTCGAGATGTCGAAGGCTTTATCCTCCCGCATTCTAAGCACCTGTTCGTCGTTGATCGGGAACTTCGGAATCCACTGCAGGCCCCGCACAATCCCCGCAGCCGCGCCAGGGCTGATGTGAACTTTGCGGACATTCTTCCCAAGTTTGGCCAGTATGATATCGATCATCTCGCCGTAGGGAACGGGGTTCGGCCCGGCGAGGTTGTATTCCTGGTTCTCCGTTTGAGGGTTGTCGATTGCGGCGACGATCCCATCCGCGAGATCGTCAGTGAACACGGGCTGCATCAGGTTCGAGCCGTCCCCGAAGAACGGAAAGATGGGGTAGCTGGCCAGAAATCGAATCAGGCGGTTCATGTTGCGGTCCCGCAGGGTTCCGTAGATCATGCTCGGGCGGAGGATGGTGTAGGTAACGCCCGAATTGCGGATGCGGTCTTCGTTGACGATGTAGATATCCGCGCACCTGCGGAACTTGGAGAAGATGCCGGTGGTGGTGACGTAATACGCCCGCTCGACGCCGGCCGCGACTACGGCCTCCAGCGACTTGTGGTAGTGCTTGGGGTGGGTCATGTCGATATAGGCGACCGATGCGCTCAGGAGCGAAGTGAACGATTCGGGCTCGGTGACATCGCCCGTGTGCATCGTCAGGCCGATGGACTGAAGCAGGCTCGTGTCGGAGGTGGGCCGCACCACGCAGGTGATGTGGGTCGCGCCGATTTTATCGGCGAGCCTCTTGATGACGGCGTTGCCGGTCGGGGAGGTCGCGCCCGCGATGATGTATCTCACTTCGCGGCTCCTCGGGAGGCTATAACCCGGCCGAACAGGTTGTGGAACCGGTCGGCGATGTGCTTGATCGTATAATTCTCCTCAAGAGCTTTTCTGGCGTTTTGCCCCATTTGCTCGGCGAGATCGGAGTCGTTACGGAGCTTGACGACCGCGTCCGCCAGGCTTGCCGGGTCGCCCTGATTCACCTGCATCCCGCAATCGGACTCGACCACCGCGCGCGAAATCTCCGAGTTCGGATCGAGAATGGCGACCGTCGGCCTGCCGGCGGCAAGGATCGTATAGAACTTGCTTGGGACCGCGAGTCCGTCGATGCCGGGCGCGAGCGGGACTAGGCAGACATCAGCCGAGGCGAGCAGGTCGGGGTACTCGTCGGCGCCGACTGCGGGGAGCAGGCGCACGTTGGTCAGACCCTCACGCTCGATGCGCTCAGCGATCTCGTCCCAACGAGTACCCTTGCCTACGAGCAGGAACGTCGCGTCGCTATTTTTCTCCTTGGCGATCTTCGCGGCGTCGAGTATGACATCGAGGCCCTGGAACGGCCCAAGGTTCCCCGCGTAGAGGGCGATAAAGCCGCTTAGATGGTGCTTCTCGCGGAACCGGCTGGTCTTGGGCATCGGGTATATCTGCTGGGGGTCCGCCCAGTTGGTGATAACCTCTATCTGCTCGCCGGGTATCCCGTAGGCGGTTTCGAGGTTGGTCTTCATACATCGTCCGAGGACTGCGACCATGTCCGCCGAGCCCAGCCATCTCTTCTGATGCTTGCGCGCGAGCCTGGCCGGGTAGCTGGTCTTGGAGACGGCTCCCAGGGCGACTGCCAGGTCTGGGTAGAAGTCGTGAATAAGATAAACATACGGCGTGCCGCTGCGCCTCTTGTACGCCAGCGCCGCTATAGGGGCTGATGGCGGGTTCGTGCCGACGAATACGAGATCGTGCGGCCCCATCTTCATCAGCTTCTTGCGCGCGGCGAATGTGAAGCACAGGCCCGCGAGAATACGCAGGGCCGTCGACGGACGGTTCGAGCGCGGGCAACCGACCCGGTGAATCCTGACCCCGTCCCAGTCCTCGAACGGCGCAAGCTTCTCCGGGCTAAGGCGGTACATGTTGGAGCTTGTGATGACATCAAGCTCGATGTCGGGATAGTTGTCCTTGAAGTAGCGCGACAGCTCCGACAGCCCCGTCGGAGTCCCGCCGGTGTTGTCAGGGTAGAAGTATTCGGTTATAAGGCAAATCTTCATAGCAATGCAGAATGATGAATGCAGAATGCAGAATGGAAGGGACCTCACGATCGTAGGTCATTCTGCATTCTGCACTCTGCATTCTTCATTCTCTTTCTTTACTTCTTCACCACGACGCCCTGAACCGCTGATGACATCCCCACCGGGAACTCGGCGTCTCGCTGGACGTTATCCCAGTTCGCCTTGAACCATTCGTAGGTGTTCTTGAGGCCCTGCTCGAAGTCCATGCTCGGCTCGTAGCCAAGGAGCTTATTGGCCTTTTCGACGCTTGCGAGGAGGCGCTTCTTTGTGTCCCAGACCCGATGCGGGGCGCGCGCGATGCCGGCCTTGTTGCCGGTCAGGTCATTGACCATCTCCGCCATCTCGAGAATCTTCACTTCGCGACCGGACGCCAGGTTCATTTCCTCACCTACGGCTGCCTCGTAATAACCCGCCCTGAGCAGCGCGTCCACCAGATCGCCGACATAGGTGAAGTCGCGGGTCTCCTCGCCGCTTCCCGTGAAAGGCAGCGGCAGGCCAGACATCGCCCAGAACATGAAGTTCGGGATCACGTTGCGATACTGCCCTGGAACCTCGCCGGGGCCGAAGGAGTTGAAGAACCGGGTCTTGACTATCGGCGTGCCGTAGTGGTGGTGGAAGAAGTTCGCGTAAAGCTCCCCGAGCATCTTTGTGATCTGATACGGCGTCGTCAGGTGCATCGACATGAAATCTTCCTTTAACGGAAGCGGGGCCGTGCAGCCGTAGATCGAGCAGCCCGAGGAGGCGTAGACCACCCGGCCCGCCTTGCACATTTGAGCATACTGATAGATCAGCAGCGTGCCGAGGCCGTTTGTGTTCAGGTCCTTTTGAGGGAAATCCACCGAGTTCTGGTTCGCGAAAAACGCGGCCAGGTGGTAGACGATGTCCGGGTTCAGGCCGAAGACGCGCTTGAGGGCGATCTCGTCTGTGATCGAGCCCTTCACCAGCAGCACGTTCGGCAGCGACGGTATGTTCCATTCGTACGCGGCGGACATGTCGTCCAGCACGATCACCAGCTTCGCCTTCAGCTCGGCTATCGCGCGCGTCAAATTCGAGCCGATGGCCCCGCCGCCGCCTGTGATGAGAACGGTCTTGCCCTCGAGATGTTTCTTGTAATCTTCCATGACGAACACTCCTGTTGAGGAAGGCATCTTTTTTCAATCACGAAAGGACGAAAGATACGAAAGCACGAAAGGGGAAGGGATTCTTTCATTCGAAAGCCCGAAATCCCGAAAGGCTTAGGATCAGTACTCCGTAAGCCCTGAGTAGCCCTAGTGAAGTGATCTAGTTTCCACTGGGCCATTCGGGCGTATCGAAGGGCGGCTCCGAAGGTACAGAGTCTGGTACGGTACTTACCGGCCCTTCGATACGCCCCAATCACCTTCTCAATAATAGCTAACTTCTGCTGGGGCTACTCAGGGCCTACGGATTACTGCACCCTATCAATTATGCACTGTTCACTGTACCCTGTACACTATTCCCTTTTCGTGTTTTCGTTCCTTCGTGATTAAAGAGCCTAGCTACTTCTTATAAACTTCCCGCATCCAAGCGACGTAGCGCTTGACGCCCTCGTGGATGTCGATTGTCGGATCGTGCTTGAGGTCACGCCGGGATTTCGAGAAATCGACGACCTTCACGCGTGTCGTGAAACCCTCTTCACCCTTATACTGCACGAGCTTCGGGTCAGCGCCGGTCTCCTTGACGACGATCTCGGCGAGTTCCTCGATTGTGATCACCCAGTCTTCCTTGCTGCCGACGTTATACACCTCACCGGGGATGAAGTTGTCCACAATGTTGGCGAATGTGCGGCAGGTGTCCTCGACGTAGTCGAATATGCGCTTGTGCCCGCGATAGACCGGGAACGGCGCCCCGTGCAGGCAGCTATGGACCATGATCGGAATGACTCCGCGATAGCGGCTGTAGTACTCATGCGGTCCATAGCAGCCGACCGGGCGCACCCGAACGGTTTCGGTGCCGAACATCAACGCCGAATTGAGGCACTGAAGCTCTCCGGCCCACTTGGAGATCGCGTAGTCGTTCATCTGCTTGATGGGTATGCGCTCCATCACGTCTTCGCTCATCAGCTCGTCGTAGTCGCCATAGACTTCCGCGCTGGAGAAAAAGATCATCTTGAACTTGTGCTGCTCCTGCAAGCGGAGCATGTTCTTTGTGCCGACGACGTTGGTCCGCCAGAGGTTCTCATAGTGGTCTTCGCCGTTCCAGCGGCCGTATTCGGCGGCCAGGTGGTAGACAAAGTCGAACTTGTGATTGCGAAATATCCAGTCCACCTGCTGGTAGACTCCGGTGTCGGCCTTGATGTGCTTAGGGTCCTCGCCCTGGAGGATGTCGCAGGTCCGGACGTCGTGCCCCCGCCCGCGGAGTTCATTGGTGAGATTCGTACCTATGAAGCCACGTCCCCCCGTGACCAATATGTTTGCCAATCAGTTCCACCTCTCTAGTTATTAGCGACAGGACATTGTAGCATAGGGAATAGGGAACAGGGAACAGGGAACAGAAGGGAATTTTGCCACGAAAGTACGAAAGGGAAGGGAGGGCTTAAGCCCGGGGAACTTGTGTCCGAGGTTCAAACCCCGGACGAACGGCAGGTCCCTTCTATTCCCTGTTCCCTATTCCCTGTTCCCTAATCTCGACCGGTTTCCCCGCGATCGCATACAGAACCGCATGCAGCACCACTCGTCCGAACCAGGATTCGTAGCCCAGCCAGGTTATGAACCGGCTGTTGAAGCCCGAGAGGGCGATCAGGTGGCGGACGGTGCGCTTGATCGTGAATACATGCTCGCGAGCGTCCGAAGGCGCGATGTTATACTCGATCTCATTTAGGTCGGCGGGCATGTCACCGAGCTGGACCGCCCGACGCATGTGCTTCACATCCCTCCAGGACCACCCCATAAGCTCGGATACGTAGCGGTCGAACGTGCCCGCGTCGGTCGCGGCGATGATCGTATCCATCCTCACCGGCTCACCTTCCATCGGGCCATTCTTGTCCAGAAAATACGTGCCGTCGGAGACCACCACCGGCTTCAGAGCACGGTTGATGGCCACGATGGCGTCGTGGAAGACATAGTGTCGCCGAAGTCGCATGATATCCGGCACGCAGCCCCACTGGTTCTTGTAGGCGAGCGTGAGGCCTGTCATCGCGTGGATTTTCGGGACCGGCATCGTGATAAAAAGGTCCGTTTCGTGCAGAAGTCTGGTCGGCAGCGGAAGCTGGTGAGTGGAGAAACCCGAACGGAAAGTGATGTTCTCGCGCGGCTCCTCACAGAGGTTCACGGCCTCGATGCCGAACTCATCCGCCATGTCGAAAATGCCGTGACCCTTGAACGCCTCTATTGCCTTCCACGCGTGGTAGCCGCCATCGGTTTCGACTATGGCGATATGCGGGGTGATCTCGCGGAGAATCTTCACCGTCTCGCGGATCACCTCGGGGCTGGTCGTGACGCCCGGTTTGTAGTATGGATATGTGAAATTGGGTTTGATCGATATCCGGGTCGTGCTTGTTATCTTATCCAGCAGGCCGGTCTGTTCAAGGCTCATCCTGATCTTAGCGCCTAGATCTCCGTTCACCTTTACCAGGGCCAGCCGGCGTTTGTTTTCGCTCATCCAATCTTTCCTACTTAGCATTCAACTGCGCGTTATCTCAAGCCCCGTCTGCGACACGCTCATATCGACGAAGCGCGCACGCGGGTTCGGCGGGTTTTCGGTCAGGGTGCGCCGGATGCGTTCTCCGGCCTCGCGGTCCTTCGCCAGCATCAGCACATACCCGCCTCCGCCGGCGCCCAGAAGCTTTGCCCCCGATAACTCTTTCTCCACTCGGTCAAGCAGCTCCTTCACCGCGGGCGGGTTTGTGCCGGAATCGAGCCGCTGGTTAAACTCCCAACTTTTCCGCACAGCCTCGCAGAGAGCCTCCCAGTCGTTTCGCTGGATCGCCTCGAAGGTGGACTGGGCATGCTCGCGCATTTGGTCGAGTATGCCCAGGCGCTCGCCTGAGTTCAGGAACATCCCTCGCACTATCTCCTGCAAAATGTTCTTCGCGAGGCGGGTCAGGCCCGTGTAGTAGAGCAGGACGACCTCGTTCGCGTAACCGGTCGAAAACAGGCGGTCGGGGAGCCATCGGACAGTGGGGCGCTGCGACAGGCCTGGTGACGTCTCGACGAGCTTAATGCCGCCGAAGACCGCTCCGGCCTGGTCCTGCCACCCTCCGCCGGTCGTGAGCATTTGCTCGATGGCGAGGGTGCGGCTTATAATTTCATGGTCATCCCAGCCGAGGCCGCAGAGTTCACTCAATACGCCTGTGAGCGTCGCTGCCAAGATGCTGCTGGTCCCCAGACCGGACCCGGCGGGCATCGCCGCCAATAACGAGAGCTCTATTCCGCCTCCGAACGCATTGAACTGCTCCTCCAGGCTCGCGTACCCGCCGCTCGCGTGGAACCTGGGCAGGAACCCCGCCAGCGCAACTGCGGCCTTGGCCAGCGCGAACTCGCTGCCGGGCCGGCTGTAAGTATCGAGATCTTCGTAGGTCCGCACCCTCTGCTCGACCCCGAGATCTATCGAGCGGACGATCAACTCTGGCCTCGGGCAGAGCTTCGCGAAGACTTGCACCGGCGGCTGGCCGTTGAGGTTGACGGCCAGGTTCACGACCCGGCCACCGTGCTCGATGCAGTAGGGCGGGGTGTCGGTCCAGCCTCCCGCCAGATCGAGCCGGGCGGGGCTTCGGCCCCAGACAATCTGGTCGTCGAGGACGCGGCGGACCGGCAGCGCGGCCGAGAGTTGAGCCTCCGAGATTATCGCCTCACGGAGGGTCTTGAATGAGTTCTCTTCCTCTTCCCGCCAGCCGTCATCGCCGCGCTCGCGCATCACGACAGCGCGGAACATATGGTCGTGGACCCTCGCGAGCGCGCCGGTGGAATCGGGAAGGGCGTTTGGCGGCAATTCGATGTTGCCTTTGGCGAACAGGCGAGCAGTCATCTCTAAGTCAAGCCGGTAGAATATGCTCGTCTCCTGCTTAGCGTGAAGCTTGCTCAGGGCTATCTCGCGGAGGCGGGCTTGATGATCTATCAGCCGGGGAATGTTCGTGGTTGCCCTGATCTCCTCGGCTGAGAGCTTGGGCAGGCTGAGCCAGAGCTTTGCGAAATCTTCTTTATGTGCGGGTTCGGCTGCGAAGAGCCATTCGACGAATCCCGAGTCCAGGTTCTTGAACTCGATCAGGGGGAAGATAGGCGCGGACTGGATGTCCGACTCCGGGTCGATCCCCGCATCAGAAAGTTTGATATTTCGCTTGGTAAACCAATTCAGCGCAGGGCGCCCAAGCCAGATGGTTCGTGCCTCGCCGATGGCGCCGCTGAATGAGTCATCTATCCCGTAGGCCCGGACGCAATACGCGTTCTTCTCGACCGGTACGAAATCCAGGCACACTCCGCGCTCCAATTTGATTTCCCAATCGTTTTCGGGAATGCCCGTCAGAACATGCTCGCACTCCAGCTTCCAAGACGGCGGCACGAATGAATTCTCGATCCAGAGCGTGTGATTGACCTCCCTGCGCGCGGGTGGCTCGAACGCTGAGTTCTGCACGATCTGGTCCGGATGCCTGATCCCAGCCCACATTGCCGTCGGCCCACGGTTTTGGAGGATGGTGGCGGACTCGATGAGCTGGCGGCTGGTCCCGAGGTGATAGAACTCCGGCGAAGACAGCGAGATCACCGCTGAGGTAAGTCCGCCGATCTCCGGGTCATGCTCAGCGGGTTCGATCCCCAGGGACAACCCAAACTCGGCATACAACTCGTAACGGCGCGCCCTGCCGCCATCGAAGCTGCCCTTATCTTCACTCCACCCGGACCGCCTCATCAGCGTCATCACGGCTCGCTTGCTCAGGAGCCATATCCCCGTATCGACCAGAAACGCATACCGCGCGGCCAGATCGCGGATGATATTTGCAGACGGTTTCTGCAAAAAGCGCGCCAGCTCCCCCGAGTCTCTGCACGCAAAGAAGACGCCGAAGTGTTCCGCCTGCTCCGGCTCGACGGTCATCCCCATCGCTAACACATCCGCCTCCGGGAACGGCCGAAGCTGGCCGCCGAAGCGCAGGAGCACATCGCCCGAGGTGATCATCACGGCCGCATCGTCCGACGCGCATTCGAGTATCCGGCGGAAGTCGGGCATTTGAACATCTATCAGGGTCTGCTCCATTGATTGCCCGAACGAGTGGCGCAGCGCGGGGATCGGGATGAACGGCTTGCCCACCGCCGCATACGCCGGGAGCCTGCGGCTCTGGCCGCCGCCGTGCACTATCAGCTTGCGCGACTCGCGGAGCCACTCGTTGAACGTCCTGCCCGACCCGGTGGCTTTCCAAGCCTCGGCGAGCAGGTGTGCGGTCCCTCCGCCCGACCCGAGCTTGCTCCCCGGCGGGTCGCACGCGCCGAACCAGTCGCCCGAGTTGTATCGGGTCATTGCATCGAGAGAGCCGGCCATCGCTGGCGGAAGCGAAAGCAGATATTGAGTTGGACGGACAATGGCCATAACGTAGTCTCAAGGCGCGGGATCACCGCGCACTCCCCAGGCGCTTCGCAATCTCCAATTCATCGACGGTCCTACGAGCAGTGTCGGCCCAGTTGAACTCGGCTGCGCGCTTCACGGCGGCTGCCCCGCGCTTGTCCGCCTCGTCCCGCGGCAGGTTCAGGGCGCGCGAGATGACCCCGGCGAGCCTCGCGACGTTCCTGGGCTCGTAGTATAGCGGGCAATCACGAAAGAACTCGGGCATCGGCTGCTGTGCGGTGGATACTATCCGGCAGCCGTGGCTCATCGCCTCGAGTGCCGTGTTCGGGCATGCCTCCGCGCGGCTCGTCATCACGAACGCGTCGCAGTTGCGATAGCACCACGCCATGCGCGCGGCGTCGAGCTGGCCGAGCCAGACGATTCTGGATGCCACGCCGTGCCGCTGGCCAAGGCTGTCGAGCCGACGCTTGTAGCTTTGCGAGCCGTCATCCACCTTGCCGGCGATGGCGAGCGTCAGGGATGCCTCATTACCGCCCAGGAGAGATAGTGCTTCGATGACATCCTCCAAGCCTCTCGCGGGGCGGATCGAGCCTGCAGTGAAAATGAACCGGTCACTCTTCAGCGCCTCGGGCCTGACCATCTCGGACTCCGGCGCCGATTGCTCGACCCCGTGGTAGACGACGCCGATCTTCTCAGCGGGTATGCCCCACCGATCCACCAGAAACTCGCGCACGTGCCTTGATACGGCGATAATCCGATCCGCATGGCGGCTGGCCTGGCGCGCGAATCGGGCGCGCATCAGGTTCTTGAAGCCGTCGACGAGGGAGTTCCCCTTGAACGGAACCATCAGCGGCTCGGTGTTGCGGACCATCGTCACGACAGGAATCTCGCCGCAGTCGAGCCAGTAGGCCGTCGGCACAAACACGACATCCGCGCTCTCTTCCTTGATCTTCGATTTGAGCCAGGGGAAGGTCCACGGATCGCCATCGGGCCAAGCGGTGATGAGAGAGCTGTCGATGTGGTGATATTCCATGACTCGTGGGCCCGTGTAGACCTGAACCCACTCCACACGCGGGTCGGCCGCGATCATCGGCACAAGCTCCTGCATATACTTGCGATAGCCGCCGCTGACCCCGCTGACCACGGGGCTGATAATCGCCACCCGCATCCTTAGAACTCCCTCCACGTTTAAGACTGTCATTCTGAGCCTTCGCACTTTGTCATTCTGAGCCGCAGGCGAAGAATCTGCTTTGCACTGCGGGTATGGACTGCCGCGAAGGGCCAAAAGCAGATCCTTCGTCGTTCCTCCTCAGGATGACAAAAGTAATGCGTTAGACCGGTTTGACCCCCCTGCCCACATAGAACCCATGCCGGAAGACCTCTATCCGTTCCATCCCAGCTTCCTCGAACCACGAGCGCAGCGTGTCAGCCGACTGCGGATGGTCGTGCGCGGGCGAGAGCATATCGAAGGTGTCCAATATCGACCATTCCTTGAGCTGGGCCCTGGTGAGCGGAAGGACGCAGTCGTAGTTCGACACCGGGATCATATAGCGCAGCTTGCGGCCCAGCATCGGCACGCGGCCGAGAGCGATGCTCACCGGCAGCAGCCGCGCGACCATTTTCTCGACAGTTTTGAACAACTTCTCCCGTGGCATCTTTTTGGTGAACGGCCTCAGCCAGTATTTCGGCCAAAGCCTGTTCAGCCACAGCTTGGGATAGACATCGACCACGAGCCTGCCGCCGGGCTTTACTTGCCTTGTGAGCGCCATGAACGAGGCTTTGACATCCGGAGTGTGCTGCAGCACGCCAAGGCAATAAACGAAATCGAAGCTCTCCTGCCGCAGCGGGAGGCTGTAGATGTCGCCCTGAAGCACGTTCAGGCCTGAGTTCGGGCTGAGATTCAGCCAGCACGCGTCAACCGCCGAAGAGTAATCCAACGCCACGACCTTGGCCCCGCACTCGACCGCGACCTCCGCGAAGCGCCCGGCCCCGCAGCCGACATCCAGCACCCGCTTTCCGGCAAGCTCCTCGGGTGACCAGCCGGAGTACTCGAACAGGCGGTTGCGCGAGATGGGATGCCCTGAATAGCTGTCGAGTTGAGTTCGGCGAAACTCGTTCCACTGGAAGCCGAATCCCTCCGCGTAGTTGTCCGAAGAAACGAAGCGGGGCACGTGGCGAACGATTGGGTAGGTCATGGTGCAGGAGTTGCACAGCAGCTTCCCGCTCTCGATCTCGTCGCCTTTCTCAAGCTCCGCGATCAGATCGACGCCGACCCCGCAGTTGGGGCAGCATAATATATCGGCCAGTTGTCGGTTCAAGTTGGTCCCCCTGGGGTGTCATACTTGTTGGTCCGGATTTGCAATCCGGGACCTCCCCAGCAATCTCGGGATTTGAAATCCCGTCGCCTTACGTTCGTGCAAGGGGATCACAGATCCCCGGATTGCCCTTAAGGCCCGGATTGCAAATCCGGCCGAACGGAGAGATGATGCCTTCACATGTGCACTAGTCCAAAGTCCCGCTACGGGGACTGGGTTGGCAGCGATACGCGATATTCCCGCCGCCAAAGCTCGAACATAGTTAGCGCGAACAGCCTATTGGCATTTGCCTTGCCCTGGCGCTGGCCTTCGAGCAGGCTGCCGATGAACGCGCGATCAAACAGCGATGAATCGGCCTCACTTAGGACTTCTTCGGTAAAACGGCCCCATTCTCCTTGGAACCAACTAGCCAGTGGCAGAGAAAATCCCTGTTTGCGTTTCAAATCCAGGCCCGGCGGCAGGATGCGTCCGGCAAGTCGGCGCAGGAGAATCTTGCGCTCCTTGTCCGTGGCGCGCAGCGAATCCGGCACGCGCCCGAATGCGAACTCGATCAGCTTGTAGTCCAGGAACGGCGCGCGGATTTCGAGCGAGTGCAGCATGCTCGCTCTGTCGACCTTGACCAAGTAGCCATCAACCATCGTGGTCCGGAAATCGGTTCGAGTCGCCTGCTGGAGCGCGGAGAGAGCCGTATCGCACAGACCGCGCTTGTAGTTCTCCGGCCCGTTGGTGGCCCCGAGCGGCGACAGCAGTCGTGATCGGGCGGACTCATCGAAGTAGACATTGATATGGGCTATGCTCCACGGCAGGTCGCCGCCGAAGCCGACCAGGTGATTGCGCCCGCGAGAACCCACCGGCATCGCGCGCGCCGCTGCTGATGAGATCGCGCGCCGCATCGGGCCGGGCACGAACGAACGTATCCTGTGGAGGCTCTGGAGGAAATTATAATGCGGATAGCCGCCGAAGAGCTCGTCGCCGCCATCGCCGCCGAGGGCAACCGTCGCGTGCTGCCTCACGAGCTTGGCGACTAGCGAGCTCGGCACTATCGAGTGGTCCGCCAGCGGCTCATCGTATTGCCTGGCGAGAGTCGGGAGCAACTCGACCACGGCCGGCTCCGCCGCGAGCTCGGTGTGTTCCGTGCCGAAGTAATCGGCCACCATGCGGGCGAACGGCCCCTCGTCGACACTGCCGTGGCCGGGGAAGGAGATCGTGAACGTCTTGACCGGCCTGGACGACGCGCCCGCCGCCATGGCCGTCACCAGCGAGGAGTCCAGCCCGCCGCTCAAAAGCACGCCGACCGGCACATCCGCCACAAGCTGCCGTCGGACGGATTCGCTGAGCAACGTTTCCAGTTCAGCGCATAGGTCCTCGGCTGATACGTTGGGGTCGGGGTCCGGGTCGGGCAGGTCCCAGTAGCGCCAGACGCGCGGCGAGTCCGATGCCAGGTCGTAGGTCAGAGCATGCCCCTGGGGAAGCTTGCGGACGCCGTCGAGCATGCACCCATCACCCGGAACGTAGCCGTAAGCTAGATACGAATCAAGCGCGGAGAGATCGAGCATGCGCGGGAAAGCCGGGTCGGCCATCAAAGCCTTAAGCTCCGAGGCGAAAACGAGGCTGCCGGAAGCGTGACGATAGAACAGAGGCTTCTCGCCGGCGCGGTCCCTGGCCATAAACAGGCGCTGCCTGTCGGTGTCGAACAAGGCGAATGCGAACATGCCGTTGAACCGGCTCAGGCACTCGACATCCCATTGCCTATAGGCTTCGAGGATGACCTCCGTGTCGCTCGCGGTGCGGAACGCATGCCCCAGACCTTCGAGCATGTGTCGCACGTCCTGAAAATTGTATATCTCGCCGTTATATGCAATCGACAGCCGGCCGGTGGAGTCGAGCATGGGTTGATGCCCGCCGGGGGAGAGGTCGATGATCGCCAATCGCCGATGCGCCAGCCCCACCCGGCTGTCGGACGACCACCACGCGCCGGAATCGTCGGGGCCGCGGTGGGCCATGGTGTCACGCATGGCCGCAAGCAGGCCGACGCGGTCTTGCAAGGGTTCACGCGAGGCGATTCCGACTATTCCGCACATTGGTTCACCGCCGTGCCACCGCCGCGGAATAAGATCGCACGGCCTTCTCCAGCCCTTCCTCGAAGGAGACAACGGGCGCGAAACCGAGCAGGTCCTGTGCCAGCTCGATGGCCGCGCACGAATGCTTGACATCGCCGGCTCGCGGAGGGGTGAACGTGGGGTCGGCAGTCGAGCCGGTCAGTTTTTTTATGGCGTTGTAGAGATCGAGGAGGATCACCTGCCCGCCCAGAGCCAGGTTGCACACGCGCCCCACTGCCTTGCTGTCGGCTTCGAATGCCAGCAGGTTGCCGTGGACTACATTCGCCACGTAAGTGAAGTCACGCGACTGCGTGCCGTCGCCGTGGATGGTGGGTGATTCGTTCCTCAGCGCTGCGGAGATGAACAGCGGGATCACCGCCGCATACTGGCTGTTGGGGTCCTGCCGGGGGCCGAAGACGTTAAAGTAGCGCAGGGCTACGGTTTCGAGACCGTAAACCTGATGGAATATCCGGCAATATTCTTCTCCGGCGAGCTTAGTGAGCGCGTAGGGGCTCCTGGGGTTCGGTTTGATCCCCTCGTGCTTCGGCAGTTCGACGGTATCCCCATAGACGCTGGAACTGCTGGCGAAGACCACCCGCTTGACTCCGGCGTCCTTGGCTGCGATCAGGACATTCAGCGTGCCCGTGATGTTGACGTCGTTCGAGGTACGCGGGTCGGCGATGCTGCGCGGAACGCTGCCGAGCGCGGCCTGGTGGGTGATGAAATCGATGCCCCGCACGGCTTCGCGCACGGTATCAAGATATCGGATATCGCCTTCGATGAACTCGATCCTGTCCCTGACCTGCGACAGGTTCTCGATCTTGCCCGTAGATAAATTGTCGAGCACGACCACCTCATCGCCCCGCGCGACCAGCGCCTCCACTATATTACTTCCGATGAACCCCGCGCCACCGGTTACTAATACTCTCAATTCGGCTATCCTATCCTTTCGGAGTCAAAAGCTGGGAAGGGAATCTCATCACGAAAACACGAAAGGGCGAAAGCACGAAAGCGAAGGGACGGGCTTAAGCCCGGGGAACTTGTGTCCGGGTTCAAACCCCGGACGAACCGAGCGTGTCCCTTTCCTTCTAACCTCTAACCTCCAACCTCTAACTTCTACAACGACCAGTATACCAGCTTCTTCGTCAGTTGTTTAGCGTCGATAACGGACTTGACATCCGCCAGGACCCCACCGGGCTTGAGCGGGGCGAGGAGTTTGCTGTATTCCATTTGCATAAACTCCTGGTGCGGCACGGCGAGGATGAGGGCGTCCAGATCCTTCAGCGCGGTCCAGGGCACGAGCTTCAGGCCGTATTCCTCATGCGCCTCGTCGGAATCGACCACCGGGTCGTGCACGAACGCCTCCACGCCGAACTGGCAGAGCTCCGATATTATGTCCGGCACGCGGCTGTTGCGCAGATCTGACACATTCTCCTTGAACGTCAGGCCCAGCACCCCGACCCGAGCGCCCTTTACCGATAGGTCCGCCCCGATCAGCAACTTGACCACTTTCTGCGCAACGAACCGGCCCACGCCGTCGTTTATGCGACGCCCGGCCAGTATGACCTCGGGGTGATAGCCCAACTCCTCAGCTTTGGCCGTCAGATAGTAAGGATCGACGCCGATGCAATGGCCGCCCACAAGGCCGGGGGTGAAGTTGAGGAAGTTCCATTTCGTCCCCGCCGCGGCAAGCACATCACTGGTGCGTATGCCGACGCGGTCGAAGATCATGCTGAGCTCGTTCATCAGGGCGATGTTCAGGTCGCGCTGCGTGTTCTCGATGACCTTCGCGGCTTCCGCCACTTTGATCGACTGTGCCTTGTAGACACCCGCCTCGATTATCGCCCCGTAGGCCGTCGCGACGCGTTCCAGGGTCTCATCGTCCTCGCCGGAGACTACCTTAACCACGCGCTCGAGGCTATGGAGCTTATCACCCGGATTGATACGCTCCGGTGAGTAGCCCAGCTTGAAGTCTATCCCCTGCCTTAGGCCGGATTCATTAGCGAGTATCGGCCCGCATATCTCTTCGGTGACTCCGGGATAGACGGTGGACTCATACACGATCACCGCGCCGCGCTGGATCACCTTGCCCAGCATCCTCGTGGCGTGGCAGACCGGCCCCAGGTCGGGCCGGCGCGCCTTGTCTATCGGAGTGGGAACCCCCACCACCAGGAACGTCGCCTCCCTGAGGTCCTCCGTGCTGCTTGTCCACCTGATGGTTGATGCCTTGAGCTCGTCGGAGCCGGTCTCGCCGGTCTTATCGAGCCCGTTTCTCAGAGATTCGACTCTCTTCTCGTTGATATCGAAGCCGATCGTGCCGGGGAACTTCCGCGCGAACGCAAGCGCCAATGGCAGCCCGACATATCCTAAACCAACAACCGCGATTATCTCGCCCACATTAGCCTCCAACGCCCGCATTGAGCCGGCCGGGCGGCGCCGGAACCTGTGTAACGAACAGGACTCGAAGCGCGAGTCCGACCTGGTAGGTAATCCCCGCGACGCCCACCGCCATCAGGGACCTAATAAATATCATATCACCGTACCAAAACCACTCGAACGAACTGAGCAGCAGCCCCGCCCAGAGCAGCCTGGGCCAAAGCTTGTAGCTCCCGGAGATGATCTCCACCCGGCCCACAAGGTAGCCGTAGAGCATAAGAATGAAAAACGTTCCAAAGATGCCGAAGTTCCAGAACGGCACTATGGCAGCGTGTATGCCTCCGCAGGTGGTGATCGTTCTGCCGACCTCCCACGCCGGTCCTCGAAACGACTCAAGCGGCCGCTCGAAACCTATTGTCATCGCGAGGAAGCCAGGCATCAGCGAGGCGGCATAGTCCAAGTATGTCTGGCCGTAGTGGAACTCCATCGCACCAGAACGATATTCATAGGCGGCGGCCAGGTTTGTCCAAAGCACGGCGGTCCAGGTCGTCTGCTGGAAAGCAAGCTCCACCGTCCTAGCCGGGTCGATTTTGAGCGCCTGGGCGCCCATATCCGCCAACTCAGACCGAACCGTTCCAAGCACCAGGAACAGCACCACGACCAGCGCCAGCGGGACCGCCATCTTTCGCGCGCGCAACCGGAACAGCTCCACCCTTTGGCGCAAGGTCGAGTGCGCCAGTGGCGCCGTCATGTGCAGAAACGCCACCGCTGCTATCATCGAGGCGCAGTCGCGATCCCCCCGCATTATCTGGAAGAACACCACGATAATCCCGAACACCGCGAGCCACGCGCGTGACTTGATCTTCCTTCGCCAAGCGTTCGCCTCACGCTGCAAGTCGATCAACAGGACCAGCAAGAACGCATAGCCTACTTTCGACGCTGCGCCGAAGCCGACTGCCTCGGCGGTCGATTCCGGTCCGGTGGCATAGGCGGACGTCATGATGGTCGATGACGGCGCGCTGAGCCATGACGTGAACAGCGGAATCGCCAGCAGGCAGACGAATATCGCCGGGTCAAGGGTCTTCGCCGGGGGTATCCGCAGCCAGCCGGACGCCTCGATGCTTCTCCCGCGCTGCATCAGGCCCACGAGTTGCATCCCCACAACAAGCCCAATCAGCCCTATCAGCCCGATGGTGAGCATTTGCCTGATAAGAATATCGTCTCTGGCCGCCATTACCTGGAGGGGAGAAAACACCCATATGTAATCATTGCTGAACAGGTAACCCACCGCTATGCTAAACGGCAAAACATACATAAAGATCATGAAGCGCGGGAGGATACCCAGCGGGGCGTTTCGCGCGGAGGCGGCGCGCCAGCCCCAGATGGTGAAAATCAGCATCAGCGCCGTAAGTATGCGCTTGGAGAGATAGGCGTCACCCAGAAACATCACCGCCAGAGCCGTGCCCACGCCGGTCATGGCCATCAGGTTCAGAAAATGGCCGGGCGGGAGAGTTCGACGTGGGTTTCGATTAGCCATCCTGGCATTGCCTGTCCGTGTTGCTCAAGACGTTATTCGCCCGCCGCGTGTAGCCGGGCCTTACACCCGCATAGGCCGCTACATACGACACCATCGGGCAGATGATATCCCAGCCGTGCCTCATGAGTTGTCGCTCTCTGACCGCGGTGTTGTAGAGCAACTTGACCGCACCCACGGCATCTCGCCAGAGCGGCTTTCGTCGGAACTGATACTTCACCAGCGGCTCCTGCAGGTTATGGAACCTGAAATCGCGGTAAGTGCGCAGCCACAGGTCGGCGTCCTCGCCCATCCCGCGCAGAAGCTCGGTCCGGTAGCCTCCGGCGGCCTCGATGAATGTGCGGCGGTACATGACGGTCGAATGTATGGGCACGCAGCGATAGATGACCTTCGCAAGCTCTTCGTGGGTCTCGGGTAGCCGCACGACAGAGCAAAAATCGGATTCGTCCGGCAGCACGTAGTATGCACCAGTTCCCAGCACATCCACCTCGGGATGCTGTTCCAGAAATTCGACCTGGAGGCGAAGCTTTTCGGGCAGAAAAATGTCGTCGCTGTCCATGATGGCGATAAGCGGGCTGGTTGACGCGAATATGCCCCGATTTCGGCAGTGAGCCGGACCAAGGTTGCGGGGCTCCGCTATCAGGGTGATGCGCTCATCCCGCAAGGCGCAGCTCTTAATGACCTCGACGGTGTTGTCGGTGGAACAATCGTCCACAACGTACAGGTTCCACTTTTCGTAGGTCTGAGCGAAGAGCGACTCGATTGCCCTGCCGACGCAGTGAGCGCTGTTGTAGGCCGCCATCACTACAGTCACCGGATAATTCATATTATTCATTACACCGGTTCCCCGTTCCAAATGCCCAGAATGTTCAACACCTTCCGATAGCGGTGCAGCCAGCGGTGTTCAGCCAGACAGCGCTCACGCGCCAGCCGCGCCATCTCTTCCGATTCGTCCGGATGGGCCAGATAGTATCTTATCAACTCCAGCATCTCTTCTCGATTTCTATAGCAGACAATCTCGCCGCCGATATCGTAGTGCAGCGCAAGGTCCGGGTTGAACGAGGTGATATACATACCTCCGCCCGTGCCCGGGATGTCGAAGTCCCGGGCCTTAACGTTTGTCAGGCTCTCGGAGTAGCCGATGCCGCCGAATCCCAGATTGATCCGGCTGCGGTTGAAGACCTCGTTCATGTCCTTGACCCAGCCGGAGCCCGGCCAGCCTTTTCCGAACGGGCGAATATCTACGCCGTGATCCCGGAGGTATCTCACCGTCGAAAGCCGAAACCCATAAGCTTCCCCGACGAAGCTCACGGGGATGTCCTTCTCCACATCCGCCGGAACGCACGAGGACGCGTCGAAGCCCTCGGGCATATACAGCGGGCGACCCCCCTCCACAAGATACCAGTCGCATGCCACGCGGGCCGATGTCCAGGAAAGGTCGAAAACCGAGGCGATACCGATCTGCCCGCCGGGGTGGTCCCCCATCCATGGCCCGGTCCAGGACTGCTTGTCGTCTAAACACATATTCACCGTGGGGATTCCCAACTCCTCCGAGATCGTCCGAATGGTGTCCCGGGATATCTCTACCCCGCTCGCGTATGCGAAGAACCAGTCGACGGGCCGCTTCGCATGGGCCTCACGGAGGGCCGGGAGGACCATCTCATTCATCCGTCGCCTGCGCTCGCCGCCGTGCCGATCGGCCTTGATGAACTCGTGCCAGTCGAAGCTGAGAGACTTGTAATCGAACAACGTCACCGGGCCGAGTTCGCGGAGGTCGGGAAGCAAGGACCCATGCCAGGCTATCTGGGGAACGAACGCGAATGTGTGGATTTCGCCCTCGGGCCGGGGTGTGGGAGTATAGCCGCGGCTGAGGATGCGTGCACGAACCGCCGGGGCGACTTCGGACTCGCGATAGACGAGCCCGCGCTCCCGAGCGAGACCGGCATAGTGCTCTCGCCGCTGTTCATAGTCGCGGTGCAACTGCCGCCTTCGGAGAATTGTCCACCCTGCCTGAAATGCGGGACTGTTGCGCAGGCCGGATTTGAGTGATTTCAACACAACGGAATCCTTACCCGTTCCATCGGTTGTTCTTGATGACCCAGTTTGAGTATTGGAACGTCTCCAGCGTCTGCTGATAGGCGGGTATGGGTCGAAGCTCGTTCGGGTAGACCTTGTGGAACGCGTAGTCCGGGTTCACTTCCTGGAAAAACTCGAAGATATCTTTCAGGAGCGTGCGCGCGTCGATGTAGTTGCCGCCGTACTCGAACTGCATCATGCCGACCCGCCCGTTCGCGAACGTCTCGCGCCCGCCGTTGAGCACTGAAAGTTCGTGGCCCTCGACATCCAGCTTGAAGAAGTCGATCTTCTTGATGCCCTCTCTCGCGCAATACGCATCCAGTGTATCCATACGAACCAACTCTTGGCCGATGGGTTTCGCCTCTAGCCCGCGTCGTTCGTAGAGGGAGTTCATCGGGGAATCGTCGCCGAAGACGTAGAAGGTGAACTCCCCCGCCTTATCGCTGAGGCCGCAGTTGTTCAGCTTCACGTTCGGCCCGAGTCCGCGCGAGGAGAGCGACTTGAACGTCACCGGGCTTGGCTCGAAGCAATGATACTGGGCATCGCGATTCGCCTTGAGGGCGTCGCTGGTCCAGTCGCCCAGGTTTGCGCCGACGTCGAAGATGACTTTCGCGCCGGGAAGTAGTTCACGCATCACGCGGTTCTCGCCGTTGCGCGCCGGATCGCAGTTGTTATCGTTATTATGTCGGTCGACAATGGCCTTGCCGAACCTGTATACAGTTTCGCTATCCGCCGGCAACAGCGCCAGAACTATCTTGCCGACTGAACGGACGATCCCCATGGAAGAACCTCCTTGTAATGCAACGGGACAACAGTGAAGAATTAGACGAACAAGGTCGCTCAACCTTCATTGCGACTCCGGCATACTTCTACTGATGTATCGCATGATCTCACGTCGCACGAGCGGCGTCTGGGATACCGCCAGGGCGGATGCCGCCAGCCAGACGCACCCGAGCGCGAGCAAGGCCAGCGAACGTGATTCGATGTGCGGCCCCAGCCAGTGCCAGCAGCCGATTATGGCAAACGCGGCGACCGCCGGCCGGATGATGTCGCCGAGCCACCAGCGCCATAGCTCGCCCCTGAGGACAAGCCTGTACATAATCGGGACAGCGATAAGCAGATAGCCCGTGTAGACTAGCGTCATCGCCGTGGCCGCGCCTCTCACCTTAAGTGTTCCCACAAGGAACCATGTGAGGGGCGCGCTGATCAGCAGAGAAACCAGGTTCGCTGTGAAGATCAGCCTGGTATGCCCGAACGCAAGCTGCGCGGTGTTCGGTATCAGCACGAGCACGCTGGCCAGGTTCGCCAGGCTGAGTATCGCGGCGGGTATGAATGTGTTCGCCGCCGTGACCGCACTTCGGGTGTAGACCGACATCACCTGGTGCGATTCCAGGGCGACCATCAGCGCCAGCGGAATCGAGACTACCGACACGAGCTGGCAGAAGGCGTGGTACATTCGATTCAGCCCGGCTTCGTCCTTTTCGGCGTGCAATCGGGACAGATAGGGAAGCGCGACCGACGAGACCGGGTAGGCCATCACCGTCACGAGCGACGCGACCGCCGAGGCTATGCAATAATACCCGAGATGGTCGAGCGGCAAGGCCTTGCTCACAATCATCTTATCGGACTGGCTCCAGAGCACCGCCGTGAGGGATATACCGGTCATCCCAGCCGTAAACCGCCACACCGACCGCAGGATCGACGGATCGAACGACGCGGGCGACTTATGGTCGTGGAGCAATCGGCCCCATATCCAGAGCGCCGTGAAAGCGGTCTGCGCTATGCTGATCGCCATCTGCCAGATGAAGAATGCGGTCACGCTCGGCGATACCCAGATAAGAATGGGCAGGACCCCCACGCTTCGCAGCGTGCCGGTGACGATCAGGATGGCGCTCAAGAGCGAGTGGCGCAGCAGGCCGTAGAGCACGCCCTGATATAATGCGAACGGAATCTGGAACACGAGGATGACGCCCATCATCCTGATGGCGTTGGTGACCGTCGATTGGGGAAGGCGCTCGACGTTGACCCAGCGCGCGCTGATTACCGGCGCGAGCGCGACTATGGCCAACCCCAGCACTCCCGCCATCAGCCAGTAGGGAATCTCGAAGGTGCGGAGCAGGTTGCGCTGGGACCGCGCGGGGTCTTCGTCGGCGGCCAGGCGGGCCATCTCGCGGTTCACAGTGCCCGAAAGGCCGAAGTCCAGCGTTCCAAGCACCACCTGAAGCGTCGCGAAAAACCCGACCAGTCCGTAGGCTTCAGCGCCCAGGAGCGTGAGCTGGACCGGGATGATTATGAATGCAAGCGCCTTCGCCCAGAAGTTGCTGGCGAAGTTGGCGATGACGTTTCTTCTCAAGGAGGTCATGACTTACCCGTGGAACGCCGGACGGCTTTGACCGCGGCCCGCCGAAGGCCCCGCGCCGGGCGCAGGACATAGCGGCCCAGAAACGGCCCCCACCGTGCCTCGTCAAAGAGATCAATGAACTCCCGGCCCCATTTCTCGTTCCAATACCGCCCGCCGTCGGCCACGGTAGATATCAGCAGTTCCTGGCCGACCCCCGCCTGCCCGAGTTGCCGGAAGAGTATCCGCCGATGGAGAACGAATGCGTTGTTGACTACCGACGAGCAGTAGCCCGCCTGCAACGCGCGCAGGGAGAAATCATTGTTTTCGTAACCGGCGACGAACCTCTCGTCAAACCCGCCCAGGGACTCGTAAAGACTCCGCCTTATCGCCAGGAACGTCAGGGGGAGCGTGGTCACGGGGTATATCGGTTTGCAGGGGCGCGCCGTCACGTCCGCGACCATCTCTTCGATCAACTCCGGCCCGGCTTCCGTGCAGTTCTCATCGACCTGCGCATAGTCGAGGCCCTTCACGCGCTCTTGGAAGTGAGCCATGGACCAGTTATGGGAGTAGTTGCAGTGCGGGCCATCCTCGTAGATGCTCACCGGGTGAGCGAGGCCGATGCGGGGATACTTCGTGAAAACGTCGGCTATTCGGGTCAGCGCCTTGGGGTCTACTGTAAGCGTGTCACACGACATGCACACGATCGCTTCAGTGTCGGGGTCGGATGCCTCAAAACCTCGGTTGAACCCGCCGGAGCACCCTATGTTCTTCGTCAACTCGACCAGTTTAGTCCGAGGACGCTTCGTGGCCGTTTTGCGCAGGAATTCCGTGGTGCTGGGGCATTTGGAGGGGTCGTGGTTGTTCACCAGCACAAGCTCGAAGTTGCCCTCGATCCTGTCCAGCCCGGCCAGGGCCTCGGGGAGCGCTTTCGGGTGAATGAAGCGGTCCCACGGGTCGTATACGACAAGTATTATCGAAAAAGAAATCGACCTATTTTCCAAGACTCGCCTTTTTCCACCACTCGATGGTCTGCCGGAGGCCCTCCTCGAGCGAGTATTTAGGTGACCAGTCCGTGCCCTCGATGAGCTTGCGGTTGTTGGCGCATACGAACGGCGGGTCGGTGGGGTTATCCTGGCGTGCGCCGAAATGGACCAGCTCGGGCCGCCCGAGAGCTTCGGCTATGGTCCAGACGATTTGCCGCACGGTCACGGGAACGCCCGAGCCTACGTTCACCGGCCCGGTCAGATCGCTCAGCGCCACGGCCGCGATCGCTGCCCCCACGTCCTCCACGTGCAGGAAGTCGCGTATCTGCGTCCCCTTACTCACATTCGCGTCCTCGCCGCGCATCAGCGACGTAATCAGGAAAGCGACCAGCCTGCGTGGGTCCTCGAACGGGCCATACTGGTAGAACAAGCGCGGCCAAGCGACCCGCATGCCCGTGACATCGCCGATCCGGCTCACCACACCCTCCGCGGCGACCTTGCACGCCGCATAGAGGCTCTCGGGCTTGGTCGGGGTCGATTCGGACAGATAGCCGTATTCAAGGTCGTATTCAAAGCACGTGCCGGCGCCGACGAACTTTCCGCACCCCATCTTGCCCATCAACTCGGCCAGCTTGCCCGTGGCGTGGAGCGACGACAAGTTCTCGAAGGAGGGCAGATACTTCCCCGGCTCGACATACCACGCGAGGTGAATGCACACATCCGGCCTCACGGCCTCCAGCGCGGGGGCGAGCGAATCAAGATCGTTCAGGTTGCCGGTTACGACTCCGACCGACGGCATTATGTCGTCGATGCGGCGGCAATCATCGTTCTCCATGATAATGCCGTGCACCTCGTGCCCGCCATTTATGAGATGGCGAGCCACTTGCGAGCCGACGAAGCCAGTAATTCCGGTGATAAGAACCTTCATTATCCGCGTCACCTGTAGTATTACGTCCTTACCCTTGAATCACAAGAAGGTGCTGCCCATACATAGCGTGATGCTTGGTTTCCAGGTGAAGCCCGGCATCTTGTCATCCTGAGCTTGTCGAAGGATCTGCTTTGAACCGAAGGCTTCGTTTGGAACGAGGGCTTCAGTTCAAAGCAGATTCCTCGACTACGCTCGGAATGACGTGATTGGTGGCTTTGTGAAAAACCAGACACCACGCCATCCGTGTTGGTCGGGGGTATTCTTGCCCCCGACCTCTTTTCCGAGGCCATTCTTGGCCTTAACCAACCTATCTCCAGCGACACCTTCAGTTTAGGGCAAGAATGCCCCAGAAGAGGCGTCCGGGGCAGGAATACCCCGGACGAACGGGTACCAAAGCTTGGCGCGGAACTAACCGGCCCTTCGATACGCCCACCAGACTTTTCAACAATAGGTAGCTCCAGCTGGGCTACTCAGGGCCTACGGAGTACTGCACCCTATCAACTATGCACTGTACCCTGTACACTATTCCCTTTTCGTGTTTTCGTTTCTTTCGCGCTTTCGTGATTAAAAAGCGCCTTCAACAGCACAAGGGTCTGTCGCTCAGAACACCTTGCCGAACTTGGCCATCGTCTTGAAGCCGCGGTCGCGGTCGGCGAGGATCGGGTCGTCGTCGGGCCAGGGAATCCCCGCCGAGTTCCAGAGGATGCCTGTGTCGGACTCCGGCGCATAGGCCGTGGAGACATTATAGACCATTATTGCCTCGTCACTGGTCACGTAGAACCCGTGAGCGCATCCCTTGGGCACATAGACCATGTTGCACGCCTCGTCATCCAGCTTCAACAGCACATGCTGACCATAGCTTGGCGAATCGCCTCGCAGGTCGACAACGGCATCGAGCACCTCGCCCCGGACGCAGTAGACGATCTTGTTGTGATCGTGCGGTGGGAGTTGAAAATGGAGACCCCGCAGGACCCCTTTGGTGGACACGGAGTAGTACTCCTCGGCGAAGTCCGTCTCCAGTCCGTGCTCCCGGAAAAGCTCCGCGTGGAAAGTCTTGACGAACCTCCCGCGCGCGTCTTTGCGCACCACGGGCTTTATTTCAAGGCAGCCCGATATGGCGGTCGGAACGAACTCCATGATCGTCACTCGTGCTCCGAGCAGAATGCACGGAACGTGTTGATGACGTAGTCCATCTTAGGTCTGTCCAGGCCTTGGTAGACCCCGATCCAGAAGACCTGGTTCATAACGAAGTCCGTGTTTGCCAGATCGCCGATTACGCGGTACGGCACGTCCTTGTAGGCGGGCTGGCGAGTCAGGTTGCCGCCGAACAGCAGCCGTGTGCCGATCTTGCTTGCATCCAGCCGTCTAATGATCTTGTCACGATTGAAAGGCGCGTCGGTCCTGACCGCCAGCGGGAAGCCGAACCAGCTTGGCTCCGAGCCGGGCGTTGGCTCCGGCAGGATGAAGTATTTTTCGACCGAGCGGAGGCCGTCGTGCAGATATTGGAAGTTGCGAGCCCTCGCCTCCCCGAACCCATGAAGTTTTTTAAGCTGCGACACGCCGACAGCGGCCTGCATGTCCGTCACTTTCAAATTGTATCCGATCTCGGAATAAGTGAACTTGTGATCGTAGCCGTAGGGCAGATCGCCGAGTTTCCAGTCAAACCGCTTGGCGCAGGTATTGTCCTGGCCGGTTCCGCACCAGCAGTCGCGCCCCCAGTCCCTGAACGATTCTATCAGCTTCTTGAGCTGCGGATCGCTCGTGAGGACTGCTCCGCCCTCGCCCATCGTGATGTGGTGGGCCGGATAGAAGCTGGTGGTGGCGATATCGCCGAAGGTAGCGCACTTCTTGCCCTGGAACGACGCCCCGACCGCGTCGCAACAGTCCTCGATCAGCCACAGGTTGTGGCGTTTCGCGAAGTCCTTGACGGCCACCACGTCGAACGGATTACCGAGGGTGTGCGCGATGATGATCGCCTTAGTTTTCGGACTGAGCGCGCTTTCGAGCTGCGAAACGTCCACGTTGTAGTTCGGGATCGTGACATCGAGGAACACCGGCACGCAGCCGTTCTGGATGATTGGGTTGATCGTGGTCGGGAAGCCCGCCGCGACCGTTATCACCTCGTCCCCACGGCACAGGCGGCGCTCGCCAAGCGTCGGCGAAGTGAGGCACGACACGGCGAGCAGGTTTGCGCTGGAGCCGGAGTTCGTGAGCAGCGCAAACTGCGTGCCCATCTCCTGGGCGAATGCCGCCTCGAACTCCTGTGCGTATCTGCCGGTGGTCAGCCAAAAATCCAGCGAGGCATCGACCAGGTGCGCGAGGTCATCGCCGTCGAATACCTTGCCGTTAACGGGCACCGAATCCTTGCCCGGCACAAAATCTTTGGCGGGCCAATTCTCCCTATAATACTCCCGGGTCAGTTCGAGTATCTTATCGCGCAGATCGTTCTTCTGGCTCATTCACGTCTCCATTATACGCTGACAGTCGCATCCCATCTCAGATCGCCCACCAGCCTGCCCGAGTCGAGCAGGTGCTTGAGCTGGTTCAGTCGGATATACTTGCGGCCCTGGAAATCTTCGGGCTTCAGGTCCACGCTCTTCACGGCCTCATAAAGCTCCTTCGCGCCGAGCTTCGCGTCCCACTTGGACTCGAACGCGGGGATCAGCCGTGTCAGCTTGCTGAAGTCTACCCGATAGTTGCGGGGGTCGGGGCCGCCCTGGCCCGCATATTCGATCTCGCAGCCGGGGACCGTCTCCCGGACGATTTCCGCCAGGTCTTTCACCTGATAATTCTGGTTGTCGGCGCCGATATTGATAGCCTCATTGTGGGTGATTTCACGCGGGGCCGCGAGCACCCCCGCGAACGCGTTCGAGATATCCTCTATATGTACTATAGGCCGCCAGGGGGTACCGTCACTCATAATCTTGACTTTGCCGGTGGTGTATGCCCAGCAGACGAGGTTATTGAGCACGATGTCGGCGCGCAGCCGGGGCGAGACGCCGTAGGCGGTGGCGTTGCGCATATAGACCGGCGAGAACGAATCATCCGCCAGCTCGGCGATGTCTTTCTCGGCCTTCACTTTCGAGATCGCATACGCGGTCAGCGGCTTGAGATCAGCTTCCTCGGTGAGAATGCTGTCACCCGACGCGCCATACATGCTGCAAGAGGACGAGTACAGGTAACGCGGCACGCCCGCCTCCTTCGCGGCGCGGGCAAGGCTGACCGAGGCGTGCTGGTTGATATCGTAGGTCCAGCCGGTGTCGAAGTCGCCCAGAGGGTCGTTGCTCAGCGCGGCCAGGTGGATGACCGCGTCCAGGCCCTTCAAGTCCTCGGCGGTGACATCGCGAATGTCTTTGCGAATGGTCGGGATCGCCTCGCATGAGCCGTCCGGCCCCAGGGTGCAATCTTCATAGAAATAGGTGTCCAGCCCAACGACCTCATGTCCCGCTTTCTTCATAACGGGAACCATGACTGAACCGATGTAGCCGTTGTGGCCGGTTATCAATGCGCGCATACTAGCCTCCCCAAGTTTTCCACGGAGCCTGGCCGGACCCCCACAGCGACTCGAGAATTCGCTTCTCTCGCAGAGTGTCCATCGGGAGCCAGAACCCGTCGTGTTTGAATGCCATCAGTTGGCCGTCGTTTGCTAGCCGTTCGAGCGGCGCGGCTTCCCAGGCCGTCGGGTCGCCGTCGATGTAGTCCAGGACCTTCGGCTCCAGCACAAAGAAGCCGCCATTTATCCAGCCCTCTCCGGTCTGGGGCTTCTCGGTGAAGTCCGCCACGCGGTCGCCATCGAATACCATGCCGCCGAACCGGGCCGGAGGGCGCACGGCCGTAACCGTTGCCAGCTTGCCGTGGGACTTGTGGAACTCGACCAGGGCCGTTATATCCACGTCGCTCAGGCCGTCGCCATAGGTCATCATGAAAGTTTCTTTGCCGATCCAGTCGCGCAGCCGTCGCACCCGCCCGCCGGTCTGGGTCTCGGAGCCGGTATCGACCAGGTGGACCTTCCAGCAGGGTTGGCGGCCGTCGTGGACGGTGGTCTTCCCCTTATCGAGATCGACCGTGAGATCGTTGTTGGATGCGTAGAAGTTGAGGAAATACTCTTTGATGATTTCGCCCTTATAGCCGAGCGCCACGATGAACTCGCAGAACCCGTGGTGGGCGAAGATGTTCATGATGTGCCAGAGAATCGGCTTCCCACCGATCTCGACCATCGGCTTGGGCCTAACCGTGGTCTCTTCTGACAACCTTGTGCCCAAACCACCAGCCAGAATAACTGTCTTCATCCGCCGCCTTCTCAAGACTACTGCGTTCGGCCTCCATGGCCGCTTGGCGAAAGTATAGCAAAATACCGCAACTAACGCAACCAGCGCGCGGGGCGCATCTAAATTTCCAAGCGATCAAATCTGCTCAATCTGGAGTCCCTGGAGAGGGACATTCCGTAATAAGTATTGGAGGATTTCAGTCACATGTTGTTCACGAGGAGGATGTTGAGCGTGGATTGGCTTACCGGGCGGACGAATTCATGCTCAGTGCCCTGTCCGTTCGAGAGGGATCTTAACGCTCTTCTTGACGGCCTGAATCTCCTGCCGCGACGACACTACGCCGTCCGGGGGCGTGCTGTCGGCAACGAGCGAGAAGTCTTGAGTCTTGTTGCCCCCGGCAGAGAGCGCGACACTCGACTCGACCGGCAGATAGCTGCTCCGGCATACTCTGAGCGTTCTCGTCCCAGGAGGCATTTGCAGCGAGTAGCTGCCGTCGGATGCCGTTGTAGTCGAATACGAGTTGTCCATCGTGGCAACACTCGCTCCGGCAATGGGGTTATTTCCGGCTTGACTCGAAGTCACCTTGCCCTTCACCAGTCCGTTGAGCGTGTCCTGGAAGTACGGCTTGTAGAAGGCCTCCGTTGCAACCGCGCAGATCATATTATACCCGGTCTGGTTGAGATGTATGGGGTCGTTTCCATTCATATATTGCATCGGAGTCGGAAGAGTCACATTGCCGCCCGGAAACGGGCTGAAGTTCGGCCACTGACCCGGCGCCGCGCTCGATGTCCCTCCGGCAACCTGCGCTGTCCCAAAACACTGAACGTAGTGAATACGCGGACTGCGCTCGGTGAGGTCTCGCTTCCGGCTCTCAAGGCCCAGGAATAGCCTGTTTATCTGTTCGGGAGTCGGCTGACCCAGCAAGAGCCACATCTTACCGGCGGCGCCTGAGGGGTCCGCGGTCGCGGTATCACACAGGTTGAGATAGTCATAGCCATGAATGACCACGTGAATGGATGGCCGCACGTTCAGGCAGTAATCGCAAATGCTTGCCAGGTTGTCCCGCACCCCGTCGAGCATTGCATTGGTCCGCGCCTGGGTCCAACTCGTCCGCCAGTTCCACACATCATTGCCGCCAAGCACCAGATTCACACAGTCAATGGACGGGTTTGCATTCAACTGCGCGCCTATCACCGCAAGGTTCGCGGGCTGCATCCAGTAGGACGCGGTGGTTCCGCCGATGGCGGTGTTCGTGCCGTCTTCCTCAATGCCCGATACGCCCATGGCGGTGAACGCGGTCCGCAAAGACTTGTGTTGCCACATCAGGGCTGCCCAACTGTCGCCGACAATCTGCACGCGCTTGGTCGCCGCGTGCGCGGACGTTACCGAGAGCACAATGGCCAAGACCACGAGCACTCGAAATGCTCTTATCATCAGTTTCAGTGAAGCTCCTTTCATCAACTCATCGTCGGGCGCGTGCGACGAACGCTACTCTATCGCCGCTCAGTCGAACGTATCGATATCGCCGATTTTGCGAACCAGTATCAAGCGGCATATGCGGCCGCCTTCCACATAGCAAGAGCTTATCCCCGTCACCGCAACGTACTTATCAACATCGGGGACGAGCGCGCCGCCGGCAACAACAACCTTAACTTCGTCGCCCGAACCGTCACTCATTTTGAAGCTGCCGGCGTCCTTGAAACTCACCTTGCCCCACGTGCGAACAAGCAGTCCGATATTGTTTAGCCCGGCCCCATCGGTTACTCCGCTCTGGCCTCTGAACGGATCGACGCCATACCGCCAGTCACTCCCGCCGATATACTTCGCGGCCATGCCTACAGGGTTGATGTAGAGGTTTCCGCTTACTACCGACATGGTAGCATTAATCCACCTGCGATAGTCCGAATCAGTGTTCAGCCATCCGCCGACGTCCACCAGATTTCCGATCGCCAAACCGGCGGGAATACCTCCGATGGGCTTGACGATGATCCCGGACGACCTGTTCGATTCCTCCACACTCAAGCTGTCGCTAAAGACTGCTGTCACTGCTTTGGCAGCCAGGCCCACTGATTTCATCTCGTTAAGCGCCTTGGCCGTCCCAATGTCGATGCCGGGGTGCTCGGCAATAACTATCCCGTCGCTGCTCAAGGTCCACGCGCTCAGATTGCCCGCGTTGTCTTTCGCCTGCACGCGGCAGTAGCAGGCATTGCCGACTGAGCTCGTTACGGTCTTTGTTGTGTTCACTACATAGCCATCGAAAATGTTGTTTCCGTCTGGGATAGTCCCGATTTGGCAGTTATAACCCGCCGTTCCAGAGCCCGAATCGGTCGATGCCTGCCAGTTGAACGTAACCGATGTGCTTGCAGTGTAAGCGCCCGCGTCCGTCGGCGCGCCGGGAACAGACGGCAATACCGTATCCACGATTATAGAGTCAATGAGGGTCGTCATGTTCCCCGCGGCATCTTTGCACTGAACGTAGACGTACCTGGTCCCGTCGCCGGATGCCAGCGTCCAGGACTTGCTCGCCGCGTAAGGCTCCCAATCGCTCCATGTAACTCCGTTAGAAAACCTCATCTGGGATACGCCGCTTCCCGTGTCCGCGGCCGAAAGCGTGAGTATTACGTCAGTGGAGTTGGTGGCGGCAGCCCCGGAGTTGATTGAAATGCTGCCCGTCGGCGCGGTAGTGTCCAGGATTATCGTGTCGCTGTAGAGCGGCGATATGGTCCCGACTGCGTCCTTGTAGCGGACGTATACTTTCTTGGTCCCGTCGCCGGATGTCAGAGTCCACACCTTGTTCGTCCCGTATGCCTCCCAATTGGACCAGGCCAGATTGTCGTTGCTGAACTTCATTTCGGTCACGCCCTTGTCGTCCGACGCGGACAGGTTCAGCGGGGCCGAAGCCGAAATAGCATATTGTGCACCTGAGTTGATGCTGATGCTCCCTGTGGGCGCGGACAGATCGAAGCCGCCCGTGTTCATACAGAAGAGATCGCCGGTGCCGCCGGGCAGGTTCAAATGCAGTTCGTGGTTCGTAAGGTTCATCGTTTCCTGCTGGCCGGTGGAGCGGTTCAGACGCGAAATCTGGTTGACCGTAGCGTCAAAAGTGACCGTGAAATTGAGGCTTGCCGATGATGCCGAGAGTGTTGGGCCGCAATACTGGTTAGACAACATGAAGTACTGCCGTCCCGTGTCGTCGGTGAACAGGCCGATGAGGCCGTCTTTTGCGTTGCCGATTTGTCCGCTGTCCACAGCCACGTTGGTAATAAGGCTGTTTCCTCCGGCTCCATAGACCCATATGCTCATGCTGTTGGGGATTCTGTTGGTTGTGTAGGGCCATGAGCCATGCCTTCCGGGCACGTAGCGCACATCAGTGCTGTTCAGATAACGCAACACCTTCCCCAAGTTCGACACTTCAGGGTTCATTGCCTGGGCGGCGTAGTACATTGAGGTAGGCACATCCCCACTCAAGATTAGCGAGGTGATGAGGTCAGGGTTTGCCGTTTGAAAAGCATCCCATAGGAAGTAACTTATCCCCTTGCACCCCGCGGCCAGACCTGAATACACATCCATTCGCATCTCGGACTCACTCGGCTCCCTGGCGTAATAAGTGGCGCCGGCCGGAGCACTGTAGGTCTGTTTCCAAATTAATAAGGGGATATTATACTGCTGCGCCTTGCTTCTATAGCCCATCAGCGCGTAGAAGTGATAGTCGCTGTAGGAGTCGTAGGTCCATGGAACTCCCGAGTTTGAGTTAAAAACATAGAAGTCGTACATCAGTGCGTCTGGTCCGACCGTCTGAATCACATTGTCAATATATGATGGGTCATAACCACAAACGTTGATGTAGATCAGTGAATTGGGGCGGTTACTCTTAAACCAGTTGGCGGCCGAGGCGATTCCCGGCAGTATGCTGGGCGATGGTTCGTCAAACAGATACCACCCATCTTCTCCGTATGGAGTGCTAAGGGTGTTCACCGTGTTTATCATCGCGGAGGTCAACGAAGATGCCTGTATGGTGAAGTGCCACGGAAGACCATTATTCCTCACAGCCTGACAAAGACTCACGTCCGAAAACCAGACGTGCACTGAGTTCATATTGCACGCTCTGTAAAGCGTCGAATTCCACGGCAGGTGAGCGACGAGAGCCGAGACCATGAACGGACGACTCCGCACCCACTCTTCACCGGGTTCAGTGGGGCGCGATTGTGCCATTGGACACAGTACCACATTTATCATGATAACCGCGAAAGCAAAAAAAGAACTTCTGATCACTTTCCACCCTCCTGTTTCATGAATCAAATAGCACGCCGCTTACCTGGAACGCCACCTGTGTCCCGATGGCAATCGGGCTCAGCGTTCGTATCCGCTGTCGTTTGTTTGTACGCATTATACCTTGTTTTATGCCAACTTGCATGAAGTTATGCGGAAATAGGGTTATGCGAGTTGTCCCATTCTCCGTGAGCACCCTCGCGGTTAGAGCCTACAGGTCAAGCCCGGGGTTCGGTTTGGCTTTTAGCTTTGTCACTCAGTTTGTTCGCCAGGACCGTCGCGTCGACCAAAGCGTAGACTTGCAGCGAGACGGCGACGGAGGCGAAGATGACTGCCATCGGAGAGATGTTCTTGAGGTCGCTTATGCTCGGGGCGCAGAGGCTGAAGAAAAACCACGAGATCATACTCACAACGAAGATTATCGCACCCCTGGTGAATTGGCCGCAGTATATCTGCCCGAAGCCGGGGGCGGCGGAGAGCACCGCGGCGATGAATGGACTTCGGGGCGGAGGCGCGAACTTGGCGGGCTGGTCGGCCAAGTGCAGCAGAAGCTCCTGCTGGCGCTTACCCTCGGCAATCCGCAGAGTGACCTTCGCGTATTTCTCCTCGGCGGATGCGCGGGAGGCGTCCTCATGGAAGAGCTTCTTGTAGACCTCGGCGGCCTTCTCCAGTTGGCCCAGAGCGGCGAGCACATCGGCGGCGAACTCGCGCGCTTCGGCATCCTCGGGCCGTATCTTGAGCGCCTGCTGGACCGAAGCGGCCGCGCGCATGTAGTCCCCGCGCATACGCTCCACACGGGCGGCGCTTATGAAACGGTCGAACTCGGCCTGCTTTCTTACGTCGTCAAGGTCCTGAGGGTTCATTGTTCGGTTGAGGCGATCTCCAGCCTGACCACGGTCTGTTTCCAGAGGGATTCTATATCGTAGAACTCGCGCTCCTCGGCGGCGAATATGTGCACTACTATGTCGCCGTAGTCCACCAGCACCCACTTCGCCTGGGAATAGCCCTCGGCGTGGTCCTTGCGCAGACCGGCCTGCTTGCCGTCCACCAACAGACCGTCCGCAATGGCCTTGATGTGCGTGTTGGAGGTCCCGCCGCAGATAACAAAGTAATCTGCGAGAAGAGTGCGCCCGCTGACATCGATCACCTCGATGTCGACGGCTTTCTTCTCGTCAAGTATTTTTCGGATTAGGTCCAGTTTGTCTTGTGTTTCGATGATCAATAACTCCTGAGTCTTAAAGCTGTGCGCTATAACTTCGCCCGACGACCACCGTCACGTCCGGGCTGCCGGTGACGGCGGTTTCCTCACGAATGTCGTGGCAATTCAGCAACTGGGCAATGCGCTCGACGGCCGGGGTCTTGCCCTTGCGAGTGATAATGTAGCACTCGCTGTAGTCCGAACTCGGCGCGTTGTCGGTCTTCGTAACCTCAAAACCTGCCTTGGTAAGCCGCTCAGCCACCCTGCGCGCGGCGCCGGAGATCCCCGAGCCGTTCAAGACCTCGATCTTGGGCATCTCTTCCTCGGGCATCCCCTGGAACAGCAGGTTTCTGTTCACCACGGCCACCTTCTCGGCATCGTCCACAAGCCAGTAGCTCGCGCCGTGTATATTGCCCGGCCCGCCCGGCAGGACGTCCATCACCATCTTCTCGGGCTTGATATCCTTGAGGAAGTCCGCGAGGCCGTCCCAATCATTCATACGCAGATTGCTGACGATATATTTCTTCTCATAAGCCCGGCGCAGTACATCCGCCCGCTCGCGCTTGGTAGGCAGCGCGCCGATGCGGTTCACGAGCGCCCGCATGAACAACTGCTGGCGGACTGTACGGCCCGCCGGAATCTTCTTGCCGTCACGATAGAGGAACCCGCTGTCACCAACCCGATCATGCCTGAACCGGACATAACCCTCCGCCTTTTTCCCATCCAGAAGCTGCTTCTCGGGGCTGGCCCTGAGGTTGATGTAAAGCTTGGCATGGCGGTCGGTGTAGCGCATGTTTTCGTCGATCTTGATGTATACCCCGCCAAGCATGTCCACGAGGCCCCGCAGTCCGGAGGTGGTAGTCGCTATATAGTAGTTGATCGGGACTCCGAGTAGACTCTCCAGAACTGTTTTCGCCGTTTCGGGGCCGCCGATGGCGTTCGCGGCATTAACCTTGTGAGTGCCCGATCCGGGGATCTCCACCTTGGTATCCCGAGGGATGGAGATCGCGCGGACTTCCTTGGTGTCGGTGTCGATTCCGAGTACGACGAGCGTGTCCGAAAGCCCGTGGCCGTTCTTGCGCATCTTGGAGGTATCGTCCTCGCCGATCAGCAGTATGCGGACGTAGCGCCCATCGTGGGCAAACGGACCGCCGAACATATCCGTCAGACCCGTGCCGGTCGCCCGCATCGACGGCAGTATCACCGCCAGAAACGTCCCGCCGGCGACTCCAACCACCGAGCCGATTATAATTACCAGCGCTACAACTAACCAGGATGTGCCTCGCATCCCTACCCCCTGTATAATCCTTTCTCCATTATATACCTCTCCACCGCTTCCGGCACTAAATACCTCATCGACGCGCCTCGGCGAACCCGCGCTCTAAGATCGGTGGAAGATATGTCCACACCGGGCATCTCCAGCCTCATGATACTAGATGTAACGTCGTCCGGCAACGCCCTGAGAGCTTCGGCGACTTCCAGCCCCGGACGGTTCGCCACCACAACGGTCGCAAGTTTCAATATCTCGCGAGGCTTGCACCAGCGCATAAAGTCTGCCGCTTCATCGGCCCCTATCAGTAGATAGACGCAAGTATCTTCGCCATAGAGCCCCTTGATCTGTCCCAAAGTATCGACTGTATACGACGGCCCCGGGCGCTCTATTTCTAAACTAGATAACGCAAAATGGTCGTTGCCGGATACGGCAAGGCGGGCCATCTCGTGCCGGTCCGCCGCGTCGGACACTTCCCCGGACACCTTGTGTGGCGGGTCGGCGGCAGTGACAAACAGCACCGTCTCCAGCCCAAGCTGCTCCCAAGCCTGCTCGGCCAGAATCAAATGTCCGTAGTGGATCGGGTCGAACGTCCCGCCCATTATGCCGATTTTGCGCAGTTTAGCTACCTCTTTTTTATCGCGAAAACGCGAAGGGGCGAAAGCGCGAAAGGGGAAGGGATAATGCAGAATGATGAATGCAGAATGCAGAATAACCTATGATTGAGAGGTCCCTTCATTCTGCATTCTGCAATCTGCATTCTTCATTTCCCTTCCGTTGCCTATCCTCTAAGCTGCCCATCCCCAGTCACCACGTACTTATACGTCGTGATCTCTTCGATGCCCATCGGGCCGCGGGCGTGGAGCTTTTGTGTACTGATTCCCATTTCGGCTCCCTTGCCGAACTCATAGCCGTCGGAGAATCGGGTGGAGACGTTCACGAACACGCACGCCGAGTCCACCTCGTTCGTGAAACGGCGCGCGGCGGAGTAGTCTTCCGTCACAATCGAGTCCGAGTGCCGACTGCCGTATTTATTGATATGCTCAATGGCCTCATCCAGCCCCGAGACGACCTTCACCGCGAGGATCAAATCGAGATATTCAGTCTCCCAGTCCTCCTCGGTGGCCGTCTTCATGCAGGGCACGATGGCGCGCGATTTCTCGCAGCCGCGAAGCTCAACCCCGGCATCGAGCAGGCGCTTACTAATAATAGGAAGAAACTCGCGGGCGATTTGTTCGCTCACAAGCAGAGTTTCAGTGGCATTACACACGCCCGGGTTCTGGACCTTGGCGTTAAAGGCGATGTCGCCCGCCATATCGAACTTCGCCGCGCCGTCGATGTAGGTGTGGCAGTTGCCGTCCAGGTGCTCGATAACAGGAATAGTCGAGTTCTCAACCACCGTCTGAATCAGCCCCTTGCCGCCCCTGGGAATGAGGCAGTCGATGTAGGCCTTCATCTTCATAAGCTCCATCGCGGCGGCGCGGTCGGTGGTCTCTATGATTTGAATCGCGCCCTCGGGAATGCCTAAGGGCGTGATGGCGTCGTTTATGAGCTTAGCGATGGCCAAGTTGGAGTTGATCGCTTCGGAGCCGCCCCGCAGGATCACGGCATTACCGGCCTTGAGGCACAAAGCGGCAGCGTCGGCGGTCACATTCGGGCGCGATTCGTATATGATTCCGATAACCCCAATAGGCACGCGGACCTTGCGCACCTCCATGCCGTTGGGGCGAATGTAGCCCTCGATGGTCTCGCCGACAGGGTCCCGCAGCGCGGCGATCTGCCGGACGCCCTCGGCCATCTGGCCGATCTTCTTATCGGTCAGTTCCAACCGCTTGAGCATCGCGCCGCTGATCCCGGCAGCCTGCGCGGCCTCGATGTCCTTCTTATTGGCCTCGAATACGGCGGGCTTGTTGGCATCAAAGGCATCGGCCATCGCGAGCAACGCCTTATCTTTAGCGGCTGTGCCGATTGTGGCCAGCTTGATTGCCGCTGACTTGGCTTGTTTGCAGATTTGTTCTACTTCGCTCATTTCGCTGTCCTCTGAATCGCTGAAGCGCTGAACCAGATGAGACGCTGAATGCCTGTAATCGGGGCGTACGCATACGGATTCAGCGCTTCATCCCCTTCAGCGTCTCAGCGATTCAAACCCCCAGCACCAGGTTATCCCGATGAATCACCTCGTCGAAATCCTTGTAACCGAGTATACTTTCTATTTCGCCGCTCTGCTTCCCTTTAATTAACGCCAATTCGGTTGAGCCGTAGTTCGTGAACCCTCGGGCGATCTGCTGCTTGTTCTCATCAACGACTGATACGAGGTCGCCGACTTCGAACGAGCCTTCGCATTCGACAATACCCGCCGACAGCAGGCTCTTGCCGCGCTCGACGAGCATCTTTCGCGCGCCCTCATTTATAACGATACCGCCCTTCACGCGGTTACCGAACGCAATCCATCTTTTTCTGTGATTCAGCTCCACAGCCGTACTTAGGAACCGCGTGCCGACGTCTTTTCCGGCGGCGACATCCGTTATCACGTTCGGTCTGGAGGCGTTCGCGATCACCATTCGCACGCCGGAGTTGGTGGCGATCTTAGCGGCCTCGATCTTGCTGCGCATGCCGCCGCTGCCGCACGGGCCTCCGGCTCCCCCCGCGAGACGCTCGATCTCGGGAGTGATCTTCTTCACTTCAGGAATCAGCTTGCAGCCGCCGTTGACACGGGGATCACCGTCGAATAATCCATCCACATCCGAGAGATTCACCAGCAAATCAGCATCGGCGCACGCTGCCACGAGCGCCGAAAGGGTGTCATTTTCGCCGAACTTGATCTCATCGGTCGCGACGGTGTCGTTCTCGTTGACGACCGGCACGCAGCCGAATCGCAAGAGTGTGTGCAGCGTGTTTCGAGCGTTTAGGTAGCGCACGCGGTGGTGGAAGTCGTCGCGTGTCAGCAAGACCTGACCGAGGACGATGCCGTATTCGGCGAAGAGGTCCGTGTAGGTCCGCATCAGCACGCTCTGGCCTATCGCGGCGGCGGCCTGCTGTTCGGGGATCGTCTTTGGGCGTTCCGTGAGGCCCAGACTTTCCATACCCGCGCGAATCGCCCCCGAGGTCACCAATATCACTTCCTTGCCGCGCTTTTTGATATCAGCCAACTGGCCGACGGTGCCGCCGATCTTGGCGCGGTCGAGCGAGCCTTCCTCGCGCACGAGGCTGCTGGTGCCGATCTTGACCACTATTCTCTTGGGCGACTCACTCGAAAGCTTCATCGTGAAACTCGAACTCCAGGTCCTTTATCCTGACGGTATCGCCGTGCTGCGCGCCCATATCTCGCAGACGCTTGATGACGCCCTTCTTGTCCAACTGCTTGTGCATACGGCGAAGGGCGTATTCGTTACCCGTATCGGTACGCAGCACGATCATCTCGATCTGCCGGCCAGTGACCACGTACGCCCCGCCCTTCTTCTCGATGTCCCAAGCGCCCTCATCGGACTCGACCGTGAACCGAACGAGTTCACTCTCGGGCTCAATCTCCTGCTTCGGCAGTTCCTCCAGCCTGGCTGCAATTCTATATAGAAGCGCCTGGATGCCCTGACCAGTGAGCGCGGAGATTTCGAATACCTCCAAGCCGCGCCGTTCAAGGTCGGGCTTGAGCCTGCTCACAATTTCCGGGGCCTCGGGCGTATCGGTCTTATTCAATGCGACAAGTTGCGGCAAGCCCGCCAGGCGCTCGCTGTGGAGCTTGAGCTCGTCGTTGATCGCGTCGAAATCGTGCATCGGGTCGCGCCCGCTGTAGCCGGACACGTCGATAATATGCACCAGTAGGCGCGTGCGTTCGATGTGCCTCAGAAACTGGTGCCCCAGCCCCGCGCCGTCGTGCGCGCCCTCGATCAGCCCAGGCATGTCCGCGACCACGAACGATGTATCGTCCACCCGCACCACTCCCAGATTCGGCACGAGCGTGGTGAACGGATAATCGGCGATCTTGGGCCTGGCCGAAGAGATTCGCGATATCAAGGTGCTCTTGCCGACGCTCGGATAGCCGACAATGCCGACGTCCGCCAACAACTTCAACTCCAGCCGTATCGGAACCTCCTCGGTAGGCTCACCTTTTTCGGCGAACTTCGGAGTCTGGAGCGTGGATGTGGCAAATGAAGCGTTACCCCTGCCGCCCGCGCCGCCCTTCGAGGCGATACATTGCTGGCCGTCGTCAACCAGGTCCGCGAGCACCTGGCCGGTGTTCTGGTTGTAGACCAACGTGCCTACGGGGACCTTCAGCAGGAGGTCTTTGCCGTCCTTGCCGTGTCTGTCGTTGCCGCCGCCATCGCCTCCGCGATCGGCCTTATAGTGTTTCTTATAACGCAGATCGACGAGCGTGTTGATCTTCGCATCGGCCTGAATTGTGACGCTGCCGCCCTTGCCGCCGTCGCCGCCGGAAGGCCCGCCGCGCGGGGTGAACTTCTCCCTACGATAGGCAACGATGCCGTTTCCGCCGTCACCGGCTTTAATTATGATGTCTACTTGGTCTACAAATTGCATTACTTATGGGCCCATGAGTTGAGGGATACGAACTGGCCCGTCAAGTCCAAGCCCGCTCGTTGGAGGTTCGAAAGCGCCCGCAGCACGTCGGCATGGCTCATGCTCTTACTAGGGTTTCTTTCACGATAGACAACCAGTATGCCTGAATGCTTAGCGCCGCTGTCGTGAAGCTCGCGGAAGTGCTTCGCGTTTCGAGTCAGGAGCGCTCTATTCGAATCCTGTGCCCGCTGAAGCACCAACGCGTCAGGCCGGGCGTCAAGCCCCTCTTCTGTCGCCGTCCGAACGTCATGCCTGGCGGACTTCAACAGCCTCAGCAGGTGGCGCGACTCCAAATCTTCATCAACGAGAAGCAGCAGGCTCAAGCTCAGCTCCTTCTGCCGGCAACCCCCGACGTTCCTCGTCTGCTTCCATCGCGATCAGAGCACGATTCTGTTCGCAGTAAGCAATTAACTCGTCAATTGCTTCGAGCGGGAGATCCCAGTCCTCGGCTATTTCCTGCCTAGTCATATTGTTTGCGATCATGTCCGACCATACGTCGGAGGCGAGCAACTTACGACCCTTAACAAAAAGCTGCCTTCGCCAGGTATTAGGTCGCCGGATGAGATACTTCCAGTCCTCCCTGGGAAGAGGCGCTCCGATCTGAGGAAGCATTAGTCGCTCCTTTTCGCCGGATTCATTCGCCAAGTATATGCTCTTGCCTTGCTTCGTCTCCCTGGCCAGCGTCGAAAGCACCCGCACGGCCCAAAGGATGGCGTCCTTGGTCGTCGGGGCGTTGATCGCCTCACGCAGCCAGGCGATCTCGGCCTCCTGTTCGGGCGTGACGTTGAAATTCTGTCTCTTGAGTTCGGTCTTCATACTTCCAGACCTCCCGTGTTGCGTAAGTCTGTAATGAGTATACCATACTTACCGCAATTTTGAAAGCCGGCTACTACTTCGGCCACCTCAAGTGCATCGGAAGCATCTTCGGGAACTCGGCGTGAGGCTCCGTCTGATACCAATAGGCGACTGACGCGATATCGTCCTGAAGTGGCTGGAACTTGCCGTTCGGCCACCAGCCCAACGCCTGGATGGTTACTTTGAGGTTGCTCTCGAACCTGATCGGGTCGGGGATATGCCATCGATACAACCCGTGCTTGGGCACCTCTCCTTCGACCTTCCTATGGAGCGGATAACCCAGGAAAGCCGTGGAGTATGTGTCGCCAAAGCCCCACGCCCCGCCGAAGTAGTCCTCAGTGCCGGTGCCGCAAATAGTCGGGAACTGCCCGTCGCCGTCGATGAAGAACTTTATCTCCCCCTCGCCCCACCAGCCGTTTGCCAGTTGCGTCCAGGCTAGATATGTGCCGACGTAGTGCCCCTTGCCCTTCACCCCGTCGAGAATGACGTGCTCCGGTTTGTCCTGAGACGTTGTGGACCTCCTCCACTGCGCGTGGAAATAGGCCGCGTTGTCGGGCACATCGTCCAATTCATAGCTGATCTGATAGAAGAAGTCTTCGAAGGCTTGGTCACCCTGGTTCTCCACCTCTATCCTTGCCTTATTCCGGAAAGGCATCGGCCAATACGAGTTGAACCCCCCCTCCGGGTTTACCGCGATGGGTATGGAATTGACCTTGCACCTTAAGGCGTGGCCGTTGCAGAAGAAGTCTCCCAGCGGCACTTCCACCGAGGGCGTGGCCTCATCGTCCCAATACATCCTGAGAATGACGTCGCGATACGCTTTGGGGTCCGAAGTAATCCATATATGCTTTATTGTCCCTGGCCCGTCGATCTCGGCGAGCACGGTGTTCGAACTCGATGGAAGAGTGATGCACGGCCTCACTTTCCATCCCTGCCCGAGCATGCTAGCTGCATTGTCCGCGTCCGGGACCTCCATACCGCCTTTTCCCGGCGCGCCTGTCGGATTCTCCGCCGATATGCTTCGCGTCTTACCATTGCTGAGTAGAGAGATTCCAGATAGCCCATGAGAAAGACTGTTCATTTGTTGCCTCTTGACTTTGACAGCAAAAGGGGAAGACGAACCCCAGTTACGCGATTCGTCTTCCCCAAGACGTCTGTTCGTTTCGGGAATAAATTCCCGAAACACCGTTCTGCTCGTGTTTCAGGCAGCAGTAGCCGGGTAAACGCTGACCCGTCTCCTACCGCCCGCGGACTCGAACTTGACTATCCCATCGACCAGCGCGTAAAGAGTATCGTCCTTGCCTCTGCCCACGTTGGTACCCGGGTGGAGCGGCGTGCCGCGCTGCCGGACAAGAATGCTGCCCGCGTTCACCGACTCGCCCGCGAACTCCTTAACGCCCAAACGCTTGGGGTTAGAGTCCCTGCCGTTTCTAGTACTACCTACACCTTTTTTATGCGCCATTGTACGAACCTACCTATCTACGGTTTCGGGAATGAATTCCCGAAACACCGTTTACGAAGTCTTTATTTCGCTAATCGCCACGGACGTCAGCTCCTGCCTGTGCCCGTAGTGCTTCCGCTCGTCTTTCTTGGGTTTGTAATGGAACCCGCGTATCTTGCGGCCTCTGTAATGCCTTACGACCTTGCCCAGGACCGCGGCCCCGGCAACGTATGGGGCGCCGATGTTGATTCCTTTGTCATCGGAGACAAGCAAAACTTCGTTAATGACGATCTCGTCGCCCTCGGATGCCGCAAGCCTGTTGATGGCGATCACATCGCTTGGCGCCACCCTATATTGCTTGCCACCAGCTTTGATTATGGCGTACACTTCGAACCCCCAAAGCAAATCATTGCGGATTTTGGATTGCGGATTGCGGATTGATGGGAGGGCCTGTCCTTCGACAAGCTCAGGATGCAAATCCGGCCCAACGTCTACAAGTCAATCAGCAATCGTAAGTAATGGGGCATTGAGAGTCCCAATGCCCCAAAATTGACTAACCACCTATCTTATCACGAGCGCGCGGCCTTGTCAACAGCCTTATCGACAGTCGGGCACGGAGCATTCATCGCCTTTTCGATCTTCGCCCAAGTGTCGCGCAGGGTGACCGTGCGATTGAAGACGAGCTTGTCCGCGGTCGTTTCGATGTCGACGCAAAAATAGCCCTGCCGCTCGAACTGGTAACGCGTGCCGGATCCCGCGCCGACGACGCTCGGTTCCACATGGCAGGTGGCCACCTCAAGCGAATTCGGGTTCAGATTGGACAGCCAATCCTCGCCCTCTTCCACTTCGTCCGGGTCGGATATTACGAAGAGATGATCGTAAAGCCGCGCCTCCGCCGGAACTGCCTGCCGCGCCGCCACCCAGTGAAGGGTGGCCTTTACTTTTCGGCCGTCGGGCGCGTCGCCGCCCCGTGTGGCGGGATCGTATGTGCAGCGCAGTTCCACTATCTCGCCGCTGTCGTCCTTCACCACATCCTCGCACTTGATAAAGTAGGCGTTGCGCAGCCGCACCTCCCGGCCGGGAGCGAGCCTGAAGAACTTCGGCGGCGGGTCCTCGCGGAAGTCGTCGCGTTCGATGTACAGCTCACGCGCGAACGGCACCTTGCGCGTGCCCGCGTCGGGGTCTTCCGGGTTGTTCACGACGTCCAACTCTTCCACCTGGTCCTCGGGGTAGTTGACAAGGACTACTTTCAAAGGGTTCATCACGGCCATCACTCGCTGCGCGCGCTTGTTGAGATCTTCGCGCACGCAGTCCTCCAGCACGGCCACATCGACCACGCTGTCGGTCTTGGCGACTCCGATCCTGCGGCAAAACTCGCGGATAGCCTCGGGCGTATAGCCGCGCCGACGCAGTCCAGCCAGCGTCGGCAGACGGGGGTCATCATATCCCTGAACATAACCGCAGTTGACAAGTTCGATGAACCGGCGCTTGCTCATCACCGTATGCGTCATGTTTAATCGCGCGAACTCTATCTGGCGCGGATGATAAATCCCCAGTTCATCCAGGAACCAATCGTACAAGGGCCGGTGGTTCTCGTATTCGAGTGAGCACAGCGAATGAGTGATTCCCTCGATGGAGTCCTCCAGGCCGTGCGCCCAGTCATACATTGGGTAGATACACCACTTGTCGCCCTGGCGGTGGTGTTCGGAGTGCAGAATGCGATACATTACCGGATCGCGTAGGTTCATGTTCGGCGAGGCCATATCGATCTTGGCGCGAAGCGTGCGTGAACCGTCCGGGAACTCCCCCGCCCGCATCCGCTGGAACATGTCTAGGTTCTCCTCCACGCCGCGGTTTCGATAGGGGCTGTCGACGCCCGGCTCGGTCAGAGTTCCGCGCGTCTGGCTGACCTCTTCGGCGGGCAGATCGCAGACATAAGCGCTGCCCTTCTTTATGAGGTCGATGGCCCACTCGTACATCTGCTCGAAATAATCGGAGGCGAAGAAGAGCCGATCGTCCCAGTCGGCTCCGACCCAGCGTACATCCTCGATAATGGCGTCAACAAACTCCTGCTCTTCCTTGGTAGGGTTTGTGTCGTCGAACCGCAGGTTGAACAGGCCGTTGAAGTCTTGAGCGATGCCGTAGTCGATCCAGATAGCCTTCGCGTGGCCGATGTGCAGGTAGGCATTCGGCTCGGGCGGGAAGCGCGTGTGCACGTGGTCGAACCGTCCTTCCCGCAGGTCCTCCTTGACAGCCTCGCGAATAAAATCGACTTGTGGCTCAAACATATTAGGGCAACCTCTTCATCAAAATCCCACAGCCCTCATTTTGCCACATCACGGAGGGAAGGTCAAGGAAATTGCAGATTGATGATTGCAGATTGCAGATTGAAAGGGGGGGAAGGAAAATGGAAGTCTCGCGGGGTATACGGAATGTAGCGCACGCAATTTGGAGGTCTGTCGGCATGGCTAAGGGCAAGAAGGGCATCGGCATTATCGGTTACGGCGGTTTTGGAGAGTTCATCCGCAAGGCGTGGGACGAGATGGATGAAGTCCACGTGGTGGCGGCTTGCGATTCCGACCCGGCCCGCGCTCCTTCGGAGGGGCTGACTTTCTGCCTCAATGTCGATGATATCCTGGCGAACCCGAATGTGGAGATAGTCTCCATCGCCACTCCGCCGTCCTCGCACAAGGAACTGGCGATACGGGCTCTGCGGGCCGGCAAGCACGTGCTGGTGGAGAAGCCGCTTGCGCTGACGGCCGAGGACGGGGAACTCATCAAGCGCGTCGCCGCGGAGAACAACCGCGTGGTCACGGTGGACTTCGTCCTGCGTTACAATCCCCTCGTCGAGATGCTGCACGAGATAGTCGAATCGGAAATCTTCGGCAAGCTGCGCAGGGTCGATCTGCGGAACTACGCCATGCAGGACACCGTGCCAGAGGGCCACTGGTTCTGGAAGCCCGAGGTCAGCGGCCGCATTTTGCTCGAGCACGGCGTACACTTTTTTGATCTGGCAAGTTGGATGGTCGGGGCGAAGGCGGCGGATACGTGGTCGCTCGGCGTCGAGCGCAAGCCGGGCGTGGAGGACAGGGTATTCGCGGCGGTGAAGTATGAGAACGATGTGGTCGGCACCTTCTGGCATTCGTTCTCGCGGCCAAGGGAGCTGGAGACCACGTCGTTCCACTTCGCATTCGACCTCGGCGAGATCGACATGGGCGGATGGATACCCCTGGAGCTGGGCATCTGGGGCTGGACCAACGAAGAGGGCATGGAGAAACTTGAGAGCCTGCTGGAGGGCGCCGATGTGGTGGCCGACCCGATAGAGCCACAGAAGGCGCATTCGTCGGAGTTCCAGTACGACGTTGAATACGAGGTCAACACCGAAGTGGAACTGGAGGAGCCGAAGCTGGATGTCTACGCCGACAACATCCGCGCGATCATGAGCGACTTCGTGCAGGCGATAGATGATCCGTCCCACAATATGCGCGTGACTATCGACGACGCTATAGAGGCCGTCCGCGTGGCCGAAAAAGCCACCAACTTCGCCCATCCCAAATAGTTTAAAGGAACCTTACAGCAACCTTGCAAACTGCTTGACCCGGGGCTGCAGTACAAGGTAGAATATGTTGGCGGAGGGATAGCTCGCCGCGTACGCGGTCGCATGTCCCGCTTGCGCGCCTCAGCCCAGATTAGACAGCAAAAAGGATCGCAATGTCCCTGGTTCTCATCGTCATTATCATCGTAGTTGCGCTCATATTCGATTTCCTCAATGGCTTTCATGACGCCGCCAACTCCATCGCCACCGTCGTGGCAACCAAGGTTCTTACGCCGTTCCGGGCGGTACTTTGGGCCGCGTTCTGGAACTTTATCGCCGCGTTCTGCTTCGGAGTGCCTGTAGCGAAGACTATCGGGAGCGGCATCGTCAATCCTGAGCTGGTGACGCCGATCATCGTGCTTGCGGGTCTGAGCGGGGCCATCTTCTGGAATATCATTACGTGGTATTTTGGGCTGCCAACAAGTTCATCGCACGCGCTAATAGGTGGGTTTGCGGGTTCCGCGCTGACCGCTATGTGGTTGAAATCCGGAACAATCCAGGGTGTGTTGAACTGGGAGAAATTCGATACCGTTGCGCGATACATCGTTCTCTCGCCCCTCATAGGAATGGTGTTGGGCTTTGCGATAATGGTGATCGTGTACCGGCTGTTCCGTCGTGCCACGCCGAACAAAGTAGATGGCTGGTTCCGGCGGCTCCAGTTGATATCAGCGGCGGCCTACAGTTTGGGACATGGGACCAACGACGCGCAGAAGACCATGGGCATAATCACCATCTTGCTCTACAGCTACCACAACAACCTGCCCCCAGGCGGGAAGTTCGAGGTCGCTTACCCGGTTATCCTGATCTGCCACGCGGCCATAGCGCTCGGCACGCTCTCCGGCGGCTGGCGCATTGTCAAAACGATGGGTTTGGGAATCACCAAACTCAAACCGGTCGGCGGGTTCTGCGCGGAGACGGCGGGCGCTATTACAATCATCGGCGCGTCAATGGCCGGTATCCCGGTAAGCACCACGCACACTATTACAGGCGCAATAGTCGGCGTAGGGGCGACTCACAGGCTCTCCGCCGTAAAATGGGGCGTGGCCGGCAGAATCGTCTGGGCGTGGGTGCTGACAATGCCGCTGTCCGCGCTCATTGCCAGCGGGGTGTATTTCCTGATTCACGTGTGCGCTTAGACTTATCAAACGAAATGGAGGCCGGTAATGGGCCTGAGACTGATACCAAGAGAAGAAGCGTTCTTTAGCCTGTTCAACGCGCAGGCCGGCAATGTGGTCGAGGGGGCGAAGCTCCTTAAGGATCTGTTGGACGATTACTCGAACGTCGACCAGAAGCGCATGATGATCGACAAGGCCGAGAGCCATGGCGATGAGATTACCCACAAGATCATCGAGAAGCTCAATACCACGTTCATCACCCCGATGGACCGCGAGGACATTCACGCGCTTGCCTCGGCGCTCGACGACATCCTGGACTACATCAACGCCACCGCGCAGCGCCTGCATCTCTACGGCGTCAATGAGATCACGGATGATGCACGGCTGCTCTCGAACATTATCGTCCGAGCCGCCGAGGAGACCGAGGCTCTCACCAAGAACATGGAAAACCTCAAGGACGTAAAGAACATGAAGGCGCTCTGGATCGAGGTCAACCGTCTAGAGAACGAGGGAGACAAAGTCAGCCGCAACGCCATCGCCGGGCTCTTCCGCAACGAGAAGAACCCAATCGAGGTGATCAAGTGGAAAGAGATCTATGAGCACCTCGAGACAGCCATCGACAAGTGCGAGGACGCCGCGAACATCATCGAATCTGTCGTCCTTAAGAACGCTTGATTAGGGAATAGGGAACAGGGAATAGGGAACAGAGGGAAGGGACACGTGCCTACTCCTCCCTTCCCCACTGTTACCTGTTCCCTATTCCCTGTTCCCCCCTCTTGCTTTTCCGCGAAAACCTGCCACAATAATTGTAGAGGTAAATGCGCGTGAATTGTCGATTGGTTTGTGCCCTGATGACGCTTCCGCTGCTGGCCGTCGTGATCGGCGGATGTGGCGGCGGGGGCGGTGGTTCATCATCCTCTACATCTCTGTCTCCTCCGCTATCGGACCCGATCAGCACCCGTGAGGAGGCCCAACAGCACGGCGCATGGACCGTGCTCGTCTACCTCGACGCCGACAATGACCTCGAAACCGCCGCCATCACGAACTTCAACCAGATGGAGGTCGCCGGGTCCACGAAGGGCGTTCGGGTAATCGTGCAGGTGGACCGTATCCCCGGCTTCGATCAGAGCAACGGCGACTGGGCAGATACACGTAGGTACCTCATCACCAGTGACTCCGACACGAACGTTATGCACTCGGTCCGGCTGGACGATCAGCCGCTCGGCGAGAAGAACATGGGCGACTGGACCACGCTCAGGGACTTCGTGGAGTGGGGGACTCAACAGTTCCCCGCGGACCACTACTGCCTGATAATCTGGGACCACGGTAACGGCTGGATTGTGCGGTCGCTCAATTTGGGCGTCAAAGTTGAGTACATCGCCACCGACGACACTGACTCCGGCGGGATCGACATTATGGACATCCCCAAGGCGCTCGCAAACGTGCGCATGGACGTGGTCGCGTTCGACGCCTGCCTGATGCAGGAGTTGGAGGTAGCCTACGAGATGAGGGACTCGGCGCGGTATATGGTCGGCTCGCCCACGCCGGAGCCGTCTCCCGGCTATAACTATTCCGCGCTCCTCCGTAGCATTGGCCCGGCGACCAGCCCCGAGGACTTTTGCAGGGCGGTGGTCGGTGAATACGCCCGCGCGTATCCACCCCCTTACCAGGGTATAACCCAGACGGCGGTAGACCTCAGCAAGATCGCACCCGTCGCCGATGCCGCCAGTCGGCTGGCCGATGTGCTGATCGCGCAAGCTCCATCGCACGCGGATGCCTTAATGTCCGCGAGGACAGGCGCACTTGATGTCTCGACGGTCGCCAGCGGCGCGGAGCACTACAGCCTCGATCTGCTGGACTACGCCAACCGCTGCGCGTCCGCCGTCGGCTCACCCGCGACCGGCATCTACACCGAACTGAGCGCGGCCCTGTCCGGCGCGATAGTGGCGGAGACTCACAGTTCGGACGTGTCGAACTCGCACGGAATGGGCGTCTACGTGCCCCCGCCGTTGAAGTTCGACATGCGCTACGAGGCCGTGGCGTTGGCCTCCGCGACACACTGGGACGAATGGCTCAGACGACAACACAAGTAGAGAATTGCGGATTTTGGATTTTGGATTGAAGGGACCGTGGGCGTCAGGCCATCCCTTCCCCAATCCAAAATCCTAAATCTAAAATCCAAAATCAATTGCTTCAGGAGGATCATTGATGCATCTAGGAATGAAAGACGTAAGGAAGTCGATATTCAAGGCATATGACATAAGGGGTCTCTATCCCCAGGAGATGGACGATGACGATGCCTACCGCATAGCACGGGCGTTTGTCGTCGCTCTGAAGTGCAAGCGGGTAGTCGTTGGCCATGACATGCGCGAGTCGGCGGCGACGTTTGAAAAGGCGACCATTCGCGGGTTGCTCGACCAGGGCGCGGACGTCGTACCCATCGGGCTCACATCCACGCCGATGTATTATTTCGCTGTGAATCATCTGAACGGCGATGCGGGCGTGATGTGCACGGCGTCCCACAACCCGGCCGAGTATAACGGCTACAAGATGACTGGTCCCGGCGCGATCCCGAGCATCGCGATTGTCGATAACGATGATCTTTGGAAAACGGCCTGTCAGGGCGAGTTCCCCGACCCCGAGAAGCCGGGTACGCTGCACCCCGAGGAATATGTGCTCGATGCCTACGCCGAGGCGGTTCTCAACACGGCGGGTATCCACAGCTTCGGAAATATCAAGGCCGTCGTCGACTGCGCGAATGGCATGGGTGGCTACATACTCCCCGAGATTTTCAAGAAGGTCGGCAACACGCCCACCAGGCTCTACTGGCGGCTCGACGGCAGCTTCCCGAACCACGAGGCCAACCCTCTCAAGACCGAAACCCTGCTCGCCCTGCGCGACCGGGTGGTCGACGAGCGCGCCGACATCGGGATCGCGTTCGACGGCGATGGCGATCGGGTGGCGTTCGTGGACGAGAAGGGCGAGATCATCTCCGGCGACTTCGTGACCGCGCTCATCGCCCGCGAGATGCTCAAGGCCAAGCCCGGCGCGCGGATTCTCTACGATCTGCGCTCGAGCTGGGTCGTTCCCGAGGAGATCGAGAAGGCCGGCGGTGAGGCTGTCGAGTGCCGGGTCGGCCACGGCCTGATCAAGAGACAGATGCGCGAGGAGGGCGGCTACTTCGCCGGGGAGCTTTCGAGCCATTACTACTTCAGCAACTTCTACACCACCGATAACGGCGACCTGGCGATGCTCAATATGCTCAAACTCCTGCTTGACGAAAACAAGCCCTTGTCCGAGGTGGTCGCTCCGCTGCGTAAGTACTTCCACAGCGGCGAGATCAACTCCGAGGTCCACGACATCCCGGCTGTCCTCGCGCGGCTCAAGGCCGAATACGGCCCCAAGGCCAAGCGCGTAACCGAAATCGACGGCTACAAGGCCGAGTTTGACGACTGGTGGTTCAACGTCCGCCCCTCCAACACCGAGCCCCTGATCCGGCTCAACCTCGAGGCGAAGAGCCGGGAGCTGATGGACGAGAAAGTCGCGGAGCTGCTGAAAGTGATCAGGAGCTGACTAACTGTAGTCATTCAGCCTGAACTCCGGTAAAAATCATTCCTATTGGGACCAGTCGTTCGTACCGCCTTGTCATTCTGAGGAGGAACGACGAAGAATCTGCTGTGCACTGAAGGCTGCGTGGTAGTAGCAGGCTCCGGTTCAAAGCAGATGCTTCGCTTCACTCAGCATGACACGCTTCCCGGCCAGGCAGTCCCATCGCATTCTGGCATGGGTCCCAGCCTGTTCGATCGCCAGATACACAGCGGGCAGCACGAGCAGTGTAAACAGTGTGGATGTAACGAGTCCACCCACCATGACGATAGCTAGGGGCTTTTCTATCTCAGCACCAACGCCGCCGCTGAGCAAGATCGGCAGAAGCCCGAGAGCGGCGCATGACGCAGTCATCAGTTTGGGTCTGAGCCTCTGAACACTTGCCAGCCGGATCGCTTGTTCCTTGGTATGCCCTTCGGCGATGAAGTCGCTGGTCTGGGTAAGAAGCACCAGGCTGTTTTGAACGGCTATGCCGAATAGCGCGATGAATCCTACCGCCGAGGAAACGTTGAGACTCTCTCCGGTAATGAGCAGTGACGCTACACCGCCAATGAACGCGCTGGGCACGGTCGCCAGGATTATGCCTGCGTGCGACGCAGACCTTAGGGCAACGAATAGGAGCATGAAGACCACGGTCAAAGCAATCGCGGTCGCGAGCAACAGCGATTTCATCGCGCGCTGCTGGTTCTGAAACTGACCACCGAACACAACGAAGTAGTCCTGAGGCAGCTTCACGTTTTGCAGTCCCTTCTTGATGTCGGACACGACGCTTCCCAGGTCGCGTCCCTGTATGCTTGCGTCGATGCTGAACCGGCGGCTCATCGCTTCGCGCCAGATGACGTTCGGCCCCTCCGATAGGGTCACACGGGCCACTTGCGATAGCGGCACCTGGAAACCAGAAGGCGTATCCACCATGAGGTTCGCGATTGACTCCGGATCACCACGCATAGCGTCCGGGAACCTTACGAACACCCCATAGCTGCGCTGGTTCTTCCAGACTTGCGTAAGCTCCTCGCCACCGACCGCAAGCCGCACTATCTCGGATATCCGTCCCACGGACACACCATAGCGGGCCGCTGCCTGCCGGTCGATCTGGATCTGAAGTTGAGGAATTCCGGCGGCCTGGTCCATCTTTACGTCCTCCACCCCAGGCGTCCCGCGCATGATCTCCTCGATTTGCTTGCCCTTCTGAGCGAGCACCTGAATGTCGGGGCCGAAGAGCTTCACCTGCAGCGGGGCGGGAGTGCCTTCCAGACTCTCGTCTATCTTGAGCTGAAGCGGCTGAGTGAAAGCAGCCGCTACCCCCGGAATGTGTTCCACCTGCTCTCGGACTTCGGCGAGTATCTCCTCGGTCGATTTTGTAAGCTGGTTCCTCGGTTTGAGGTTGACGATAATCTCTCCCGAGTTCACCGGAAGCACGCAGCCGATAGCCCTTTCAGAACGGCCGTTCCGCCTTATGGCCTCCGATATGTTGGGGTTCTTTGTCAGTATCTCCTCGATCTGGCCTGTAATGCGGTTGTTTTCCTCAAGCGAGGTCTCCGCCGGCGTGATCGTTGATATGACCCAGGAGCCTTCGTCCAACTTCGGCATGAAGTCCTTCCCGACAGCCATCAGACCAAATGCCGTCGGAATCAACAAGCCGAAAGCGATTCCGATAACCGCCCAACGATGATGAAGCGCATATTCCAGAGCGGGCACATAGCCCCGCTTTATCCAGGTTACGAACTTCACCTCGCCTTCAGCGTCATCGCCGTCTTTCGGATGCAGGAAGCGAGTCGCGAGAACCGGAGTAATGGTCAGTGACAACACAAGCGCTACAAGCATAGCGGCGGCCACAGTAATCGCGAGCGGCCTAAAGAGAAGCCCCTCGATTCCGCCCATCAGGAAGAGCGGCAGGAACACGGCGACTATAATAAGGGTGGCGAAGGCAATCGGACGTCCTACCTCCGTAGCTGCTTTGTGAGCCACATGCTCCTTCACCTCTGGGTCATTGAGGTTTCCACGGCTCTTATGGAAGCGGTGATAGATGTTCTCGACCATGATGATTGAGGCATCGACCATGATACCGACCGCAATGGCGAGACCGCCGAGCGTCATGGTGTTGAGGCCGATTCCCATCTGGCGCATGAGGATTCCGGCAATCATCACCGAAAGCGGCAGTGACGCAGCGACAATAAGCGTGCTTCGCAAGTGTCCCAGGAACACAAGGAGCACGATGATCACGAGCACTGCTCCAACGAGGATGGCTCGTGTGACGCTTGACAGGGAGTGTTGAATCAGATGCGTTTGGTCATAGTAAGGGACAAGGCGCACGCCCTTGGGCAGAGTCGTCCGCATGTCCTGGATGGCCTTCTCAATGCCTTCGACGACCTTGACCGTGTCAGCGTTCGGCTGCTTGATGACAAGGGCTACCACAGTCTCCTTACCGTTCTTGCTGGCTATTCCTCGACGTATGGCCGTGCTTTCCTGGACATCAGCAACATCACGTAGGAAAAGCGGGATCCCGCTGCGTTCCGCCACTACAGTGTCCTTTATGTCGTCGAGTGAGTTGAAGCGCCCGATTCCACGTACGGTATATTCGGTAGGGCCAGTGCTGATGAATCCGCCTGCCGCGTTCTCGTTTCCGCTCTTGACCGCTTCCTCGACATCGGCAAGTTTCACGTGGTATGATCGGAGCTTGTTCGGGTCGATTGTTACCCGATACTGGCGCATCCGTCCGCCCATGTTGAGCACTTCAGCGACGCCCGGGACAGTCAGCAGATTGTAGCGCACTTGCCACTCGGCGATCTCGCGCAGTTCGACCGGCGTCATGCTGAGCTCCGTCGAAGCATCACCTTCAATCGCAAGCTCGTAGACTTCTGCCAGACGAGTGGTTGCGCTGCTCAAGGTTGCAGGCTCTGTTCCTGGAGGAAGCTGTGCCGCAACTTGAGACATCCGCTCTGTTACAAACTGCCTTGCCCGCCAGAACTCGGTCTCTATGTCGAACTCAACGACGACCGTGGATAGGCCCTGCGTAGTCTGAGACCGGATTCGCCGAACACCAGGAAGCCCATTCATTGCGGCCTCCATTGGCCGTGTGATCATCATTTCGATCTCTTCCGGGGCCATCGCTTCGTTCTCAGTTACTACCGTAAAGACAGGAATCGTGATGTCGGGATAGACGTTCCTCGGCATCTGCTGGTAGGCCGAAATACCGAATACAAGCGCAAGGCCGACCAGCATGACGACTATCGCCTTCTGTTTGAAGGACGAGTGGATTATCCTGTCTATGAGACTTCCGTGACTTGTTTCCATATCGTCCTCCTAATCGTCCGCGCATCCGGCTTCAAGCTTCCCGGAGCCTAGGGCAGTCTTGAGTTGGTAAGCGCCAACAGTAACGACCTCGGTTCCGGGCTTCAGTCCACTCAGAACCTCCACTTTGTCCCCGTGGACTGGGCCGGTAGTGACGACCAGCTTGTCATAGTTGCCGCAAACGCTCTTGCCGGCGGCGATGTCTTCCTTGCAGTCCATGCACGGAGTGAAAACGATCTTCTTTCCGGCATCGTCGAGAATAGCTTGTTTGGGAATAAGCACGCAGTTCCCGCGACTGCCGGTGACAAGTGATATCCTGGCGAACATCTCCCCTCGGAGAAGGCCGCTGGAGTTGGCCACCACGCACCGGACTTTGGCCGTCCGCGACTCGGGGCTAAGAATGTCGCTCACTGCATCAATCCTGCCGCTGAATACTCTGTTGGGATAGGCATCGACACGTATTTCTGCATTCTGACCCTTGCGAATCCTTGCGAGGTCCTTCTCGTAGACATCCGCCTCTATCCAGACTTGCAACTGATTGGCGACTGTGAAAATCGCGTCCGCGGGCGAAGCCATCTGTCCAATGTTTGTGTTTCGCGAGATGATGCGTCCGGTGATCGGCGACACTATCGCAATGGTCTCTCCAGAACCGCCGGGATTTGCCCCGAGGACCTTGATTCTGTCGGCGGCGGCTTGTACCTCGACTTGCGCGCTTGCTACTTCAGACTTCGCCGACTGGACTGAGCGCATGTCCAAGATCCTACCCTTGTAGACCTTCTCTTCTCTTGAGAGATATTGCTTTGCGATCTCAGTCCTCGCGTTGGATTTCTGGATTCGCGCCTCGGCTTGACTGACCTTCGATTTTGCCGCGTCAATCGCCGCTGAATCGCGCTTCAACTCCGCCTCGGCAGTTTCTAAGTCCTGCTTTGACACAATCTTGCCGGCATAGAGCTCTCTTGCTCTCCGAAGCCTTGTCTTGCACTGCGTGAACTCGCTCTCTGCTTGAGTAAGCTCACTCTTCGCCTGCGATAGCTCGCTCTTTGCATCCGCAAGCTCTCCTTGAGCGGACAGGCTTTCGGCGCGAGCCTCTTCCACCGGTCTGACGCTGACGGCGCCCAACCTGGCAATCTCCATCTCGCGCTGGAGGTTTTTTTGCGCGGCGGAGAGTGTCGCCAGCGCCTTGCGATACTGGGCGCGAGCCTCGGCAAGTTCAACGCTGGAGATCACCGCCAGAACCTGTCCGCGACTAACAGCATCGCCTACCGTGCCGTGAGCGGCAACGATCTTGCCTTCAATCCTCGGGCTGATCTTGACGAGCCTGTCTGACGGAACCGTTACTTTGCCGGTAACCGTGAGTGTATCCCACCCTGTTCCGACTGTAGCCTTGGCAAACTGAATGCCGGATATCTTGACGCCCTCGCTTGCATGATCGTCCGCATCGCTGTGTCCGGCCTCGATATGCTCGCCGGCGAACTTGCCTTTCATCAGCGTATATGTAATCCCGGCCGAGGCCAGGACAGCTATTATCATAAGCACAGCCATCTTTGCTTTCATTTACTCACCTCCGTTGAGCCGACGCCCGATATTGCGCAGCCGGTGGCCCATTCAAGCTGGGCTTTGGACTTTGCATGATTGGCAAGCGCCGAATAGTATGCGGTTCTGGTACTCCGTAGGGTCCGCTGAGCCTCAAGCACCTCCAGGTAACCTGTTGCGCCCTTCTCATAACCGGTCCGAGCCATATCCGCGAGTTCTTCCGACTTCTCAAGAATCCCGCCCTGGTATTCCCGCACCACTTGCGACGACGTATTCACGAGTTGTATAGCCTGCTCGACATCAAGCGAGACGGAGTTCTTTACCGCTTCAAGCTGCTTTTCCTGACTCCGTGAGGCAGACTCCGCCCGCCTCACATCCGACTTGATCGAACCCCAGTCCAACACCGGAAGCAACACAGCCAGCGCTACACCTCCGTTGCCTCCCGGGGCAAACTCCTCTTTCCTTGCTTGAAGCGCGAGGTCGGGCACACGTCGAAGCTTAGCGGCTCGGATTTCGCTGCGGGCTGCCGCGACCTGGGCCGTTGCCGTTGACACTTCAGGTCTGCGGGTCAAAGCCGAGACAAGGAGAGCGTTCCTGTCAAGAGTCACATCGGAAAACATGAGCGGATCGGTCGCGGCGAAATCAGTATCCTTGGGACGGTTCAGCAGTGCGTTAACGGACGCCTTTGCCAGCGAAAGTTCCAACCGCGCTTGTGCCAGTTCCTGTCGTGCTCTGGCAAGCTCTACCTCGGTCTTTATAAGCTGCGAGCCGGGAACTGTCCCTACGTCCAGCTGCTTTTGAACCGCCGCGTTGAGTGATTCAAGATAGGCGATGTTCTCCTCAGGAGCATCGTTTGTAGGGGCGCCTAAGGTGGTTCTTCGATGGCTTTGAGCTTTTGAAGCATCAGGTCTAGGTTGTCACCCCAAGTTGCGGAATGTTTTGCGACGATTTCTATGAGCTTGGATGGG